>CADBHB010000005.1 GCA_902794395.1 uncultured Ruminococcus sp.
CAATCTTCTGCTGTGTTCTTATCATTTATCAAATTGGTCCTGAAAATGAGTAAACCCGAAATCCAGTACACCTGAATTTCGGGTTTTTCTACAGTCTGAGGCCGCTGTGACAACACAGCGGTCTTTTGCCGCCGCAAAAACATGTCGGTTTTCTCCGTTTTAGCTAGTGACATTTCCGCGATAATGTGGTATACTGAGCTTTACTATACAATGAAACGGAAGCCATATTATGGAAATCATCGGCAAAGTCAAGGCAATTGCTTTTACCGCGATACACAATATAAAAAAGCTCAGGCATGACAAGAGGAAGCTTATCGTCCTCTCTTCGACAGGCTTGCTTTTGGCGGTGCTTATCGCCGCCTCGGTCGTTTCTCAGGTCATTTTAAGCGGTAAGCCAGAAAAAAAATCAAAGCCTGAGTCCGAAGCACCCTCGGGCAGACCCGCGTCTTATCAAATAGCCGACGTCCATCCCATCATGCAGGACACGCTAAAGGCGGGTTGCGAAACCTACGCCTGCACCATGCTGCTGCAAATACTGGGCTTTGATGTGGACGAGTTCACCATAGCCGACAACTATCTGGACTGCCACTATGTTTACGAAGGCGACGACGGCATAAAATACGGTCCCGATATGCACAGCGGCTTTGCGGGCACAGCCTACGCCGGATGGGGAGTATACGCGCCATCGATGGCAAAAAGCATGAACCGCTACCTCGACGATCAAAAATCCTCACTCAACGCCTACAACTACAACGACATCCCGCTGGAGACCCTTATCGACGAATACGTATGTAAGGGCGTGCCTGTTATGATATGGGCTACCACCGATATGGATGAACCATACGTCTTTGACACCTGGGTGGTAAACTACGTCGACGAGAACGCCAAAGTAAAGGAAGGTGACACCGTGCCGTGGTATATGCACGAGCATTGTCTGGTGCTTATCGGCTACGACGAGCACGACTACTACTTTGCAGACTCCACCCACGGCAATATCTCGCACTTTGAAAAAAGTCTTGTTCAGCAGCGCTATGCGCAGATGGAAAGCCAGTGCATTGTCGTAAAATAAGCAAAAATCGCTGATTTTTCCCGCTTTAAAAAAATTTTTTTAAATTATCTCTTTTTTGTCATACTGTTGTCATACTCACTTTGTTATACTGTAGTCACAGAAAAACAAAAACACAGTTTTGAAAGAGAGGTAATCAATATGACGATCAAAACCATCAACACTATTTTCTACATCATCTGCTCTGCTCTGCTTTTTGCCGCTGCCGTGTTCTTCGGCTTTGGCGCTTACGCTACATCAACTCCTTTGCTGGTCGTCGCGGGCTGCAGCCTGCTTGCTTCCTTCGCGGGACTCTTCATCTGGAACTCAAAGCGCGCCAGACCCTGGTAAAACTAATAGAAGCTTTTGCGGTATCTGTTCGGATACCGCTTTTCTTTTTCAACACATAAAAGAATAACGGCAGAGGGCGTTCGCGGAAAAACATTTTCCGGTTGACGGGCACTTCTTTTGCCTGTATAATACTAATTATCAATGATTCGGAATACTAATATTTTTAGATAATGATTTGGGAGATATATGATGAAGCGATTTTTTAGGGTTTGTAAAACCGCCGTGTCTGCGCTGCTTTGCGCGGCTATAGGGTTTTGCTGCCTTCCTGTTTCAGCCGCCGCTTCGCCTGCCGAGCGCGTGTATAAGGGAAATTTTCTCTACTCTACCTTTGAATCGGCGGACGGCGTACACGGCACCTATTACTACAGCGACAGCTACTTTCTAAGCTCAGGCAAGGAGACGAACGCTCACCTGAGGTCAATGTCGGCTGTAATGGCGTTCGGCGTCAGCCATTATTCGCAGGAGCAGTCCCCGGCACAGGGCATAACCGAGATCTTGACCGACATCGGCTTTGACACCGGAAGTATTGTCGCGCAGGATATGAACATCACCACAAAGGACAGCATAGGAACCGTAATAGCTCACAAGGAGATAAACGGGATGCCGCTTATTTGCGTAGCCCTGCGAGGCAACGGCTACAACAGCGAGTGGGCTTCAAATGTTACGGCGGGCACCGAGGGCGACCCCAAGGGCTTTTCCGATTCCGCGGACAAGGTCATGCGGCGCATCAACCAATACATTGAGGACTACAGCCTGTCCTCGCCCAAATTCTGGGTGATGGGATACAGCCGCGCAGGCGCGGTGTCGAATCTGGTGGGCAGAAGGCTCAACGAGAACATCTCAGCCTACGGCATCACGGACGACGACATCTATGTATACACCTTTGAGGCGGCTAATTCCTCCGCCGATCCCTCCGTATACGAGAACATCCACAACGTGGTCGACATCAACGATCTGGTGCCTTATGTATATCCCTCGGGCTGGGGTATCAGCGTCAACGGAGTAAAGGAATATATAGGCGGGGAAGAGGAGATGCTCACCTCAAAGACCTTTGATCTGCGCGCCAAAGACTTTACCACCGACTCAAAAAAAGTTTCCAAATCTAAATTTTTAAGCCAATTTACCGAGTTTTTGGGAGAAAACCTATCCCGCGAAACCTATGTTTCACTGCTTGAGGAACCGGCTTCAAAGCTGTGCGAGATAATCTTCGGCAAACCCGCCGCCGACCAGGACGCTATCTCCAATTACTTTGACAAGGTTTTCGAGAACGCCGGAAATGACGCCCATCTTGTTATGATAGTCATGTACATCATCACCGGACCCGAGTCTGAATTTACCATTACCAGCGTCAGCAACTTCCTTAAGAAGCATATGGATGACACGCGCACCGACGAAAACCCACCGTTCACCGACGAGGAATATGAGTTTTTGAAGTCCGCCGTCGAGCCATTTGTAAGGGCTATGATGAAGCTTGTTGATCCCGAGCTCGCCTATTCCGAAAAAGACTCCAACGGCAATACCATAAAGATGCCGTTTTATCACCTGATGACCTTTGCCGAGTACAGTGACGCCCTTATCACCGCGCACTACAACACGCATTTGTTTGAGGTGATAACCGCGCAGGACTCCTACTATTCCGACAGCTTTTCCGTTACACCCGGCGCGCTGTTCTGCGGTCAGCGCTACACCTTTGACGATTACGGCGAGGGGCTGTATTCAAAGGCGGAAAAAATGGGCTTTTCGGAAAGGGATATACGATATTTGAGAAACGGCTACGATGTCGGCATAGATAACGACGTCAAAACCGTGAGCGGCAGTTCGGTTTCGGAGGAGTCAAAGGTAGTCATAGGGGAGATGATCGGCAAAACAGCGGAGACCGTGGGCTACTACGACATCACCCTCAACAAGCGGGTCGGCTTCCGCGTCGATACCGCCAAAACCGAATTTGCCGAGAACACGGTGACGATGACGCTTGACTCTCCGCCGTCAAAGGATGATAAGATATATGTGATTTACGCTGACGGCAGGGAAACCGCCGTTATGGAGAGCAGCCTGCAAACCGAGAGCGACAAGACTAGCCTGACCTTCAAAGCGCCGCGCTCGGGAGTGTATACCGTTGTGCGCTCAAAACAGCCGCTGTCCTTGCCGGCAAGCCGTGTTTTTGAGAAAAACAGCCCTACAACATGGGTGATCCTCTCTATTGCCGTTTTGGTGTTCTTTTTCGCCGCCTTCTTTGTGTTCAAGCATTTTGAGGACAAAAAGCAGCTAAAGCATATAAGCAAAAATACCGAGGAAGACAGGTAAACAAACTTATTATCCCGGGGAGTGTTAGATTTTTATATATTTATAATATAATTGTAATACTTTTGTGGTGAAAACTTAGTGACAATCCCGTCGCGTTATGCTATAATATATCCAGCTATCAAAAAAGGAGTTGACGCGTTTGAAATTTGATGTTTCCTATTATTCGGCTAAGGGAGACAGAGCCAACAACGAGGACTTCGTCTCCGTAAAAAAACGCGGCTCTGTGCTGCTCGCCGTTTGCGCGGACGGTCTCGGCGGACATGACAACGGAGAGATCGCCTCAAAAACCGCGGTCAACTGTATTAACAAGGCTTTAAAGAACAAGCCGCTTTCGGCTCAAGCGCTGGAACAGGCTGTTGAAGAGGCAAATCTGGCGGTGCTTGACAGGGCAGAAAACTCCGAAATGAAAACCACTATCTCGGTCGTTTGGATAGCTGACGACAAGGCGCTGGCAGCTACAGTGGGCGATACCCGAGTTTATGTTTTCCGCGACAAAGAGATACTTTTTATGTCGACCGACCACAGTGTTTCGCAGTTATCGGTGATGGCGGGCGAGATCACAACCGATGAGATACGCGGCCACAAGGACCGCAACAAGCTGGTGCGCGTGCTGGGCGGCAGAGAAAATGTGAAATCCGACATCACCGAGATACAGCTCGAGCCGGGCGACGCTTTTCTGCTGTGCAGCGACGGCTTTTGGGAGAACATCGTAGAAGCCGATATGCTCTCCTCGCTTTCCGAATCAAAAAAAGCCAAGGATTGGCTAAGCAAAATGCGTCAGACGGTCGACTCGGTGCCGGACGCTGATTATGACAACAATTCCGCTATCACACTGATAGCGTTAAAATGAGGTGGATTATGGATCACTTTTGTTATAACTGTATGCACAGGCTGGATTCCGACGATGCGGTCTGTCCCAACTGCGGAGCTAAAAACTCAACGGAAGACGAAAACGTTCAGCATCTTCCGTGCGGCGTAGTGCTCAACAAGCGCTACATGATAGGCCGCGTGCTGGGTGAAGGCGGTTTCGGAATTACATATATCGGGCGCGACCTCAACCTCGATATGATAATCGCGGTCAAGGAATTTTTCCCGGTAGGTTTCGTCAGCCGAAACTGCAACGCCAACACCACTGTTTCCATCACGGGTGAAAACAGCAAGGGCTTCTTTGAAAAAGGAAAGAGCAAATTTATTCAGGAGGCAAGGATACTGGGCAAGTTCTCTGGAAACAAGAGCATAGTTGATGTGCGCGATTTCTTTGAGGACAACAACACTGCCTACATCGTCATGGAGTATATCGACGGTGTCACCCTTAGCAAATATATCAACGAAAACGGTCCCTTTAGCTTTGACGACCTTTTTCAAAAGCTGCTGCCCGTTCTCAACGCGCTCAGTCAGATACATCAGAAGGGCTTGATCCACCGCGATATAAGTCCCGACAACATAATGATAATGAAGGACGGCTCTCTCAAGCTGATGGATTTCGGCGCTTCAAGGGAGGTCAACTACGAGGACAAGCGCAGCCTTTCCATTGTGCTGCGCCCGGGCTACGCCCCTGAGGAGCAGTACCGCTCCAAGGGCAAGCAGGGTCCGTGGACGGATATATACGCGCTCTGCGCCACGATTTATAAGTGTATCTCAGGCGTTACGCCCGATGAATCCATGGAGCGTATGTTCAACGACGAGCTCAAGCCGCCGTCGACTCACGGCGCCAAGATCGCTCCTTATCAGGAGCAGGCGCTTATGAAGGGCATGGCGGTTTATCAGCAGCACAGGTTCCGCAATATTGAAGAGCTTATCGCAGCGTTTAGCGGCAAAGCCGCCGTGCCCGACACTCAGAGAACGGTGGCTGCTTCGGCACAAGTGCCGCCGAGGCGAAAGGAGCCTGTTCAGCGACCGCCTGTACAAGCCGTAAACAACGCCCAAAGACCCGCGCCCGTGGCTAAAAACTACGGTCAGCGCACGGTAACACAGCAGAGTGTACCGCCTTACAACGCGCAGCAAAATTCCCCGCAGTATAAACCGCAGCAAAACGTGCCGCAGTATAAACCGCAGCAAAATGTCCCGCAGCAGAAGCCTGCCAAAAAGGCTCCCTCTAAAAAGATGATCGGCATAATCGCCGCTGTGCTGGCAGTGCTTATCGTCGCGGGCGTAGTCATAGGTGTGGTCGCGGCTACAAACAGCAAGGGCAAGTCAAGCGATACAAGCGCCGCAAACAGCATAGCCTCTTCCGACAACACAGGCTCCGATAAAGACGATGGCAGCGGCTCCGGCAACAACGCCGACAGCGGCTCCGCCAACGGAGGCACCTCAAAGGCGACAGACACCGCCGTTACAACCGACGGCGACTTTATCAGCGAATCCTATTTCGGCGACGAAAACAATATCAGTCTAAAGGTCTGGGCGCCCAGTAACGCTGTTTCTCTCACTCAGGAAATGGTTGAGGACTTTAAATCGCATTATCCCAACATTACCTTCACCGATATAAGCGTTGTTGCTCAGAGCGAAAGCGAAGTTTCGACGATTATCATCAACGACCCGGACGCAGGCGCCGATGTTTTCGGATTCCCCAGTGACACGCTGGATAGATTGCAGGCCGCACAGGTACTTGCTCCGCTGTCTGTTGATATTTCCAAATTCGTTTCTCAGGAAAACTCCGAAACCTCTGTTAATGTCGTGACCTCGAACAATGATCTGTACGCGTTCCCGGAAACCGGAGATAACGGTTACTTTTTGGTCTACGACCGCAGCATAGTTTCCGACAGTGACGCCACAACCCTTGAGGGCGTTTTGGAGGCATGCAAAAAAGCGGGCAGACAGTTTGTTATGGACTGCGGCAACGGCTTTTACAGCTGTACGTTCGCGTTTACGGGCGGTGTTACGATCGACGGCTTTGAGTCCGACGGAACTACACAGAAATTCGTGGATTATGACGAAGACGAAGCTGTGTCTACCATTATGGCATTCGCCTCACTTATGAAGACCTACAAGGGAACCTTCATAAGTAATAGTGCCACTCAAATCAGCTCAGGCTTCAACGGAAAAACAGTCGCAGCCGGCATTGACGGCACCTGGGATTTTGCCGCGCACAAGCAGGCATTGGGCGACAACTTCGGCGTTGCCAAGCTTCCCACTATCTCGGTCAACGGAACGAAGAAGCAGATGATCGGAATAATGGGACAAAAGCTTCTCGGCGTAAATTCACACTCAAAATTCCCCAGAGCTTCTCAGATGCTCGCTTACTATCTGGCGGGAAAGACCTGTCAGCAAAAGCGTGCCGAAAGCCTGGGCTGGGGTCCTACCAACCTGGTCGCTCAATCGGCGTTATCAGACGTTCCGGTGATGCAGGTCATTTTCCAACAAATCGCCTTCAGCGTCCCGCAGGTGAATATTGCAGGCACCTTCTGGACACCGATGGGCACGCTCGGAAGTGAGATATACAAGGATACCTGGAAGGCTGATGACAAGGAGGCAACCAGGCAGCTGCTTCAGACAGTCATCGCCAATATCAGGGACGAATAACAGAATACAGGCAATACATCGTTGCCTTTCAGCTTTGCCGATCAGCTCGTCACGGGGCTGATCGGCTTTTTCTCTTTCCATATCAGCGATACCCAATGGTTCCAGTCTGTGTATAGATAAGAGAGGATGAAGGTAAGGCTGTAAATGAAGCAGCCGAAATACAGCATATACCAAACGGGGCGGGTTTGAAAATCCAGAAACGAGTAGGGTATCTTTTCCTGAGGGATAAAGCCCAGCACTATCAGGGTTATCACCGTAGCCGCGTAAAGAGTGATAAGCCAAGAGCAGTTAAGGCGCAGAAAGGGCTTTTCGGGCTTTACGGGCGAGCGGTTCATCAAAAAAGACACGATAGACAGCAGCGGTATCACAACGTGCATCGAAAACGAGGAAAAGGTAAATATATTCGGGTTGTCCGGCACAAAGGGGAAGAAGGACATCATAACCACCATAGCTATTATGGTTTCGGTTACAGCCGAGGACAGCCGCAAATAGTAAAGTCGGCTGGACTCAAGGGCGATGTTGCCGCGCAGCTCGAACGCGCAGATAATGAATATAAGCAGAGATATGAGCGTTGTGAATATGGTGCCGTTAAGCGTCATATAGCGAAATTCCATAAACACGTTTTCGGGCTTTTTTGACATAAGCGATTCGCAAACCGACGCCGTGCCCAAGGCGAACAGCACCAAGGCGACGCCCATATTAATCCTGACATTTACGCGGCTGCGGCGGCTGAGCGCGCGGCGTTCTACTGCTTGATATTTCATTGTTTTCTCTCCTCGTGATTTATAAGTGCTTCCTTAAGATTAACAAATTCGTATTTTATATGCACGGTTTCAGATTATTCATTTTACATCAACGGAAAAATATGATATAATAGTGACATAATTCATAAAAAACGGGGGTGAAAGCTTGAAAAGGATAGCTATTGGTATTCTCGCGCACGTGGACTCGGGCAAAACGACCTTGTCCGAGGCTATGCTCTACTGCTCGGGCAATATTACAAAGCTCGGGCGAGTCGACCATAAAAACACATTTCTTGATACGTTTTCGCTTGAGCGCGAGCGCGGCATCACTATTTTTTCCAAGCAGGCGCTGCTTAGCTACCGCGATACTGAGTTTTATTTGCTAGACACCCCCGGTCACGTCGATTTTTCGGCGGAGACCGAGCGCACTTTGCAGGTGCTCGACTACGCAGTGCTGGTCATCAGCGGCACTGACGGCGTGCAGAGCCACACCGTCACCCTCTGGAAGCTGCTGCGCAAATACCGCGTGCCCTGCTTTGTTTTTGTGAACAAGATGGATCTGGACGGCGCCGACCACGGCATGCTGCTCAACGAGCTAAGGGGAAAGCTCAGCGAAGGCTGCGTTGACTTCACCGTTGACAGCGGCGACGCCTTTACCGAGAACATAGCGCTCTGCGACGAGGAGCTGCTTGAGCGGTACGAAAACGGCAGCATAGTCCCCTCGGACATATGCTCTGCCATAGCGCGCAGAAAGGTCTTTCCCTGCTATTTCGGCTCGGCGCTAAAGCTGGACGGCGTAGAAGCGTTTTTAAACGGGCTTGACCGCTACACCGAACCGCCCCGCTATAAAAGCGGATTCGGCGCGAGGGTGTACAAAATAGGAGAGGACGGTCAGGGCAACCGCCTTACATATTTAAAGATCACGGGCGGTGCGCTCAGGGTGAGAGAAGTGCTTAAAAGCCCCAAAAACACCGCACAGGAAAAGGTAAATCAAATACGTGTCTACTCGGGAAAGAAGTTTTCCGCCGTAAACGAGGCGAGTGCAGGCATGGTCTGCGCCGTGACCGGCGTAACCTTCACCCGTACCGGCGACGGACTGGGCGAAGAGGAGAACACATACAGCCCGATACTTGAGCCTGTTTTGAATTACAGCGTCATCCTTCCGGACGACGTGCCTTCTCACATCGCACTGCAAAAGCTCAGGCTTTTGGAAGCGGAGGATCCGCAGCTCAATGTAGCCTGGGATGAACGCGCCGGAGAGATACGCATAAGGCTGATGGGGGAGATACAGCTTGAGGTGCTGCGCTCCGTGATAGCCGAGCGCTTCGGATTTGACGTAAGCTTCGGCAAGGGCAGCATAATCTACAAGGAGACCATAGCGAACACCGTCGAGGGCGTGGGTCACTTTGAACCCCTGCGCCACTACGCGGAGGTGCATTTGCTGCTAAAGCCCCTCAAGCGTGACAGCGGCTTGGTGTTCAACACGCAATGCCGCGAGGATCTGCTCGACAAAAACTGGCAGCGCCTTATATTGACCCATCTGTACGAAAAAACGCACCTTGGAGTCCTGACCGGAGCTCCCATAACCGACATGGAGATAACTCTGGTGTCGGGAAAGGCGCACGCAAAGCACACTGAGGGCGGCGACTTTCGCCAGGCCACCTACCGCGCCGTTAGGCAGGGTCTGCGCAGCGCCGAGAGCGTTTTGCTGGAGCCTGTTTACGATTTCACCTTAGAGATACCCGCCGCCTGCATCGGCAGGGCGATAACGGACATTCAGCGGATGCACGGCACCTTTGAGCCGCCCGAGCAAAACGGTGACACCGCGGTGCTTTCGGGCACCGCTCCGGTTTCGGAGATGCGCGACTACGCCGCAGAGCTGACGCAATACACCCACGGTACGGGCAGACTGTTTTGCAGCACAAAGGGCTATATGCCCTGCCACAATGCGCAGGAGGTGATTGAGAGCATCGGATACGACCCCGACGCCGACCTGCTCAACCCCTGCGACTCCGTCTTTTGCTCGCACGGAGCGGGACATACCGTCCGCTGGGACGAGGTCAAAAGCTGTATGCATCTTTCAAGCGCTCTGCGTTCGCCGTCCGAAAGCGCGGCTGAAAACCCGCGCGCCTACTTCTCAAAGCGCAGCGCGCAGGAGGATATTTTCGCGCAGGACAAGGAGCTAATGCGTATTTTTGAGCAGACCTACGGCTCTGTTAAAAGCGGAAAGCATCACACCGAAAAAAAGCGCTTTACCGCTCCGAAGAACGAACAAACCCGCCGCGGTAAAGCTGCGCCCGAGTTTGACGGCACCGAATATATTTTGGTGGACGGTTACAACTTTATCTTCGCTTCGGAAAAGCTTAAAAGCCTGACCTTTGACGGCGCGCGCGAGGCACTTATAAACATCCTCTGCAACTACCAGGGCTACAAAAAATGCGAGATGATAGTCGTATTTGACGCCTACAAGGTCAAGGGCAACAAGCGCGAGGTAGAGCGCGTCAACGATATAAGCGTCGTCTACACCAAGGAAGCCGAAACGGCGGACATGTACATCGAAAAAACCTCACACAAGCTCGCTAAAAACCACAGGGTGCGCGTTGTTACCTCAGACGGACTGGAACAGCTTATAATTCTGGGCAACGGAGCGCTTCGCGTTTCGTCGCGAGCGTTTTGGGAGGAAGTGAAGGAAGCGGAGGACGAGATCCGCGCCATCATTTCGGAAGCAACAGAATAGGCGGCGGGAAAACTCCCGCGCTGTAAATAAAACGAACAGGAGGCAATTATGGGACTTTTTGACAGCTTGAAAAACACGGCGGCTGCCGCCGCTGCCGCGCCTGAGCAGGGCGGCAACAAAACCGTGGAGGTGGTTTTTGCAGCCCTGCCCGAAACACCTGAGCAGTTCAAGGCGCTGCCGCAGGCGGCGATGACATCTCCCTTTGACACCGCTGCGCTCACGGTTTTGGCACTGTGCTTTTATCCGCAGGACAGGGAGGCTTCGCTTGCTATGCTCGTATTTTTGCGCGGTCCGCGTCCTTTGAGCAACTATGACAAGCAGTTTATCCGCGACCGCTTTATGGACAAGGACTATGTGCCGCGCTCATATTTCAAGGGCGCCACGCCGCAGAATAACTACCTGCCCGCAGAGCCCTATACCGTAAGGGTCAGCGAAAACCCGTATTCCTATCAAAATCAGGGCTACTCAAAGCTTTTCGTCACTTCGGGCGGGGCGGATTCGCCGCGAGAGATAACCCTGCGCCTTGCCAAGGACGGAAAATGGTATCTTTGGGAGCAGTTCATCCTGGCGGGTATTCGTGCGCCCGAGAGCGAAGACCCGTGGGCATAAGACTGTCATCCTATCAAAAAGCAGCTTAGGCGCTGCTTTTTGTTTTGCCCATAGTTACAAAATATTAAACAAAAATACAATTTTTGCGACCTCTTTTTTTGTATTGACATCAAATGGAATTATTGTATAATATTATCAGTAAGATATGAGGGAAGCTGTCGTCGACAGCCTGTGTTTAGTTAGATTTGGTGATAGGTATGACAAAAATAAAAAAGGGGCTGCTAAGCAACTCCCTGTTCAGGCGATGCTACATCATCTGCCTGTTCGCCTGTAATGTTTCCTATGTACATTTTGTCGGATTTGTATGTCTGGCGCTTATGTTGATCTGGGGCGGCTTTTTGGCGGTCTACAACGAGGTCACAAGGCGCACGGCGCTTAAAACGCGTTACGGCTTTTGGCTGACGGCGATTCTTTTTTCGTCGGCGCTGACGCTGCTGTTCAATGTTCTGAACAACGCGCTGCTGAACTTTGTGTTTTTGCTGCACTTGGCTATCATCTTCTTCATTTATTACGCCGTCCACACGGAAAAGCGGCTGAATTTCCACCGCGAGCTTTACGGCGTTTGCCGCATGATAGTCTATATCTCCACCGTGCTGGGCATTATCGGCTTGGCGCTGCTGGTAATCGGCGTTGACTTTGAGTATCTTGACGTCAAATTCATCATCTACGAAAACCGCTTTACGGGGCTGTATACCAACCCCAACTACTTGGGCTTCTGCGCGGTAACGGCGCTGTTTTGCTGCCATATGCTTATCAAGAAGGATCTGCTCCAAAAGTCGGGCTGCCGCAGGATAAGCCGCATTTGGCTTGCCTCCTGCGTTGCGGTCAACGGCATTTCTCTGGCGCTTTGCGACTCCAACGGCGCAACAATACTTTTGGTGTCCTACGCCTTCTTCTTTGTGCTGTATAAAATGTTCGGCACCGAGAGCAAGTTTTCTTTTAAGCAGATAGTTATTAAATCGTTAGCTACGGTTTTGGCGGGTGTTGTTATCGTTTCGTCGATATTCCTGCTTCGCACGGTGTGCCAGCTGGGATTTGCCGAGCTGGTCAAGGAAAAGCAGACAGTCACCGCTCCGGTAGAGATAAAGCCCGACACCAACAAACCGCCCGCAGTCACCTTTGACCATGAAAACAAGAATCTCGATTCGGGTCGTCTTACCCTTTGGGATCAGGGCAAGGAGCTGTTTTTGACCAACCCCGCGCTGGGTATAGGCAAGGGCAACATCTACACCTACGGCTTGGACAAATTTGAAAACGGCGTAAAATTCTCAGACAGATACAGGGAATTAAAATTCGGTCCGTTTCAGCTGGGTCCCTTTATGACCGACCTGCACAACGGCTATCTAACGGTGCTGGTAAGCGCGGGCGCTATAGGATTCCTGCTGTTTGCTGTTTTCGGCGCGCGGTTCTTTTTCAGCACCACAAAGCACGTTTTGCGCGACGAAAGCCTGCAGGACAGCGTATTCCCCTGTATGTACTCATTCCTGTGCGCTTACCTCATCTATTCATTCATTGAGGTCACGCTGCTGTTCAACATTACATTTACTATAGTGTTCTTCTGGATGATACTGGGCTACACCTCTTGCTTCCTCACCAGAAACAAACCCGATCATCCCATCGGTCACTTTACGATTTTCGGAAAGAAATTCAGAAAAACACTGTTTTAACACAGTTTTAGGCAGGCATTCAGCCTGCCTTCTGTTTTTGTGCACATATTTTGGTATAGTACAGTCAAATCAATCAGGAGGATGGCTATAAAAAAAGCGGCTCCTTTTACGGAACCGCTTATAGTATTTCACTTAAAACTGAGTTTGATACCAAAAAGCCCTTGGGCGTGAAGGCGGCGTGATCCTCGTCCAGCACCATAAAACCGTGCCGCGCGTAGGTTTTGATTTTTTGCAGCGTAACAGGGGAAAGGGGCTTTTGAAAGCGTTTTTCAAACTCCCTGAAAACCAAGCCCTCTGTCAGCCGCAGCGCCAGCATGATGTATTCATCCTCGTCGCCGCCCGCTCCGTCGTCTGCGGTGCGATCCTCGTAAAATGCCCGAAAGTCACGCGGATAATAAAACCGCCTGCCGTGATAGAAGGAGTGCGCCGACGGTCCTAAGCCGATGTACTCGCCGCATTTCCAGTAGAGGGTGTTGTGGCGGCTCTCATAGCCCGGAACGGCGAAGTTTGAGATCTCATACTGCCGGTAGCCGAGGTTTTCTAAGTATTCCACGGCGCAGAGGTACAGTTGAGCCTGCTCATCCTCATCGGGAAGGGATAATTGTTCTTTCATAGAATAAAACGGCGTTCCATCCTCGATTTTCAAGAGGTAGGAGGAGATGTGCTTCACGCCGCACGACGCGCAGTAATCCACCGAAGCCTTAAGGCTTTCCATTGTCTGGTGGGGGATAGCGAGCATCAAATCGAGCGAAAGGTTATCAAAGCCTGCCGCCTGGGCGCGGCGAATCGTCAGCGACGCGTCCTCGGGAGTGTGGAGCCTGCCGAGAGTTTTCAGCTCCGTCGGATCGGCGGACTGCAGCCCCACAGAGATGCGGTTGAAGCCTGTTTCGCGCAGCTTTTGAAAATCCAGCACCTTGCCGCTTTCGGGGTTTAGCTCAACGGTGATCTCGGCGTCCTTGGTCAAAGCAAAGCGCTGCTTCACACATTCCAGTATGTCGCACAGGCGGTCAGCGCCCAATACGCTCGGTGTGCCGCCTCCGAAATAAACGCTTGATACCTTTTCCGCGGCAGCTTCGCCGTAATCGGCAAGCCTCCGCTTGAGCGCGGAGGTATAGCGGTCGTAGTCGCCCTCGCTTGCCTTTCCGCTGAAAAAGTCACAGTAGGCGCATTTTTGTCTGCAAAAGGGGATGTGCAGGTATAATCCGATATTGTTTGCCATAGCAGCCTCTTTTTCTTTTATACGCCGTTTATTCGGCGCTTTATTACAAGTTTTTGAGGCAGAAACCCAAAAGTTTCTGCCTCAAAAGTTGGAAGGTATATGAAAAGATAGGAATAATCAATTCTTTTGTTACTATAATATTACAATATCTTAACATTTTTGTCAAGCTTTTGTATTAAAATCTTTAAAAAAATTTATTTTTACAGAATTTGACACTTTCATGTTGACAGAACAATCAGAAAAATAGTATTATTATAAATTGAGAGAAAAAGAAAAGGACTGAATTTATGAGTTCATTACAGGAAGAAATAACAAAACGCCGCACATTCGCTATTATTTCGCACCCTGACGCGGGTAAAACCACCCTGACCGAAAAGCTGCTGCTATACGGAGGCGCCATCAATCTGGCGGGCTCCGTAAAGGGCAAGCGCACCGCGCGCCACGCGGTTTCCGACTGGATGGAAATAGAAAAGCAGAGAGGTATTTCCGTAACCTCGTCGGTACTGCAGTTCAAATACAACGGATATTGCATCAATATACTTGACACCCCCGGACATGAGGACTTCTCGGAGGACACCTATCGCACCCTAATGGCGGCGGATTCCGCGGTCATGGTAATCGACGGCTCCAAGGGCGTTGAGAAGCAGACCATCAAGCTGTTCAAGGTCTGCGTTATGCGAAACATCCCTATCATCACCTTTATCAATAAGATGGACCGCGACGCGCAAAGCCCCTTTGACCTACTTGAGGACATTGAAAATGTTTTGGGCATCGCCACCTATCCCGTCAACTGGCCCATCGGCTCGGGAAAGGAATTTAAGGGCGTTTTTGACCGCAACACCGAAAAGATACTCGCCTTCACCGCTAACAACGGTCAGAAGGAGGTCGAGAAAAAGGAGTACTCCCTTGACGATCCCGCGCTGGACGAGGTGCTGGGCAAGTACCTCAAGGCGGACTTTATGGACGAGGTAGAGCTGCTCGACGGCGCGGGCGACGAATTTGATTTGGACGCTATCCGCGCGGGCAAGCTTACGCCCGTGTTCTTCGGTTCAGCCCTCACAAACTTCGGTGTAGAGCCGTTTTTGGAGCAGTTTTTGCAGCTTACCACCTCACCGCTCTCGCGCGAGACAGTCAGCGAGGAGGTAGACCCCATGAGCGAGGACTTCTCGGCGTTTGTGTTCAAGATACAGGCAAACATGAACAAGGCGCATCGTGACCGCGTTGCCTTCATGCGCATTTGCAGCGGCAAATTTGATAAAAACATGGAAGTGTTCCATGTGCAGGGCAACAAAAAAATGCGCCTGTCGCAGCCGCAGCAGATCATGGCACAGGAGCGCGAGATAGTAGACGAAGCCTACGCGGGCGACATCATCGGCGTTTTTGACCCCGGCATTTTCTCTATCGGCGACACCATCTGTTCGCCACGTCACAAGGTTCAGTTCAAGGGCATACCCACCTTCGCGCCCGAGCATTTCGCGCGTGTGCGCCAAAAGGACACGATGAAGCGCAAGCAGTTCATAAAGGGCACCAACCAGATTGCCCAGGAGGGTGCTATCCAGATATTCCAGGAGCTCGACGCGGGCATGGAAGAGGTTATCGTCGGCGTTGTCGGCGTGCTTCAGTTCGATGTGCTCAAATATCGCCTTGAAAACGAGTATAACGTGGACATCATTATGGAGAACCTGCCGTATGAGTACATCCGCTGGATAGTAAACGAGGACGTAGACCCCAAGACGCTCGACCTGGCGTCCGACACCAAGCGGATACAAGACCTGAAGGGCAACTACCTGCTGCTGTTCACCAGCCTGTGGAGCATTGACTGGGCGCTCGACCACAACAAAGGATTACAGCTGCGCGAGTTCGGTACCAACTGATGCTGTACGATAAGCTCAAGGCTTACGCCGAAAGCGGAGTTTATCCTTTTCATATGCCGGGGCACAAGCGGCAAAGCATCTGCGACCTGCCTTATCGCATAGATTTAACGGAGATCGAAGGCTTTGACAATCTGCACGACCCGCAGGGCTGCATCCGTGAGCTTGAGAAAAAAGCCGAGGCGCTGTTTAACTCGAAGAGAGCGTTTTTGATGGTGAACGGAGCCACCGGAGGCATACTGGCGGGCGTCCGTTCCCTGACAAATCCCGGGGACACGGTGATACTGGCGCGAAACTGCCACAGATCTGTATACAACGCGGTTGAGCTATGCGGCTTGAACGCCGAATATATCTATCCTAAAAGACTTTCAGGTTATCCGTCTGTCTGCGGCAGCATCACGGAAGAAGAGGTGTTTGCGGCGCTGCAGGCGCACCCGGAAGCAAAGCTTGTGGTTCTCACCTCGCCGACCTATGAAGGCGTAGGCTCCGACCTTGCGCTGATAGCGGAGATCTGCCGTGACTGCGGAGCAAGGCTGCTTGTGGATGAGGCGCACGGGGCGCACAGGTATTTTGACCGCAAAACCGTGACCGCCACCGCTGCGGGCGCTGATGTATCTGTTGTCAGCCTGCACAAGACCATGCCTTCGCTTACACAAACCGCACTGTTGCTTACAGGCGATGAAGCGCTTATCCCTCTGCTTCAAGAGAATCTTTCGGTGTTTGAGACCAGCAGCCCCTCCTATGTGCTTATGAGCTCTATGGAAATGTGTTTTCGGTTCATAGAGGAGCAGGCGGGTATATTTGAAAGCTACGAAAAAAGACTGGCTGACTTTTACCGCAAAACAGGTTCGCTTAAAAATCTTCAGCTTTTATATAACAGACTCCCCGAAAACGTGTTTGACTTCGACAGGGGAAAGCTTGTCATTATGACCTTAGGCACCGATGTGAGCGGTCACGAACTGGCTGAGCTTTTGCGGCGCGATTATCGGATAGAAACAGAGATGTCCGCGGACGATTATGTTATCGCCATGACCTCCGTGTGTGACACGGACGAGGGGTTTGAGCGACTGGCAGAGGCTTTGATAAAAATCGACAGCAAGCTCTGCGCGGTACCTCTCACTCAAAATTCTATATTAGAAATAAAGCCGCAAAAGGCTTGCCGCTCCTGCGACTGCTTTAAACGCGCTTGCGCCGTGAAGCCGTTGGAGCAAACGGCGGGCTTGGTCTCTTATGAGGATGTTTTTGCATATCCTCCCGGTATACCCCTGATAGTGAAGGGCGAAGTAATGACCGAGGAGCTGTTGAGGGAAATAGGCAGGCTTGAGCGGCGCGGCGTAAGCATCTGTTCCTCACGCGGCACATATCCCGACGGCTTGATGGTTTCAGATTTGTGATTGACAAAATCCGCGCTATATGATAATATTAAATTAATAATTCCCAAAGGAGTATGATACCTATGAAGAGAATCAAGACTATCGAGACACGCGATCTCAAAAAGAGCGTAAAGACCGGCGGCTGCGGCGAATGTCAGACCTCCTGCCAGTCCGCTTGCAAGACCTCCTGCGGCGTTGCCAATCAGCAGTGCGAGAAGTGCCTCGAGAAATAATTACTCAAAAAGGAATTGCAGCCGTTATCCCACAGGGCTAACGGCTTTCCTTATGTATACGGAGTGACAGTATGATCCATCAGTATAAACTAAACGGCTACAACATCGTGCTCGACGTCTACAGCGGCAGCGTCCACTGCGTGGACGACCTCGCATATGACGTTATCGAGCGGTTTGAAAGCAGCGGCAGAGAGGATATAATCTCCTCCTTGCTGGATAAATACAAGGGCGACCCTACCGTGAACGCGCAGGAGATCTCAGACTGCCTTGACGACGTACAGGAGCTAAAGGAGCAGGGAAAGCTGTTTACAGAGGACAAGTACGCCGACCTCGCCTTTGACTTCAAAAAACGCAACACAATCATAAAGGCTCTGTGTCTGCATATCGCTCACACCTGCAACCTAAACTGCGAATACTGCTTTGCAAGCCAAGGCAAATACCACGGCGAACGCGCGCTAATGAGCCTTGAGGTGGGCAAACGCGCGATCGATTTCCTTATAGAAAACTCGGGCAGCCGTGTTAACCTCGAGGTGGACTTCTTCGGCGGTGAACCGCTGATGAACTTTGATGTGGTAAAGGGAATAGTCGCCTACGCGCGCAGCATTGAAAAGCAGCACAACAAGAACTTCCGCTTCACCCTAACCACCAACGGTATGCTGGTGGACGACGATGTGATAGACTTTGCCAACCGCGAGTGTCACAACGTTGTGCTGAGCTTGGACGGCAGAAAGGAAATCCACGACAATCTGCGCAAGACCGTAAACGGCAAGGGCAGTTATGATGTGATCGTCCCCAAATTTCAGGAGTTCGTCAAGCGCCGCGAGGGCAAGGGCTACTACGTGCGCGGCACCTACACCCACAACAACACCGACTTCACCAACGACATTTTCCACATGGCGGAGCTGGGCTTTACCGAGCTTTCGATGGAGCCTGTCGTCTGCGCGCCTGACGACCCCTACGCGCTGACCTATGATGATCTTCCCGTGCTTTTTGAGCAGTATGAGATACTCGCGAAGGAAATGCTCAAGCGCGAAAAAGAGGGCAGACCGCTGACCTTCTATCACTACATGATAGACCTAACGGGAGGTCCGTGTATATATAAGCGTATCTCGGGCTGCGGCTCGGGCACCGAATATATGGCGGTGACTCCCTGGGGCGATCTTTATCCCTGTCACCAGTTTGTCGGCGATGAAAAATACAGGCTCGGAGATATTTGGAAGGGCGTGGAAAACCACGAGGTACAGGATGAATTTAAGCTGTGCAACGCCTACGCCCGTCCCGATTGCAAGGACTGCTGGGCAAGACTGTACTGCAGCGGCGGCTGCGCGGCGAACGCCTACCACGCCACAGGCTCGGTAAACGGCATATATGAATACGGCTGTGAGCTGTTCAGAAAGCGCATGGAGTGCGCGATAATGATGAAGGTGGCACAGGCTGAAGAAAACTAAACACGCGATAGGGGAGAGAGGAGCGATCCTCTCTCTTGTTATTCATGCTTGACTGTCAGGCTTATTTACAAACCTTTCAATACCCAATATATAATCGGCGGAAACGCGGTAGAGGCAGCACAGAGCTATCAAATGCTTTATGGGCAGCTCCCGCTTTCCGCTTTCGTATTTGCTGTACTGCTCCTGCCGCGTGTGCAGGATGAACGCTATCTGCTCCTGCGTGAATCCGTTTGCTATGCGAAGCTCCTTCAGACGTTTGCAATAATCCATAATATCACCTTTTCCTATATTACAAATAGTATAATTTATGTTTCAACATCATTATAACATGTTAATATGTCCGATTGCAACTAAAACTTATGTTAACAGCAATGTGAAAAACTTGAAACCGAGTTATACAAAATCTTTTTTCTATGTGGAAACTCAGCTTTGCCCAAACAAAAATGCAGGAAAATTTTTAAAAATGTCAGTCATACGGGGGATAATCCTGCAAAATTTCATACAAAATGCAGATAAACGCGGCAAAAAGATTACAATTATGAATTATTCCAAAAAAATCTTGCAAAAACACTTGAAAAATCCATCCATATAGTGTAAAATAAGAAACGTTGGTGAAATGAAAGCTTCATTTCCCTGCAAAAGTAATCAATTGAATATTTTAAGGGAGGATTTCTAACAATGTCATACGTTAGTGAACAGCTCGAAAAGCTGGCAGCAAAAAATCCGAATCAGCCCGAGTTCCTTCAGACCGCTACCGAGGTTTTAACTTCCTTGGAGCCGGTGTTTGATGCGAACCCCGAATATGAAAAGATGGCGCTGATCGAAAGAATCACCGAGCCTGAGAGACAGGTCATGTTCAGAGTACCTTGGGTGGATGATAACGGCAAGGTTCAGGTGAACCGCGGTTTCCGTATCCAGTTCAACAGCGCGCTTGGTCCCTATAAGGGCGGCCTGCGTTTTGCCCCCAATGTAAATATCAGTATCGTGAAGTTCCTCGGCTTTGAGCAGATCTTCAAGAACGCTCTGACCGGTCTGCCCATCGGCGGCGGCAAGGGCGGCGCTGACTTTGATCCCAACGGCAAGTCCGATATGGAGATCATGCGTTTCTGCCAGTCCTTTATGACTGAGCTTTTCAGACACATCGGCCCCAACACCGACGTTCCCGCAGGTGACCTGGGCGTAGGCGGCAGAGAGATCGGCTACATGATGGGTCAGTACAAGAGAATCCGTGACAGCTATGACGGCACTTTGACCGGTAAGGGCGTGCCCAACGGCGGTCTCGCGGGCAGAGATGAAGCTACCGGCTACGGTATCGTGTTCTATGCAAGAGAGATGCTCAAGCACTTCGGCGAGACTCTCGAGGGCAAGAAGGTCGTTATCTCCGGCTTCGGCAACGTTGCCTGGGGTACCGCTAAGAAGCTCGAGCAGCTCGGCGCTAAGGCTATCACCATTTCCGGTCCCGACGGTTACATCCTCGACGAGGACGGCGTTACCGGCGAGAAGATCGATTACCTCCTCGAGCTCAGAAGCTCCGGTAAGAACATCTGCGCTCCTTACGCTGAAAAATACCCCAACGCGAAATTCTTCCCCGGCGAGAAGCCCTGGGGTGTTAAGGCTGACCTTTACATTCCCTGCGCTACTCAGAACGAGATCCACACTGCCGACGCTGAGAAGATGGTTGCCAACGGCTGCAAATTCCTCTGCGAAGGCGCTAACATGCCCACCACCAACGAGGCTATCGAGTACCTGCAGAACAACGGCGTTGTTGTCGGTCCTTCCAAGGCTGCAAATGCCGGCGGCGTAGCTTGCTCCTGCATCGAGATGGCTCAGAACGCTGAGCACCTCATCTTCTCTGAGGATGAAGTATTCGAGAAGCTCGAAGGCATTATGGTCAACATCTTCAAGCAGACAATGGATGCTTGCGAGAAGTACAACCTCGGTGACAACCTCATCGCCGGCGCGAACATCGCGGGCTTTGAGAGAGTTGCTAAGGCTATGATGTTCCAGGGCATCTGCTAAGCAACAAAACGTTGCATCAGTCCGCCTTTGAAACGCTTCCCGATAAAGGAACATAATTTACAACGGCGGATCAAGACTGCTTCTTTTGGAAGCGTCAATTGATTTGTTCATAAAATCTACCATATAAAAAGCGGCGTCCGGGAATACTCGGGCGTTGTTTTTTTAATAAATATAATATGAAGGAGGACTCTTATGAACCATCTCGGCACAAAGACATTGGAAACACAGCGACTGATACTGCGTAAAACAGTTGAAAGCGACGCAGAACCTATGTTCGAGAACTGGGCGAACGATGGGAGAGTGACAAAGTATTTGACTTGGTCGCCGTATGAAAGCGCAGAACAACTCAGAGAAAGCTATCATCGGTATTTATTGGAAAGCCAACAGAAGAATGATTTTTATGACTGGAAAATCGTTTTGAAAGACACCGATGAGCCGATAGGTTCCATAGGCGTTGTCAGACTGCGCGAGGACACCGGCGAAGCGGAGGTCGGTTATTGCTTAGGTTACGCCTGGTGGCACCAAGGCTTTATGACCGAGGCGTTTACGCGCGTTATCAAATTCTTATTTGAAGAAGTCGGCGTTAACCGTATCATGGCAAAGCACGATCCTAACAATCCGCACTCGGGCGACGTTATGAAGAAATGCGGTTTGAAGTACGAAGGTACGCTGCGTCAAGCGGGAGTAAACATGCAGGGCGTCTGCGACGAAGCGATCTACGCCATACTCAAGAAAGACTATTTAGAATAATCACACAGCCGACAGCAGCTCTCGGGATGATGCGTTCATCGCCGAAAACCACGCTGTCGGCTGCATTTTGCTTATTTCAGGTTTTTTCCTCCCCTCAATTATACAAAATATTCATTTTGTATAATTATTCTTATACAGAATAATAACTCCCCTTTTTTATGTTATAATACATTTATGAGGTGAAAATATGGCTGTTCGTTTTCAGGATGAATCCTTTCCCGCTTTAAAAGAATATCTTTATTATCAGCAAACCATCCGTCAAAAGTCTCCCAAAACGGTTGACGAATACTTTTTGGATCTGCGCACCTTTTTCCGTTTTATGAAGGTTTACCGCAAACTGGTTCCCGCCGACACGGAGTTTGACAGTATTCCTATTGATGACATCGACCTGTCATTTCTCAAATCCATAGACTTGACAGACGCGTATGAGTTTATGAACTATCTTCAGCGCGATCGTCAAAACGGTCCTGCCTCACGCTCTCGCAAATGCTCAAGCATCAAGGGATTCTTTAAGTACATCACAAACAAAAAGCATTATCTTGACAAGGACCCTGTTGAAGAGCTGGAACTGCCAAAAAAGAAAAAAGCTTTGCCCAAGTATCTCACACTCGAACAAAGCATCGAACTCCTTGACGCCGTGGAGGGCGAAAACCGCGAACGCGACTACGCTATCCTCACTCTCTTTCTCAACTGCGGTCTGCGTGTTTCCGAAATGGCGGGTCTAAACTACAGCGACATCCGCAACGACAACACTATCCGCGTGCTCGGCAAGGGCAACAAGGAGCGTGTCATTTACCTGAATCAGGCTTGTATCAACGCTGTCAGGGACTACATGCGCGTGCGTCCGGTTGATGAAGTCAAGGACAAAAACGCCCTCTTTATCAGCCGCAACCGCAACAGGATGTCTGTCAAGACCATTCAGGCTATGGTGTACAAATACCTGGAAAAAATAGGTCTGAACGCTCAGGGGTATTCCTGCCATAAGCTTCGCCACACCGCGGCCACGCTGATGTATCAGCACGGCGGCGTAGATGTGCGCGTTTTAAAGGAAGTGCTCGGGCACGAGAATCTCGGCACTACGGAGATATACACCCACCTGAGCAACGAACAAATGAAAAACGCCGCGGACAGTAATCCGCTGGCGCATTTCAATAGGAAAAAGCAGAAAGGATGACCGCGCCGCCTAAGTCGGTCAACGGCTCATTCTCGCATAATATTTCTATTTTAGAATCATTCCTCTCACAAAACACCTTGATTTTCTCGTAATCAGGGTGTTTTTTTACGTTTCCGAAAAAGAATACTATGTTTTCATCCGCAAAACCCGCTCCTCCGATAAAGCCGTAGTCAAAGCCCTCCAGCCGTATGTGACCCGCCGATATTCGCAGCACCTCTGCCCCACGGCTTTTCAGTGCTTTCTCGACGGAAGGATCGGCTGTGACAACAGCGCTGTCGTTCAAAACAAGCGCAGAACAGCGCGTATAGCCTTGTTTTACGTCGACACATTCTATTCCCTCTTTGGCGCAAAAGTCCAGCACAGAGGCGTCTGCGGCGCTTATTCTGCCGTATAGCCTGCCGCCTACATAAAGACAGTTGAGCCGCACGTTTTCGGGGTAGTTTTTGCCTATGGGATCAACACAGGTATCAAGCGTGAACACTCGGTCTTTGATGGGTAAGATCTGCATATCGGCGTGGCGCTGTTCGGGCTTCAAAAACGTTTCTATTTTCTTTGTAGGAATAATATTATAGCCGTGGCGCTCCAATTCCCTGCAAAAACAGTTGTATTCTGTGTTTATTACCAGCGCTTTCACAGAGAGACCGCCTCAAACGCGTCGCGGATATTTTTCACGCCGATCAGCTCGGCTTCATCGCAGCTGACGCCTTTCAGATTATGATAAGGCAGAACGATTTTTGTAAAGCCCAGCCGCACCGCCTCGTTGACGCGCATCTGCGCCTGAGAGACCGAACGTATCTCCCCTGCCAAGCCTATCTCGCCGAACACCACCGCTTTTTCGTCTACGGGCGTATCCTTTAAGCTGCTTATGAGCGCCATCGCGATGGAGAGGTCGATAGCAGGCTCGTCCACGCGCAGACCGCCCACGATGTTGATGTAGGTGTCGCTGTTTGAGAAATAGTACCCCGCGCGCTTTTCAAGCACCGCCAGCAGCATGGACAGGCGGTTGTAGTCGTAGCCTGTCGCCATCCTGCGCGGATTGCCGTAGCCGCTCTGGGTAGCAAGTCCCTGAGTTTCGGCGAGTATCGGGCGTGAGCCCTCGATGGTGCAGGTGACGCAGGTGCCCGAAACATTTGTGGGTCTGCCCGAAAGCAGCATAACAGAAGGATTTTCCACCTCGCGCAAGCCCTTGTCCGTCATTTCAAACACGCCTATCTCATTGGTGGAGCCGTAGCGGTTTTTTACCGCGCGCAAAATGCGGCAGGACATCTGCTTGTCGCCCTCGAAGTGCAGCACCGTGTCAACGATGTGCTCGAGCACCTTGGGACCCGCGATGGAGCCTTCCTTATTCACATGACCCACCACGAACATCGGTATATCCAAGCCCTTAGCGGTGCGCATGAGCAGGTTGGTACATTCGCGCACCTGGGTCACGCTGCCGGGTGAAGAGCTAAGCTCGGTTAGGTTCATGGTCTGGATGGAATCTATCATAACAAGGTCGGGCTTTTCGTTTTTTATCTGCTCACAAACCACCTCAACGTCGGTTTCGGTCATCACAAACAGATTGGGAGAATCCACGCCCAGACGTACAGCGCGCAGCTTCAGCTGGCGCTTGCTCTCCTCGCCCGA
Source organism: uncultured Ruminococcus sp. (assembly GCA_902794395.1). GTDB lineage: Bacteria > Bacillota > Clostridia > Oscillospirales > Acutalibacteraceae > Ruminococcoides. The sequence goes on from CADBHB010000005.1 coordinate 24,692, forward strand.
GACATAAAGTATCTTTAACCCCTCGCCCATGAATTGGCAGATCTGCATAAGCACCGTGGATTTTCCTATGCCGGGGTCGCCGCCGAGCAGAATAAGACTGCCCTTGACGATGCCTCCGCCCAGCACGCGGTTTAGCTCCTTGCAGCCGGTGTCGTAGCGGTGCTCGTCCTCGGTGGAGATCTCATCTATCGAAAACGGCTTGGCGTAGCTTGAATAGGAGCGTTTTTTCACTGCGGGAGCGGTTTTTGAGGTGTCCTTTATCTCTTCGTTCATGGTGTTCCACTCGCCGCAGCCGGGGCATTTTCCGTACCATTTCGGCGACTCGTGCCCACATTCGGAGCAGATGTACACGCTTTTGATTTTAGCCATCGTTTCACTTCCGTTATATTTGATAATAGTTTAAAAGCCCTGTCGCGATTGCGGCGGCAAGCTGCCGCCGGTATTCCTCTGAAAGCAGTTTTTCGCGTTCTCCGCGGTTTGACAAAAAGCCACATTCAACCAGCACGGCGGGGTATTCGGCGTTCTTTAACAGATATATCTCTTTGCCTGCCGCTTTACATTCCCGACTGTTATCGGGCTGCAGCGACGAGATGATAGCGCCGCGGATGCTCTCCGCCAAACTCGCGCTGCCCTCGGTGTTGGGCGAATAGAATATCTGCGCCCCGTGAGAGGAGGCGTCGGAGAATTTGTTTTGATGTATACCGATTATTATATTGCGCGGCGAGGAATTGTAGATCTCAAGCCGCCGCTTCATATCGTTTACCTTGCGCGCGCGGATGTCGGCTCCCTCGTTTGACAGCGAGTCGTCCGTCTGGCGGGTCATTTTGACCTCAAAGCCGCAGAGCGTCAAATAATCCGCGAGATCGCGTGAAACAGCGAGGTTGATCTCCTTTTCGAGCACCTCGCCCACTACCGCTCCCCCATCCTCGCCGCCGTGACCCGCGTCAATCACGATAACGGGCTTTTGGTTTGCGGGAGGCGCGGAGGTTTTAAGAGAGATGCTTTTGGCGGAGCGCAGCAGCAGGCAGGTCAGCAGCGCAAAGCAAAGCGCTACGGCAACGACCGGCAAGAGATTTTTGAGTTTCATAGCAACACCTCTGCCCTACTCTATGCGCCCGCTGTCTGTTATTATACATCATTTGCCCGATAATGGCAACAAAAATGAAATATCTCTTGTAGTTGACATCCCAAAGTGCTATAATAACTTGTGACAGATTGAGATAAGGAGCAAGAGCCATGAAAAAACCGGGACGTAATGATGAATGTTGGTGCGGCAGCGGCAAGAAGTACAAAAAATGCCATATAGACTTTGACGAGAGGATCGAGGAGATCGAGGGCGAAGGTCATATAGTTCCCGATCACACCATAATCAAAACCCCCGCGCAGATAGAGAAAATCAAGGAGAGCGCCAAGATAAACATAGCTGTGCTCGATTATGTAGCTGAGCACATAAAGGCGGGCATTTCCACCGCGGAGATAGACCGCTGGGTATACGACGTCACCACTAAAATGGGCGGCATCCCCGCGCCCCTCAATTACGAGGGCTTTCCGAAAAGCGTTTGCACCTCGCTGAACGAGGAGGTGTGTCACGGCATACCCTCCGAGGATATAATCTTAAAGGACGGCGACATCGTCAATGTGGACGTGTCCACCAACCTTAACGGCTACTATTCCGACTCCTCGCGCATGTTCTGCATCGGCGAGGTAAGCGAGGAGAAAAAACGCCTTGTAGAGGTGGCTAAGCAGGCGCTTGACGAGGGCTTGAAGGCGGTGAAGCCCTGGGGCTTCCTCGGCGATATGGGTCAGGCGATAAACGATTTTGTAAAGGCTAACGGCTACTCCGTAGTACGCGAGGTCGGCGGTCACGGTATCGGTCTGGAATTTCACGAGGACCCGTGGGTCAGCTACGTGACACAAGCCGGCACCGAAATGCTGATGGTGCCGGGACTCTGCTTTACCATTGAGCCGATGATAAATATGGGCAAGCCGGAGATCTTCACCGACGAGGAAAACGGCTGGACTATCTATGCCAAGGACGGTCTGCCCTCAGCACAGTGGGAAATACAGGTGCTGGTCACCGAGGACGGCTACGAGATCATCAGCTATTGATTTAATATTAAGCTATTAAAAGGCTATGGAAGCATAATGCTCCCGTAGCCTTCTTTTTACGCAAAAAATCTCCCATTAAGATGAAAAAAACTCCCATTAAGATGAGAGTTTTTAAAAGCCGTATTTGGTTTTTACTCTGCTGAGTTTTTCAAGCATAGGTCCTGAAAAGAAGAATAAAAACGCCAGTGTGGAAAAGGCGTGGATAATATCGTACGGCAAGCCCTGCGCGTAATAGATAAGCAGAGTTTCACGCGTGATAGGAAGGCGGGACAGCACCAGAGCGGAGTAGTTCATAACTCCTCCGTAAATCAATATCGTCACCGCGAACCCGAAGGTGCACAGTACCGCGCGCCCCTGTGACAGTCTTCCCTTTTGAAACAGCAGACCCGCGAGAAAGCCGATAAACCCCGCCGCGAACATCTGCCATGGCGTCCACGCGCCCTGACCGAAGTAGATATTTGACACCAACATTCCTACAGCGCCGATAATGAACCCTGTTTCCGCGCCGAAGGCGGCTCCGCTGATTATAACCAGCGCCAGCACGGGCTTTATCTGCGGCAGAGCGGCAAACGCCGCGCGTCCCGCCACCGTGAGAGCGCACATCACCGCGATCAGCACCAGCTCTCTGGGCTGCGGTTTTCTGCCCTCAAAAGCCAAAAAGAACGGTGCCATACATTCAAACAGCACCAAAAGCGAGATAAACAGGTACTTTTGGTTATACAAAAACGTGTTCCCTATATAGATGGTCAGGGGTATGAGCAGCAAGATCATAACTGCGGACAGGATGGCGCGTGAGCTTCGCTTCGGTTTGCGCGGAGCCTGAGTCGGGGGCTTGCGCGAAAGGTCGCCCAAGGACAGCATAAGCATCACCGTAGGCATAGCTAAACACGCAAAACGAGCCCACAGCGGTATGCTGTCTGTCGGAAAAAAACGGAGCACGCCCAGATTGAGCAGGACAGCGAAAACCAGCAGAAAGCCGCCCGCTGCGCCCAGCAGCTTTTTCCAAAGCGGCAGCTTTGTTTTTTTATTCTCGGACGATAACGAAAGCTCAGGCGGCGAGGTTTTTTCGTCGCTCGGCGGCTGCTTAGGCGGTTTTTGCCCGGTGCAGCAATAGATAACATCCTCCGCGGTCACCGCGTCCGAAATAAGCCCGCGCGCCATACGCGCGGCAGAGGTGATGTAAAAGCTGTTTTGCCTGAAAAAGTCGCGCGGTGTGCCGCCCGCGGCAAGCTCGCCGTTGAACATCATAAGACAGCGGTGACTGTATGCAGCGCAAAACTCAATATCGTGGCTGACCATCACTACCGCCGTCCCCTCCTGCGTAAGTCGGTCGAGGATACCCGCGAATACCGCCTTGAACTGAGCGTCCAGCCCTTTTGTCGGCTCATCAAGCAGCAAAACCGCAGGCTTTAGCAGCAGCAGCTTGGCTATCGCCGCTTTTTGCATTTCACCGCCGGACAGATCAAAGGGGTGGCGGCGCAGCAGGTGCTCAAGCTGACAAAGCCCTATTACGGACGAAAGACGGCTTTCCTCTTCCTCTCGGCTTAGCCCTAAACCCGCTGTCATTTCACGCAGCATATCCAAAACGCTTTTGCCGTTGAGCAGAGTTTGCGGCTCCTGCGGCAGAGTCAGACATAATTCCTTATTAGAAATAACCTTGCCGCGATACGGTCTGTTCGTACCGTTGAGCAAGGAAAGCAGCGTGCTTTTTCCCGTGCCGTTGCCGCCCATGACCGTGACCAGCTCGCCGCGGTGCAAATCAAAGCGCAGCCCCTTTATTACATCGGGAGAGTCCTTTTTATAGCGAAACCAAACGTCCTTTAAGCTGAGTACCGTTTCACCGTGTGGAGGTATCTCCTCGGGGAAAAGCGGTTTTACGGGATGCTTCTCCGAAAAGGAGATAAGCCATTCCCTTCCCTGTGTAACGGTCACCGGACAGGGTGCGTCGCCGCACTCCGCCGCGTCCCAGATGCGCATCGGCGCGGGCAGCGACAAAAAGCAGCCGCTCTCGGCGGCGCGAAGGTTTTTTCCCGTGCGCGAGGGTACGTCGTCTGAAATGATCGCGCCGTTTTCGAGCACCAGCACTTGGTCGCTTAAGGGAAGCACCTCATCCAGGCGGTGCTCCGTTAGGATAACTGTTGTGCCCAGCTCGCGGTTGATTTTAAGCAGGCAGGCAAGAAACTCTGCGGCGGCGATGGGATCGAGCCGTGAAGTGGGCTCATCCAGAATAATGACCTTTGGCTGCATAGCCATAACCGAGGCGAGGTTAAGCAGTTGCTTTTGCCCGCCCGAGAGCGTATCTACATCCGCCTCAAAATAATGCTGGATGCCGAAGAAGGCGGCGGTCTCCGCTATTCTGCGCCGCATATCCTCCTTCCCCATCCCCAGACTCTCCAAGCCGAAGGCAAGCTCGTGCCAAACCTTGTCTGTGACGAGCTGGTTGTCCGGCGACTGCTGTACAAAGCCGATCAGCTCACTTTGCTCGCGCGGGGTCAAGTCAAAAAGGTCGCGGTCAAAAACGCGGATACTGCCCGTTTTTGTTCCGTGCGGCGCCAGCGCGGGCTTGAGATGGCGCAAAAGAGTGCTTTTTCCGCTGCCCGACAGACCGCAGAGAGTTGCAAAAGCTCCCTGCTTTACGCTGAAGCTAACGTCGCGCAGGACGTCATCCGTTCCCTCGGGATAGCGAAATGTCAGATTTTTGACTGCGATAGCTTCCACCGGATCCCCTCCTTTGCGTTGAATATCATAGGCGTGAGCAGCAGCAGCGCGTAAAGCGCGTAAAACAGCAGGCTGAAGCCGTCGGTAAAGTTGCCCCTGAAAAATGGGTAATAGCGAAATCTCACCAAACCGAGGGCGATGAGCAGACACAGCGCCGCCGCGTCCAGCAGCATGACTGTTATCAGCACAAAATCAAAGGTGTGAAAGCAAAACCTGGGAAAAGCGCTTCGCCCCTTTAGTCCGTAGCCGCGGCTTTTCATGGAATCGGCGGTCTCTACGGCGTTTTCCATCGACCAGCTAAGCATGACAGAAAGCACGCGCAAGCCGCCCTTGAACCTAGCCGCGAGCGACCTGTTCCTAGAGTAAAACTGCCCCTGCGCCCTGCGCACCTCTCTGAAACGGGCGAAAAAGCGCGGGACAAAGCGAAGCGCCATTGAAAGCACCAGGCTGAGTGCCGGAACTACGCTGCCAAACAGGAACACCAGCTTGTCGGAGGTCATAACGCGGTTCACGCAGGAAAACCACAGCACCACCGCGCACAGCATAGCTGCGGACGCCGCGCCGTATATTATTGACTCGAGCGTCAGGGGGTTGTCCCACGGCAGATAGCGCAGGATGGTGGCGCCGCGGTGATTGGTGAGCGGATTTATTATCATTATCAACAGAGCCGAAGGCAGCAAAAACAGCAGACTGAACAGCACCGTGCGTCTGCCGCCCGTGAACACCGCGTAAACCAGCGCGCAGACAAGCGAGATGATAAGGCAAACCGGATGCATCAGGAACATTGAGAACAGCACCGCGCAGGCAAAAAATATCAGGTTGACCAGAGGGTGAGTCTCTGAAAAACGGTCGTTCATTTATCGCGCACCTCCGCCGACGTCATAGCCGAGATTGCAGGTGTATTTCCACTCTATTACGTCACCCGCGCCGACTGCCTGCTGTGAGCAGCCTATTCCGGGAAAGGCGCCGTTTACGCTGTACATCCAGCCGGAATTAGCGCCGCAGTCAAATTCATAGAGGTTGCCTATGCCCTCGATATAGGCGGAGTGGTAGACGGGTGTATTGCTGTATTCCATGTGGATGTTGTGCTGTCTACAGACGCGCTTAAGCACCTCAAACACCGTGTCGCCGCTGCGCAGAGTCACCTTGACGGGCTTGAGTATCCAACCGTCATCGGGCACCAGCTCGCGCAGATCGGGGTCGAGCTTGTTCATATTGTCGCGTATGGTAGCGCAGGAAACAGAGATAGTACAGGTGGGCTTTACGGGTTTGGGCGCGCTCTCCGTGGCAGGTGCCGGAGATTCAGTCGAAGGCGCGACAGTTTGATACTGAGTCTGAGCGGGCACAGTTTCCCTCGCGCCGTTAGTATTTTGCGGCTGAGTGCTGTCTGCCGCAGACGCGGGCGCTGTGTTGCCCTCATAAGGAGCAGTGTTCGGGGCGACGGTGCTTTGTGCCGCCGTGGCGGGAATAGTTGAAGCGGAGGCATTTGTTGTCGCCTGAAAAGCTTCTGACACAGCCTCGGTGTTTGACACAGGGGCAGTATAAGCCGTAACGTCAGCGCTGTCTGCTGTGGCTTCATTGACAGTGAAGGGGCGCTGCAGCTGCTTTTCCTGCCGCTTTGCCTCTTCCACGCTGCCGCCGCTTAAAAACGCGATGACCAGCGCCGTGAGCGCCGCCGCGACCGCAATAATTATCCACTTGTATTTCAAAACAAACGCTTTCATAAACCTGTCCTATCCGTCCGCGAGTTTCCTTTGGTACTGTGTAACGTCGCTTACATCCACCCTGTGGTTGCCGTTCAGATCAGCCAGCCGCTTTTGCGGCGTGGAGAAACGCACATCAAATTCCGCCAAATAGCGCTGTAAATGCGTGACATCGTTTATAGTCTCCCTGCCGTCGCCGTCAAGGTCGTAAAACGCGAAGCTGTTTACGTCGGTCATATCAAAAAGGGCGGTCTGTTTTGCCTGAAAGCGCCTGTACGCGGTCAGGGCGTAAAACACCTGCTCGGTAGCGAGTTGGTTGTACTCACCGCCCGCGGTGTGAGTAAAGCCGCCGTCTACGGCAAATCTTTCTATGCTGTCAAACAGTGTTCTTCCGCTTTTGCAAAAGCGCAGGTCATGCGCGCAGTCGATCTCCACAGCGCAGAGCGCGACAATTACCTGAGCACAGCTTTCGGGATTGAAGTCGTCGTAAGAGCTGTAGCCGCCGTTCTCCCTTTGCATGTTGACCAGCAGCGCTACGCCGTTTTCAACAGCAGTCCGCACCGCCGTGTCGTAGAAGCGGTAGGGCGCGAGAGCGGTGAGCGCCATGGCGGTCATGTCGGGGTCTGAGATGCTTTCGTCAAGCCCCCAGCCGCCGTCCGAGTGCTGCGCGCCGACGATCAGCTCAATCAGCTCGGCGCGGCTGTCGCAGGGGTATTGGCAGCTGTCAAGCGCGATAAGCGCCCATATGGCGCCGTTTATGCCCTGCTTAGCTACATAGGTTGTGTTGCGCAGCGGCGACGTTAAATCATATCCGGCGGCGCTGCGCGCGTCATAGCCTGCCGCCGACAAACCGAGTATCACGCGGGAATTGTCGGTGGATCTGCGGCTGTTAAGCTTTTCGGAGCCAATGCCGCCTACATACTCCTCTACCGCTTTTGCGTATGCCTCTTTCCTGTCGGCGCCGATTTCTCCGGCGCGCGACAGACCGAGCGTCACCCAGTCGCCGCCGACGGAACCTGTCTGCGGCTTCAGCGTGAGCAAATGCGCGGCTGTGGCGGTGTAGATTTGCTCGGTATCGGCGAAGGCATGCAGGCAGGATATACCTGCCGACAATGCCATTACACAGGAAAGCGCCTTCAAAAACAACTTACGCATCTTTCAGCCCTGCCTTTTCCAATGCTCTCGGCCACGGTCCCAGCTTTTGCTTGATGAAACAGACCGTTTCAGCGTCAAAGTCGCTTTTCTTTGGGAGCCTGCCGAGGGCGTTTTTCTTTTCGATCAACAATTCAATGGCTGTCTTCGCCTTTGCGTCGGTGCTCATGCGGGGAGTTCAGCCATCTTGCGCTGCATATCGGTAGCGTCGTTTATGTTGATTTTTTTGTCGTTGTTGAAGTCGGCAACGGCGGTCTGTGTTTCGTTAAGGCTTTCAAAGTCTGCAAGGGCGCGCTGTAAAATGGTCACGTCCTGAATATCCAGGATACCGTTGCCGTTGAGATCTCCCTTGACGGGGACATAGCTAATGCGGAAGGTGTAGACGGTTTTCTCGGCGGTACCTCCCCAGCTGTTCATGGACGGCCAAGCAGCTTCGCCCACGCCGATATAGACAATGTCGCCGTCCTTGACGGAAACGCTTCTGCCGCGGCGGATCTCCGCCCCGTCAACTGTGGGCTGATAGGAATTGAGATAGGTCCTGACCTGATAGTTTTTATTGTACGCCTCGGGATAGAACGAAAGCACCGCCTCGGGAACGCTGATACCCAAGGTGTATTCAAAGGTTTCGCCATCTAAGCTCATAAGATCGTTGTATGTTTCTTCGGTGACAGAGCCTTTGACGTCGACGCCTTTCAAGCTTGTGTTGTAATCACCGTATAAGCTGCCGACGTCCGCGCCCCAACTGCAGGTGTATTGCATATTTATCTCATCGCCCGCCTGCAAACCGCCGTTTGCGACCGTGTAGGCTGCGGTGCCGTCGGCGGTGAACCAATCATTAAGGGACGCCATCCAGCCGCCGTTGCCGTTGGCGGCGTACTCAGACAAGCCGTTGATCGACGAGATATAGCCGTACTGCGACACGGTGAACTCGTAGTTTTGCTCGGTAATGGCGCGCTCGATGACGGATTCCATAGAGTCGTTGTCCTGAAGGGTGACGTCTGCTTCGAGCAGCTGACCTACCCACGGCGCGCTTCCCGAAGTGAAGGTGGTGTTCACAACTGTGACGTGAACGGTGTTATCGGTCTGTTCCGCATTTACGCTGAGCGTGCCGAACGCCGTGATAAACAGCGCGAGAGCCATCACCAAAGAAATACGTTTTTTTGCTTGTTTTTTCATGTTAATTCCTCCAATAAAAAATGCTTTTCTATACAGAAAAGCACAGCACAATAAACCGCAGCGTATGCGGTCAAGATCGGCTGCGCTTCTTCTTGTCCAAGAAGGCAAAACCAAGCCTGTGCGGAAGTAACCCGACTGATCCGCTTACGCGGAAACACGGTAATGACAGTTGCTGCGGATTCGCACCGCATTCCCTATTACCTGCCCCGAGGGACAGAACGCATAGGCTGATATTCATTTAGTAAATCATAACACAAACCCCGACATTAGTCAATCACTTCGGCGCTTCAACTTGTCAAAAGGAAGCTGCACAAAGATGACCGCGGCAAACATTATCACACAGCCGAGTATCTGCACGGCGCTCAGGGTTTGATCGGTGCTCAGCCAGCCCAAGGCGTAGGCTATATAGCTTGCGACAGCGGAAATGACCGACTCCAGGCTCATTATCATCGCCGCTACGGTGGGGTTGAAGTTGCGCTGCCCGAGGATCTGCAGGGTGTAGGCAACGCCGCTTGACATCACACCTGTGTAGAGTATGGGGATTAGGCTTTGAACGAACTGCTCGGGCGCGGGCGACTCGAATATCAGCGCACCCGCTCCGCAAAAGAAGGAGGCGACAAAGAACTGCACGCAGGACAGCAGCACTCCGTTGGTGTGCGGGGCAAAGCGGTCTACCAGCATGATGTGCAGGGTGAAGATAACGGCGCAGATAAGCACCAGCAGATCGCCGTTACCGATGGTCAGGCCTTCGGTGATGCACAGCAGATACATACCAAAGACAGCCGCCGCCGCGCCTATCCATACGGTAAAATGGCATTTTCTGCCGAGAAACAACCCGAAAATCGGCGTGAGGATGATATACAGCGTGGTTATGAACCCCGCTTTGCCTACGGTGGTGTATTTCAGACCGTACTGCTGAAACAGAGTTGCAGTCCCCAATGCCAAACCGCAGAGCACACCGCCTAATGCCGTTAGCTTTTTAGGCGCCTGCTTAACGGGTATCTCGTCGCTGTCCGCCAAAAATGTCGGACGGCGGTATTTTATTAACAATATCGGCAGCAGCACCAGAAAGCCCAGAAAATAACGCGAGGAGGTAAAGGTGAGCGGCTGCATATAGTCGTTGCCCATCGACTGAAAAACAAAGGCGACGCCCCAAATAAGCGCGGTGAGCGAAAGATAGACGCTGCTGCGCAGGTTGTGTGTTTTTTCCATAATACTCCTCCTGACATACTTTGATATTTTAGCACGGAACGAAGACAATTGCAAGACACATTTCTTAGGATTCTCCATAAAATGGCAATAAGACTTGGAGATGATGCTATGGATAATAAAATCTGCCTTAGCCGCCTGAAACCGGGACAGCAGGCAACGATAGTAAAAACCGCTGACAAAACGCCCCTGCAAAAGCGACTGCGCAGTCTGGGACTCACCGAGGGCGCAAAAGTGACGGCGCTGTTTCGCAGTCCCTTGGGCGACCCTGTAGCCTATGACGTGGAGGGCAGCGTGATAGCGCTGCGCAAAACAGACAGCGAGCACATTTTGGTAGAAATAAGCGGTGAACACGATGAATGAGTACCGCGTAGCGCTTGCGGGCAATCCAAATGTAGGCAAAAGCACCATCTTCAACGCCCTTACGGGGCTTCGCAGTCACACGGGCAACTGGACCGGCAAAACCGTGGAAAGCGCCGACGGAGTGTTCCAATGGAAGGACAGCAGCTTTTCAGTTTTTGATTTGCCCGGCGCGTATTCGCTGTCGAGCTTTTCGCGCGAGGAGAACGTGACCCGACGCGCTCTGACTGAAAACCGCTATGACTGCGTCGTGCTGGTGCTGGACGCGGGCTTGCTGAGGCGAAATTTATGCTTTGCTTTGGAGGTGCTGGCTGTCTGCGACAAGGCGGTGGTCTGCCTGAACCTGATGGACGAAGCGGCAAGAAGAGGAGTGACTGTTGACCAAGACCGCCTTTCGGAAGCGCTGGGCGTGCCTGTGGTGAGCGGGTGCGCGGTAAAAGGGCAAGGGCTTACTTCGCTGAAAAAAGCGATAGACGGTGTTTGCAGGGGCTATCTCCCCTGTCGGATAGTCAAGCGGCTGGACGAGGACGCCGCCGGTCGCGCGGAACTGATTTTCCGACAATGCGTAACAAAGAGCGAGCGCGGCGGTCTGCGGCGCGACCGCGCGATAGATAACATCCTAACGTCAAAGCTTACAGGACTGCCGCTGCTGGCGCTGCTCTGCGCGGTGCTGTTTTGGATAACCGCCGTGGGAGCAAACTATCCCAGCGCGGCGCTAAGCGCGGCGTTTGAGGCGATAAAACAGCGGCTGTATCAGTTCAGCGATTGGATAGAGCTGCCCGCCTTTTTAAGAGGAATAATCATAGACGGCGTTTACACTACTCTTAGTTGGGTGGTGGCGGTAATGCTTCCGCCGATGGCGATATTTTTCCCGCTGTTCGCGCTGATGGAGGAGGCGGGCTTTCTTCCGCGAGTCGCCTTTGATCTCGACCGCGCGTTTGCCGCCTGCGGAGCGCACGGAAAGCAGAGCCTTTGTATGATGATGGGTCTGGGCTGCAACGCCTGCGGAGTGACGGGCTGTAGGATAATAGAAAGCGAAAAAGAGCGGCTGATAGCCGTGCTTACAAATAATCTGATGCCCTGTAACGGCAGGTTCCCGATATTGATAGCGCTGCTTATGATGTTTTTTGCCGGACAGGGCGCCGCAGCGGAGGTCCGGGTCGCTCTGCTGCTGGTAGCGGTGTTGATCGGCTGCGTGGGGCTGACGCTTGTTTTTTCAAAGCTGCTCTCAAAATGTCTGAGGCAGGGATCCTCCGTCGGCTTTGCGCTGGAGCTTCCTCCCTACCGAAAGCCTTCCTTCGCCAAAACCATCCTGCGCTCTCTGCTGGACAGAGCGCTGTTTGTGCTGGGCAGAGCGGTAGTTGTGGCGGCTCCCGCGGGGGCGGTAATATGGCTGTGCGCAAATGTTCACGTGGATGATTCGTCAATATTAAAGCACTGCACCGACGCGCTGGAGCCATTCGGACACTTTATCGGCTTGGACGGAACAATTGTGATGGCGTTGATACTCGGCTTTCCCGCAAATGAGACCGTGATTCCGATAATGCTGATGTCCTACCTTTCCGAAGGCAGTCTTACAGAGGCAGGAGGATATGCCGCGCTGAGGTCGCTGCTGACTCAAAACGGCTGGACGACCACCACGGCGGTTTGTATGCTTATTATGACAGTGCTGCGCTTTCCCTGCTCTACGACCTGCCTGACTATAAAAAAAGAAACGGGCAGCCTTAAATGGACGCTGCTCGCGGTTTTGATGCCGACCGTGACGGGAGTTATACTCTGCGCCGCAGTGGCGCATTTGATATAGGCAAGCGCAAAACTGTCGACGCGGAACTGCAAAAAAACTGACCCGAACCAAAAGTCCGGGTCAGTAACAAATATAATCAAATCAATTCAAATAGCTTGTGGTGTCGCCGATCCTGCCGCTGATGCCGGTAAAGCCGGTCGCGCAGCAGACGTAAACGCGCATGTTAGCCGCACCGATGTTGGATACGGTCAGAGTGTTATTGGTGACAGTCATTCTGTCGCCCGTAACGGCGTCAATGTACAAGCCGTTAGGTATCTGCTTGAACGTTGCTCCGCCGGAGATAGTCACACACGCAAGGCTGTCGGTGCCGTCGCCCGTGTAGCGGCGGATGAACGACATGTTGCCGGTGACATAAGCCGAGTCATTGGTGTACTGTCCCTTTTGCAGTGCGGGAACAGCGCGGCGGATACGGTTGAGCTTTGACAGATGCTTAGCCAAGGGCTTGTTGAGTGTGGTAGACACTGTGCCGTTAGCGGTGTATACGCCGAAATTGGTCGCTTCAACATCGCCCTCAAGGTTGTCGCCGTAGTAGGCGCGTCCCGAATTTGCCAAAGAAATGTTAGTACCCTCATCAATAAGCTTTCCCTTTTGGAACTCGATTTCAGAGCCGTAGTAAACACAGGGAATGCCGCGGAAGGTAAACATCAGATCGAGGTTCTCAGCCCAGGTCTGCTCGCCGCCGGTGAAGCGGGTCTTTTCGTTGGGCTGCTCGGGCGCGTAGTCGTGTGAATCGACATACATCACATTGTAGGTCGCGTCGTTGTAATACTGGTCGTTGCCGGTCGCAAAGCCGAAGGCGTTGGAGGCGCTGCCGAACATACGATGCATCTGGAAGTCGATGGTCTCCATGCCCGATGCCATGCTGCGGTCGGGCGTGTGGTAGCTGATGCCGCTGAGCTTGGCGTTCTGCGACTTAGGCTCAATACTGTTGAGGTTTTCCTCAAAATGATCTTCCTCTAAGTAGTGGTCAAACACCAAATTCATGTTGGCGTTTACGTCAGCCGCGGTAGTTCCGCTGTGCCACTGCTGTGCCCACTTGGCGTTGGACTCCTTCCAGGTGTAGAACGGGGTGCTTTCCTCGGCGTGACCGCGGTACCAGACCTGCGTGTAACGGGTGCAGACCTCGCCGAACATCATAAAGTTAGGCTTGCCCGCAGCGCGCGCCGCGCTGTATATCTGCTCGTTGAACATAAGATTGAGCACCACACGCGGGATGTGACGGACGGTATCGACACGGAAGCCGTCAACGCCGCGATTGATGTACTCGGCGTAGGTATCGGTAAGATACTCCGCCACCGCGGGGTTCTCGGTGTTCAGATCGACGCAGTCGCCCGCGATCTGACAGAACTTAGTTGTCCAGTCGTCGTAGTTGTGGCTCTGGAAATAGCCGGTATGATAGTAGTTATCGGGGTTGTAAACAGCGCTGCTTGATACCTTGTTTATGTCGTAATCCTGAGTATCGGGCTGTGAACCCTTAGTGTTGCCGTTGTCTCCCGAATAGCTGACGTTTTTCATCAGGTTAAGGCGCTGCTGATACTGGGTATCGCCGGTCTGCGCCCAATACGCTTCGGGAGAACTGAGATTGTAGGAATTGAGCAGGTATTCCGTTGGGATCATGCTGTCTTCCAGATTGCTCAGATCCTTGGTCAGGTCCTTGGTGAACAGCGGACAGAAATGAGATTCGCCGAAGTTGCCGGTGTGATTCCAGACAACGTCCTGATAGATCTTCATGCCCTTGGCGTGCACCTCATGGACGAGATCGTCAAAGGTGAAATCATCGCTCTCGTAGCGCGCGTCAACGGTAGAGAAGTCCATCGCGTGGTAGCCGTGGTAGTCGTAGCCAGAGGCGTTGGTAACAATGGGCGTTACCCAGATAGCGTTGAAGCCCAGCGCCTTGATGTAGTCGAGCTTTTGCGCGAGACCCTTGAAATCACCACGCCACGCGGGGTCGGAGTCGGGGTTGTTAGCCTTGCTGTCGTCCCAACAATGCACGTTGTTGCCTGAGTCGCCGTCGTAAAAGCGGGTGGTCATAACAAAGTAGAGGGTGTCCTCACGCGGGTCGAGGCTCTCTACGGGATCGACCAGATCGGGGTTGTATTTTGACCAACGGTTGTTGATAAACCACCATTCGGTCACCTTGCCGTCGGAAGTGGTGAGCTTTTGCTCCTTTGAATACTGCTTGCCGGACGAGTCGGTTATCAGGGCATTCACCTTGGTAACATTATTAACGGTATAATCGAACCATTCGCCCGAGGCAGTCATTCTTTCTCCCGGATAGCTCTGGGACATCGCGCTGTTAGTGGGCAGTGAGTTCCAGAGGTATACATAGGGCTGCGTCAGCCCGTCCTGTTTCACATGAATGACGATCTGAGTGGACGCAGTGCTTACACTGGGAGGCTCAGACGTCTCAGCGGCGGAAGCCGCAACGGCTCCTACCGCTATTATCATTAATAAACCAAGAACGAGCGCAAGCACTTTTTTCATGATTTTCATGGTTTATCCTCCGTTTGTAAAAGCTTAATAGAGCTCAGCGAGATATCTTTGGATAGCTGTAACATCCTTGATGCTGATTCTGCCGTCGCCGTCAACATCAGCCTGAGCCAAGCTTACAGTGTAGCCCTTAAATGCAGCCAGGTATTTCTGGAGATAGGTGGCGTCCTTGATGTTGACTTCGCCGTCGCCGTTCACGTCGCCGCCATGGTACAGAGGCGCTGTGGTAGGCTGAGTAGTGGGCTGAGTGGTAGGCTGTGTAGGAGGCTGTGTGGGAGGCTGGGTAGGAGGCTGGGTGGGAGCTGTGGTGGGCTCAGTAGTCGGGTCGGTGGGGATCTGACCCGATGTGGCGGTAACATTCACTGTTTTGGTCGCCACACTGTTGTCGGAAGCCTGAACAGATACCGTTATGGAATAGGTGCCTTCCTTGGTGGGAACGAAGTTATAAACCTCGTTGAGGGTGTAGTAGGCGGTGTTAGCCTGCTGACCGTCGGGATCGACGATGGTGTACTTGTAGAACAGCAGGTTGGTGCCTGTGGCGCCGCCGCCGGCAATAACGTCAACGGTGGTGGTAGTGCCCTTGCGTACGTAGCTGTCCTGAGCCGGAGTTACCTTTTTGATGATAGGCTTGGTAACGCCTGCGTCGGAGGAAACGGTCAGGGTAAGGTTGCGTGAGTTCTCGTTGCCTACGCTGTCCATGAAATCAAAGGTCACAGTGTAGCTGCCTGCCGCGGTGGGCGTCCAGGTAGTTGAAGAGCTTGTGCCGAAATCGCGGATAACGCTGCCGTTTACACTGAACTTATAGCTGACAGTGCCGCCCTCGGTGCTCACAGCGTAAGCTGAAAGGGTGACCTCCATGTCGGTGTAGATGGTACCGGCAGGTTCAGCGGTGTAGGACTTCACCTGCAGGGGGCTGAGGTCGTACACAGACCACTGACCGGTGGAGTAGTTGTAGATGTAGCCGCTTTGGATATTGTTGAGGTCTCCTGTCTTGCCGTCGTCGCCGCCGGGATTGAAGATGCAGTTAGCGAAGGTCTTGGAAGCGGAATACATCCACACATCGTCCTCAACGTGAGTCATATTTACTCCGGGCCAGCCGGCGTTGGTGTCGGTGCCGCTGTTCCACATATAGCACTTGGGCTGTGACCAGCCTGCGGTGTTTTTAAGGAACACGGTTGTGCCCGACGAAGGGACGGTGGGATTGGTGGGATTGGTGGGATTGGTGGAATTGGTAGGGTTAGTGGGGGTAGTAGCCTCGACATACTGTGACCATGTGCCGGTCTGTAGATTGTAGATCTTGCCGTCGCCGCCGTTGCCGGTGTAAACAAGGTCAGCAGTCTGGTTGTCACCGCCGCTGTATCCGTTGTTAAAGATGATGTTGGCATAGTTCTTTGGGAGCGTATAGGTGTATACGCCGCTGGTTGAGGTAGCAGTCATCTTCACACCGGGCCATGTTGCGTTATTATCCGAAGAAGAGTTCCACATATAGCAGTAGACTTGGCTCCATCCGTTGTTCAGTCTTACGTAGATGGTGTCACCTGCCGCTGCTCCCGCGCTGGTCGGAAGCATAAACAGCGCGCACACCAACAGCGCCATGCAAAGAACAACGCTGATAATTTTGTGCTTGGATATTCTCATATTTCTGTTCCTCCGTGTCTTGATTTGAGCAGTTTGACGTACTGCTCCACCTTTACCACTATATCATACAATATCCTCCAAATATTTAATTTCTAAATTAGAAATATGCGAATTTTTGACTGACAAAAATTCCTACCTTTTTTTGTGCAGAATAGCCTTAACATATACTATTCTCTTATAAAACGCTTTAAAAACGCTTTAAATAAGATGTCAGCGGAAAATCTTGCAGAGCAAGACGGAGGACACAGAAATCCTGACGGCAAGCACCGTGAGCGACATAAATAAAAAGAGCGTCCCGCTGTTACGGCAGGACGCTCTGCTTATTATATTTACTGAACAAAAAACTCGTAAAACGCGCGGTACGCCATATAGACGTCGGTTTTGGAGACGATCTCAAACGGCGCGTGCATACTGAGCACCGGCACGCCGAGGTCGATAACATCGACGTTCATATTGGCGACGTATTTGGCTATGGTGCCGCCGCCGCCTAGGTCTACCCTGCCTAGCTCGCCGATCTGCCACTGGATGTCGTTTTTCTCGAGCAGGCTCCTTACCATGCCCATATACTCAGCGGACGCGTCGGAGGTGTCGTACTTGCCGCCGTGACCCGTGTATTTCGAGATTACCACGCCGCCGTTGATATAGCAGCTGTTTTTCGCCTCGAACGCGGAAGCGTAGGTGGGGTCGAAAGCCGCGTTGACGTCGGCGGAAAGGCAGGTGCTTTTGGACAGCGCGCGGTAGCCCTCTACCCCGTCCTGCTTTGCGAGGTCGTAGATGAAGTAGCGCAGGAAATCGCTTTGCATACCCGTGTTGCCGTCGCTGCCGATCTCCTCCTTGTCGGTCAGGTAGGTGACGCAGGTCTGCTCCACATCCTTGGCGTCGATAGCCGCCATAAGCGCGGGATAGGCGCACACCTTGTCGTCGTGACCGTAGGCGCCGATCATGCTGCTGTCAAAGCCGATGTCCTTAGCCTTGAAGGACGGCACCAGACACAGCTCGGCAGAGAGAAAGTCGCCCTCGGTGACGCCGTATTTTTCGTTGAGGATTGACATGACATTGAGTTTGACAAGCTCCTTTTCGTCATCCGCGTCGGGGTAAGGACGCGAGCCTACCAGCACATTGAGATCCTCTCCCGTGAACGCCTTTGCCATGGGCTTTGTGACCTGCTCCTGCGCAAGATGCGGCAGCAGGTCGGTGACGCAGAAGCAGCTCTCGTTTTCCTCGTCGCCCCACTTCACCTCTACGCGGGTGCCGTCGAGCAGGACGATAACGCCGTGCAGGGTCAGCGGGATAGCAGTCCACTGGTATTTTTTGAGTCCGCCGTAGTAGTGGGTCTTGAAGAGCGCCAGGTTGTTGCTCTCATACAGCGGGTTGGGCTTTAAATCTATGCGGGGCGAGTCGATGTGGGCTATCGCCAGACGCGCGCCGTTTTTGACGCCGTCTTTTCCGATAACCGCTAAGGCGACCGCCTTGTCGCGGTTAATGAGGTATACCTTATCCCCCGCCTTGTAGGAAGCTTCGGGATCAAAGGCGGTAAAGCCCGCCGCCTCGGCGGCTTCTACGGTGTAGCGCACAGCCTCGCGCTCTACGGGAGAGGCGTTGAGAAACTTCTTGTATCCCTCGCAGAAGCTGTCCGCCTGTTCTATCTCCTCGCGCGAGAGCGCTTTTGCGCCCTTTGGCTCGTTCATCAGTTTCTCGCGCAGCTGCGCGGTCTTGCTCTTTTCTTCACACATTGTTATCGGTTCCTTTCTATGTAATTGTATCACTCATTTAATATGGTCAGTTTGCAAAGGCTTTGTCGGCAGCTCAGCCATAGAGCTTCTTATACATAGCCTTTGCGTTCTCCACCTTGCGCACGTAGTCGCGGGTTTCATCATAGGGGATGTTGTCCGTTATGAGAGTATGACCGTCCGAGCTTATGTTCGGGTCGTCAAGCCACTCGCGGACGCTGTTGGGACCCGCGTTGTAGGCGGCGACTGCACATTCCTCATCGCCGAAGGTATCGAGATGATCGCGCAGGATAAAGCAGCCGTAGTCGATATTCACGGCGGGATCAAAAAGATCGTCAACAGAGTATTTGCCGCTTTCGCCGCGGATATTCATATAGGTTTCAAAGGTGTCGCCCGTTATCTGCATCAAGCCGCAGGCGCCCGCCGAGGAGCCGGCGTCGGGATTGAAGCCGCTTTCGGTGCGGATGACAGCGTAGATCAGGTTGGGGTCGAGGTCGTAGTCCTTCGCCGCCTTATCGACGTAATCGCTGTAGCTGAGCGGGTACTGCTGTGACTCCACCTTTTTCTTGATTTTTTCATGGAAGGAGGATGTGGTAAGCAAAGCCGCGCCGACCAGCACTGCCAGGATTATTCCCCATACCGCCGCGGTGATACCTTTTTTCTTTTTGCTTTTGGTGTTTTTTGTGCTTTTCTTTGAGTTCTTTTGCGCGTGGCGCTCTGCCATTACCTCACCTCCGCCTTGATTTTTTCATACAGCATCACGGCGTTTTGCTTCAAAGCCTCAACGCTTTCGTTGTTTTCCAAAATATAGTCGGCGTTTTCGCGGAAAAAAGCTTCATTGAGCTGAGAGTTGATCCTCTCAAGCGCTTTTTGTCGGGAGATACCGTCCCTTTCCGTTATGCGCTCAAGCCTTATATCGACGTCGGCGACCACCGACACCACACAGTCACAGATAACATCGGCGCCGGACTCAAAAAGCTGGGGCGCGTCGTAGACCACCGGTCCGCTCTGTCCGCGCAGACGCTCAAAAAGAACAGCCGTCACAAAGGGATGAACCAGCTTTCCGAGCAGAGCGGTGTTTTCAGCGGATGAAAAAGCGCGGGCGGCAAGGACTTTGCGGTCGATCTCGCCGCTTTCGGTCAGCACCTCCGCCCCGAAACAGGCGGCGATGGTCTTTACACAGGGAGAACCCGATGCGTACAGCTCCGAAACCAGCTCGTCGGCGTTGATAACTGAGGCTCCTCTGCCGCGGAACACTTCGGAAACAGTGCTTTTGCCCGCGCCGCTTTGTCCTGTAAGACCGATAAGTTTATAGGTTTTCAAGGTCGATCACCTCAAATCCCGCCGCGCGAATAAGGCGGTTGTATACGGCAAGTCCCACGCCCTCGGTGGAGGGCAGCCGTGAATAAACGGTTTGGATGGTGCCGTTTTCATCTATTTTGCGCAGGCAGTCAAACAGGTGCCGCGCGTGAGTCAGGTAGTCTCCCCTTCTGCCCAGCGAAACTGTTTTGACAGAAAGCGACAGCAGGTCTTCGTCGCAGCACAGCGCGCAGACACCGTCGTCCGCGCGGGCGTTGACATAGGAAATATATGCGGTATCGTCACATTTAAGCAGGATGACATTCGCCTTCGGCGCGTAGTGCTTGTATTTCATGCCAGGGCTGGCTGCGGTTTCGCCCTCGCGGAGCTGATGCAGCACAGCGTCGTCGACCTCTACCTCGCCGAGCACCTCGCGGAGCATTTCCACGGTGACGCCGCCGGGGCGCAGTACGCGCGGAACCTCAGAAGCAAGGGTTATGACTGTGCTTTCCACACCCACCTCGCTGGCGCCGCCGTCGAGCACCGCGTCTATCTTGCCGTCCATGTCGTTGAGAACGTGACGGGCGGTGGTGGGACTGGGCGAGCCGGAAAGGTTGGCGGAAGGCGCCGCCAAAGGCGTGTTTGCCGCGCGGATGACCGCCTGAGCCACGGGATGGCTAGGAAAGCGGACGGCTACCGTGTCAAGCCCCGCGGAGACCTCCGGCGGGATCACGTCGGTGCGCTTCATTATCATCGTCAGCGGTCCCGGCCAAAAGGCTTTCGCGAGCCTGCGCGCGCTTTCGGGCACTTCGCTTACAAGATCAAAGCGGCGAATATCGTCAAAATCCGCGATGTGGACAATAAGAGGATTATCCATTGGTCTGCCCTTCGCTTTGAATATCTTGGCGACCGCTTCCCCGTTGAGGGCGTCTGCCGCCAAGCCGTAGACGGTTTCGGTGGGTATGCCTACCACGCCGCCGTTTTTCAGGAGTTGGGCGGCGACGGCGATTTGTGTTTCATCTAAAACAAGAGTTTTCATCAATTATTTTCCATGCTCTCTTTGAGTTTTTCGGCGCGGTCGGCAGCGACCAGCGCGTCGATGACCTCGTCGAGGTTGCCGTTGAGTATGTCCTCAAGCTTGTAAAGGGTCAGCCCTATGCGGTGGTCGGTGAGCCTGCCCTGCGGGTAGTTGTAGGTGCGTATGCGCTCGCTGCGATCGCCGGTGCCCACCTGAGATTTTCTGTCGGCGGCGATCTCGCTTGCCTGAGCGTCCTGCTTTTCCTTTAGCAGGCGGCTTTTGAGCACCTTGAGCGCCTTGTCCTTGTTTTTGTACTGGCTGCGCTCGTCCTGACACTCTACCACGGTGCCCGTGGGGATATGCGTGATGCGGATAGCGGAGCTGGTTTTATTTATATGCTGACCGCCCGCTCCGCTGGAACGGAAGGTGTCTATCTTGAGGTCGGCGGGGTTTATCTCGAGCTCCACGTCCTCAGCCTCGGGCAGCACCGCCACCGTAGTGGTGGAAGTATGGACGCGCCCCTGGCTTTCGGTCTCGGGCACGCGCTGGACGCGGTGCACGCCGCTTTCGTATTTAAAGCGGGAGTAGGCGCCCTCGCCGTTTATCATAAAGGAGATCTCCTTATAGCCGCCCAGCTCGGTTTCGTTGGCGTTTATTATCTCTGTCTTATAGCCTCGGCGTTCGGCGTACATGGAGTACATGCGGTAGAGCACGGCTGAGAACAACGCGCTCTCCTCACCTCCGGCGCCGCCGCGTATCTCCACTATGACGTTGCGCTCGTCGTTGGGGTCTTTGGGAAGCAGCAGTATCTTGAGCTGTTCGCTCAGGGCTTCCACCTGCTCCTTAGCTTCGTCGAGCTCCATCTGGGCAAGCTCTTTTAATTCCGCGTCGGAATTATCATTGAGTATCTCCAGGCTGTCGCGCTCGCTTTGCAGGGCTTTTTTGTAGTCGCGGTAGGTCAGGACTATCTCCTCTATCGACTTGATCTCCTTCATAACCTTTTGGTACTCGTCGGGATCGGCGGCGACCGATGGCTCGTAAAGCCGCTGATTCAGTTCGCTGTAGCGTTTATCAAAAATTTCGATTCTGTCAAACATCGTTATTCTCCGTTGCCAGTATGGTTTTGACGCCTTTTTCGGCTTTTTTGCGGGGCAGCAATATCTCGTGCCCGCAGGTCTCGCACTTGATTTTAAAATCCATGCCCACCCGCAGAACGGTAAAGACCCTGCCGCCGCAGGGATGAGGCTTTTTCATTTCGACTCTGTCGCCGACCCTGACGTCCAAAAAACCACCTCCGTATTTATTCACGGTATATTATACTACAAGTTTCGTTAATTGGCAAGGGCTGTATGCAGAGCCGAGAGCGCGGAACGGCAGGCGGTCGATATTTCCGCGCAAAAAAGAGCGCCCTGCTTTTTGCAAAGCAGAACGCCCGTTTTGAGTTATTTTGCCGGATCAAACAACGATGTCGCCTTCAAAGACGGTTTCGGCGTTGCCTGTCATGTAAACTGTTTCATCGGTGTAGTTGATGATGAGGTCGCCGCCGATGAGCTTGACCTTGATGTCCTTGCCCTTTTTGCAGAAGCAGTTTTCCACCGCCGCTACAGCCGCGGCGCAGGCGCCGGTACCGCAAGCCCAGGTCTCACCCGAGCCGCGCTCCCATACGCGCATTTTTATGGTGTGGTCATCCAAAACGGTGACAAATTCCGTGTTGACGCGCTCGGGGAACAGCGGATCGAACTCAAATGCGGGACCGACCTTGTCAATGTCGATGCGGTCGATGTCGTCGCGGAACACCACGCAGTGCGGGTTGCCCATTGACACGCAGGTGATGTTGTACTTCTCGTTGCCTATGGTAACCTCGCGGTCAACGACCTTGTCGCCGTCGAGCGCTACGGGAACATCGGAGGGCTTGAGGATAGCCTTGCCCATATCCACGCGCAGGGTGGTTACCTCGCCGTTATTGGTGAACGCCTTCAGCTTTTTGATGCCGCTGAGGGTCTCGATGGTGATTTCGTCCTTCTCCTTGTAATCGACCATGCCGTGATCGTAGAGGAACTTGCCTACGCAGCGGATGCCGTTGCCGCACATCTTGCCCTCGGAGCCGTCACGGTTGTACATCTTCATCTTAGCGTCAGCGACCTTTGAGGGCGCCACCAGAATGACGCCGTCGCCGCCGATGCCGAAGTGACGGTCGGAAAGCCTTACAGCCAGAGCCTCGGGGTTGTTGATCCACTGATCGAAGGTTGAGAAGTAGATATAGTCGTTGCCTATGCCCTGCATCTTTGTAAAGCGCAGCTTTATCTTGCTGTCGCGCATATTGTTGATGTCGACCAGCTCGGTGCTGTGCTGCGAATAGCGGCTCTTGAGGCAGTCCGCCAGCGCGTTGGCGGTATCGAGGGAGGTAAGACAGGGGATGTTGCGCTCAACTGTCTTGCGGCGGATCTTAACGGAGTCGCGCGACGGGATCCTGCCCTTTGCCGAGGTGGAGATAACGTACTGTATCTTGCCGGACTCGATGAGGGTCAGGGTGTTGTTGCCGTGCTCGTTTTCATGTATCTTTTTCACGGCTACAGCGTCGATGCCGTACTTGTTGAGCACAGCCGCGGTGCCGTTGGTGGAGTAGATCTTGAAGCCGAGGTCGTAGTATTTTTTGGCGATCTCGCCGATCTCAGCCTTGTCGGAATCGCGGACGGTGATGAACACGCCGCCCTTCTTCTTCATCTTGTAGCCCGCGGCGATAAGTCCCTTGTAAAGCGCCTCCTCAAGGGTGCTGGCGATGCCCAGCACCTCGCCGGTGGACTTCATTTCGGGTCCGAGGTGGTTGTCGACGTTGATGAGCTTTTCAAAGCTGAACACAGGCACCTTTACGGCGATGTAGGGGCTCTTTTTGTACAAGCCGGTACCGTAGCCCATATCTCTGAGGTGCTCGCCGAGCATGGCGCGAGTAGCCAGATCGACCATGGGAACGCCCGTTACCTTGGAGATGTAAGGGATGGTACGCGAGGAACGCGGGTTGACCTCGATAACGTATAGCTCGTTTTCGTAGATGAGGTACTGGATGTTTACCAGACCCTTTGTCTGAAGCTCCAAAGCGAGGTTGCGGGAGCTTTCAACAATGATCTCGGTCATTTCGTCGGTGATGTTCCACGCGGGATATACCGCGATGGAATCGCCCGAGTGTACGCCGGCGCGCTCGATGTGCTCCATGATGCCGGGGATGAGTATATCCTCGCCGTCGCAGATGGCGTCTACCTCGATCTCGGTGCCCTGCAAGTATTTATCTATGAGGATGGGGTTTTCGATGTTCTGCGCAAGGATGATAGCCATGTACTCTTTGACGTCGTCCTCGTTGAAGGCGATTATCATATTCTGACCGCCGAGCACGTAGGAGGGACGCAGCAAAACGGGATAGCCGATGGTGTCGGCGACGCTGAGCGCTTCTTCCGTGGTCATTACGGTCACGCCGCGCGGGCGCTTGATATGGTATTTTTCAAGCAGCTCGTCAAAGCGCTCTCTGTCCTCAGCCATGTCGATGGCGTCGTAGGAGGTGCCGAGGATGTTTACGCCGTTGTCGCTCATAAATTTTGTGAGCTTGATGGCGGTCTGTCCGCCGAAGGCGACAACCACGCCGTAGGGCTTTTCGGTATTTATGATACCCATGACGTCCTCGTTGGTGAGGGGCTCGAAGTAGAGCCTGTCGGCGGTGTCAAAGTCGGTGGAAACGGTCTCGGGGTTATTGTTGACTATAACTACGTCGTAGCCCGCCTGCTTGAGCGCCCACACGCAGTGGACGGAGGCGTAGTCGAACTCGATGCCCTGACCGATGCGGATGGGACCCGAGCCGAATACTATGACGGTCTTTTTGTCGCTGTTGTTTTTCTCTATGAACTGCGCCGCCTCGTTCTCCTTGTCAAAGGTGGAGTAGAAGTAGGGCGTCTGCGCCTCAAACTCCGCCGCGCAGGTATCAACCATCTTATAGACGGGGCTGAGCGGGTTTTTGATCTCCTGTCCGCTGAACTCGCGGATGGTCTTGTCGAGGAAGCCGAGCTTCTTGGCGCGGATGTACAGCTCGTCGGTAAGCTCGCTGTTCTTGAGCTCCTCGGTGGCGTCGATAAGATTGCGCAGCTTTTCGAGGAACCACTCGTCGATCATGGTGATCTCATGTATCTGCGCCACGCTGACGCCGCGCTTGAGGGCTTCGTAAACGCAGAAGATACGTCTGTCGTCGCAGACGCTGAGACGGTCTGTGACGGAGGCGTCGGACATCGCCTCGTACTCCTTGTCGTCGAGGGTGTTGTGGGAGATTTCGGCGCCGCGGACAGCCTTCATTATAGCCTGCTCAAAGGTGGGCGCGATAGCCATTACCTCGCCCGTCGCCTTCATCTGAGTGCCGAGGTTGCGCTTGGCGTATACGAATTTATCAAAGGGCCACTTGGGGAATTTTATAACGACATAGTCGATCGCTGGCTCAAAGCAGGCATAGGTGGTGCCTGTGACCGCGTTTTTGATTTCGTTGAGGGTGAAGCCGATGGCGATTTTTGCCGCCACCTTGGCGATGGGATAGCCTGTAGCCTTAGACGCCAGCGCGGAGGAACGCGAAACACGGGGATTGACCTCGATGACCGCGTACTCGAAGGTCTCGGGATCGAGAGCGAACTGGCAGTTACAGCCGCCCTCTACTTTAAGAGCGGAGATGATGTTGAGCGCAGCGGTGCGCAGCATTTGATATTCCTTGTCGGAAAGGGTAACGCAGGGCGCGATAACTATGGAGTCGCCCGTGTGAACGCCGACAGGGTCAAAGTTTTCCATTGAGCAAATGGTGATAACGTTGCCCTCGCTGTCGCGCATTACCTCAAACTCGATCTCCTTCCAGCCGGAGATGCACTTCTCGACCAAAACCTGAGTGATGGGAGAAAGCTCCAGACCGTTAGAGGTGATCTCAATTAGCTCCTCCTCGTTGTTTACGATACCGCCGCCGGTGCCGCCGAGGGTGAAGGCGGGACGGATGATTACGGGATAACCGATCTCCTCGGCGAATTTGAGAGCCGAGGGAACGTCGTTGACGACGGTGGAGGGAATGACAGGCTCGCCGATCTCGAGCATGGTGTCCTTGAACATCTGTCTGTCCTCTGCCCTGTCGATGGTTTCGGGCTTCGCGCCCAGCAGCTTTACGCCGTATTCATCAAGGAAGCCCTCCTTGGCGAGCTGCATTGAAAGGGTAAGACCGGTCTGACCGCCGAGGGTGGACAGCAGACTGTCGGGACGCTCCTTGCGGATGATCCTTTTTACGGTCTCGAGCGTCAGCGGCTCGATGTACACCTTGTCCGCCATGGCGTTGTCTGTCATTATAGTCGCGGGGTTGGAATTGACGAGGATGACCTCAAGGCCCTCCTCCTTAAGAGCGCGGCACGCCTGGGTGCCCGCATAGTCGAACTCAGCCGCCTGTCCTATGACGATGGGACCCGAGCCGATAACCATTACGCGTTTAATGTCCTTTTTCAGTGGCATATTATCAATCCTTTTTTATTATAATAAAAACTAATAATCAATAGTTGTGGGTCGCCGCGCTCCTTAAGGGGACGCCGCGCATTAATTCAGCGTTTATTTGTTTTTATACTCGTCCATCATTTTGATGAATTTATCAAAGAGGAAGGAGGTTTCCTGCGGGCCGCCGCAGGCTTCGGGGTGGAACTGCACCGAGAACGCGGAGATGTCGGTATAGTTGACGCCCTCGCAGGTGCCGTCGTTGCCGTTGACGAAGCTTACCTCGGCGCCCTCGGGGAGGCTGTCGGAAACGACAGCGTAGCCGTGGTTCTGCGAGGTGATGAACACTCTGCCGCTCTCAAGCTCCTTTACGGGCTGATTTGCGCCGCGGTGACCGTAGTGCAGCTTTTCGGTAGCTCCGCCGCGCGCCAGCGCCAAAAGCTGGTGACCGAGGCAGATGCCGAAGATAGGCACGTTTGAGGAGGTGAGCTTTTTGAGCTCTTCTATGACCTCGGTATTCTCCTTGGGGTCTCCGGGGCCGTTTGACAGCATGATGCCGTCGGGCTCCATAGCGAGGATCTCCTCGGCGGAGGTGTGCGCGGGCACAACGGTTATCTTGCAGCGGCGCTTGTTGAGCTCTCTGCCGATATTGTGCTTAGCGCCGAAGTCCATGACAACCACGTTGTAGTCCTCGTGATCGGTGTCGAAGACCTCGACCTCCTTGATGGTGGTGCTTTCCACCGCTTGGGTGATAGTGTAGTCCTTTAGCTCCTGCATCTGAGCGTCGGTGATGTCGGGAGTGTACTGAATTTTACAGTTTAGCACACCGTATTCGCGCACGATACGGGTGAGCGCGCGGGTGTCGATGCCGCAGACGCCGGGAACGCCCTTGGCTTTTAAAAAGGCGTCAAGTTGACCCTCCGAACGAAAGTTGGAAGGAGCTTGGCACCATTCACGTACGATATAACCCCTTAAAGCGGGAGAATCGCTCTCGAAATCAGCGGGGATCACCCCGTAGTTTCCGATCAAGGGAAATGTCTGGATAACCACCTGACCGTAATAGCTGGGGTCGGTGAGCGTCTCAAGATAGCCTGTCATAGCGGTAGTAAAGA
The DNA here is from genome assembly GCA_902794395.1 of uncultured Ruminococcus sp. Lineage (GTDB taxonomy): Bacteria > Bacillota > Clostridia > Oscillospirales > Acutalibacteraceae > Ruminococcoides. The sequence continues at coordinate 51,697 of CADBHB010000005.1, forward strand.
CAAGCTCTCCCATGGTTTCTTTTTCGGCGCCGAAGGACTCGCCCTCAAAGACGGTGCCGTTTTCAAGAATCAAGTATGCCTTTTTACTCATATTCTCGTTCCTTTCTGTTTTTTAGTATTTAGTGGCTTGTGACTGACGGCTCGTTGAAACGTCACTCACAAACCGCTGTTTGTTTTGTTTTTTGCCTGTGCTTACGGCTTACTGCCGTGCTGCAAAGCAATACGGCGCTTTAAGCGGAAGAAAACGGTGAAAACAGGTTTCATGTGCGCCTTCCCCTATCTTTTCAACATATTATTTTACAGGAAACAAGCGGGTTTTAATTTACATAAAGGAAAAATAATTAATTTTTATTCCGCGTTCGTATATCCTGTTAAAAACGTCCAAAAAATTAAATCATCCGGTTAAAAATATGGAACATTTCTTGACAACGCTTAAATATTTAAAGTATAATAGTATTGGTACAAAAAATCGAAACAACGAATAAGGAGTGAATGATATGAAACTGCGCAAAAAGATCCTCGCTTCGGCGCTCTCGCTGCTGATGCTAACATCTTCCGCGGCGGCGGCGCCGCTGACGGCACAGGCGGCAACACCCGCTATGTCCGCAGGCGCGACCTATTCTAGCGGCGGATTCAGCTATGATGTGGTCAACGGCGCCGCTGTAATCAAAGGCTATACGGGCAGTGCCGCTGACGTGGTGATCCCCGAAAAGCTGGGCGGTTATTCCGTCAAGACGATAGGTTATGACGCCTTTATAAACAACAGCTCCGTTACCTCGGTTACTATTCCCGACAGCGTTACCGCCGTTGAGTGGCGGGCATTTAAGGGATGCGCGCGGCTGCAGACAGTTGTCATCGGCGGCGGTGTGACCGAAATGCGCGACGAAGCCTTTGCGGACTGCCCCGTGCTGACGACCGTAACCGTGGATTCGGGCACGACCGTTATCGGCGTAAGCGCCTTTGCAAACTGCGTTAAGCTGTCGAGCCTGTCGCTGCCGAACACCGTTGCCGTAATTGAGGAGTCAGCGTTTACAAACACGGCTCTCCCCTCTTTGATAGTGCCGAGCAGCGTGCAGACTATTGAACGCGAGGCGTTCAAGGGCTGCAGCGCCATGAAAACCGTGTCCTTCGGCACGGGCTTGCAGACCATCGGCTTCAGCGCCTTTGAAAACTGTGTGAACCTGACTAAGGTCACTATCCCCAACAACGTCACTACGCTGGAGTCGAGGGCATTTCAGGGCTGCATCCGCATGACCGAGCTGAAAATCGGCAGCGGCGTGACCGTGATGGACAGCGCCGCCTTTGCCAATTGCTCCAAGCTAAAAACCGTGACGATCAATAACGGCACGACGTTGATCGGTGACAGCGCGTTTTCAAGCTGCACGATGCTGGAGAGCGTGAGTATTCCCAACAGTGTGAAAAGCATCGGTAAAAAAGCCTTTTATCAGACCGCGCTGATCGCGCCCGTTATCCCTAACAGCGTGGAAAAGATCGGTGATAGCGCCTTTGAGTACTGCACCCGTATGCAAACTCTGACGCTCGGCAGCCGTGTGAGCGATATAGGACAGTTCGCCTTTCGTGGCTGCTCTGCGCTGACGTCGCTGACGCTGCCCGACAGTGTGCTCAAGCTGCGCTACAGCGCCTTTATGGACTGCACCGGCCTGGCGGAATTGAACATAGGCAACCACGTGGAAATAATGGAGGATTCCGCCTTTAAAAACTGCACCGCGCTGAAAAACGTGCGCATCGCGAAGGGCACCACGCAAATAGGCGGCAGCGCCTTCATGGGCTGCACCTCACTGGAAAGCGTTTTGATACCCGACAGCGTGGAGATCATAAAGGGATACGCCTTCGCGCAGTCGGGTCTGCCGAAAATAGTTATCCCCGACAGCGTGACATCCGTCGGCGACTACGCATTTTATGAGTGCGGCAGCCTGAGCGATCTTACTATCGGCAGCGGTGTGGAAACCATAGGCGACAACGCCTTTTGCCGTTGCATCAGCCTGCCTGCTGTCCGCATCCCCGACAGCGTTACCGAGCTGGGCGACGACACTTTTCTGGGCTGCAAGGCGATGAAAACTGCGTTCATCGGCAACAGTGTGGAGAAGATGGGCGTGAGTGCCTTTTCGTCCTGTTCGGCGCTGGAGACCGTAGTGATAGACGAGGGCACGTCGGTGCTCGGCAATTCGGCGTTCTTTGACTGTTCCGCCTTGACAGCTGTCTATATCCCCTACACCGTTCTGTACATAGGTTCCTCGAAATTCACCGACACTAACCCCTATGACAGCAGCGTCTTTTTCAGACACTCCTCCGCTTTGACTATCTACGGCGAACGCAGCTCCTTTGCGGAGAAATTCGCCGACAACAACGACATTCGCTTTGTGGAAGGCAGGTATGTGGAACCCGTCTCTGTTTTGCTTAACAAGAGCAGCCTGAGCCTTTACGTCGGCGACACCTACACCCTCACCGCGACGGTGTACCCGAGCGACGCCTACAATAAAACCGTGACCTGGAGCAGCACTAACACGAGAGTGGCGACCGTGTCGAACGGTAAGATCACCGCGAAAGCGGAGGGTGCGGCGACCATCATCGCCAAGACTGTCAACGGCTATACGGCGAGCTGTGTGGTGACGGTGTCGGCAAGACCGGTCGTTTTACCGACGAGCGTGACCCTGAACAAAAGCAGCCTGAGCCTGACAGTCGGCAACGCCTACACCCTCACCGCGACGGTGGAGCCATCCAACGCGACGGACAAGAGCCTGACCTGGAGCAGCACCGATACCGGCGTGGCTACGGTATCAAACGGCAAGGTGACCGCTAAGTCGGTTGGCAGCGCGGATATTCAAGTCAAGACCTGCAACGGAAAGACTGCCGTTTGCCGCGTGACCGTGAAAGAGAGGGTCATTGTTCCCGAGAGCGTGACGCTGGACAAGTCCTACCTGACAATGACCGTGAGCGGAACCGAAGCGCTTAGCGCGACTGTACTGCCCCAAAACGCGACCAACAAAGCCGTGACCTGGCAGAGCAGCAACACCGCCGCGGCGACTGTAAGCGGCGGCACCGTGACCGCCAAGTCGTCGGGAACTGCGGTGATCACCGCCAAAACCTCGAACGGCAAGACCGCATCCTGCACGGTGACTGTGCTGCCTAAGCCCGGTTCGGTGACGCAGAGCCTCGGCAACACGAGCGCAGGTCTGTCGGTGAAATGGAACGCGGCGGCTAACGCGACGTCTTATATCGTCTATTACCGGCGCGCCGACGTAAGCGCTTGGTCAAGCTCCGCTACTGCCGCCACCTCCTTCTATGTACCCGGCGCGCAATCGGGCGTTATGTACTGTGTGCAGATACAGTCGGTGGGCTACGGCGGAGTCAGAGGCAGTTACTCAAGGGTAAAGAGCATGACCTATCTGGGCTGCCCCGCCTTTACCTCGCTGAGCTACAGCGGCAGCAATAAGCTGGCGTGGAGCAAGGTGGGCGGCGCTAATAAATATCAGATCGCCAAGAAAAAGAGCGGCGACAGCGCTTATCAATACATAGTTGTGACGACCAACAGCTATACGGACAGCAACATCGTCAAAAACGCGACCTACTGTTATCAGGTGCGCGCTATGTACGCCACCGCGAAAAACGGCACCGCTTACGGCGCGTGGTCAAAAACCGGCACATTAGCTGCCGTGACGGCACTTGAGAAGCCGAACGTGTCGCTGAGCAACAAGTCCAACGGCATCCGCGTTGATTGGAATAAGATAAACGGCGCGAAGAAATATGTGGTGTACTTCCGCAAGGCAAGCGTCAGCACGTGGTCGTCGATCGAGACCACCAACAATTACTACCCGTATCTTAACGTGCAGTCGGGCACGCTGTACTGCTTCCAGGTGCGCCCGATCGGCGCTGTCAACGGTCCGTACTCCAGGGTGAAAAGCCTGACGTTCATCGGTCAGCCGCAGGCGGAGCTGTCCATTTATCAAGGCGGCGCTTTCCTGTGGTGGGACGTGGTAGCCGGCGCCAACCGCTATCAGATCGCCAAGAAGAGCACGGCATCGTCCGGCTACGAGTACTTTGTCGTCTATGATAACGCCTTTTATGACGCGGACATCAGCATGCGCGTCGGCTATTACTATCAGGTGCGCGCGATGTACGCCACCGAAAACAACGGCACCGCCTACGGCGCGTGGTCAAAAACACATCAGCTTTAAAGTAAAACCGCATAGATAAACAAACAAGGGGCTGTCGCGCGACAGTCCCTTGATTTCGTGATACTGATATTATACTAATCTCAGATAAAAAGCGGACAAAGATTTGCGAGGATATTTTTCGCAAGACGAGCCGAAGGACGCCGCAAGGCTGGCGCCTTGCAAGGACGACAACGAAGTATTGCGGAAAACAGACCGCAAAGATTGTCTGTTTTTTATTTGAGTTTAGTATTAGTTTTGATAGGTCTGGATGACCTGCTTTGCTACCTCCAGACGGCTTATGCGCAGATCCATCGCCTGTTTTTCCAGATAGCGGTGCGCCTGATCCTCGCTCATATTAAGGCAGGTGACCAGCAAAAGCTTTGCCCTGTCGATTATCCGCAGATCCTCCACCATCGTCTTTAGCTTCTCGTTCTCGCGCTCTATCCTGAGTATGCGCGCGCGGAAGCAGTCGGAGAATTGCAGATAGTGGTGGAACAGGTGGCGGTTGATGGGTCGGGCGATGACCATTACGCCGTGAGGGTTGAGCATATCGTTTATCTCGTCGGCGTTTTTCTGCGGCACCACGATAACCACGCCCGCCCGTGTGGAGGCGGCGAAGTGGCGGCTCAGCTCTATGCCGTTTTCATCGGCGAGCGGAGCGTTGATGCAGATAAGATCGAACTCCTGCCGCTGTGCCTCCTCTTTGGCGCCGTAGGCGGAATAGGTGACGGTGAGAGGATGAAAGCCCTCGGCTTTGAGCATTTCGCCCAAGGCGGAAGCGCTCTGCTCTGTTGAAGAAATGAGCAAGGTCCTTTTCATTCGCACACCACCCCTATATCTTTTTTCAACTCTTTATTTTACAGGAAAAGAGCGTATTCTAATTTCCATAAAAGAAATATAATGTTTTTGTTATTACCTGTCAAACACTTATCAAACACTGAAAAGCAATTCCGAATAGGACGGATAAGGCCAGTACTCGGAGGCGGTCTCGGTTTCCATGCTGTCGCCTACGGCGCGCAGCTCCTGCATACGGGCAAAGATCTCGTTGCGGAAATAGAAGGCACGCTCGAGGATGTTTGTTTTGTGGTCGACGGCACCCATGACCGCCTCTTCAAGCTCACCCGTCTTTTTAACAAAGCAGACCAGCTTGTTTGAGAGGCTGACCGCCAGGTCTTCCTCATAGGAAGTGGGTATCCTGTCGGAGAGCGCTTTTTTTGCCAGCGCGGACTCGCTGAGCTCACGCACGAACTCAGAAACCGCGGGAGCGATCTTTTTCTTTGCCATGTCGATCATCGTCAGCGCCTCGATGTTGATCTGCTTGCAGTAGGTCTCAAGCTCGATCTCAAAACGAGCGCCGTACTCCGCCTCGGTAACTATCTTGTTCTTGACAAAGAGAGCGACGTTCTTTCTGTCCATAAAATGAGCAAACGCCTCGGGCATGGACTTTAAATTGAGCAGACCGCGCTTTTGCGCCTCCTCTACCCATTCGTCGGCGTAGTTGTCGCCGTTGAAGATGATGCGCTTGTGCTCGGTGAGGACGTTTTTGACCAGCGACTTAACCGCGGCTATGATGTCTTCGGCGTCCTTGAGCTCCACATAGAACTGCGAGAGCTGCTCGGCGACCATGGTGTTGAGCATATAGTTGGGACAGCCGATGTTGAGCGCCGAGCCGAGGGCGCGGAACTCGAACTTATTGCCGGTGAAGGCGAAGGGCGAGGTACGGTTGCGGTCGGAGGTGTCCTTTTTGAAGTCGGCGAGCACGTCGACGCCCGTCTGCATCCTTTCCTTACCGTGGCTGATGTACTCCTCGCCGTTGATGATGGAATCGACCAGCGCACCCAGATCGTCGCCGAGATACATTGAGATGATGGCGGGCGGCGCCTCGTGAGCGCCCAGACGGTGGTCGTTGCCCGCCGAGGCGACAGTCGCGCGCAGCAGATCCTGATACTCGTCTACCGCCTTGACGACAGCCGCGAGGAAGAGCTGGAACTGATAGTTGGTTTCGGGGTGCTTGCCCGGTGAAAGCAGGTTTTCGCCTGTGTTGGTGGAAAGCGACCAGTTGTTGTGCTTGCCCGAGCCGTTTACGCCCGCGAAGGGCTTTTCGTGCAGCAGGCAAACAAGACCGTGCTTTTCGGCGGTTTTTTTCATTATCTCCATCGTCAGCTCGTTGTGGTCGTTGGCGATGTTGGAGGTGGTGAAGATAGGCGCAAGCTCGTGCTGGGACGGAGCCACCTCGTTGTGCTTGGTCTTTGCCAGCACACCGAGCTTCCACAGCTCGTCGTCGAGGTCGCGCATATAAGCGGCGACGCGGGTCTTGATGGAGCCGAAGTAGTGGTCGTCAAGCTCCTGACCCTTGGGCGCTTTGGCGCCGAACAAGGTCCTGCCGCAAAGCATAAGATCCTCGCGCTGCTCATAGAGATCCTTGTCGATGAGGAAATACTCCTGCTCGGGTCCGACCGTGGTTATTACACGGGTGACGTCGGTTTTGCCGAGAAGGTGGAGTATCTTGACCGCCTCGCTGCTGATGCGCTCCATCGAACGCAGCAAGGGGGTCTTTTTATCGAGCACCTCGCCTGTGTAGGAACAGAACGCGGTAGGGATATACAGAGAGCCGTCCTTGACAAAGGCGGGAGAGGTGGGGTCCCAGGTGGTGTAGCCGCGCGCTTCAAAGGTGGCGCGGATGCCGCCTGACGGGAAGGATGAAGCGTCGGGTTCGCCCTTGATAAGCTCTTTACCGGAAAACTCCATGATAACGCCGTCGCCGTTGGGCGAGATAAAGCTGTCGTGCTTTTCGGCTGTTACGCCTGTCATCGGCTGGAACCAGTGCGTATAGTGGGTGCAGCCCATCTCGATAGCCCAGTCCTTCATAGCCGCCGCCACAACGTTAGCTACGCTTATATCCAGCGGTTCGCCGTCGTTGATGGTCTTTTTCAGCGCGTTGTAGGTGGACTTAGGCAGCCTTTCCTGCATTTTTTTGTCATTGAACACGTTGCATCCGAACATTTCGGGAACTCTTGACATAGAAAACTCTCCTGTTTTGTTTAAAAATAGGGGCACTGCGGGTATAGCCGCAGCGCCCTTGCTGTCGTTTAAGGCAATACCGTCTGATTCAGACATGCGGATCATGCGGCTTTGCTTTTATACAGTATATTCGATTTTACGCGGTTTGTCAATTGAGCGCGTGTAAAAGATTTTTGCTATTCCAAACGGATTTATAGGCAGTTTTATGCTTTATCTTGCAAAGCGCTTTTCGCGTACTGCGCCTACGGCTCAAAGAGCTTTAGACGAGGCAGGATGAATTGCGCGCAAAGTCCCGTGAACAGACCCGCCAAGCAGCCCGCCACCACCAAGAACGGATAGTACAGCAGCAGCGCGGGCGTTTGCGTCACGAGCAGAGCCGCCGCCATCTGCCCCGTGTTGTGCAGCAGAGCGCCGAACACCGAGGCTATCCAGATATGCCGCTCGTCGATGATCCTTTTCAGGAACAACATTCCCAGCAGACACAAAAAGCTGCCGCAGGCGCTGTAAAGCAGCGCCATGACGTTGCCGCTGAACAGGCTGCCCAGCGTGATGCGCACGCCTACCAGCATGGCGACCTCAACAGCGCGGTAGCGATAGACCGCGTAGACGGTGACTATGTTGGCAAGCCCGAGCTTTACACCGGGAATGGGAAAGGGATTGGGGATCTGCAGCTCCACTGCAAAGATTATAAGGGCAACGGCGGTCAGCATCGACAGCCGCGCCAGTCGTTTCAGCTCCATAGGCTCACTCCGCTATCGCGTCAACGCCGCTGTCGTCATCGGTGAACGCGATAATAAGATCGTGCGGCAGACAGACTATCGGCATGGCGCCGCTGCGCAGCCAGCCCATACGCACGCAGGTTTTGTCGGGACAGTCGGCGTCCTTGACGCGTATCTTGCCGTCCTTTATCTCAATGGTATTCCTGCCGTCGGCAGTGGTGACGTCAAAGGTACGGTCTTTTTCCTTGCCGAGATCAAATGTATAGAGCACCTTTCCCCCGCTTTTTATCTGCACGGTGTTTTTCTTAGGCATATTCAGCACGATAACGCTGCAAACAACGCCCGCCGAAAAAATCACCGCTATTATCAGTATCAGGATCTTATACTTCATCTTTCTCCACTCTCAACTCTAAACTCTCAACTCTAATTATAATTATAGCGCAAATCGGTAAAAAGTGCAATTGCAACTTGTACTTTCGTGAAAAAATGCTATAATGAGATAAGAAGACCTGTTATCCGTCATTTACCGCAAAGAGGTGCGCCATGTCACAAGCTAAGCAACACATAAAAAACGGCAGCTGCCCCGTCTACAAAAAATGCGGCGGGTGCCAGCTGCAAAACCTGAGCTATCCCGAACAGCTGAAATACAAACAAAGCAAGGTGATACGCCTGCTCAAGCGCTTTGGACGGGTGGAGCCGATAATCGGCATGGAACATCCCTACCACTACCGCAACAAGGTGCAGGCGGCGTTTTACACCGACCGCGGCGGCAGGATCATCTCGGGGGTGTATCAGTCGGGCACCCACCATGTGGTGGGCATAGACAGCTGTCAAATAGAGGACGAGCTTGCCGACAAAATCATCGTCGCGGTGCGCAGGCTGCTGCCCTCCTTCCGTCTGACGACCTACAACGAAGACACGCGCAAGGGCTTTTTGAGGCACGTGCTGGTCAAGCGCGGCTTTGCCACGAACGAGGTCATGCTGGTGCTGGTGACGGGCACGCCCGTATTCCCCTCCAAAAACAACTTTGTTAAGGCGATCCGCGAACAGTTCCCGCAGATAACCACCGTCGTGCAGAACGTGAACCCCTACCCCACCAATCTGGTGCTGGGCGACAAACAAACCGTGCTTTACGGCAAAGGGACGATAGAGGACGTCCTCTGCGGCTGCCGCTTTCGCATTTCGCCCAAGAGCTTTTACCAGATAAACCCCGTGCAGACCGAGGTGCTCTACAACAAGGCGATCAAATTTGCCGATATAAAGGGCAACGAAACGGTGCTTGACACCTACTGCGGCATAGGCACTATCGGCATCATCGCCGCCAAGCGCGGCGCAGGTCAGGTGTACGGTGTGGAAACAAACGGCGACGCCGTGCGCGACGCCATACAAAACGCAAAGGCGAACGACCTGAAGAACATCCGCTTTTTCAAGGGCGATGCGGGCGAATTCATGCAGAGCGTCGCCGAGGAGGGCGACAAGATAGACGTGGTGATGATGGATCCGCCGCGTGCGGGCAGCAGCAAAGAATTTTTGGACGCGCTTATCAAAATGTCTCCGAAAACGGTGGTGTACATCTCCTGTAACCCCGAAACGCTGGCGCGTGATCTGACCTACCTGACCGCGCACAGCGATTACCGCGCGCGAAAGATACAACCCGTAGATATGTTCCCGCATACGCAGCATGTGGAGTGTGTGGTAAAACTGGGTAGAGAAACGCCGCAAGGATAATAAAAAACGGTAAGCCTTCCGAATGGAAAAGCTTACCGTTTTTGTATTCTCTTTATGCCATGGGCTGACGGATGGGATAGTTTGTTTTGAAATCCGCGAGGAAGCGCTGCAGCTCGGTGGCGTCGTTTATGTTAACCAAGCCGTCGTTGTTGACGTCAGCCGCGCGGAATCGGGTGCCGATGAGCTCGGTTACCTGCGCGACATGGCGCTGAACGGCGGTGACGTCGTTTATGTTAACCAAGCCGTTGCCGTCGGCGTCGCCGAGCAGCGCGCCCTTGTCGTGCGTATCAGCGGGAATTAGCAGCGCCTTGATGGGGTAATTGTCGATAACAAAGCTGCTTTTGTTCTCAAGGTCGATGGGCGTCGACGTGTCTCTGCCCTCAAATGCTGCGTTGCACTGCAGGTAGGCGCGCTCTATCATATCGTCCTTCAGCTCGGTGACGTCCGTCCATGTGCCGTCGGTATAACGGTAGCTTTCACCGGCGTTGACAACGCCGTGCGCCGTTAAGCCTTTGTTGAAGTTGGTAGCGTAAGGGAGCACCTCGGTGTAGGTCGCTTTGTCGCCCTCGGCGCGAGTCATGGTAAGCACGACGGCGTACTTTTCGCCCTTTTTAAGGTAATACTCGTTTTTAAGGTCGAGTTTATGGAATCCGCCGTACTCAAAGGAAGCTTCTCCCTGTTCGAGCAGAACACCCGTGTCGGGGGCAGCGCCTTTTACATCCCTGTACACCTCGTAGCGCACAGCGGTGTCGGGCTGCGCGGTATGGCAGGTGATCTGCGCGAGGTAGGAGTCCTCCTCGGCGTCAAACACATTCGCGGTCTTGGTTTCCGAGTCGTAGTCCGTGTCGCCGTACCAGCAGGTCATCATCAGGTCGTACTGGTCGTAGTTAGTTGAGGAGGGGCTTTCCCCTGCGGAGCCGTCAAACTCGAAGCTCATGGCTGAAACTATGCTCTGGTCGTAATAGGAGAGGTAGAAGTAGCCGCTGCCCTCTATTCCCCAGCTGCCCCAGCTGTTTTTGACGATGAAGGCGCCATCCCCGGGAGGGGTGCTGTTTTTGATGAGCTTGCCCGACTTGGAGTGACGGGTGAAGTTGTCCTTGGAGTAATTGTCGTCGTAGCCTACTACGGTTACCGCGTGGTCGGCGGTGTAGGGATAGTTGTTGTAGAGCGTCCAGTTGGTTTCGTTCCAGCGCGAGCCTGAGGCATAGAACGCTATGACCACGGCGCGTCCCTGAGCGATCTCGGATCTAATGCTGTTGACGCCCTCCTGACTGAAAGCATAGCTGCCGCTTTCGTCCTTGCCCGCAGGAGAGGGCAGCATACGGGTGGAGCGGAGCACCGCGTCGGAAGAGGCGTTGCGGTACTGCGCGTTAAGCGGCAGGGTCCATCCCCCGTTGGCGGAGTTGCCGCTGTATACAAACGGATAAGCTCCGTCTACGCTGACGCTTTCATCAACGGGACCGAAGCCCGAAGCGAAGAAATCCGCGCCCTGGACGAACTCGCCGCCCATGTTATAAGCGGAGTTTGGCATTTTTGACTCAGCCTCGGTGAGGTCAAAGCCCTCGCCTACCTGAGAAGCGCGTACCCTTCCCTGCTCCACATCATCCTCGGTGATGCCGTGGTAGATGTACCACACGATGTGCTTTTCGGAAAAATTGACAGTGTTGTTCTCCTCACCCGCGGGAACGCCCAGATCATTCGCCGTGAGATACGAGGTCTCCGCGGCGGCGGCAAGGGCAAACGACCAGCAGGAGCCGAAGGGCGCCTGGTTCTTGGCGGGCGTGACGTAGTTTTTGCCGTTGAAGTTCCTTAAATCGACCGCAGAGGGCAGCGCGTCCCCAGTCTGTCGGGTTGAAGCCGCTGCTGCCGAAATACTGTTGGCGGAGACAGTCGCAGGAACAAGCAAAGCGGTAAGCAGCACGCCGATCATTCTTTTTTTCATAGTCAGTTCCTCCCTGTTTTTTACTTTAACCGTTATTATGGTTTAATTATAAATGACGCATCTAAAGTTTATCTGAAGATATTGTCTTTTTTAAATAAATCTTTTATAATTTAATAGGCGAGGTCCTCAAGACTGTAACCGCCGCAGGACGATTTGAAACAAGGTGAGCAACAATGATAATCGACAGTCATACACACATAGGCATACTTCCGCCCTTTAATATGACGACGGAGGATCTGCTGTATTCGATGGAGCGCTACGGAATAGACTTTTCGCTGGTAAGCAATATAGAGGCGGCGGAGTTTGACCACATGGGCAACCCCGTGCCGCCCGAATGGCAGAAGCCGCAGAACGAACTGCTGAAAGTCACGCTGGACGCGGCGCGCAGCTCGAACGGAAGGCTGGGCGTGCTGCCCTGGCTGAAAATACGGCAGGAGCTGCCCGACGGGGAGTTTATAAAGCTGGTTAAAGCCGACCGCGACCTGATATACGGCTTTAAGCTCCACCCCTTCCACTCCCGCGCCGCGCCCGATGATGAACGGCTGGAGCCTGTGTACCGTTTGGCGGCAGAGCTTGGTCTGCCTGTCGTGTCGCACACAGGCGGCTGTGAGGAGGCTATGTCGCCCCATCTGTACAACGCGGCAAAACGCCATCCCGAGATAGACTTTGTGATGGTGCATATGGATTTGGGCACCGACAACAAAACGGCGCTGGAGCTGCTGGGCGAGCTGCCGAATCTATACGGAGACACCACCTGGGTGCCTGTTCACACTACCGTGGAGGCTATCCGCCGCTTCGGCAGCAAGAAGATGATATTCGGCACCGACAACCCCATTGACGGCAAAGACACCCTGCTGCACAATAAAACCGGCGACCGCTCGCTTTATCAGCAGTATTTCAACGAGCTAAGAGAGCTGATACCCGAGGAGGCATATGAGGATTTGATGTGGCGCAACGCAGCGAGGGTCTTTTCGATCGATCATTTATAATAACCATACACTCAGACAAGAACACATCCCCGAAGAACATAAGCTTCGGGGATGTGTTGTTTATTTATCTGCAAGTGATAAAGCTTTTTTACTTTTTTGTAACGCCGTCGCCGTAGATGGTCGTCCAGTCGTTCTTCATGGATACAGCCGTCCAGCCGTTTTCCTCGCAGCTGCGGCGCATATTCTCCGCCTTAACAAGATTGCCGTTCTCGCGCTCGAGGTCGTCACAGCAAAGCAGGTAGGCGCCGCTCTTGTACTTGTTGTTGGTGATGGTGTAGTTTGCCATAGCCGCGTCGCCGGAGCTGTTGCCGAACGCCAGCACAGGCTGCAGACCTATCTCCTGTTCGATAACGCTGACCTTGTTCATCTTGAGGTTCTTGATGATGAACTCGCCGCCCGTTACAAGCTCGTCGTCCTGAGTGAAGGTGTAGTCGAGTCCGTTTTTGCCGTTTTGACCTGTCGCCACCAGACTTTCGTCGGAGCCTATCATTTGGGCGAGCGGGATATTTACGGTGCCGTCGGCGAGTCCGCGAGTGATGAGGCGGTCGGTGCCGCTGACGATATACACCTTGAAGTCGTTTGCCTGCAAATACTCCACTACCTGAAGCATGGGCTTGTAGAAAGCCTGACCGTTGGTCATGCCTGTGTAGCTGTCCATGGGCGTGTCGCGGTACGCCTTTACATAGGCTTCAAACTCGGTTGGGGTCATGCCCTTGAAGGCGGTGGCTACAGCCGTGCCGTGACGCACGTCAAGCCCCTTGGGATATACGCCTGTATCAAAATAGGTCTTGATTTCGGCGCAGACTTCCTTTTCAAAATCGCTCGCCTTGTCCTTGTAGTCGGGGTCCTCCATCACTCTGTAGTAAAGCAGCTTGTGATCGAAGTAGCCGGGGTCGGTCTCGCAGCAGAGCGTACCGTCCATATCAAATACCGCGACGCGGTTTTCAACGGGGATGAAATCCTCGGAGTTTTCATCGGTGACAGTTTGAATATAGCTTATGAGCCGCGATTTCAGCGGAGCGCTGTTAGTCCAGAGCGAGAGCGCGTTGACAGCGTCCATCGGGTAGCCGATGCCCGCCGGAGCGTTTGCTTTGGCCAAATAGAGCTGGATAGCCGTTACATCGGCAACATTCACATTTCCGTCGCCGTCAACATCAGCCGCCTCGAGGTTGAAGGTGTCGGGCATCGGGTATTCGGCGAGGTATTTTTGAATGTCTGTAGCGTCCGCTATGGTCACCTTGCCGTCGCCGTTTGCGTCGCCCCTGATAACCTCGGCATAGGGATCCTTATAGGCGCCGCTGCTTTGAGGCAGCAGGCTCAGCTTCCAGCCCTGTTTGCCTTCGGTCTTTATCTGACGGATGTAATAGATACCGTCGCGGGTGGTGACACAGGAGGCGTATTTGCCGCAGTTGTCGCTGAGAGAATCGGAGGTGGTGTAATACATCGGCTCGATGCGGTCGGCAGAGGTGTTGTAGAGGAACACGTTTCCGCCGCCCTCTGCCGAGGAGCCTACGAATACCAGACCGTTTCTTACGGCTGCGATGGGCTCATGGCGAATGATATTGTTATAGTCGCCGGAGAATCTTCCTATCAGCTCAATGTCGTTCTTTCTCTCCCATTTTTCGCCGTCAAAGCAGAATACGGAATTACTAAGCCTTTCTTCGGAGGGAAGCTCGTCATCGTTAAGGTAGCCGAACATCGCGTAGAGCTTTCCGTTTGACGCGGCGAAGTCGATGCCTACAGCGTTGTAGGGCAGCTCGGGCTCCTCGGTCCATTTTTTGGTATTGAGATCAAGGCTGTACATAAGAAGCGATTCCTTCGCCTCCATGGATTGATCCATAGAGGTGCTGATAATGTAGAGCTTGCCGCCGCAGGCGCAGACCGTCACGGCTCCCGAATACTCGGTGTAGTCCAGATCGGGAGGCAGCTGAGCTATGCCGGTGAAGCTCCAATGAGGATCGGGGTCGTTGAGGTCAAACGAACCCAGATACCAGGTGTCATCCTCAAATACCGGCTCGATCTCTTCTTCGTTGCCCTCGCCGTTATCATCACCGTCGCCGTCATATCCGCCGTCTTCGCTGTTGTTGTCATCGCCGTCGTCGTTATTATCTTCGTCATCGTCCCCGAAATCATCGGGAGGTGTTGCCTGCGCAAGAATATAAATCACGCCGTTTTCGTTTGCGGGAACGTCGGTATTTACAAAGAAGTATTGATAGCGGTTATAAAGCATGTAGCGGTCGGCGCCGTTTTGCTCGAGGTATTCAACCAGCGATTCCGCAACATAGGAGCCCTTTATGGTGTTGAACTGTTTGCCGTCGAACTTGGAGACCTCGCCTGTTTTGCTATTAAAGCCGAAGAGGTTTTCGCCGTTTTTGTCCGTGAGCAGGACAGGCGAAAGCAGCTCATCCGTGACAGCTATAAATTCGGTGCCTTCTCTTTCGTAATGCGCGTCTAACGTCTTCATTTCGGAGCTGATCGGAGTAAGCGCCCTCTGACCCTTTACAAGGAAAAACTTGCCTGTACCGCTGACTCCGTCGGGGGTAGTCACGGTAAATTCCGTGTAGGTAGAGAACAGGCTCTTGGCGCCGCGGATAACGAGCTGACTGCCGTTTGCCGAGTACTCTACAGTCATTTTTGCGGGAAGCGCCTGCTTCTGCGCGTTGTCGTCGCAGAGACTTCTGTAGGTAACGGTGCTGCCCTCGCAGAGGTTCTCGCCCTTGAGGGTGATGGTTTCATTATCGACGTCGCAGACCGCGTCGGTGACAGCGGGCACACGCGCGTCGAGCTTGGAAAGATCAAGGTAGCCGCCCGTGGAGCAGAGGTCCTTGAATTCATCTGTCTGAGTGACACAGGAGAGCACCTTGGTGCGGATGCGTTTTGCGTAATCGCCGCCGGACTCTCCCTCCTGACGCGGGTTGAGCGCCGCTATGAGCGCGCCGCCGCCGCAGGCAGCGGGACAAGCCATGGAGGTGCCGGACATTACGTCGTAGGACTCCTCGGCTTCAAGCTCCGCGTCGGGCTTGCTGATAGCTATGCTGTCGAGATAGAGGCTGAGGTCGTGACCGTCTTCATTGGTAGCCGCGACGTACAGACCGAAGCCCAGCTCCTTGTCGCCTGCCTCCTCGGCGCTGAGAAGACTGACTATCTTTTGGTCTAAGGCGCCTTTAGAGGAGGTATTAGTGGCGTGACGCTGCACCTTATCGTTACTGGCTTTTGTGTGGCAGAGTAAAACACCGCCCGGAACGAACACGTCCTGTCTGCCGGTAAGCGCGTATCTGCCGTCGTCACCCACGCTGACTTCGCCGCAGTAGAAGTCAGCGTTTGAACCTTCAGGGTCGGCGACAGACTCGGCGGATACCGAGAAGAAGGTGTTGTCGTCGCCCGTGGTAAGGGGGTTCTTTTCGTATGGGAAGTAAATGAAGTACTCCTCGCCGGGCTGAACGTTCTTTACGGTGACCTTCAGCCTGTAGGGTTCATTGGGGATCAAGTGTCTGCCCTGCTCTACCGATAGCTCAAGCTCGGCGGCGTCCGCGATCTCGATCTCTTCACTTTCGTCGAGCTGCTGCTTGACAAATTTGATCTCGCCGAAGGATTTGACTCCTTCGCCTGCCTTAGAGCCTGTTGAGGGGGTGATCTTGCCGTCCTTTACCTGTGTTTCCGCGTTGAACACACCGTAGTAATCGGTGGTAGCGTTGAGCTTGTCCGCGGAATATGTATCGGGAAAATAATTTTTATAGGCAACTGTGGAAAAAATATTCATACCGGGCGCGAAAAGATCGACGCTCGACTTGCCGTAATTGGAAAACGACGTCGCCTCTCCGGTAATATCAGCCGCTCCGACGCTGACAGCGTATTCGCTGTCCGTATTGCAGGGGTCAATCATAGAGCGGTCGGTGTTATCGCCCGCATTTCCGGCGGCAATGTAGGAGACGACTCCGTCCTCGCCGATAAGATTGATGACCTCGTCGAAAATATCGGAGTAATCGTTTCCGCCCCATGAGTTGTTGACGGCAACGACGTTTACGCCGCCCTGAGCAGCCTTGTGGATATAGCTGAACGCGCCGAAGGTAGCGTAGGCGGTTGATGAACAGAACATGCCCGACATGGTTTTGAGCGCCATGATCTTGACATTCGCTTTGGAGGCGATGCCTGCCACGCCCTTGAGGTTGTTTGCCTGCGCAGCGATTATGCCCGCGCAGTGCGTGCCGTGACCCGTTTCATCCTGATTGCTTTTGGTGTTGTTGTCGGCAAAGTTGTAGCCGTGCTTACCCCTTAAGCCGATGTTGCCGGGGTTTGTCCACATGACGTCCTTTAAGTCCTCGTGGCTGTCCAGCACACCGCTGTCGATAACGGCTACAACTACCTCGTTGTCGGTGTTTGACAGCTTTTTCCAGCCGGAAGCCGCGTTTACTGACAGCGCCGACTCGGGATCGGCGCCTCGGTCATCCGCGCTGTCGCCGCCTGTGTTTTTCGCCGCGGGCGAGTTGACGTTATAGAGAAAACCGCTGTACTCGTCGTTGAGCGAATAGTCGTCAAGGGCTGTCTGATTGAAAATGTAGTTTGGCTCGACCTTTACGACGTTTTTGTTGCCGCTGAGCATTTGGATGAGCGCAGCGGTGTCGTACTTGTCCGAGGACACCAGAGCGATGGTAAGTCCGTCGGAAGGCTCGGCGCCTATTTCGGCACCGACAGGCGCGCTTGACTTGCCGCTCACGGCGGGGGTGTCGAACACCACGGTATCCTCAAGCACAAAGTCGTCACCGAGGCTTTTTGAGAGGATGCCTACCTCATCGTCGGCTACCGAAAGCGCTTCATTTTTTGAGTACGAAGCGTCCATAGTATCGCCGAAATCCGCTCCGACCGGCTCTAACGCATCCTTGTCGGCGGTCGTTTTCGTGTCGATGGCGGTGTTTTTGAACAGCACTACCACCTGATTAGGCACATATGTGCCCTCTTCCAAAGTCAAGCCCTCCGAGGGCGGCGCTGTTTGCGCGCCTGCTTCAAAGGGAACGACTGCGAACAGACTGACTGCCAAAATTACCGACAGCAGTATGCTCAATGGCCTTTTGATTTTTCGCATTGATCTTCCTCCTTGTTATGATTTGATGTGATCTGTGTCGATCTGTATTGTATATACCTGATAATTGTATCACAAAACCGAAAAAATGTCATTATTTAAAGAAAAAAAGCATAAAACTTTTTTTCTTGTATTATACTCCCGCTTGTGATAAAATATATTGGAAATAATCGGTCGTTTAGCTGACCTCAACAGCGTTTTTTACGGAGGAAAAAATGAACATACTGCTTACCTTGGCGTTTTTGTTTTTTCTGGGTTCGGTGTTCGGATGGGTACTGGAGCTGCTGTACAGGCGGTTCCTTTCAAAGAACAACCCCGAAAAAAAGTGGATAAACCCCGGCTTTTGCGTAGGGCCGTACCTGCCGCTGTACGGCTCGGGGCTTTGCGTGCTGTATCTGATAGCCGGCATCAGCGATTATATCCGCTTTGGAAGCAAGCTCGCCGACACCGTCGTTTTGCTGCTTGCGATGGCGACGGCTATGACGGTGATAGAATACATAGCCGGTTTGATCTCTTACAAGGGCTTTCACGTAAGGCTTTGGGATTACACTGAGGAACGGGGCAACATACAGGGCATTATCTGCCCAAAATTCTCTTTGTTCTGGGGCATACTGGGAGTTGTGTACTATTATCTGGTGCACCCAAACATCCTTGACGCGCTTGACTGGCTGTCAAAGAATTTGGCTTCCTCGTTTTTTATCGGAGTGTTCTACGGCGTGTTCGTCATCGACCTCGTCTACTCCGCAAACCTCATCACAAAGCTCAGAAGGCTGTCTGAGGAGTATCAGGTGGTCGTCCACTACGAGGAGCTTAAAGCAAAGATACGCTCCTATCAGGCAGATCGCAAAAGCAAGTACCGCTTCTTTCAGCCCTTCCGCTCCGACGGTACTCTGGCTGAGCATATCAAGGCGATGAAGGCTTCTATTGAGGAGCAAAAGGAAAAGCTTAAAAAAGAGAAATGACAGAGAAAACCTGCGGGCGTCCCGTCTTTTAGGGCGTCAACAGGTTTTTTTGCAAAACAAAAGCAAAGGCGCAAGTGATTATTTACGAATTACAGGTGATTATTGATTTATTATTGACAGATATATATGGGATATTGTACAATAAAATCATAGTAAACCACCCCTTGAAAAGGAGGCTTTCACCATGAAAAAGACACGT
This sequence comes from uncultured Ruminococcus sp., assembly GCA_902794395.1. Classification (GTDB taxonomy): domain Bacteria; phylum Bacillota; class Clostridia; order Oscillospirales; family Acutalibacteraceae; genus Ruminococcoides. The sequence continues at coordinate 70,509 of CADBHB010000005.1, forward strand.
AAATTTTTAGCTTTTACACTATCCCTCGCGCTCGTTATCTCCCTGCTGCTCGGCGCGGTGCCGATAAGCGCTTCGGCTGCCGATCTTTTCCAAATCCAATTCGATTACAACAACGATCTCGGTTTTGCGAGAGAACAAAACAACTCTGCCTACGGCGAATCCGGAACTCAGATAACAATTTTCGCTTTTCCAAATGAAGGCTTCAAGGTCGACTCACTCACCGTGACCGACACATATCACAACAGACCCGTGACCTGCAACATGGTAGGCTATTTTTCAAACCAAGACGGTTTGGTTTACAAATTCACCATGCCCTACGGAGCCGTAGAGATACGCGTGGAATTTGCGCTGGACACGGAAAACGATTATCACTATGTAGACTATGAAGTCGAGGGCAGCGGAAGCTACTCCATGGTCAGAAACGGTTATCCCTTCTACAGACGTGCGGCGAGGGGAGGCGACACTTTAATGCTTAACGATGTAACGCCCGATACAAATTATAAATTTTTTGAAGCCTTTTACTGCACGCCCGATGAGCAAAAGGTAAATATTCAATTAAACAACACGTTTTTAATGCCCGCGTGTGACATCACCATTCACATTGTATTCAAAAGGTGTTATGAGATCAGTGTGGAATCCTCGAACCACTACGCGACAGTAACACCGTATATGTTCTGGGGCATTGATTCCTCGAACGCCACCTCAACTGCTTTTGAAGGCGCCCTGTTGCAGGTGAATACCGACACCGTCAACTATGACGCAGTCGTTATAACAGAGTCGGGAAATCGTATCGACGTATTTGAACTAAACTCCAGAAAGGTTTTTTCGATGCCCGCCGAAAACGTAACGGTGTATGTGACCTTTCTGAAATCGAGCTACGACGTGACCTGCTCCGCCGAAAACGGCTCTCTGGACTACAGCGCGCCCAACGGCACAAAACAAGGCCGCACGGTGACCCTTGAGCCAACGCCCGACGAAGGCTACTGCTTGAAGGAGCTTTACTACACCTACACGCCCCTGCTCGGTCTGCCCGAGGAAACCGTAGAGCTTGACATTTACGGCGACCTCAGCTTTGAAATGCCCCGAGCCGACGTGACCGCTACCGCGGTATTTGCCCCCGCGCGCACCGTTGAGTGGTTAGACGGCGACGGAAGCAGCATACTTGACATCAAGCAGTACGCCGAGGGAGCGCCGCTGCCGACCACCGATAAGATACCCGTAAAGGAGAGCACCTCATACTGCTCTTATAGGTTCACGGGCTGGAGCGCCCCGAGCTACTACACCGACGGCCTGGCAGTAATAAGACCGCAGTTTGAAGCCGTCTTTACCGTGCTTACGGGCAGTTGCACCGCGCAGCCCAACGAAGCCGCCGAGGGGACTCTAATCACCCTTACTCCGGACGAAGCTGCTTCGGGCACTTACTTCTCCGGCTGGCGCACCGAAAGCGGCGACGTAGAGATAACCGGCAACACCTTCACCATGCCGGCGCACAATGTCACCGTTGCGGCGGTGTATTCCCTGCAGGAAGACGTTGATGTTTCCATCGACTTATCCGATACAAACGGCTACACGGGCAAGCCCTTCACCGTGAGCGGCTCCGTCACCAAAAACGGCACAGTCCTCGCGGACGTCGGCGGCACCGTTACGGTCACGTTCAGCAGCGAATCCTATTATGAGAACGTTGACAGCTACACCGTCCCCGTTGTAAACGGCGTTTACACGCTAAACGTCCCCGCGATGAAGTCGGGCGGAAAAAAAGTTTGGGTCCATTACTCCGGCTACGGCAGATACGGCGAGGCTTTGGTGATGGAATCGCTGACAGTTTATGACGTTTCCTTCGCATATCTTGACGGCGTTTACACCGAGCCGCAGGTCAAGAAATATTACATGTTAGGCGAGGCGTTGAACACCGACAACCTTATAATATCCATATACTGGTACGACGGCACCACAGAGGAGCTGCCCGTGACTCCCGACATGGTGAACGGCTTTGACAGCGGCAAAACAGGCTGGCAGACACTAAGTGTCGTCTTCCCCTACAATACCGGATCGGAATTGACCTACGAGGTGTATATCAACAGCCCGCTGCTGGGAGACGCGAACGGCGACAACAGAGTAAACGTGAACGACATCACCGCTATCCAGCGCCACCTTGCGGAGATAGAGCCAATAACAGGCGCCTACTTAATAGCCGCGGACGTAAACCGCGACGGCACAGTAAGTGTTGAGGACGTGACCGATTTGCAAATGTTCCTCGCGGAATTTGATAATATCCCCTACCCCATCGGCTCGATAATAGTCACGAACGCATAAAACATTTTTGCGAAACATTTTTCGTCAAACAAAAAAGGAACAGTTTCCTGCGGGCTGTTCCTTTTATTATTTGCGAAGCGCACCGAAAGCAAGCGGTCACTCGCTTAGGGGAGGTTCCTCTCTGAGCATAGAGTTCCTTGAGGTACAGCGCAGGACCACATTGTGATCCGGCATGATAAAGCTGAGGGCAAAGCCCTTTTTGGCATCGTAGTCGCGGGTAAGCTCCGCGCCCTCAAGGCTGAAATAGTAGTCTGTGTCGGTGGCTATCATCCAATAATACACCGTCACCCTTTCGCCCGCGCGGTATTCATCCTTTGCGTTTTTATAACTGTATTTCTCGCCGCAGTAATCTACCTTGTACTTCTTTTTGAACATGGGGTGCAGCCTCCTTATTTTATTCTTTTCACCGCCATATCGCGAAAGGCGGTGTATTTCTTTTCGGGGACAGGCAGCTCGGTGCCGTCGGAAAGCGTGACCTTGAAACGGCGAATATTCTGTATATAGGCGGGGTTCACCAGGTAGCTGTGATGGCAGCGCAAAAACAGCCTTTCGTACTTTTTCGCCAGCGCGGAAACGGAAGCCGACGCCTGTATCACGCCGTCGACGGTGTATATCTCGCTGTGCTTTGAGCCGTGAGCTGCCGAGATGTACATTATAGTGTCGGACAGCACAAAGAAGTCCGACCTGTCCAAGCCGTGGAAGTGGATGCGTTTGCCGTGAGGCGGTTCGATGTGGTCGCGGTAGACCTCGCGGAAGTTGTTGGGATAGATAACGTCATCCTCGTGCTTTGGGTGCGGGTTTGAGATATGACAGACCAAAATACGCGGCTCTCTGCTCTTTTCCCCGTTATCATCGGCAACGACGCGCTCGCACCAGGTGAGGAGTATGCGCTGATACAGCGTGATGTCATGGTTGTCGGGATAATGCGTGGTGACATGAAAGCAGAGCATCACGTCGCAGCAGGAGGGGTTAGCGGAAATGTGATTGACCTCCATATTTCCCAAAGAGAATTTTAAAGAGTGTTCCTCCGCTTTCCAAACGCGGATCATGTTTTCCCTGCCCCGCAAAAACTGTCCCTCGGCGGGACCGTACCACAGCGCGTCGGTATCCATGTATTCGAGGAACGGCATATAGTCGTTCTCGTAGTATTTGATGATAAGCTCCGCCGAAAGATCGGCGATGGTTTGCTGGTTCATTCGCCTGCCCCTTTGCTGACCCTGTTTACGTTACGGCAGCGGCAAAAAGCCGATTTGCCGAGTGATTTTAAAATGGGATAAACAGGATGCAAGGCTCCTATTTATCCCATTCCTTTAATGACCTATTATGCTTTACATTATAACATAGATTTTTGAGTATTACAATAAAAACAGAGAATTTTTCGTTCTTCACGGAAAGTTGTGGGATTGCAGAATAAAATATAATTCAGCGTTTATGCCGCGAAAGCCACTTTACAATGAGGTGGCGGCATGATAGAACTTTTCATCATCAAGCAAAAATAACAAAGCCCTTCCGAAGAAGGGCTTTTGGCGCAGCGGGTGGGATTCGAACCCACGGTACCCGAAGGTACAACTGATTTCGAGTCAGTCCCGTTATGACCACTTCGATACCGCTGCATATACAGCGCCCGAAAATATCGGGCGCTTATTCACTTTAAGAATAATTCTAAATGAGAATTATTTTGCCGTAAACGCGAAGTGACTCACGTTTTCGGTTTATTGACCTGGACTATTATAACACATAAAACCGATTAACGCAAGAATTTTTTTCAAAATATGTCTACGCATTTTTTCTTGCGCGGATCGTCAAAAATAACAGCGGTCGGTAACATGATACGGCGTTACTTGCTTTGACGCTTTTTAACTATGGTCAGGTGGTTCTTTTCCTCGGAATAAACATAGAACAGCCTGTCGCTGAACTTCTTAACAAGGAAGATACCGAAGCCTCCCTCTTCCCTTTCCTCGACGTTTTCTGCGTCGGGGATAGGAACATTCAGCGGGTTGAACGGAATTCCGCTGTCGGTAAAGGTGATCTCTGCCTCGTCGTCGGCAGGATCAAAGCTGAACGAGACGGTAAACGAGCCTGTTTTTCCCGGGTATGCATACCGCACTATATTCGCGCAAATCTCGTCGGCTATAACCCCGATCTTGGCGACAGAGGTGCTGTCAAATCCGGTTTCCGCGAGCATATTCTCAAGGAAAACGTATACCGGCTCGAGCCGTTCGAGTCTTGCCTCGACCGTGATCTCTTTGAAAACGCGGCAGCCGTTGAAAACGACCGAGAGCATGGTGATGTCGTCGGACTGTACCACGCCGTCGGAATACGCCTTGACGTCCGAAAAGACCCCGTCGCAGATCTCCTTAGCGGTGCCGTCGGCAGGCAGGGCGTTGAGCACGCCGCGAAGCCTGTCCTCGCCGTAAATATCATCGTCGGCGTTGACCGCCTCGGTGACTCCGTCGGTATAGAGGAACAGCGCGTCTCCCTTGGCGAGAATGAGCTTCCTCTGCTTATAACGAATGTCCTCATAGCCCGCAAGGACAAAGTCGGGAGGCTCGCAAATATACTCAAAGCTTCCGTCGGCGTGACGGACAAGCGGCTTGCAGTGCCCCGCGTTGACAAACGACACGCTGCCTGTTTCGGTATCGAGCGCGCCGAACCAGAGGGTAACGAACATATCGGCGCTGTTCTCCGCACACAGCACGTTGTTCGCGTTGAAAATGACCTCGTCGATATTGCGGTTTGCCTCGGCAAGGGACTTTATGATGGTCTTTGCCTTCATCATAAACATAGCCGCGGGTATACCCTTGTCGGAAACATCCGCCACCAGGAACACAAAGCGGTCGTTGTCTGCAAAAAAGAAATCGTAAAAATCACCGCCGACCTGCTTGGCAGGGGTCATAAGCGCGAATATATCTATATCATGTCTTTCGGGGAAAGGCGGAAAGACGTTTGGAAGCGCCGAGGTCTGGATTGAGTGCGCCAGCGCCAGCTCCTTTTCAAGCCGTTCCGATTCTGCTTTGATGCTGCGCTTGAGCGCTGCTACGGTGGTGTTGATACCGTCGGAAAGCCGATTGAATTCGACATTGTCCCTGACGTCTATCTCAACGTCGAGATCGCCTTCCGTTATCTCGGAAAGCCCTGTGTTGATCTTCTCGATATTCCTAACTATCAGCTTGCTGGTGATAGAATTTACACGCAGCAAAATGATGGTCAGAAGCAAGCCTACAAGAAAGGCGAACAGGATCAACAGCACCGTGATATTTCGGGTGACCTCGCTTTGCGGGATGAGAGCGGCGGCGTAATATCCGTCAGCCTGAACATACATTCCGTAATAAGCGGTATCTTTGAAATGTATGGTGAAAATATCCTTTCCGCCTTTGACGGAAAGAAGGGTATTGATGTTCGCCTTCTTCGGGACGGCGGTTTGGTTTTCGCCGTCCAACTCAGGCGCGCTGACGATTTCTCCGCTTTGCCGCAGTATGATGTCGAAGCCCTTTGCGCCGACCGTCCTTACGTTACAGATAGGCTCGCAGTAATAATCCAGCTCGGAATAGTAGGCGCTGCTTTCGTATTCAAGCACAAGAATACCCCTTTGTCCCAGCGAGCAGCCGACGTACTTCGTCCAGCTTTCCGACCCGAGGTCCTCGGCGGTGAGCCTTTTGGAATAGTAAGTGCCGCTGTCGGTACCGAGCAGTCGCGCGCGGAACTCCTCCAGAACAGGATCCTGTGAGGCGTTTGTGTTTGTCCGACTTTTTACATCGGAACAGAGCACGACGCCGTTGCCGTCAATATAGCTCCAGTGCGAGCAACCGAGCACGCTTTTCATGTCCTCCATGTATTCGGGGGTTATCTCTACTTCGCCTATGCCGCTGAACTTAACGCTGAAATAAGCGTCAAGCTCGTTGTCTATCTCCTTTGAGATCTCGTTTATCTGAGAGCGCAGCGTTGCCGACGTTGTAACGCTTATCATCAGCGGCACGATGATGCCGATAAGAATGATAGAAACGCCCAGTATGACGGCGTAGACCGCAAACAGCTTGCGACGGTAAACTACCTGCAGCTTTTTTTGTTTTTTCATATTAGCTCAAGAAAGCTCGCAAAGCCGGTGGACTCAAACACATCCAGCACCATTCCCGAGGCATGGCTGATAACCAGCCTTTTGCCCGTGCTTTTCAGGCGCTTGTGGGTAGAGTGCAGCACTCTGAGTCCCGCAGATGAGATGTACGCAAGCTTTTCCATATCCACCTCAACGACCGACCGATCCTCAAAAGCCGCTCTGAGCTCGGCGTCGAGCTGCGGCGCCGTAACGGTGTCGAGCTTGCCCTCGAGAAAAATGATAAGTCTGTCGTCTTGGGTCTGCCTGGTGATGTTCATTATTATCCTCCTTATCCTATGGTATGGATCATTTTGACAAATTCCTCGACCGTGATGTTGCGGCTGTCCCAAAATACGCCGTCTATAATTCCTTTTTGGAAATATTCTGACAGCTTTTCGGGGCTGAGGATACCGCCGTAGAAAAGAGGCATCTCGATAGGAAAGCCCGGGAGCGTCTTTTTCACAGTCTCCCTGATGGTCTTTAGCATATCGAGGGTGTAGTCCTCGTCGGGGGTATACCCGCTGCCGAAATCCCACAGCGGACGGTAAACGGTACCTATTCTGTAATGCGCCTCGTAGGGGACCCTTGAATAGCCGGTGCCGAGCTGAGCCGCGATGACCTCGGCGGCTGTTCCCTTCTGTGCCATCTCGCGGGTCTCGCCGACACAAAGCATGGCTTTGAAGCCCATGCCGAGGATGACTTCAAGGTTGTCTCGGGTCATTTCAGAAGTTTCGCCCAGGTAATAACGCCTGTCCGTAAGCCCTGTTATCGCCATGTCGGCGCCTGCCTCACGGAGCTTTTCGGGCGTCAGCTCGTCGGTTATCCCCTTTACCGAAAGGCTCTGCGAGGAGATCTTGACGAGCTTTCTGTCCGGAAACGCCGCGCACACAGCCTCGAGCGACACGGCGGGGACAATGACAAAGAGCATTATCTCCTCTTCTCTTTCATACTGCTTTGTGCAGTCGCACAGGGTTTTTATGTCCTCGATGATTTGCGCCGTCGTCTTCTCCGAAGTGAAGTTGTAGCAATAAAACTTCAGCATTACGTCCTCCCTATCGTTATCAGCATATTATTCATTCCCAGGGCGCGGGTGTAGCTCACCTTGTCCGCCAGGGTGTTTATCATTTTAAGATTTGACAGCTCATCCTCGTCGTCGTGTACGGTTGCGGGGTCAAAGGCTTCGCCGTTGTCTCTGAACGATAGAATAATGCTATTGTCGGTTATACGACAGATAAGGTCTATCTGCGGCTGCTTTTTGTCGCTGTTGAATCGCCTGATGTGCTCAACGGTTTCCTCGGAAAGCACGCCCGCGTAGTCGGCGCTCCTGCCTCTAACTCCGTTTTCGGCGCAGAAGCCGATTACCTGATCGGCGATCTCAGCCGCCTGCTCCGCCTTGGGACGGAGGCTTGCGTCAAACACAGCGCTGCAGTCGGTCTGGCGCTCGTGCAGCAGTATGCCGCTGTATCTGTCCTTTTTGACGCGGTAAACGATAAAACAGATAAAAAATGTGATAGCTACAGTCAGCATTTCCGAAATAACGAACGCCCAGCTTGTGCCCGTAAGCCCGAACCTGTAGGAAAGGAAGTACGCGAGCGGTACGGTGATAACAAGTCCGCGCAGGAAGGTGGTTATGACCGAAATGATCTTTTGTTTTGTCGCCTGAAGATAGTTCATTGTGACGCAGCATATGCCCATTCCTATGAGGCTTATCGAGAATATACGCACGACGGGGATACCGATGGCGACGCGCTCGGGGCTTTTGATTGAAAACAGCGACAGCAGCAGATTCGGGAAAATGAGTATGAAGGCGATTATAACCGCGCCCGACACGCAGACAAAAACGAAGGTTTTGCGCAGCACCATGTCGATGCCCTTATAATCACGTTCGCCGTACAGCAGACCTACTATCGGGGTCATGGTGTCGCTGCCGCCTGATACGAACATCGAAATAAAGGTCACGGTGAAATTGCAGACCGAAAACACCGCCATGCCGTCGGCTCCGGTGGAATCAAGCACGATGCGGTTGAGCAGCAGCGCCTTGACAAAAAGCAGGATGGTATTTACAACAGAGGCGATACCGCCGGTGCACAGCTCGCCGAGGTATTTTAGCTCTTCTTTTTTGAGAGCGATGAACCTCAGCGTGCGCTTTTTGAAGACAAACAGATAATACAGCTCCATCAAAAAGCCGACTGCGTAGCCCGTTACCGTAGCGAGCGCCGCTCCCGCGGTGTCCATTTTGAAAAGTCCCATGTAAACAAAATCCATGAGAAGGTTAACAATGTTGGACACCAGCAGGATATTGGCGGAAAACTTCGGCATTCCGTCAACCCGAATGATAAATACAAGGTACGGCACCATTATCATAAACAGCGAGCCGTAGATATTGAACTGCGCGTAATGCTTTACATATTCTGTCAGCGTAGCGTCGCTGCACATCGCGGCGGTTATCACGTCGATAAGCAGCGTTCCCGCTATTGTAACTATGACCGATACCAGCGCCGCTCCCCAGAAGGAAAGCGTAAACAGGGCGTTTGCCTTGCGGGCGTCGCGCTGACCCTTGGCGATAGAGATACTGATAGCTCCGCCTATACCGAAAAGGAAGAACATAGCCTGCATGAAGAGCACGACAGGCTCGGCGAGGTTTACGGCGGAAAAGGCGTTGTCGCTTACCAAAGCGGAAACGATGATACCGTCCACAAAGGAAGCGAGAAGTATCGACATGGAGCTGATGATAGTCGGAAAAAGATATTCGTTGAACTTTCTGCCGAGCAGAACAGAGTTTCGCTGCAGCGCCATCATTCATCATCCTCCGATTCAAAGAAGCCCAAGCCGTCCAGCGCTGAGATAAAGCTGCTCATATAATCGCGCGAGGTCATCGACCAGCTGAAGCCCAGCCTGTAAAGCGCCTGAGTAGTGTATTCGTTATCGACGGAGATCATCTCTACTGTCTTTGAGCTGTCCTTGTTGTCATAAGCGAGCAGAGTAGTGAGCTTAGCCGCCTTTACAGGGTCGCTTTGAGCCTTTGCGAGCATCTTCAAAAACTCGTCGTCCTCAACCAGTTTTATATTCATTCCCATGTCGCGCATTTGAAGTATGACGTCGCCCAGGGGTACGTAATGGTTGTTGAAGGGATGGAACACGCAGCATTTGTCGGGAGCGGAGCAGAGCCTGACGATAGCCTCGGCGGTTTCGTCGATAGGAGCCATCTCTACAGGGTAATTCATCATGCTGTAGGGGTACGCGCCTATGACCAGATACGCCCTTAGTCTGCCCATAAAGCCGTTGGTAACAAAGTTTATCTGGAACTCGCCGTCGCTGTCGCGCGCGGAGAGGTTGCCTACGCGCATGATCTTGCCCCTCAAGCCGTCTTTGACTGCCTCAAGAACATAGCGCTCCGCAATAAACTTGCTGTGGACGTACTGATTGTCGATGACCTGTCCGAAGTAGAGCGATTGCTCTGTTAGCCTGAGGTCGGCGGACGGGCGGCCGTTGACCCTGTCGCCGGCTACGCTGCCCGTTGATACCTGAACGATCATGCTGTTATGCTCTTTGCAAAAGGCTATGAGGTTTTTAACTGCCTCGGCGTTTACCTTCTCGATGTCATTGGTCTCGGAAAAATGCTTTACAAGCGCGGCGCAGTTGATTACGGTGTCGATATGCGCGTCTTTAAGCCCGCTGAACCATTTTGTATCGGTAACGCTGCCCTCAACCACTGTAACGCGGTTTTCAAAGCAGCCCTCAAAATCGTCCTCAAAGTAGTAATAGAGCTGACCCCTCAGGCGCTGCTCGGCGCTCAGGCGCTTTGACGAGCGCAGCAGGCAGTAAACATGGCCGCTGTAGTTGTCAAGGAAGAACTTGAGGATGTGGACTCCGAGGAAGCCCGTGGCGCCGGTGAGAAGAAGATCGCCGACGCGGTTTTTATTTTCTTTTAGAGAATCAAGATCGTTTGCGGCGAGGATGCCGTCAAATACGGAGTAGTCGTAATCGGCGAGGTCGTCGATGAGCTCGGAATTATCCGAGCATTTCGCGGCGATAGCCTTCGGGGTCTTGAGCGCGAATATATCGCCGTAGGAGACCTCCAGCCCCTGCTCGTTAGCTTCGACAAGCACGCTTGTTACCGTAAGCGAGGTTCCGCCCAGGTCAAAGAAGCTGCTGTCGGCGCTGACCTTCTCTAAAGAAAGCACCTTTTTGAATATCTCGCAGAGTATTTTTTCCTCGCGGGTAACAGGCTCGGTATATGCCGCCTCAAAGCTTATCCTCGGCTGAGGCAAAGCCCTGACGTCGGTTTTTCCGTTCGGCGTCTGAGGCATTTCGTCAAGGCGCATTATCGCGGCGGGTATCATGTAGGCTGTAAGGCGCTTTGAGATATGCTCACGAACCGACTCCTCGGTGACAGAGGGAGCGGCGCTGTACCACGCGCAAAGGTTGTCTGTACCGTTGATGGGACGGATGAGCACGACAGCCTGATTGACTCCGTCGCAGGAGAGGATAGCGCGTTCCACCTCGCCCAGCTCGATCCTAAGACCTCTGAGCTTGACCTGATTGTCGCATCTTCCCAGAATGACCACGTCGCCGTCATCCGTCCAGCGCGCGTAATCTCCCGTTTTGTAAACGCGCTCGCCGTTGTATTCCTTAAAGCTCTTTTCGGTGAGCTCGGGATTGTTGAGATAACCCTCCGCGACTCCCGCTCCGCCTACATACAGCTCGCCCACTATGCCGACAGGAAGCGGATTGCCGTCGGCGTCAACTATATACTCGGTAACGTTGAGCAGCGGTCTGCCGACGCATACCGTATCGGAGCGGGTAAGCTCCTTGGCGTTGCAGGAAACGGTGATCTCGGTGGGGCCGTAGGTGTTGAATATCCTTGCCCCTGTGGTTTTTTTGAGATTTTCAAGCAGCTTGGGAGAGTATTTCTCGCCGCCGCACATGATTATTTTGCAGCCCGCGAGCACCGCCTTGAAATCTTCGAGCATCATATACTGCTCTATTCTGGACGGCGTTGCGTTTATAACGTCGCCGCCGGTGCGCCTGAACAGCGCGCAGAGCTTTAGCGGGTCCTTCGTTTCGTCCTCGTCGGCAAGCACGAGCGTCAAGCCGTTGCAGAGGGAGGCTGCGGTCTCCTTGAGCGACATATCGAACGAGACCGTGGTGACCGAAACATAAACGCTGCCCTCGTTTTTCAGCGCGTGGATGTGGGTGTTTTCGGGATAAGGCGTTAAGTAGTTCGCGATAGATTCGTGCTTAATTATAACGCCCTTGGGTCTGCCGGTTGAGCCTGAGGTATAGATGAGATAGGCGGTGTCGCCCGGCTGAACGTCCGCCGCGGGGTCGCTGTCGTTTCCGTTTCGGATAAGCGGCTCGATCTCGAGCTCGTTTTCAAAGCCGCGCGGTCTGTCGGTGACGATGTATTTCGCCCCGCTGTTTTCGAGGATGTATTTTATCCTGTCGTCGGGATATTCGGGGTCGCAGGGAATATACGCCGCGCCCGTTTTGAGGATAGAATAGATAGCTATTATCTGGCGGCTGGTGCGCGGGAGAAGGAAAGCGACCCTGTCTCCCCTGCCGACGCCCTTTTCGATAAGCGCGTTGGCAACGCGGTTGCACTCGGTGTTCAGCTCGGCGTAGGTGTAGGCTCTGTCGCAGGCGATAAGCGCGGTCTTGTCGGGAGTTTCGGCAGCGCGCGCCTCAAACAGCCTGTGGTAAAACTTTGTTTCGATAGTTCGTGCCTGAACACAAGAGAAGGCTTTAAGCTTCTTTCTGTCGTCATCGGTGAGCATGCTGATTTTGCAGAGTTTTTGCGAGGCATCCGCGATGATGGACGCGGCGCTTTGGGCGATAGATGCCGAGATGGACCCCGCAAGCTTTTCGCTGTACAAGGCGGAATCATACTGAACATTTACCGCTATTTTGCCCTCTGCGCCGTCCTCGATATGGACGGAGAGCTTGAACTTCGGCAGCGGATTGGTGATGACGCTTTCGATTATCTCGGCGCCCTCGAGCACGGCGGTCTCATTGACGCCGAGCTGGCAGGCGTAGTTGATTTTTGAAGCAAAGCCGTATTTTTCAAACAGCTTTATAAACGGGTAGGCGCTGTTTTTCTGCGCCGCGCGGATGGAGGAAGCGGTATCAAGGACGAATTGAAGCGCGGTCCTTTCGCTGTCGATGCAGGCGTGCAGAGGCAAGCTTTTGACAAACATTCCGAGCGAGTCCAAAAAGCGGATGTCCTCTCTGCCGCCGGAGATCATCGAGATATACACATGGCGGTCGGCGGTGCAGCGGCTGACCGCGTACTCGGTAGCGGCGAGGAAAAGCGCGGCGGGAGTAAGCGAATTATCGCGGCAGAAAGCGTCTATCGCGGCTCTGTCGAGATATGTGACAGCCTCTCTCAGCTCGCCCTCCTCGGAGCTGCCGTTCAGATCGGCTGAAATATCGGAGGCGTTCTCGTAATCGGCAAACAGCTCGCGGTAATAGCCGAGCGCTTTTTCGCCCTGCTCGCTGTGCTCAAGCTCCGCCTCCTCAGCGATATAGCTGTAATAGGAGGTATCGGTCTCGGGTCGGGTGCCGTTGGTGTAGATGTCGGCAAGCTTTTTGATGAACGCGGATAGCGACAGCCCGTCGAAAATGATGTGGTGGGCGTCAAAAAGCAGCAGGACGTTTTTCTCGGTGCTTATTATCTCACAGCGGAAAAGCGGTCCGCGCGAGAGATTGAAGGGCTTTACAAACTCCGCCTCCTCCGCGGCGGCGGCAGCGGTATTCATGGTGAGTACGGGGATGTCGTATTCAATGCTGTCCGGCTGCTTTTGGACTATGTCCTTGCCGTCGAGCACAACTACCGAGGTCAGTACGGGATTAGCGGCGATGAGCAGCTCAAGCGACTTTTTCAGTCTGTCGACATCAGTGCGCTTAGAGAGCGTGTACTTCATGGGGATATTGTAGATGAGCGCGTCGGGACGCTTCATGCTGTCGTAGTAAACACCGAGCTGCTCGGCGCAGAGCGGTACCCTGTTTGTCTCGGCTTCAATTCTGATTTCGGAGCCTGCCGCCCTTTTGTTAAGAAGGTTCTCGATAATGAGGTTTTCTACCGTGAGCAGAGAACACTCTTCATCCATCAGCTCCGCCGCTCCGGTTTTCAGCCCAAAGCTCTCAAAGAGCTTGGCGGAAAACATGATGGTCGTAAGCGAGGTGAGCCCCAGCGACACAAGGCTGTCGGTCACGTTTTTGGTTTCAAAGCCCGTGATTTCGCTGACCATGGCGCAAAGACGTTCCTCGAGCATATTGAGCGCTCTTGCGCCCTGCGCCTCGTCCTGACTCTGCACCGACGGCTCGGGCAGCTTGCGCTTGTCGACCTTGCCGTTTGGATTTATGGGTATCTTCTCGATCTGCATGGTGACAGAGGGCACCATATACTTGGGCAGCTCTTCCGAGATAAAGCCGTTAAGCGCGGGAACGTCGATCGGGGAATCCGACACAACATAGGCGATGACCGCCTTTCCTCCGCTGGGGAGATCTCTGGCGATAACAGCGGCGTCCTTCACCCCGTTGAACTCGCGGATACGGCGCTCTATCTCGGTAAGCTCGATGCGGAAGCCGCGTATCTTTACCTGCTCGTCGCGTCTGCCGACAAACTGCACGTTGCCGTCGGGAAGATAGCGGCACACGTCGCCTGTGAGATACATCCTCTCGTACCCCTCGAAGTCGAAGAACGGATTGCGGATGAACTTTTCGTCTGTAAGGTCGGGGCGATTGAGGTATCCGCGCGTGACGGGATAGCCCGAGATAACAAGCTCGCCCACCGCGCCCGCGGGCAGCAGACGGTTCTGCTTATCTACGATATAAATATCGCAGTTGCCGAAGGATCTTCCGATAGGAACAGAGGCGTACCGCTTGTCTATGAGGTAATCGGTGACATAGATAGTACATTCGGTGGGACCGTAGGTGTTGACAAAGTCGAAGCAGGGCGGTTCACAGGGCACCAGCTTTTCGCCGCCGACGGTGAACGTCCTCATGTAAGGGCTTTCGGGATATGCCGTGATATACTGCCTGCCGAGCTGGGTGGTGCAGTCCATCATGGTTATTTTGTTGCCGATGACGAACTCGTGCAGCCCTACCAGATCGAGTCTGGTTTCCTCGGGAACGATATAAACCGAAGCTCCGGCGGTCAGCGCGGGATAAAGATCCTGCATAGAGGCGTCAAAGCCGAAGGCGCCGTAGGCGGAGAAGCGGTCTTTTTCGGTGATATTGAATCTATCGCAGAAAGCAAGGCAGAAGTTCACAAGGTTGCGGTGCTCAAGCATGCAGCCCTTCGGCTTTCCCGTGGAGCCTGAGGTGTAGATGAGCGCGAACAGCGAATCCGCTAAAGGCGGCGTAAGCTGCGCTTCGGTATTTTCGGGAAGGTCATATATCTCATTCGCAGAGAGGATGAGTCCGCCGTAGCCCTCGATGATCGGGGCAAGCTCGTCGTCGGCTATGACTACCGGCGCTTTTGAATCCTCCAGCATATACATCAGCCTGTCGCTCGGATAGTTGCTGTCGAGCGGCTGACACGCGCCGCCCGCCTTCAGCACCGCGAGGGTGCATACCGGAAACAGCTCGCTGCGCTTTACCATGATGCCGACGGGCACCTCGCGGGTAACGCCGTTTGAAGCAAGGAGCTTGGCGAGGTTTTCGGAATACTGATCGAGCTGCGAATACGTGAGGCTCTTATCCTTAAAGCTGACGGCGATATTGTCGGGGCAAAGCTCTGCCTGCCTGCGGAAAAGGTCGACCATGGTGAGCGAACGATCGAATTCAAGGCGGTTGTCGTTAGCGGCGCGGTAAAACGCCTTTTCCCTTTCGGTGCAGAAGCTGAGGTCCGAAAGATTATTACATTCAAGCAGACCCTTGACTATATTTATGTAAAGATAGGCGAAGTTGTCGATGGTTTCCTCAAGGTAAAGGTCGGCGCGGTACTCAAAGGAGAGCGTGTAATCGTCCTCTCTTTTCAGCACGTCCAGCGAGAGCTTTGACATGGCGTCGCCTGATTTATGGATGCGGTACGGCACAAAGCTGCCGTTGAAGTCCACGCCGTTGAGCATTTCGCCCTGATAAACAAAGATGATGTCGGAATTGACCTCGTATGAATTGGCAAGCTGCACAATGGAAACAAGGTCGTGGCTCAAGCTGTCGAAAAGCAGCTCCTGAACTCCGGAAAGGTAGGAGGAGACCTGAGCGTTTTCATCGATATTCACACAGACGGGAAGAGTGTGTACCAACATGCCGTAGGTGTTTCTCAGCTCGGGAATGTGTCTGCCGTTCTCAACTGTGCAGAAAAGCGACTGATCCTGACCGCCCTGCTTGGCGAGGGCATAGGCAAAGGCGCCGAGGAAAAGCGAGTTTTCGGTGATGCCGAGCTTTTTGCAGACCTCGGCTACGCGGGGAACGCTAAGGTGATCCTTTAAAGCAAAGGTTTTGTGCGCGCCGATGACCTGCGGCGGGTCGTCGATTTGATCGGGGATGATGTTTGAATCGGTCTCGACGCCGGCGAGCATTTTGTCATAGAACTTCATGCACTCGTCGTAACGCGCGCTCTGCTTCAGCTTTTGCTCGTAGGAGCTGAGCATGAAGCCGTTGACGTCCTCGCGCTCGGGAAGCTCGCCCATAAATATCCTTGCGAGGTTGCGGATAAACACCGAGGTGGAGGTGCCGTCGGTTATCAGGTGGTGGACGTCGTTGAAGAAGTAAAGTCCCGCGGGGGTGACAAATACCTTGAAACGGAACAGCGGTCCGTTTTCAAAGTCAAAGGGCTTTACGAAGTCCGCGCAGAGCTTATCGGCGTCGGTTTCGTCGGTGGTTTCCACATCGACGCCGATCTTCATATCCCTGACGGGAACAACGCAGGGCTTGCCGTCGATGACCCTGGCGCAGACCCTCATAAAGGGATAAAGCTCTGCGGTCTTTCTGACAGCCATGACCAGCTTTTCGGGGTCAATGCCCATTTCAACCGGGAAGAACATAGAAGCGGGGTTATTGTATTCAAGGCTCTGCGGCTGCCGTGAATTTGCGAGATATATGCCGAGCTGAGCGTCGGTCATGGGATAAGCGGACTTTTCCTCATATTCAAAGGAAACATTCTCACTGTCGCCCGAGCCGGCGGCGATAGCCTTGGGGGTCCTAAGCGAGAATATCTGAGCTGAGGAAAGGCAAAAGTCCGCAAGCTCCTCCTGTAGCATGACCGCCTTGATAGAGTCGCCGCCGAGCGAGAAGAAGTCGTCGTTCACGCCTACCCTATCGACCTTTAGCAGCTTTTCAAATGCCGCGCACACCTGCTTTTCCGCCTCGGTTTCGGGAGCGGCGTACTCGGTTTGGAAATCGGAGGCGCAAGGCTCTTTGAGAGCCTTGCGGTCGAGCTTGCCGTTAGGTGTCAGCGGGAACTCGTCTATCTTGACCAAAAACCGAGGTATCATATACGGCGGGAATTTTTTGGAGAGCGTCCTGCGGATCTCAGCGTCGCTTAGCTCTCTGTCCGAGGTGTAGTAGCCGCAGATATAAGTCTGCCCGTTATCGTCGGTGAAAGCCTTGACCACGGCGGTCACGATGCCCTCGATCTTGCCGAGCTGTACCTCTACCTCGCCCATCTCGACCCGCTGACCGTTTACCTTTACCATCCAGTCCTTGCGGTTAACATATACGATACTGCCGTCGGGGAGCTTTTTGCAAATGTCCTTTGTGTGCAGCAGACGTCTGTCGGAATCATCTACCGAGTACGGATTTTCGGTGAAAACCTCGGCGGTAAGCTCGGGAAGGTTGATATAACCCCTAGCCATAGTGCCGGCGATACATAGCTCGCCCTCCTCGCCGTCAGGTACCTGTTTTCCGTTTTCATCCAGCAAATACGCCTTGAAGCCCGAAAGCGGTCTGCCGATGGGGGTATTGTCATACGCCTTATCCAGCTCGAAGGTCATAGCAATACTCAACACCTCGCTCAAGCCGTAGGCGTTCTTGATATGGGCGTATGGGCTGTAGATGCCGCTGATGCGCTCGCCGCCGCTGTTGATGAGCTTGAGGCTGCTGTCTCGTACGGGGAGCTGCTTTAAAAGCTGCGGGCTGATGACAGCCGAGGTGATGTGATGGGTGTCGATGTATTCGTTTATAAAAAGGATGTCCTTGCGCTGGGCTTCGGTGAGGATATGGATTTCCGCGCCCGCCCAAAGCGAGGTAAGTATATCATGGGCAGAGATAGCGAAATTGAAGGGCGTGACGCTTAGCTCAACGTCGTCGAAGCCCGCGCCAATCTCAAGCTGCCTTACTACGGCGTTTGTGTACGACCAGTGATCGTGCAGGATGCCCTTGGGATTTCCGGTGGAGCCTGAGGTGTAGATAGCTATGGCAGCGTCCTCCATATGTATTTCGGGAAACTCGGAGAGTATCCTCTCGTTTTCGATATTCTTGAGGAAGTCCTCGTCGACCGCGAAATCGGCTCCGCTGTCCTTTATTATAAAGTCTACCCTGTCCTTGGGGTATTCGGTGGAAAGCGGAGAGTAAGCCGCGCCCGATCGCAGGATGCCGAGAATAGAGGCGATATATAAAAAGCCGCGCTCAAGGACGATCGGGTACACCTTTTCCCTTTCCGCTCCCCTGCGGAGCAGGCGTGAGGCGATTTTTGCGCTTAGCCTTTCAAGCTGCGCGTAGGTCATTTTTTCTTCCATGCACACCAGCGCGGTCTTGTCGGGATGAGCCGCCGATATGCTGAGGAAACGTTCGATAAAGTTTTGCATGATATCCCCCTTTTTCACTGTTGTTAGTATTATTATACTGTTTTCTACGGAAAATATCAATATAATTGTTAACAAGTTGCCGCGGCGATACCGAGAAAATACCCGCCATACGCAAAAAAAGTGCGATAAAACCTGAACAATCCGGGTTTTATCGCACTGTTTATCCAAAGATAATACTTACTGCACCATGGAAGCGACCTCAGCCGCGAAATCATCCTGGCGCTTTTCGATGCCCTCGCCCTTTTCAAAGCGGACGAACTTTTTGATTTCGATGCTGCCGCCCAGAGTCTTGGCGGTGTTCTTGGTGTACTGTCCTACGGTCAGCTTGCTGTCCTTAACGAACTCCTGGTCTACAAGGCAGTTCTCCTTGTAGTATTTGCCGATCTTGCCCTCGACGATCTTGGTGAGCACCTGCTCGGGCTTGTTTGCCATTTTGGGATCGTTTTTGAGCTGCTCGACCATGATGTTCTTTTCATGCTCTACGACCTCAGCGGGAACCTCGTCCTTGTTGAGGTAGGGAGTGTTGAGCGCGGCGATCTGCATAGCTACGTCCTTGCCGTAAGCCACAAACTCGGGCTTGCCTGCGAGGTCGGTGTCAAAGTTGACGAGAACGCCGATTTTGCCGCCTGCGTGAACATAAGCTACACAAGCGCCTTCCATGCGCTCAAAACGGCGGATCTGAATGTTTTCGCCGATGGTGAGTACCTTTTCCTGAAGCATTTCGGCAACGGTCTGGTCGGAGCCGTCAGCCTGCATAGCAAGCAGCGCCTCTACGTCGGCGGGGTTCTGCTTGAGAACGGTGTTGGCGCAAGCCTTTACGAAATCCATAAAAGAGTCGTTCTTTGCAACAAAGTCGGTCTCGGCGTTTACCTCGATAACAACACCGGCGGTGTTGTCGTCGGAGGTGGTTGCGAAGGCAACGCCCTCAGCGGCAATCCTGCTTGCTTTCTTTGCCTGCTTAGCAAGACCCTGCTCTCTCAAAAAGTCGATAGCCTTGTCCATATCGCCGTCAGCCTGAGTGAGTGCTTTTTTGCAGTCCATCATGCCGCAGCCGGTCTTTTCTCTCAGTGCCTTAACGTCCTGAGCGGTAAATGCTGCCATTATGATAACATCCTTTCGATAGTGATTTTATGTGTAATTACGCTTCTTCAGCGGGCTCCTCGGCGGGCTCTTCCGCAGCGGCGGCGCCCATCTGACCCTCTTTGCCCTCGATGATAGCGTTTGCCATAGCGCCCGCGATCAGCTTGACAGCGCGGATAGCGTCGTCGTTGCCGGGGATGACGTAGTCGATCTCGTCGGGGTCGCAGTTGGTGTCAACGATAGCCACGATGGGGATGTTGAGCTTCTTTGCCTCGCTTACGGCGATTCTCTCTTTTCTGGGGTCAACAATGAAGAGCGCTCCGGGCATTTCGGTCATGTCCTTGATGCCGCCCATGAACTTCTCGAGCTTCTCGATCTCGAGGTTGAGCTTGATGACTTCCTTCTTGGGGAGCAGGTCGAAGGTGCCGTCCTCCTGCATAGCGCGGAGCTGCTTTAAGCGGGCGATTCTTCTGCGGATGGTGGCGAAGTTGGTGAGCATACCGCCCAGCCATCTGGCGTTTACATAGAAAGCGCCGGCACGCTCTGCCTCATCCTTGATGGAATCCTGAGCCTGCTTTTTGGTGCCTACGAAAAGCACGTTTTTGCCCTCGGCGGACAGCTCACGAACGAAGCTGTAAGCCTCCTCAAGCTTTTTAACGCTCTTTTGAAGGTCGATGATGTAGATACCGTTTCTCTCGGTGAAGATGTACTCCGCCATCTTGGGGTTCCATCTTCTGGTCTGGTGACCGAAGTGAACGCCGGCCTCCAGGAGCTGTTTCATAGAAACTACTGCCATTTTAATTTCCTCCTTAGGTTGTAACCTCCGCTGTGTTTGGTTTTTATCGGCAAAAAACGGGACATCCCGCCACCATGCCGACAACATCAGCGTGTGAAATTCACCAGAATATTATATAATAAGAACCGCTGCTTGTCAAGCGTTTTTTTACGGTTTCAAGCCGAATTTATGTGTGACTTCCGAGGGTCACGTCAAACTCGGCGAGATATTGCAGCAAAAGGGTAACATCGTCGACAGTCACGCTGCCGTCGCCGTTGGTATCGGCGTTGAGAAGGGAAATTCCCGCGAGGGGTTCTACCTCGGCGAGGTGCCGCTGGATGGCGGTGACGTCGAGGACGTTTACTTTGCCGTCGCCGTTTGCGTCGCCTATGAGTAATTCCGTTAACGTCGCCGTGATTTCCGTATTCTCTGTAACGGTGAGTGTATAAACGCCGTTTTCATCAGCCGTCAGGTCTGTGCCGTTTGCCTTGACGTTGCTTGCGATGTAGCCCGCCTTTGGCTTGACTTTCACAACAGCACCTTTGAGGCATCTGCTGCCGACCATCATATCTTCGTCTGCGTCTGTCACGATCTCCATATGATCGGGGAGCGTCAGCGCATAAGTGCCTGTCAGGTAGCCGGGCTGTCCTTCCTTGTCGATACGGGCATAGGTCTTGTCGATATAATCGGGGTCAAAAGCCGTGCCGTTGCCGCCTGTCAGGTTATAACACCACGTGAACATCAAGCTGTGGTAATCTGCACTTACTGTACTCCATTCGTTGCTGACATAAATCGTTGTCAATCCTGTACAGGATTCGAACATACTGACCATACCATATACATTTTTTGTATCAAAGCCGCTAAGGTCAAGTGTTGCCAATTTCTTGCAGTAGTAGAACATATTGCTCATGTCATTTACACGGCTTGTATCAAAGCTGCTCAGGTCAAGCTTTCTCAGATTCTGGCATTGAAAGAACATACCGTACATATTCTTTACACCGCTTGTATCTGCGCCTGTAAGGTCAATAGATGTAACATTATCGAAAGAACTAAACAAATATGACGAATCCTGCGGCAAGGTCGCACCGCTGCTGTCAACATTGATATGCAGGACGTCATTTTTGTTTACGCCGTCGGGAAGGACAATGCCGTTGTCGCCGTTCAATACGGTACCTTTCAGGGTGAGTGTGCCTGTTTCTTCGTCAAAGTAGGATTCCACATCGAAATCTGCATTGATGGTAACATTATCCTCAGGCATCGTCAGCGTTGAGCCGCTGAGCGTACCCGCGCTTGCAGTGTAGCCTTTCACAGTGTAGCCTGCCGCCGGAGTACCTGTGTAGTTAAGCGACAGCGCAACAGTATCTCCGCTGCCGGCGTAGAGATTACCGTTATATTCGATACCGCTTGAATAGACATTGATACCGCTCACATTGTATTCGGTCGGAGTACCGGAAAGACCGAGCGTTACATCATCGCCTGCGGTGATGGTGTAAGCCTGCTTGCCCTGCGCCGTGCCGAGGGTGCGTGTGTAGTAGGAGTTGGCATTGTCGGGCATCGTCCAGTTGCGGGCGAAGGTGGCTCCGTCTGCGACGGCGTTATCGTCGGCTGTCGGGGCATAGAGGCTGTCGGTGATGGTGAGCGAGCCGTTTTTATCCCTCCAGCCAACGAAGCCTCCGCAGCTTGTGGTAGCGTCATCGCCGGTGCTGACGATCTTGCCGTCGAACACGCAGCCCTCGATACAGGTGCTTGTATTATTCATCGTTCTGCCGATAAATCCGCCGTGAGTACCGTCGCCGTTTACGGAGCTGTTGATCTCAACGCTGCTCCTGCAGTTTGTAATATGCGCAGTTCCGTTTTGCTCACCGATAAATCCGCAGGCGTATTTATTGCTGCTTGTTATCGTTCCGCTGACGGTGCAGTTTGCGATAGTCAGCTCACCCCACATTCTGCCGACAAGACCGCTTGCGTGAGTAGCTGAGGTGGTAATGTCGCAGACAACATTGAGATTGCAGATAACAGGGTGGCTCACTGCGGTGCCGCCTGTGGGCGTTGTTTCACTGACGTAGCTGAACGGCGCAGTACCATTGACACTCTCTGTGGGAGTAAAGGTCAGCGTTTTGCCGCTGCCTTCAAACGTGCCGCAGAAATCGTGATGTGAGCTGCCTGCCATTCTCGAAACGGTGATATTATCGCCAAGCTCAACGGTCTTGCCCGAGAAACGGTTGTAGGTGTCGTTGTCCTGCAGGCAGTCGCAGAAAACGTCCCAACCCGCAGCGTCGTGTATCGTGTAGGTATCGCCGTCCTGTGAGAAGTAAGCAGAGTCGTGAGTGAATGTCGCGCTGACGGTAACATTACTCGCAGGCATTGTAAACTGATTATTATTTACTTCAATGACATTATTGCTGCTGTCCCTGACCGTAACAGTTCCGCCCGTATAGCCCGTCTTTGGTGTCACGGTCAGGGTGACGGTATCGCCGTAAATAAGATCACTTGTCTTGTCCGCCGTAACTGTGCCGCCTGTTATGCCGTCCGCTACGGTGACTGTACCGAAAAAGGGAGTAATATCTTTGCCGCTTATCGCCGCCCTCTGTTCAGCGGTCAATGTGCCTGTGTAGGAGGTTCCGTCCGCTGATACGGTCTTGTTTTCCGCAACCTTTACCGTGTAATCGTCATCGTCATTCAATTTGTTCAGGTTAGTGATCTTGTATTTATCTGTCGGACGTTGATAGTCGAGTATTACTTCATTATCAGACGCATCGTCATCTAATCCTCCGAGTCCGCCTTCGATCGTAACATTTCCGCCGTTCAGCGCAAGAGTAGAGAAATATGTAATGTTTCCCGTTATGTTGGCTGTGCCGTCTTTAAAAGCTATCGAATCGAAAAATTCTATTGCGTTGCCGCCGCCCGAATTTGATACTGTCAATGTACCGCCGTCTACTATCACATGACCGACTGAGTTTTCATTATAGATCGCAGCTTGATCGTCAGTATGATTCACAATACTGACGTCTCCGCCGTTCACGGTGAGACCATTAGCAGCATCATTACTGTATTCCAAATGCAAACCATAGCTCGCACCTTCAAATGTGACTTCTCCGCCATATACATTCAGGGATCCGCAATGGATGCCTGAAACGCCTGTTGCTGTCAGTTTTCCTTTGCTGCTGCCCGTACTCTGCGCGAAGATATTGAGTTCATTGTCTATGCCCGTGAAAGCGGAGCCGCTTGTTGATTTAACGGTCAGATGTGCGTTGTTACAGAGAATAAGGTTGACTGTTCCCGAAAACATTACAGCGGATTTGCCTGTAACGTTTATGAT
The DNA here is from genome assembly GCA_902794395.1 of uncultured Ruminococcus sp. Lineage (GTDB taxonomy): Bacteria > Bacillota > Clostridia > Oscillospirales > Acutalibacteraceae > Ruminococcoides. Next base: position 93,842 of record CADBHB010000005.1, read on the forward strand.
CACATTGCCCCGTACAACGTAATTTCCGGCTGACCACTTTCTCATTATTTGGCCGTCGTAGATTTTGACAATGTTGTAGTCGGTAATGGTCTGCTCTGTGCCGTCCGCGCCGATGTAGGTGACAGAATCATCAAACGCGCCCGCCGAAAGCGTTACCACCCCCGACAGCGGCGTGAAGGTCAGCAGCAGCGCAAGGCTGAGTATCGCCGCCAAAACGCGCCGTATCGGTTTTTGAGTTTGATTTTTCATGGTTTACCTCCTTCTCGGTTTGTCCCTACGGACAAAACAGTTTTATCCATTATACATCTTTATTATACCGCTTTTTTGCTGTTCTTTCAAGAATATTAAGCATTTTGACAAAGTTTTTCAAAAACAAAAATCCCCGAGAGAAACACGGGGATTTTAGAAACGATATTCGGTTTTACCGTCCTGACGGACGGGCAAGTGCCGCGGCACTTAGAAGTTCAGGTCAAAGAATCTTACGCCGCCGATGCTGGTCAAAAACGTCTGGGTTTCGTGCCAAGCGCTGTAACCGATGTAGAAGCACAGAACTCTGTGCTGGACGGCGGAGCCGTTTTGATCGAAGATGAAGGAAACAGCGTCCTTAACATCCTGATTGGGCTCGATAGCGGTGGAACCGAAATACTGATACTCGCTGATGATCTGATCGATGGAAGATGTGCCGGAACGGTTCATCGCGTCACGGATGGACTGTGCGACCAGCGCGCAGCCGGTGTAACCCATGGTGCCTGCTTCGCCCATGACCAGTCTTTCAAGCTTTGCTCTGTCGTAAGACGAAAGGCTTACATAAGCGGGGCTGTAGCTGTAGTCGGGGTTGGCGATGTCTACCAGTGTAGCGCCGGAATAAGGAACAGCCGCTTCAACACTGCCGGTATTGCCGCTTTCGCTGCCGGTGTAGTCGGAGTAATCGTTGCTGTCGTTGTCCTCGTTCGCGGTGTTGTTGTCCGTTGTCTGCGACTCGGTTTCGGACGCTTCCTCGGTTTCGGTCTCCGCTTCAGCTTTGGTTTCTGCCTTTGCGGGCTGTGTGGTTTCGGTAACAGCCTCGGCAGCGGGCGCAGCTGTGGGCGCCTGTGTTGTTTCAGCTACGGTAGCGGGAGCTTCGGTCGCGGGTGCCGTGGTAACTTCCACACAGTTACTCTTGATGACCGGCGCGAACTGATCGATGTCTCCGACCGAATAGGAAGCGACTCTGCTGTCTGCGTAAGCCTCAACGCCCGGGGCGAGTGTGGTTGTGGGTACGATGAAAGCAGCTGCCGCGATGACTGCCGCGAAGCCGACAGAGGTTATCTTGATTGCCTTACGACTTTTATTGGAAGTCTTTTTGGCTTTTACTGTCTGCTCGTTTCCGTAGTGTTTATATTTTGTAGCTCTCAAAAATTTGTCCTCCCTTTGATTCTGCCCGCCTCTTCACGCGTACATTAGGTATTGCGCATACGCGTGGGTGTGACCGGCTACGTCTCTGCTCGTAAAATTTTATCAAACACACAATTTCAAGTGTATTAAAACATACTTTTTGTCAAATTGCAAGTCGCCTCCCTCGAAAACCGCTGTAACTTTTGTCATATTTTTGTAATACTTTGGATTTTAATTTCATTAAGAAATTATTCTTTGTCGGTTTTGTACAAAATTTAATTCTTTGAATAGTATAATGTGCCGATATGTTAGAAAGTGAAAAAATTTCGATTTTTCCAGAAAAATAGCCGTTTTCGGGCACTTTTTTGCGCCTGGGGAATTTTGCATGAAACAAGTATGACGTCCTCGCCTATCATCTGAATTTTCTCCCACGGAATAATGTAATCTTCACCTTTTCCGAATATTCCAAAGAAGAAAATTCGTGAAAATATTACAAAAGCTACAACGCAAGCGCTTTTTGTTTCCACAATTATGTCATCTACAAAGCCCAAACGCGATCCGTCCTCCGAGCATATAACCTCCTTGTGTTTGAGGTCTGTCAGGCGGCAATCCATAATTAAGCACCTCCGTCAAATTGTATGAAAACAAATCGGGCGATATTCGTTGACTTTTGCTTTTGTATTTGATAAAATAAAAGTTAAGAATGAACACATGGGAGTTGAATGTTATGAAATATGTTTTTATGACCGACGCGTCCTGTGACCTCACCCAAAAGCAGGTGGAGGAAGCCGGCGTAAAGGTCCTTCCGATGGAATTTCAAATCGAAGACAAATGCTATCAGCACTACCCCGACTGCCGCATGATGGCGTTAAGCGAGTTTTATGACGAGCTGAAAAACGGAGCAGTGCCCAAAACCACCCAGATAAACTATCTCAGCTTCAAAAACTTTTTTGAGCCGTATCTTAAGGCGGGCAAGGATGTGCTTTACACGGGCATTTCAACGGGTCTGAGCGGCACCTACGACACCTGCATGATAGCGGTGCGCGAGCTGGAGGAGGAGTACCCCAAGCGTAAAATCGTCGTAATTGACTCCTGCTGCGATTCTGCGGGCTTAGGCTTATTGGTATACCTTGCGGGCCAAAAATACAAGGAGGGCGCTTCTATCGACGAATTAGAGCAGTTTATCCTTGACAACCGAAACGACATAGCCCACTGGTTCGTGGTGGACGACCTCGATCAGCTCAAGCGCGGCGGCAGGATTTCTGCCGTTTCAGCCACCTTTGGCAAGGCGCTGCAGATAAAGCCCCTGATAAGCTGCGACGAGACCGGCAAGCTGGTGAACGTAGGCAAGATCCGCGGCAAGAGCAACGTTATTCCCGCGCTGGTTAAGCACGCCGAGCGCGACGCTGTTGACCCGAAGAAAAACATCGCCTTTGTTGCCCACGCAGACGATCCCGAGGGCGCCAAAGCCCTTAGAAAGGCAGTTAAGGGCATGTTTAAGGAGGTTCAGATCTGCGATATAGGTCCTGTAATCGGCTCGCACGTCGGCTCCGGAATGTTGGCGATAGTATTCAAGGGCAAAAGAAACCTTGTCTCCTGATAAACAATAAGACAACGCAAAAGCGCCTCCCGCATAAAATTCTGCGGGAAGCGCTTTTTTTATTTAATACTATTCTAAAACAGAAAAATCACTTTCGGGCAAAGCTTATGACATATTCCTCGTAGCCTATGTCTATGCCGGTTATCTTGCCGTTTTCGCGCTTTACGTCAAATTCCGCCTTGGTGCCCTCGTCAAATTTCGCGTACACGGTGTCCCCTTTCAGCTCGTAGGTGCCGCTGTGGGTGCCGTCGTCGGGGTCGCCCGGGGTAAGCCAAAGCTCAAAACGGTTGTTGCCGTCAAAGTTGAGCCGCCCCTGATAATTGTCGTATTTGACGTTGTATACCTCGTACAGGTCCGCCTCGTCTCCGCTGGCGTTGACGGCGGAAACCGAGACCCACTCGGTGTTTTTGAGGGCGAAACGCGCGTTGTCCTCGCGGGTCTTTATGACCAACAGCGTGACCACCGCTGCCGCCGCCGCGACAACCGCAAGCAAAACTATCAGCTTGGTTACGGAAAACTTTTTCTTTTTATTGCATTTATCCTTGGATACGGGCTTTTTCTTTTTGTTTGCCATGGGTCAGTTCTCCGTAAAATACACTTTTACGCCGCCTGTTTCTTCGCCGAAGATTATATAGAACGAGGCGGGCGTTTTGGATGCGTCGTTCCACTCGGTGACGGTGATGTCCATATTCCTGTCGGGGTAGTAGGTAGCCTTGATCTGTCCGTTTTCAACCAGATACTCGCCCGACTCGCTGCCGGCGTCGCTGAGAGTGCTGACAAAGGTGCCGTTATCGTTGAAGGTGATGGTGCCGTTGGCAAAGCTCTGTCCGAACACCTCGCGCGGTGAGACCTGTGCGCCCGTGGTAATATCCTCAGCCTCGCCGCTGGGGATGTAGGTAGCGTTGAAATAGGTTATCTCCCCTCCCTCGGTCGGGATGGCGATATGCTCGGTGTTAACGGGCGGCTCTTCCGTGCCGAAGGGCTGCTCGGTGGTGGGAGGAGCGCCGGGCAGATCGTCCGTAGCCGTGGGCGCAGTGTCGCCTGTCGTCGCAGCGGCAGTTACCGCCTGAGTGGCGGTCGCGGACTTGGAGCTTCCGCCTTTGTCGGGGTTGAGCATTTTGAAAACGAACAGCCCGCCCGCGGCAAGCAGTACAACTGCCACGATAATTATGACTATTACCAATACTTTTTTACCGTTTCCGGCGGACGGCGCCGCGTGTTTTCCTGCCATTTAGTTTTCCTCACTTTCCAACGCTTCCTGCTTTAGCTTGAGCAGAGCGCCTTTTGTTATCATCCTGCCGTCAAAATATATGTACTCGCTGTCAGGCAGAGAGTCGTCGATCTCAAGCTTTTGCAGACGCTGCCTGAAATCGTCTTTAGCCGTATCCTTTTGAAGCTTTTCCTGCGTTTTGAGTATTTTTTGGTCTATCGCCCGCGCCCTTTCGTTTTTGTCGCCGATAACGGTGTTCATTCGCTCAAACACCGCCGCGTGTATCAAAAACGAGCCTACGGCGGGGACTAAGAGCACCGCGAGCGCTATGGTTATGATAACCACCGCAAGCCTGCTGCCGTAGCAAAAAATGAGCAGCGAGGTGCAGATGACCGCCAGACAAAACAGACCGAACAGGGCGATGAAGTTCTTTTTCAACTCGCCGCACGCCATCAAAAAGCTGTTTTTATAGAGGTGCTTTATAGGCATGTCGTAAAAAACCGTCATAGCCGGAAGATAAAAGAACATGAACAAAAGCAGCAGCAGGACTATGACGCTTATTATCATCGGTCCCAAAAACAGGGTGCTTTGCGAAAGCAGCTGAGTGTACAGCGACAAAGACACATAGCTGAACAGCGCCGCGACATACAGCACCGCTCCGTGTAGCAAAAACCTGCCGAAGTTTTCCTTTACCGCCGAAAAAAAGCCGCGGAGCACCGCCACCTTTTCCTCGCCTGCCGCCATCTTCGCGGTTATCTTAACTACGCCCGCGTAAAACGGGAAGCCCGCGATAAGCACCAGCAGATGTACGAACACCGCCGCCTGGTCGTTAAGGCGCAAGGCAAAGCTTAGCAGCCTGAGCAGGAAAATGACAGCGGCGACAGGTACGGCGAACACCAGATTGGTGAGCACCATCCTTGGCAGATTGCGAAACAGATTTGAAAATACGACGGCGATCGGCAGGGTGTTATTTTGCGAAGCCATGGTCTCCTCCTATGCCGAAGTTTCGGCTAAAATTTAAACGTCCCCGCGAAAAGCGTCCACAGCAGGGTGTCAAGCAGGGACGCGATAAAGGTTATGAACAGCGCCGACAAAAAACAGGAGCAAAACTGCATAAGCTCCTGCCGCGGAGAAGCCGGCGCGCCCTCCTTGCCCAAAGCGCGGAAAAAGGTGACCGCGGAATAGCGGAAGGCGTTCTCGGAAAAGCGGACGAGCGCCGCGCAGAACACAAAGGTGCCCGGCAGCAGCACCAGCAGCCAAAAGCCCGCGCCGCTGAGCGAGTGCGACATGCACAGATAGCCTGCCGTAACGCCGGTGCCGAAGCCCTTGAAGCAGGAGAGCAGCAGCAAAAAGGGTATTCCCCACGCCGCCACGCCAAACAGGCAGGCACACAGCAAAAACAGAAAATCCGACGCGAAGCAGGCGCAAAAGGTGCCCAGGGCGCCCTGGCTGAGCCTTGAGTCCAGATTGGTGGTAAAAAGCAGGTCAAGCGCCTTTAGGGTGCGTTCATCGGCGTTGCGCGCGTACACCGCGCCCAGCGCCATTCCCAGCAGCAGCACGCCCGCAAACAGCAGGCACACGCCGTAGCGCCTGAACATAGCTTTGAGGTTTGACAGACGGAACCGCCTTTTGCGGGGCAGTCCCAGTGAAAGCACGATACCTTTCATAATTACATTCCTTTCTTTACAGCGTACATTGGTTGTCCGACAGTAAAGAATATGCGCGAAAGGTAAGGATTATACTTATTTTCCCAGCTCCTCGGCACGTGCGGTGCAGGCGTCCATAGCGTCAAAAACAGCTTGGGTAAAGCCGTGCTCTCTTAGCTTTTCCAGCGCGGCTATGGTGGTGCCGCCCTTGGAGCTGACCTTTTGTATGAGCACCTCGGCGGAGTCGCCGCTCTCTCTGAGCATAGCCGCCGAGCCCTCAAGCGTGGCGCAGATAAGGTTCATCGCCTTGTCATAGTCGATGCCGCGCGCCGCCGCGTAGTCTGCCATAGCCTTTGCGAACAGGTAGATGTAGGCGGGGCTGCTGCCGTTTACGGCGATTATCTCATTCATATGGTCCTCGGTAATGTACTCACACACGCCGCTTCCCGCGAACATATCGTAAACGAGCTGCTTGTCCTCCTCGCCGATGTTGTCCGAGGGACACAGCGCCGAAGCGCCCTTTTTGAGCAGCAGCGGAGTGTTGGGCATTACCCTGACCACCGGACAGCTCACCCCCAGAGCGCCCTGTACATAGGCGATGGAGATGCCCGCCGCTATTGAAACAAAGGTCTTGGTCATATTTGCCTCTCCCTTTATCTCCTCGAGCACCTCAGCGTAATTCTGCGGCTTTACCGCCAGCACGATGATGTCGCTGTTTCTCACGGTTTCGGGCGAGGAGGCGTAGGAAGTGACTCCCATAGCCCGCATAGCGTCAAGCTTTTCCTCGCTCAAGTCGAACACGCCCAGGTTTTCGGCGCTGCCGTTTTGCGCGATAAGACCTTTGATTATAGCGGTAGCCATATTGCCCGCGCCGATGAATCCTATTCTTTTCATAATTGACCTTCTTTTTTTCTGATTTAACGTACCCCGCCTTTTAGGGCGGGATACGTTTGTCTGTGTTATTTATCCTATGCCGAAGGAAGGATTATTTGAGCACCTGAAATATATTCCGTATTTGTTCTGGTCGCCGTTGCGCTCGTAGTCGCCGTAGAAGAATATCTCTACCTCGTCCACACGTCGCCACAGCAAGCCGATGTAGCAGCTGCCCGCCGCGTGATGGTACTGGAGGATGCGCGCGGTCAGCAGCTCCTTGTTAACATTTGCAAGATCGCGTGTGCCGCCCGCCGCGGTGGCGTAGCTTGAGTGGATGAAGCCCGTGGTGCCGTTGCTGAGCTTTATCTGATACCAGGTGTTGTTGACCAGCTTTCCGTCCACGAAGGTGAAGGTGGTGTTCTGCGACATGGTGGTGACCACCGAATAATTAGTGCCCGCGCCCGAACGCAGATTAACGCCCGAGGTGTTCACATAGCCCGCGCCGCCCGCGGTGATGGTGCCGCTTGAGCCGGTGTTGAGCAGCACGCTCTTGAGGCTTGAGTCGTTGTAGATAGCGTAGGCGCCCACGTTGTAGGCAAAGCATACTATAGCGTCAAACTGGCGCTGGTTGAACTTGATGTCGTAGGTGGTGAGGAACTCGTTGGTCTTTACCGAGTACGGACCGGAATTGACCGTCTGGCAGAGATAAGCGTAAGCCTCGTTCTTTGTGAGGTTGTTGTAGAACTGTTCGTTGCGGGTGACCACCTTGCCGTAGCCCAGTGTGGGGTCGGAGGTGATGTAGTCCGCGGTGACGGTGGGCAGGAAGCCCTCAAAGTTCGCTATGAGCTTTATTACGTCGTCGCTGGCGCGGCGCTCGCCCAAAACCGTGGTGGTGTAATCGCTGGAATTGGATACGAACACCTCTCCCTCACCGTTTTCGGCGGTCGCGGCAAAGTCGGTCGAGGCAGTCTTGGAGAACGCCTTGAACGTCCACAGACCCGAGGTGCTAAGCTTCTGCGTGCCCGTCCAGATATAGGTGTTGCCGTCGCGGGTCTTGCTTGAAGCGGTGACGTTATAGGTGGTGGTGCCGTTTGTGATCACAAACTTGACCGAGGTGCGCGAAATGTCGGTTATCGCCTTAAAGGTGACCGTGCTGTTCTTGGGCGCACAGTTGGGCGTCGCGTAAACAAAGCGGATGCTGTCCGGCTCGGTGACGTGCAGCAGACAGGTGGAGGCGCCGTAATTGGTGTAGGCGCTGATAGCCGTGTAGCCCGGAGCCTTTGTATCCACTACGCCGTTGCTGCCTACAGTGGCGACATTGGGGTTAGAGGACGACCAGCTTACATAGCTGTCGGACTTTAAGAGGATGGATTTTCCGCTGCTTATTGTCACCTGAGAAGCGGAGATACCGGGAGCGGTGCCGTTGTAAACGGTTACAACGCAGTTCGCGGAGGAAACGGAGTTAGCCGCCCTGATGGTAACTATACCCGCGCCCTTAGCGGTGACAACGCCGTTTTGGTCTACCGTAGCGACAGCGGTGTTGGAGCTTGACCACGAAGCCGAGGAGGAGCCTGTCAAGCCTATGGCGTACTTGGTGCCGTTGCAGATAGTCGCCGACGAGGCGGTGAGCTTAATGGTGCCGTCGCCCTGGGTGACGCGCACCAGACAGGTGGCGGCGCCCGTGGAGGTGTAGGCGCTTATGGTGGTGTAGCCCTCCGACTTAGCCGTGACTATGCCGCCGCTGACGGAAGCCACCGCGGGATTGGAGGAATACCATTTTACACCGTTGGTGGTGGAGGTGAGCTTAGCGCTCTTGCCCGCCGCCATCGAAATGGATTTTTGAGATATATTGACAGAGCTGCCGCTCTTTACGCGGAACACGCACTGATCGGAACCGCCGTCCTGAGAGATGGTTACGACCGCTGTGCCCGCAGCCTTGGCGGTGACTATGCCGTTGGCGTTGACGGTGACTACCGAGGTGTCGGAGCTTGACCACTCGGGGGCGTCCGCGCCTGTCTGCGACAGCGCGTACTGACAGCCCACATAGGTGGTAGCCGAGTGAGCGCCCAGCTTGATGTCGGGCGGCAGCACCACGGTGAGATAGTCCTTGGACACATAGCCCACGGTGCCGTTGTCAAGCTGCACATAGTACCAGCTTCCGTTGTACAGGGTTTCGTTTATCAGCGTGACCTGCGTATCCTTCATCATGCTGGTCACTATGGAATAGCCTGTGCCCGCGCCCGAGCGCAGGTTAACATAATCGGTGTTTATTGTGCCCTTCTTGCCATTGGTGGGGTCGGGCTGAGGGTCTGTTACCTTTACAAGGCAGGTGGAAGCGCCGCCGGAGGTGTAGGCGCTTATGGTGGCGTAGCCCGCCGCCTTAGCGGTCACGGTGCCGCCGCTTACAGTGGCTACGTTTTTGTTTGAGGAGAACCACTTTACGCCCGAGGTCTTTGCGGTGAGGGCAGCGGTCTTTCCCGCCTCCAGCGTAAGGGAGGATTTGGAGATACCCGTCGAGGTGCCCGAGAGCACGGTGAATTTACAGGTGGACATCATTTCTCCCTGAGCCGCCGAGACAGTGGCGACGCCCACGGATTTGGTGGTGACTACGCCGTTGCCGTCTATTACAGCTACATTGGGGTTGGAGCTTGACCAAACCACCTTGTCGGCGCCTGTCTGCCAAAGGGCGTACTGACAGCCCATATAGGTGCTGACATTGACCGAAGAAAGCTTGATGTCCGAGGTCTGAGCGCCCTGGGTAACCTCTACCAGACAGGTGGAGGCACCGCCTGAGTTGTAGGCGCTGACGGTGGCGCGCCCCGCGCTCTTGGCTGTTATCAGACCGTTGTTGACGGTGACTACGCTTTTATTTGAAGAATACCACTTGGCGTCGGAGGCCGTGGCGGTTAGGTAGCCCGTAGTGCCGTTTATCAGCGTCATGTTCTTGGCGGAAATGCCCGTAGAAGCGCCCGAGCGCACTATGAACTTGCAGGTGGACAGCTGACCGTCCTTGGAAACGGAGATGGTAGTCATGCCCTCCGCGTTCGCGGTGACTATGCCCTTTTCGTCAACCGAAGCGACGTCCGGATTTGAGCTTGCCCACACGGGAGAGGTCGCGCCGCTCATGGAGAAGGCGTACTGACAGCCCGCGTAGGTCGAGACCTGATAGGCTCCGAGCTGTATGTCGGAGCGCAGAGCGGCATTTGTGACATGTATCAAACAGGTGGAAGCGCCGCCGGAGTTGTAGGCGCTGATGGTGGCGTAGCCCTCTGACAGCGCCGTTACTACGCCGTCGCTTACGGTGGCTACGTTCCTGTTGGAGGAATACCACTTAACGCCCGAGGCGGAAGCGCTGAGCGAGGCGGTGGTGTCCTTTATCATGGTGAGCTCGGTGGGAGAAATGCCCGTGGAAGAGCCTGCTACCACCGTGAATTTGCCGGTGGAGCGCTGGTCGTTCTCGGTGCAGGAAATTATGGTAACGCCCGCGCTTTTGGCGGTGATGACGCCGTTGTCGTCGATGGAGGCGACAGAGGGGTTAGAGCTTTCCCACACAGGAGCCGTGGCGCCGGTCTGCCAAAAGGCGTACTGACAGCCCACATAGGTAGAGGCGTTGGTGGAGCAGAGCTTGATGTCGGAATAACTGATGCCGCTGGTCACCTTGACAAGGCAGGTAGAGGCGCCGTTTGAGGTGTAGGCGCTTATGGTGGCGTAGCCCTCGGACTTCGCCGTTATGTTGCCGTCGTTTACGGTGGCGACGTTATTGTTGGAGGAGAACCACTTTACGCCGTTTGCCATGGCGCCCAGGATATAGCTGCTGCCTACGACCATTTCTATGTTGTTGCGGTAAATGCCCGTGGGACTGCCGTTTTTGACAGTCAGCGAACAGGAGGCGGAATTGCTGCCCTCCGAAACGGTGATGGTAGTGGTGCCCGCAGCCTTGGCGGTGGCGACGCCGTTTTGGTCTATGGCAGCCACCGAGGGGTTGGAGCTTGTCCAAACGGGCTTTTTAGCGCCCGTCTGCCAAAAAGCGTACTGGCAGCCCGCGTATGTAGACGCGTGGCTGACGCACAGGCGAAGAGTGCCGGCGGGCGTGCTGTCCGCCTGAACAAAATCCTGCCGCACATAGCCGGTCTTAGAGGTCGTCTGCTCGGTCACGCGGTACCAGCCATTGTACAGCGAGGCGTCCTCAAAGCGCACCTTGGTGCCCTTGCGCATCGTGGTGACAACGGAGTAATTGGTGCCCGCGCCTGAACGCAGGTTCACCCAGTCGTCGATGATAGTACCGCTGCCGCCCTTTACGGGTGTGGTCGCCGCGCCGGCAGTCATCATCGGGATGGCGATGAGCAGCACGGAGCCGACGATAGTCAGGCACAGCACGATACACATTATTCGCGCGATCATTTTAGATTTCATAAATCCACCTTCTTAATTTCAAGTATCTAAATAAACTATAAGTATCTGCCGAACAGCGCGCCGCGCAGTCTTTGCGCGTAAAATCTTACGAAAACCGTGACGGTAAGGTCGTACAGCAAAAAGAACACGTTGCCCACAGCGAGGAACACATACGGGATGTACACGCCGAAAAGCGAATACTCCTCGGCGGGCACTGACAGCAGCAGCGAAGCCGCAAAGAAGGAAGCCACCGCCGCGGCGTTGAAAACCGCGAATTTAAGCAAATACAGGATTACCCTGCTGCGGATATGCTGCTCGAGTATGTTCTTGAGTATGGGATAGTAGCCGAACAGCGCGATGAAAAATATGACCGCCTCCTTGTCGCCCGACAAAAAGAACGACAGCAGAGCCGTTACCGCGTACACGGCAAACGCCCACTTGCAGCGGTACTCTATGACGACGGCGACAGTCAGCATGCCCGCAAAGCACGGCAGAGCGAAGGTGCCGATGCGCACAAGACCGGTGAGCAGCATCATCACGGTTTCAAGCGCCGCTATCATGGCGCACAAGGCTATGCGGAAGGCGGGCTTTTGGACAGTGTGCTTCTTCATATCAGCAACCCGCTCGGCAGCAGCTGCACAGGCAGTCGGCGCACATATAAGCCGCGCAGATGTCGCAGCAGGTGCAGCCTGTGTTGCTTACGGTAGAGCCGCCCGTTTTGTAACCGCCGTAGTTGTAGTTGCGCTGGTTTGTAACGTTGTTCAAAGCCGCCCTGTATTCCTGGTTGTTGGGGTCCATATTGACCGCCGTTTGGAAAAACGTGGTCGCCTGGTCGCTCCAGCCCTTGCGAAATGCGCACATGCCCTTTAGATAATGCCACTCGGCGGTGCGGTTGCCCTCGGGGGTGCTGTCGAGTATCTTCTCCGCCTCGGGGATCATGTTGCGCTGTATGTAGACGCGCACGCTGTAAAACTGCGAGGACGAGGAAGAATTGCCCGAATAAGAGGACGAGGAGCCGCTTGCATCACCCGCGCCGCCTCCGTTTTGACGCATATTGGTAACCGCGTCGTACGCCTCGTTTATCTCCTTCATTTTTTCCTCGGCAAGGTCTGCCAAGGGGCTGCCCGCGTAGTTATCGGGATGGTATTTTTTGGCAAGCTCACGGTACGCTTTTTTGATTTCTTCGTCGGACGCGCCGGGCGATACGCCCAGCACCTCATACGGATCTTTCATCTTTTTCCTCCTGTAAGCCGTATATCACGGTGTTTTGCTTTGACGGAAAGCCGTAAAGCAGCATATTGTCGAGTATCCCTTTAAAATCCACCGTGTCCAATAAGCTGTACGCGGCGTGCGCCCTGGCGAGCGACTGGTTGAGCACAGAGGTCTGATACTCCCGCAGCCCCTCGGACTCGCAGTTCTTAAAGGGGTTGAAATTGTTTTTTTTGACGTCCTTTTCAAGGTCATCGGCGGCGTCGATAAGGTATATCCATCTGCCTATATTATAGCCGAATTCATACAGCACACGCCGCTTTCCGTCGTCTGACGCTTCCGCCGAGAGCACCGTGCCCAGCATATGCGCCGTGGGGTGCGCGCAGGCGTCAATTCCCGCGTCGGGGTCGCGCTCGATCTCGGTTTGAGCCTCCATCATAGCCGCCGCGGCTTCCTCAAGCATGGGGTAACGCTTTGCCGCCTTTTTGTGCCAGCGGCTGAAAAACGGCAGCGCCAAACGCACCGCGAGTTTTTTGAAAAAGCCGCCGTCCGCAAGGTCGTCTTTGAGCTTGTAGTAAACGGAAATGACGGAAAGCGCGGACGCCTTGCTGTAGCTGTCCGACTCGCAGGCGGCGAACTTGCATTTTTTTAAGGGGTCGAAGCGGCATCTTCCGCTTTGAAAGCCGCTGCAGGAGCGCTCAAGCGACATTAGCAGCATGGCGTAAAAGGTGCAGTCATAGCTTAGGCTCAGCCTTGTAAGGAAGGAGTAGTCCCTTCCCAGCTGCCTGCACAATCCGCAGTAGACAGACTTGTACGCTTCCCATTCGCGCACCTTAAGCTCGCTCTTTTGCACCTGCAAATAGCCGAACACCGGACTCCCCCTTATAATGTTATTTTTTTATTATACTATATTTATCGGCGTTTCGCAAGGGTTTCCGAGTAGATTTTTTCTAATTCCGAATTATTTTGACCCAAAGGTATGATAACATAAGATTGTGACAGCTATGTGATAAGGACGGTGCCCCATGAACGCATACGATTTTGACAAAACCATATACGACGGCGACTCCACCGCCGACTTTTATCTGTTTTCCCTGAAACGGCACAAAAAGATACTGCTGCTGGCGCCCTCTCTGTTTGGCGCGTTTGTCGCGTTTTACGTCTTTAAGCGCGGCACCAAAACGCAGTTCAAGGAAAAAATGTACCGCTTTCTTCGCTGCTGCGACACCAAAAAGGATGTGGAGGCTTTTTGGGACGCCCACCAAAAGAACATTAAGCCCTTTTATATAAAGCAGCAGCGCGAGGATGACCTGATAATCTCCGCCTCCCCTGTCTTTTTGCTGCGACCCGTCTGCGACAGGCTGGGCATACGCGAGCTGATAGCCTCTGAGGTAGATCCCGTGACCGGCAAATACAGCGGAGAAAACTGTCACGGCAAGGAAAAGGTGCGCCTGTTTCGCGAGCGCTACGGCGACGCAGCGGTAGAGGAGTTTTACTCGGACAGCTACAGCGACACTCCCATGGCGCAGATCGCCGCCAGGGCGTTTCTGGTCAAGGGAGAGCGCATAACGGACTGGGACGCAAAGGGCGGCTCTCATAAGTAAAACAAGGTCGACGCGGCTAAAAAGCCGTGCCGACCTTTTGTTTAGCGCTTAAAATCAGCCGCAGTGGCAGTCAAAGGGGTTGTCGACGCCGTCGCTTTCCCCCGCGCTGGGCGGGAAAAAGGAATCTGTGGGAAATTCAATGCCGTTGAACGCCTCGCAGGGGTCATCCTGACGGTCGTCACATTCCTTGCGCGGCACACAGAAGTCGTAGCTGGGCATCATAAGCTGCACGCTGCGCGAAAGGGTGGTGATGGAGAACACGCCGATGGTGGTCTGCACCTGCTGGGCGGTGGGCGCCGCCGGCGTGCCGCCGAGCAGCTCGGTGATGTTTTCGGGGATGAAGGGCACGATGACGGGCGTTGTGACCGAGGTGACGGACGCCGCCAGCGCCATCGGGCTGGACACCTGCACATTCGCGGTGGGCATAGAGCCGGCACAGCCCGCGCAGCAGTCCGCGTCGGCGGGGTCAAGCTCGGGAACCGCGTCGCTGGAAAAGCGCTTTACATAGCCGTCGCTGCCGTAGAGCACCACTCGCTTGGAATAAACCGCCACGCCCGTTACGCTTGAGGGCAGAGTGCCTGTGCCCGAGTAGACCTCGCAGCAGCACAGGAAATAAAAGGTTTCGTCCACCGAGTAGTATCCCCTGTGGAAGGGGACGGAATCCACATCTACGGTAGCGGTCAAAACATTGACGCGGGTGACCCTGACCGAGGTAGCCTTCTCTATAACCTCCTGGTTCTCCTCGGTGAAGAACACGGTGAGATCGCGCAGGCAGTCCTTTGCGCCGCAGCTGTCATATATTCTGGGCACTTCAAGACACACCGGCTCAAATTCGGTATCGGCGCCGCCGCTGTCGGCGGTCGGTGTGGTCTGTTCGGTATCAATAGACGCTTCTGACATAAAAATAACCTCCATAATTAAGTATTTACAGCTATACTGTAACAATACCATTTTATGGAGGTGATTTATTTTAGTTCCTGAATTTCTCAAGATAGGCTCTGAAAAGCCTATGCAGATTATCGGGGTCGCTGTGGACTTCGTTTGACACCGCCGCGTATATCTGGCTGTTGTCGGTGGTGAAGCTCAGTTTGGCGCTGTAGGCGTCAAGCTGTCCGAAGCAGGTGAGTCGGTTGCCCTTGACATAGGCGCCGTAGCCGTAGCCGCTGCCGTTGTCGGTCGCCATTTTCTGGAAGGACGACTTTTTGAGCACCTGGTCGTGGATAAGTCCGTCCGTCAGCTTTAGCAGGTCGGAAACATCTGTCACCATGCCCAGCGAGGAGTAACCCACGCCGTCGAGCAGCAGCAGCCCGCTTTGCTCGTCGCCGATATAGGGTCTGGCGGTGTTGTCCGCCTCGCAGAACGTGGTTTTTTTCATAACCAGCGGGTCAAAGACGACCTCTTTTACGTATTCCTCATAGGTTTTGCCGCTGACCTGCGCAATTATCTCGCCCAGCAGGAAGTAGTTGCTGTCCGAAAAGCTGAAGCTGCCCGCGTCGCTCTTTAGCTGCTGTGAGAGTATCCAGTTGAGCACCGCGGTCTTGTTTTGCTCGGCGGTGTTCTCCGCCTTTAGAGAAACAGCCAGCTCGGGCACAGGCACGGGAAGCCCCTCGCCTGTTTCGCTCTTGCAGACATAGCCGGGTATGCCGGAAGTCATGTTAAGCAGCCGCTCCACGGTGACGTCCTTTGCGTAGGAGCAGCCGGGGAAATAAGCGTCGATGGTCGAGGAAAGCTCAAGCTGCCCCGTTTCGACCAGCTTCATAACAGCCGTGGCGGTAACCAGCTTTGTCAAAGAGCCGGAGTACACGCCCGTATGGATGGAGTTGTTTTTGTGCGCGCCCTTATTGGCTACGCCCTTTCCCCTTACAGCCTCGTAGTCGTTGCCGAATTTTACATAAAGCGCGCCCGAGAACTGCTGCGTAGAGATTATTTCGTCGAGCTTTGAGTCTATCTCCTCTATGCTCTGCTTTATCTCAACGCTGTTGTAGGTAACGGGAGCGTCTCCCGACAGCGGTGTGTCCGCCGTGGCGGGCGCGTTTACCGTGGTCGGCTGTGTTTCGTCAGGTGTTGAAACCGTGTTATTCGGCGCCGCCGCCTGCGGCGCAGCCGAAGACTCCTCGGTACGCGCCGGCTTTTTGGTTTCACAGGCGCAGACGGTAAATACAACTGCCGCCGCCAGCGCCATGCACAGCAAGGCTTTGCATCCTTTCAGCATTTATTTCACCCTCTTACAGTTTTTTCCCTCTTACAGTTTTTCCATCTTACAGAAATTTGCCATCAGCTTTTTGGTGCCCGCCTTGTCAAAGGCGATCTCCAGCAGGGTATCGTTGCCCATCCTCTCGGCGGACATCACCATGCCCTTGCCGAACACCTTGTGCAGCACGGTATCGCCCACGCTGTAGCTCACGCCGGACTTTGCCGCCGGCGGCTTGTAGGCATAGGGCTTTTTGGCGGCATAGGCGGGTACTGCCGAAGCCGAGGGACTTATTTTGCCGCCAACCGCCGAATAGCCCGAGGAGAAGGCGCTTTTGCGCTCCTCGCCTGTCCTGTTGAGCAGGGCGTCGGGTATCTCTGACACAAAGCGGCTTTCGCGGTTATAGGTAGTGGAGCCGAACAGCATGCGCGAACGGGTCTTAAGCAGGTAGAGCCGCTGCTTGGAGCGGGTTATGCCCACATAGGCAAGGCGGCGCTCCTCGTCGATCTCGTCCGGAGAGGAGATGGAGGCGATGGAGGGAAACAGACCGTCCTCCATGCCCGCGATGAATACCACAGGGAACTCAAGGCCCTTGGCGCTGTGCAGCGTCATCATAACGCAGGAATCCGCCTCGGCGTCGTAGTTGTCGATGTCGGTCATAAGCGAGATCTCCTCGAGGAAGGCGGACAGGTCGGCTTCGTCCTCGTAATCCTCCTCGAATTTGATGATGTTTGAGGACAGCTCCTCTATGTTCTCGATCCTTACGTCGGGATTTTCTTTTTCGCCCCTAAGGTAGCTTTCGTAATCCGTATGCTCTAAAATGAGGTTATATAATTCCGCAAGAGAATAATCTCCGCTCTCCTCCGCCTCTATAAGCCCGTCGAGCAAGCCGACGAAAGCTTTCAGCTTAGCTGCGGCACGCGAAAGCTGCGGATAGCTGTCCGCTTCCTTAATAACGGTGTATATGCTCTCCCCCAGTCCCGCGGCGATGTCGGCGGCGAGCTG
Organism: uncultured Ruminococcus sp.; assembly: GCA_902794395.1. Taxonomy (GTDB): domain Bacteria; phylum Bacillota; class Clostridia; order Oscillospirales; family Acutalibacteraceae; genus Ruminococcoides. Next base: position 110,946 of record CADBHB010000005.1, read on the forward strand.
CACGGTGCGCGCGCCTATGCCGCGCTTGGGCACATTGATGATACGGCTGAGCCGCACGTCGTCGTGGGGGTTGTTAATGACCTGAAGATAGGCGACCATGTCGCGGATCTCCTCGCGGTCATAAAAGCGGTGACCGCCGATTATGCGGTGCGGGATACCGCTGCGCGACAGCGCCTGCTCCACGGCGTTTGACTGGGCGTTGGTGCGGTAAAGCACCGCGAAATCGCTGTATTTCCTGCCGTCGGACACGCCGTCCATTATGGTCTTGGCGATAAACCGCGCCTCGTCGCGCTCGTCCTCGCAGGTGTGCAGCTCTATTTTTTCGCCCTCCTCATTTTCCGTCCACAGGGTCTTGCCCTTGCGGGTAAGGTTGTTGGCGATGACCGCGTTGGCGGCGTTGAGGATGTTTTTGGTGCTGCGGTAGTTTTGCTCAAGGCGGATGATTTTGGCGCCCTTGAAGGTGTTTTCAAAGGAGAGGATATTCTCGATGGTGGCTCCGCGGAATTTATAGATGCTCTGGTCGTCGTCGCCGACCACGCAGATATTGCCGTATTTTTGGGCGAGCAGCGACACAAAGCGGTACTGCACGCGGTTGGTGTCCTGGTACTCGTCCACCATGATGTATTTGAACTGGTTTTGATAGAAGCCCAGAATATCGGGGAACTGCTCGAAAAGCTCCACGGTTTTGCACAGCAGGTCGTCAAAGTCCATGGCGTCGGCTGTCTTTAGCCGCGCCTGATACACCTCGTACACCTTGGCGACGGAAAGCTTGCGGTAGTCGTGCTCCGCGTCCTTTAGCAGCTCGGCGGGGGTTATCATCTTGTCCTTCGCCTTTGAGATCTCCGCAAGGATGGTCTTTGCGGGCAGCAGCTTTTCGTCTAGGTTGAGCTGCTTGGTTATATCCTTGACCAGACGCTTTTGGTCGTCGGTGGCATATACGGTGAAGTGCGAGGAAAAGCCCAGTCTGTCGCCGTAGCGGCGCAGGATCCTGGCGCAGGTGGAGTGGAAGGTGGCCGCCCAGATGTCGGCGCCGCCCTCGGGCACCGCGGTGCAGATGCGCTCCTTTAGCTCGCCCGCCGCCTTGTTGGTGAAGGTTATGGCGAGGATGTTCCACGGACGGCACAGCCCGCACTGCAGGATATAAGCTATGCGGTTGACAAGCACAGTGGTCTTGCCCGAGCCTGCCCCCGCCAATATGAGCAAGGGACCCTCGGTGGCAAAAACAGCCTGCCGCTGCATGGGGTTCATATGGGAATACTGCTGTTGGATGTCGGTTTGGGTCATAGTTGCTCCGCCTTCATAAATACAGAAAAACGGGCGAACTGAGTTCGCCCCGGGTTTCCGTTATATTATTTGATGCTGTTCTGGTAGGTCTGAACAACGCTCTCGGCATTGTCGGTGACGATAAGGCTGACGAAGTTGCCGTCCTTTGTTACCTTGCAAGCCTTTACCTGCTCCGCTTTTTCGGGAGAGTAAGAGGTGGAGTAGTTGACCAGTGAGTTGAGCTTTTCGTTGAGCGCTGCCTCTACCCTTGAAGCGGCCTCGGCGTTCTTCGCTTCGATCATTACGATCTCGTTGTTCTTGTCACGCTCCGCGGCAAACTGCTTGACGTCGTCCGCCTCTACGCCGTAGTAGCGCAGCAGGTCGTCGGTGGTGTCGAGCTTCTTCAAGCCGCCGAAGTCGTTTTCACTGTTGATGGTTTCCATAACAGCGTTCAAATCAACCTTTTTCTCGGTTTTTGCTGTGCCGCAGCCCGCGAATACCGCGACGGCGAACAAAGCGACCAATACAAGAGAGACGATCCTTTTCATACTTGATTCCTCCGTAAATAAGCTTTATGTTGTTTTTCCTTCTCCATTATTATAGTATAAATAATTAAATTGTCAATATTTATGATAATATTGTAACCGCAACACTAAATGTGGGGCGGACATATGGGTTTGCGCCTACGTGGAGTTGACACAATTAACTGTACGGGTTCAGCGTTCGGGCAGACGTTGTTTTGTGGGGAAAGCGCCCTCGGGCGGCGCACAGCCACGTTTTGTTAATGCGGAAAACGGCGGGTCAAGCACAATGGCATGACCCGCCGTTGATTAAACTTTTAAATTATATGGAAGTTCTCCATAGGCGGAGTGATGCAACGTTCCGTTGCCGGAGTGATGCAACGTTCCGTTGCCGGAGTGGTGCAACCTTCCGTTGCCGGAGTGATGCAACGTTCCGTTGCCGGAGAAAGCGCCCACCGGCGCCCCTGCGGCACTCAGTTGTGGAAGGGTATGGGTGTTGCTTCGGGGTTAGCCTCGGGATCCTCGGAATAGAAGGTGAGGTAGTTGCCGGTTTCGATTGCGGAATCGTCTATGACTACCCACATCTCGTTATAGCCGAAGCCCTTGCAGTCTACGGTCTGGGTCTTGCCGCCGTCGGAGACTATGACGTTGTAGGTGCCTGCGCCCTGGTAGGTGAAGTCGTAGTCATACCAGCCCGTTGCCTCGTTGAGGGTCGCGGTCCTGCCGGGCCATGTGCCGCCTGTAGCGTTGAAGGAGCTGTCCTTGCCGTCGAGTCCGCTGCCCCAGATCCAGAGGGTGGGAGTCCATGTCAAAGCGCCGTTGTGCTTGAAGTGGAGGCTGACGTCGAGGCTGCCTGCGATGTAGTAATAGTTGACGGTGAGCACCTGACCGTACGGGATCTTGCCCGAGGTCTTTTTGGGCAGTCTGCTCTCGTCGATGGTGTAGCCCATCACATAGTACTTCTCGGTGGTGAAGCTGTCGCCTACTCTGCCGTTGATCTCAACGGAATTGGTGAGGTTTTTGAGGTTGCCCTCGTCGTCGTTATAGTAGTAATTCACTACTACCTTGCCCTCGGATACCCTGTACTCGGCGAGATACTTTTGCAGCATGGTGACGTCGTTGACCGTAACTCTGCCGTCGCAGTCGAAGTCGAGATCGACGTTCTCGGGCATGGGATCAAACTCTGCGAGTATCCTCTGGAAGGCGGTGACGTCGTTGAGGTCGATGCTGCCGCTGTTGTCGATGTCGCCATAGAGATCGAGAGCCTCGGGGACGTAGTCGTCGTAAACATAGGTAACGGTCTGTTCGTCTTCGGAATAGTTGCCTTCGACGGGACCGACTACCTCTTTGAGCACATAGGTGTTGGGAACAGCCGCGGAGGAAACAGTTACGTAACCGGTGCCGATGTCGCCGTAAAGTGCGGTGGAATCCACGATCTTTTCGCCGTCGGCGGTCTTGTATCTATAGTCCACGTTTACTCTGCCTACGTTCTCGGTGATGCCTGCCGCTTCGTAGCCCGCCTTGTCAACGGCTACCAGAGTGGACTGCGCGGGAACGCTGAGCTTATTGCCGGTGGCTGTACCCAGGGAGGTAACGCCGGCTATGTCGCCCTTGGCGATGATGACCCACTGGAAGTTGTTGCCTACCGTATTGTCAACGGCTACAGAGACGTTTTGTGAGCGCTCGGTGGCGTTGTGGATGACGACCATCTTGTTCCACTCGCCGGGCTGATCGTTGGTGATGGTGTAGGCTACATAGCCCATGTCGGCGGTCGACTTGCCGTAGAAGATGAATTTGTCGGAGTAGTCATTACCCGCGGTTTTAAGGGGAGTAAACGCCCTTTTGATCTTCATTATGCCCTTGTAGTAGGAAACCACATCGGCGTAATCTACGATGTTCTGCCAGCGGATCTTGTTGATCTCGGGAGAGGACTTGTAGCTGTTGGTGTCGCCGTACTTGGTGCGGCCGAACTCCTCGCCCGCGAGCATGAAGTTGATGCCCTGAGAGGTGAATTGGATACCCGCCGCAAGCTTGTTGGCTTTTACGGCTTTTTCATTTCTGACGCCGTATTCGTCCTTGGTGTAGGAAGCGGTTATCTGATCGTACAGGGTGGCGTTGTCGTGGCAGTCGGCGTAGGTGACGCACTGCTCGGGCGCATTAGCTGTCCAGCCGCGAGCCTCGGTGGTGTTGGCGCGCACACCTGAACGCACGTCCTTGGCGTAGGTGGCGTTGTTTGCGATAAAGCCCTTTTCATTGATGTCAAACACAGAGCCTTTGATGCCGTTGCGGATGGTGTCGTTGAAGAACGCTACGCGGGAGTCGAGCTTGGAAGCGTTTTTCTGAGTGCCCTGATAGTAATTGGCGCCTGTGTAGGTTTTTGCAGGATAAGTGGAGGTGCCGCCTGTCCAGCCCTCGCCCCACATGGTGATCCTGGTGTCGATAGCGTCCAGTTCAGCGCGGATAGCGTTCATGGTCTCGACGTCCATCAGACCCATAAGGTCAAAGCGGAAGCCGTCAACGTGGTACTCGTTGACCCAGTGCTTAACGGAGTTGAGGATGTAGCTTCTGGTCATGGCGCGCTCGGAGGAAACCTCGTTTCCGCAGCCTGAGCCGTTAGAGAAATCGCCGCCCTTGGTAAGTCTGTAGTAGTAATCGGGAACGGTAGCCTGGAAGCAGGAGTCGTCCTTGCCGCAGGAATAGGTGTGGTTGTAAACCACGTCCATAACGACGGAGATGCCCGCCTCGTGCAGCGCCTGAATCATCTGCTTGCACTCGGTGATGCGCACGTTGCCGTCCTTGGCGTTAGAGGAATAGGAGCCCTCGGGAACGTTGTAGTTCTGCGGGTCATAGCCCCAGTTGAACTGGTCGGCAGAGCCGGCTTCGTTAATAGACTGGAAGTCATAGAAGGGGTTGAGCTGCACGGTGGTGATGCCCAGCTCCTTGAGATAGTCGATACAGGTGGAAAGCTTTCCCTCGCTGTTGAGGGTGGTGCCTTTTTCGGTGAACGCGAGGTATTTACCGCGGTTTTCCTCGCTGACGCCGGAAGCGGTGTCCCACGAAAAGTCCTTGACATGCAGCTCCCAGACGACAGAGTCGGTCTGCTTGTCGGGCAGTACGTGAGCGTCGTTCTCCCAGCCCGCGGGGTCGGTAGAATCAAGGTCGCAAACCATTGAGCGTCTGCCGTTCACGCCGGTGGCTACAGAGTAGATGTCCTGAGTTTCGGCGGTCTGCATTTCGCCCGACTTGGGATGCGCGGATGTGATGGTGTAGGTGTAGTAGGTGTTGACAATGTCGCCCGGCACGGTGGCGGTCCAAACGCCCGTCCAATTACCGCCGGCCATCAGCTTCTCCATGGAAACCTTACCCAGTTCGGCAGCGCCGGGCTCGGAGTCGGAGCCTGTGGCATAGCGGTTGAGAGTTACTTCTGTAGCGGTGGGCGACCATACCTTGAACACGGTCTGCTCGGGCGAATAAACAGCGCCGAGATCGTTGCCGTCATAGGTATAACTTGAGTCGATAGCTTCGCAGGCTTTCACGTATTCGTTTACCGCCGCGCCTGCCGATTCGGAAGCGGGTGCCGCAAATGACGCAAGTACGCTTGAGGAAGCGAGCATACATACCGCAAGAACAGAAGAAAGGATTTTCTTGGTTGTTCTCATAGATTTTTCCTCCTTAAAAGAATCTATTGTTTGACCTCCTGCAGGAGATCTGTTTACCTTTTTTTATTTTGGCTCAAGCTCGTTGTTGAAGTCCATAGCCGCCCTGAGCTTTCTCTTGCGCTTTATCCTTGAGGCGACCGCGGAAGCCAGACACAGCGCAAAAATGACGCCCACGCCTATGGTGACCACCTTAAGCGCCTTTTTCATGGGGTCGGGCTTGTTGGCGTAGTTGAGGATGACGTTTATCTCGCCCTTTTTAAAGGTGCCCGCGACCTCGGGCGGGACCTCTATGAGCATTTTTTCCTCATACTCGTTTTGCTGGACGTTGTACGGCTCGCCCTCCTTGCCCGTGAGGGTCATGGTTTCTATTACCTTACCGTCCTCAGCCATATATATGACGTTCACCTTGCAGATGCTTCTGTCGGTGTCGTCGGTTATTCGGGTGTATTTATAGAAAACGGTGATGTCGTGGTCGGGCAGCACGCCCGCTCCGTTTTCGGGGAGCTGATCCAAAACCAGAGTGTAGTTATCTATTTCGGGAAGCTCGGGCGTGTGGTACTTGGCGCCCACGCGGTTGCGGATGAGGTAGTCGTCGGTAAGCTCCTGATTGTTAATATCGTCCACGAACTTGACTATGACCTTGCACATCTTGCCGGTGTAGGGCTTTACGTATACGTCGATGTGGCGTACCTTCTCCCCTATCTCGCCGCTTTTGTCGCCCTTTACGGACTTTACGTCGTAGTTATGCTTGCCCGCGATGACATAGACGTCAAACACGCTGCCGAGCGAATCGGTAACGACCTCGGTGCTGATTTTTTCCTTGCTTTTGTGGTCGTAGTAGTTTATGACCAGCGAGCCTTCGTAGTCATAAATATCGGCGCTTTCGTAGCCCTCCTTGTCGCAGAGGATGGCAGCGGAATGTGCCGTTACCTTAACGCTGCCCGAGCGGGTGCCCAGATTGTTGAGTCCCGCTACGCACTCGTCGGCAAGCTGTACCCACTCGCCGTCGAGGGAGATGGTCTGGTCGCTGTCGGTGCCGTTGAACACACAGCAAACCTTGTTCCACTTGCCCTGCTCGGTATTCGGGATGTAAAAGCCCGACACGCCCTTGGGCAGCCCGTCCATAGAGGTTATGTTGTTGGCGGTGAACGCGGTGCTGTCGGTAAAGGCGGCAAAGCTGTCGCGTATCTTCATAAGCCCGCGGTAGTATTCCATAACGTCGCTGTAGGTGCGCACGTTTTTCCAGTCGATCATGTTTTCCTCGCGCGAGGAGGCGTAGGAATTTTCGTCGCCGTCCTTGCTGCGGCAGAACTCCTCGCCCGCCATCATAAAGGGTATGCCCTGAGAGGTCATAACTATTGCGGCGGAAAGCTTGTTCATCTGCACAAGGTCGTCGCGGCGCGCGCGGTACTCGCTGCCGCCGCAGACGGTGTTGACGAGCTTGTCGTACAGGCAGGCGTTGTCGTGGCAGGAGGCGTAGGTGACGCACTGGGTGGGCGCGTTAGCCCAGCCGGTGCAGCACTGACCCAAAAAGCCCGTTTTTATGCCCGCGCGCTTTTCGCCCTTCTGCACAAAGCCCGACTCGTTCTTCACCATGGCGCTGCCCTTGATTGCGTCGCGGATGGTGTCGTTGAAGGCGCCGATGCGGTTGTCGAGCAGGGCGAGGTTCTGCTGGTTTGCCATAAGCGTGCCCTCGTCGGCGTTAGTCTGCATATTCCACGCCTCGCCGTACATCAGTATCTTTTTGCCGCTGCCGTCCTCGTACAGCTCGTCGAGCGCGGCGCGGATTGTGTTCATGGTGGTGACGTCGTGCAGACCCATAAGGTCGAAGCGGAAGCCGTCGATGTGGTACTCCTTAGCCCAGTAGCACACCGAGTCCACCATGTATTTGCGGAACATCAAATGCTCGGAGGCGGTGTCGTTGGAGCACGCCGAGCCGTTTGAGAAGGTGCCGTCCTCGTTCATGCGGTAGTAGTAATTGGGCACGGTGTACTGGAACCACGACTCGGTGGAATAGGTGTGGTTGTACACGACGTCCATAATAACGCCTATGCCCGCGTTGTGCAGCGCCTGTATCATACGCTTGCACTCGGTTATGCGCACCGCGCCGTCCTTGGGGTCGCTAGAGTAGCTGCCCTCGGGCACGTTGTAGTTGACGGGGTCATAGCCCCAGTTGTACTGCGACATTATGTCCTTGCTCTCGTCCACAGAGCCGAAGTCGTACATCGGCATTATCTGCACATACTTGACGCCGAGCTGCTTTAGGTAGTCAAGGCAGGTGGGCGTTCCGCCCTGGATATTGTCAACGGTGGTGCCGCTTTCGGTAAAGGCGAGGAACTTGCCGCGGTTTTTCTCGCTGACGCCGCTGTTGGGCGAGGACGAGAAGTCGGCTACCGACACCTCCCACACCGTGGCGTCGGTCTGCTTCGCGACGAACACGTGAGAGTCGTTCTTCCAGTTGTCGGGGTCGGTCTTTTCAAGGTCAACTATCATGCTTCGCTTGCCGTTGACGCCGCAGGCGCGCGCGTAAATGTCGGCGGTCTTTTTGCTTGACTTGCCGTGAGTGACCGTGTATTCGTAGTACTTGCCGAGCAGGTCGCCGTTGATGGTGATCGACCACACGCCGGTTTTGTCGTCCTTTACAAGATTGGCGGTTTTGAGGGATGAGCCGCCCTCTGCCTCGCTGCCGTGGTCGTAGATGTCCACCTTTATTGAGGTAGCCTTGGGCGACCACACCTTGAAGGTGGTGGAGCGCTGCGAATAGGTCGCGCCCAGATCGTCGCCGTCATAGGCAAATTTGTCAAGCTCGCGGGCATATGCCTGATAGTCGACTTTTTTAGTGTCATTAGCCGCAGAGGCGGCAAGGGTACCTGTAGCCATCATAACTGCCAAAACTCCTGTGATGATTCTTTTAAAACGCAAAGCATTGCCCCCCGTTTTAGTTTACTGTGATATATACTTACTTTATTATATCATTTTATCACAACAGAGAATCATATTTAATTCTGATTTAGAATTAAGTTTTATTATTATCTATTTATATTGTAGAAAATAATTGTGATTTTTTGTGTATTGTGACAAAAGACCCCCGAAGGCTTTTCGCTCTCGGGGGTAGCTTTGTGCAGGCGGCTGTTATTTTGCCGCCGTTATTATGATGATTATTGTGTCATTACTTCGCCGATGGCGTAAACTACTTCGTACTCGGCGAGATAGCTTTGCAGATTAGTGGCGTCGATGACGTCGACGATTCTGTTAGCGTCGGTGTCCGCCGCGTGGTAGTACACACCCTCGATGAGCTCGACCTCGGCAAGATGCCGCTGAATGGCGGTGACGTCATTGACGTTGACCTTGCCGTCGGCATTAGCGTCGCCGAGCTTGACGTTGTCGAGGAGCTTATAGCGGATAGAATTATCCAACGCGTAATGATACGCGTATGAATCATAATAAACATATAAGGTCGGATAGCTGCGCGTAAACGCGGTTTCGCTTATTGATAACACCGAGCGCGGGATATATACCTTATCCAAATTATCGCAGTTTGCGAAGGCGAGGTCGTCGATCGTCTCCAAATCTGAGGGCAGATAAACATTCTGCAAACCCGTGCAGCGGTTGAAGCACTGTCGCGGAATATTTCTGACGCCCGTGTTGATCGTCAGAGAAGTGAAGCCGGTGCAACCCTGGAACGAGCCGATATTCAATTCGCGGATAGACGAAGGCAATTCAAAATCGCCCGACAAGCCCGCACACTCGGCAAAGCTCTTGATACCGATGTACTTTAAATTTCCGTCGTTTTGCGAAAAGTCGATAACTGTGAAATCGGCGTTGTTTTCAAAGGCGTAGTCGTAGACCTCGGAAACCAGCCTTCCCGAAAACTGATCGGGTATCACCAGCACATCGCTGTCGCCGTTATAGGCGTATAAAGCGACATTATTTGCGTCAACATCGGCAAAGGAATAGTCGCCGTCAGTGTAGATGCTGACTGCGCTGATCGGCGTGACCGATACAGCAATAATAAAAATGAATAATAATACTAAGGATGTAATTTTTTTCATTCCAATACAATCCTTTCATTAACAGTACAGGCAGTACAAAGACTGCCTGTACGTTTTTATGTGTTTGTGTTTTGAGGAAGATTAGTCCTCGCTGGGTTCTCCCTCGCCGGGACCCCAGCCGCCGCCACCGCCGCCGCCTTCTGTTCTTGAATCACAGATGACGTCCGTGACCGCTAAACTGAGCAGGTCAAACTCGGGAGATTCATATTGTCTTTTCATATTTCGCCTCCTTAGTTGCCGGTTCTTGTGGCTGTGTCATAAATAGTAAAGTATGTGGGTGTAGAGCAGAGATACGCCGTATTGCCAACCATGATGTAAGAAATAGCTCTGTAAGCATAATTCCTCATGCCGGAATCATTAACTTCACTGCCTGAAGTTGCCTGTGTGGTGTTGTTAATGGTGTAGAACCACTGCAGACGGTTGAAGTTATCAACAGCGGTATCAAAGCCCATCAATAATGTAGTTGAGCCTGTTGCAGGAGTTCCGCCAAGCGTTGCCTGATAATTTGCCGCACTGCAGTTAGATGCTATTCTCTCATGATAGCAGCTGTGTCCGGTGCCGCCGGCATTTCTAACTGCAGTTGTGAGAGAAGAATTGCCTTCTAACGCAGTTTTGATTGCAGTCCAACTGTTGTCGCTCTTATACTTATCCGCATAATAGGTCGCACCGGTAATCTTGGTTGTGCCGACTGAATCCAGCTCATCCAAACGCTCGACAATCATACCGACCTTGATATCTGCTCCGTTGTTGGCGGCATTTGGAACAAGGTTGAGGTTCAGACCGTTGTAATTGTATGTGATGGCGAAATCTGTGAAGATTTTGTCGCCCGCATACAAATCTGTCTGACCTGTTACGCTGTGATAGCTGCCGCTTGCGCCTGTTCCCTTCCACTGGTTACGGGAATCATCAAGGTATGTGATAGATGCTGAAATATCATTCTGAGTGGATGAAGCATATGTCTGCTCGGTATCGGACGCATAAACCGGTTTTACAATGTAATTGTCATAACCGCTGAAGTTGAAGCGTCTGTTGTAACAGCTTGCAACAAAGTCGCCCTTGGTGTTGTAAATATCCCAGCGGGTAAAGTACTTCTTAACGCCGGTACCTTCAATCATACCGTCTTTATCACGACCTACACTGTAAACACAGTACTGTCCGTTGAATACGGGAGTATTGGAAGAATTACCATTATTATCAACATAATTACCAAAATCATCCGTAACATAAGAGAAGAAGTAAATTTTATAACCATACTGTCCCTTTGCTCCGCCTGAGGTATCTTCAACGGCAAAATGGTAGGTTGTTGTTTTATCTGTACCTGCATACTTGATCTTAGTAAAGTTTACACTGTCACTGGCGGTAAGGACTTTATACGTGCCCGGATTTTGCGGAACATCATCCTGAGACAAATAATATGTTGTGTTGCCAACCTTAAAACTTTTACCGGTATAATATCTTATATTATCTGTCAGCTTGTAATGATAATCATTATCACCAAGATTTGTCATCAGATACGGAGCTGCTTCCATCAAGGGAAGGCTGCTTGCCTGAATATCGTCACTGCCGGTATGATTCTCATCATCATATGTGAACAGACTATATGCCTTTGTGCTAAGCGTAACGCTCTCATTACCGGAATCATAGAGGTAGCTGGTTCCTGATTTTGTACCGCTGCTATTATAAACATCGGTATCTTTTACAGTGTATCCCTGAGCCTTTTCGTTGTACTTATACGGAAGAACAAACTCAGCCGTTACCTTGTCGTTAACCGTTTTAGACGCATAGACATGTGCGGTCATCCTGTAGGTATTGCTGCCCTGATCGGTTGCAACGTTGTTTTCCATTGCGTTTGCGCCTACGTTACCGGTTCCGGAAGCAGCCGGAACAGCGGTAGTAGTGTAGTTCCAGTTAATCTGCTGACGGAAGGTCTTCTCATAAGGCGTTTTGTTGATGATGAAGTCCGTGTTCAACTTCGCTGTATTCTTTGAGCCTGTAGTGTTCGCGGAAAACTCGCTGTCATTTGCAAATGTTCCTGTCACTGTGTAACTCTGTTCACCCCAGAAGCGGCTGTTGTAAGTGTAGGTGATCTCATACTTATAGGTATAGGTCGGCTTTTGCAGATGAGATACATAACGCAGCGAGGTTACACCGGAATCGAGGATCTCCTGAACGGTGAACTGCTCGACCGTAGCGTTAGTTGCGCTTGTCTGAGATTCTCCTGTCCAGCTTGCGGGAGTTGCCGCAAAGTTACCGGAGCTTGAAACAATCTCTTTCATGTAACTCTCGTTGGTGGGAGTGGTGGTCAGGCTGATATCGATCGTGTATGCAGCATAATGGCTGTCGATCCACTTGGAGATATCGAGCTTTTCACCAACGGTGCTGTTGGTAAAGGTCTCGACATCCGTGCCACTGCCGTTTTTAACGGTAACGGTCACAGCAGGCGTACCGGTACCGGTATAGGTAGCGGTCTGCTCTACAACGTGCTGAACGGTGAGTGAGCCTGTCTGCGCGTCTACAAAGCGCGCGATATAAACATCGTTTGCAGACATCGGAGATTCACCGATCTCATTTTCGGTGATCTCGTAGTATTTGCCGTTGCTGTAACGTACCCAGCCCGCGAACATATAGGAGCCGGAGGGAACAGCCTGGAAGGTAAACGACTTCTTGCTGTCGGCAAATTGCTCACCCGAAGCGACCTTACCCATCAGGTTGGGGTTCGTGTTGGTGAAGTAAGCGGAGCAGCCGGTGTTGGTACCGATGTTTTTCTCACCGCCGACGCCTGTCTTTGTTGTATCGAACGGATCGTCGTTCCACGCGTTGCTTGATACAGAGTGGTCGGGAGCTTCGAGCAGAGTGTAGGAACCGTACTGGATCTTGATGTTTGCCGAGATCTTATCGGTCGTGTTGGAGTAGTACCACTTACCGTCGGAGCGGTTCGCCTTATCCTTGGAATCGTTCCAAATCTCTCTTTCGTAGGTAATCAGAGCGGGAACGCCGGTGTAGTAATCCTTAAGATGCTTATAGGTGTTTTCAAAACGGCTGTCTGTCATCAGCAAGCCGTGATCGCTGACAGGATACTTTGAAGCATTGTCCCAGGTATTGAGGTAAAGCTCGGAAGAAGAAATCAAACCGATAAACTTTCCTGCCGTGTCTTTGCTTCCGCTCGGAATAGAGCTCTGCGGCGCATACACTGCCCACAGGGTCGCGTACTCACCGACATAGGTGTCCTTGTAACCGGTGGAGACGATCAGCAGTTCTTTGTCTTGCGGATGTGAAGAATCATAGTCAGATTTCTGTGCGTCTGTCAGAAGGTTGCCGAATACGTCTACCTGACGTCCGAAGTAGTCGGTCACGATCTCAACGCCGTTTTTACCGCTTGCAGCGTAGTAAGCAGCGTCTTTTGTGTGTTCTTGGCCCGATGTTCCGGCAAATTCGTAATTGAAATAGCCGTAGCCGTCACCGAAGTTATCATTAGCTGTTTTGTACTTGAAGTCGAAGATGATGGTATCGGGGTTCTTCTCCTTGTACAGCTTGTAGAAGTCGTCGTAGTCGTAGGTCTGCGCGTGGTTTCTCGCGTTGCAGCGAATATCGATACTTCTGTGGAGCAGATCCCAATAAGCGTTGTGGAGTGTAAGACCCTTAACGGAAGCGCCGGAAGCGGTGCCGTCAACTGTGAGCGGGATCTCCATTTGATACTTACCGCCCCAGAGCAGCATGGGCTGACCGGGATATCCGCCGAAGGCGTTGTCCTTGTTGCTCTTGCCCTCATAGTAAGGATATACGCAGAGCATATTGCCCCAAGCGTTCTGTACGGTACCGTCGTAACCGTCGATATAGAAGGTCTTGCAGTTTTTGTTATCCTTCATGTAGTAGATTTGCAGCTCGTTGTTCGCGTCATGGTAGGTGGTGTTCACCGCGCGAACTGTCCAGATCTCCTCATAAACGCCGTCAGACTCCCATTCGTTAATCTGATAGGTCACACCGTTGAAGGAATAGCCCTTGACGTAGTGAGTTTCTTTGAACGCTTTGTTGTCAAAGCTTCCCTGAGCCGAAGCATTATCGGAAAGCGTGGTTTTGATCTTGACCTTTGCGCCTACCGGCACGTTGGTCATCTTTGTATAACCCGCGTCAGTTCCGCCGTAGCTTTCCCTTTGATAAGTTATGTCAAGATCATTTGCATCATTATAATCGGAGATCGATGTATAATGATTATTGTCAGCATCCGTATAATCAAAATATGTAGTATCGATCTCGGTAGTAGCGAGTCTTGCGAAACGGTTGAAGGTGTCGTCACGCAGACAAGCGTCTTTCGCGTAGATATCGACAACCTTGGTCTCGACAACGGGGGCAACGTAGTCGGTGTAATAGAATGCATATTCTGTCCAGTTATCTGATTCGCTGCTTTTATTCGTTCTTATCAAAACGCCGAAATGATTCAAAGATGAATCTTTATCATAGACTTCGGCGCGATATGCACTACTTCTTTCGCTTTCCTTTGCTTTAAACAATGTTGTAGAACCTGATTTTATCTCAATCGAATCCTTTGAGCCCTGAGCAAATGCAGAATCATTCACCTTATGGTGCGAACCAATACGATTTGATGCACTGGTTGATGAAGACAAAACCATGTGAATATTATTGTAACTCAAATAGTCTGTTAAATCAGCCCAGTAGAAATAGTTTGAAGAATCACTGTATTTTTTTTCAAGAGCGATTGCTGTTGAGTTATTAAAATTATCATTACTAGCAACCACTAAATACTTTGACGTAGTTGTGCTCGATTCCGTAACGTTGGTAACAGCCGTATCCGTCGGCGGCCATGTGCCGCCACCGCTGCTGCTTGAATTCTCCTGCGTTACGGTCGTTTTTTCGGTTGAAGTGCTGAACGAGAACTTGACAGAGGTCGCGTTCGCCTTGATGACATAGGACTGGTTGCCGTCTTTGGGCCATGAGCCGCCGTCCCAGCCGTCGCTGTCGCCGTTTTTGACCACCTTGAAGTTGATGGTACCCGCCGGAATGTTGGTGGTAAAGGTCTTTTCATAAACACCCGAGCCGGAAGAAGTTTCCGTCAGCTCGTTATTGGAGGTCGTCCACACCGTTCCAAAGAAGTACGGCGTACCGTCGGAATACTGACCCGCGAGGAAGTATTTGTCGCCGGAGGTACATTCGATCGAGAAGTGGTTGTTGGTTTCATCAACGGTCAGCTTGTAGGTTCTGCCGGGCTGAATAATCAGCGAACCGCCGCCGTTGGTAGCCGCAAGATCCACAATATTCTGATCTGTTACGCCCGCAGAGGTGACCTTGTAGTCGCCGCCGATATAGTTGTAGTAAGTACCGCCGATCTGGAACGCCTTCTGCGTATTGCCCTTGATACTCAAACCAATGTCGATCGTGTTGTGACCGTTAGTTGCAAGCGTTGCCGCGTCAACGGTGGTGAAGGTGATGGAATACACATTGGTGCCGCTCTCAGCCGTATTAATAGCTGCTTCCGAGTGATACGCTTTCCACCAGTCGGCATCCGAAGAAGAACCTCTGTCAAGCGTGTTCGCCACACCATTGATCGAAGCGATATAGGTGCTGTCGATGTTACCGGTCAGGCTGAAAGTGCTGGCGGACGAAACAAGTGTTTTGCTAAAGGTTGAACCATCCCAGTTACTGGTGCTGACATTCTTGATATCGACTGAAGCCGTTACAGTGTAAGAATTACCGACAACGGTATCATTGAGCCAATAGTTGTCGCCTGATGGACCGTACCATGCACTGGTCTGTGTTTCATGATTCTTGACTTCCAAATGAGTGGCTGCCGCAGTAATAGCCGGTGTAGTGACACTAAAGACACCTGAGCCATTATCTTCTGTTAATTCATAATTTGTTTCCGTACTGTTGTTTTTAACAAGAACTTGGAATATCCTGTCATAACAGTTTGTCTTAACTTTGCCATCCTCCCACTCAGTGCTACTGCACACCAAATAATTGTTTGAAAGAGATGTATCAACAGTTTGAGCTTTTTTAGCATCCCAACCAGAATTATCCTGATTTTTGGTGATAATTACATGGGTAGGACTTCCTGCAGGAACTGTACAATAGTATTTTCCATTGAAAGCACCTGATGTGATTGCTGTTAGCAGTTGCCACTGGTTACTGCCAGATACACTTCCACCATAGAAATATGCATAATACTTGTTACCAGCTTGAGAGCCTAACGCTCCTACATTAACAATCAATGTTTTTCCAGACGCAACAGCTCCCACACTCTCACTGTTAACTTTTGCCGCGACTGATGAATCAGTATCATCAACCTTTGCCGCAACCGCGCCGCTGTCGGTGACTCTCGCCGCGTCGGACGCGATGATGCCTACCGTCATGCAGCTAACGAGCATGCACAGCGTCAAGATAACAGCCAAAGCCGACCGTGAATGGCGTTTTATCTTTGTTTTCATATATTTTCCTCCTTTTCTTTTATATATATGAATTTTATATATACCTATTTATATAAACAAACGCAAAAGCGCTTATGCAAAATCAGCTTAAGCTCTCTGTTCATTTTTCACCCTCCCGTACTATTTTTTTGAACCGTATAGTTTCGCACACTAAACTACTATTCATAATGATTATAACATGTTTATGCAGCAAATGCAATAATTTTAAGTAATTTTTTTACCTAAATTAAAGGAAGTTAACACAGTTTTGCACTTGTTATTTCAATATTGGAATAATATTTTTTCAGGTCGTGTACAGCTCTCAATAACTTTTATCTATTTAGTTGCATAGTAATAGGCAATTTTCCGTGTTTTTTCGCTGTAAGTGAGAGGTGCTCTCAATTATTGCTTTAACAAGGAGTTGTACTGTTTTGGGAAATCACAGAATGTTTTCGCTTTCCGTTGTCGACACCGACCTGTTCAACGACATGCCTATGTCGGCACGGCTGCTGTATTATGAATTGGGTATGCGCGCCGACGACGACGGGTTTATCGCTTCCTCGAAAAGAATAGTCAGAATGACCGGATGTACCGAGGACGATATGAAGCTGCTGATCGCAAAGGGCTTTATCATCTGCTTTGACAGCGGGATAATAGCTGTCGCTCATTGGCATATACATAACAAAATAAGAAAGGACCGCAAAAAAGACACCATTTTTCTTGAGGAAAAGCGCCGTCTGGCATTGACCGAAAACGGTGTGTATACAAAGCAGCCGCAAGCTGTCAACCAAATGTCAACCAACCTGCAACCAACTGACAACCAAATGTCAACCAATTGGCAACCAACTGACAACCAAATGACAACCAACCGGCAACCAACTGTCAACCAAGTGTCAACCAACCTGCAACCAACTGTCAACCAAATGTCAACCAATTGGCAACCAACTGACAACCAAATGTCAACCAATTGGCAACCAACTGACAACCAAGTGTCAACCAATTGGCAACCAAGTGGCAACCAAATGTCCGCACAAGATAAGATAAGTAAAGATAAGTCAAGTCAAGACAAGCTAAGTCAAGACAAGCTAAGCCAAGAGAAGCTAAGTCAAGAGAAGCTAAGTCAAGACAAGCTAAGTCAAGAGAAGCTAAGTCAAGAGAACTCTCTTTTGTCAGCTGACGCTGACGCGCGCCCGCATTTTGACTTTCAGTCTGTTGTGGATTCTTTTAATTCTATCTGCAAAAGCCTGCCGAAAGTGCAAATACTTACGGACCAACGGCGCTTGGCAATAAAAAAAGCACAGGAGCGATTAGGCAACCTGTGCTTTGACGAGTTCTTCGCCAAGGTGGAGCGGTCCGACTTCTTGACCGGCAGAACGGGCAAATGGAACGGCTGCGGCTTTGACTGGATAATGCAGCCGTATAACATGACAAAAATCCTCGAGGGCAATTATGACAATAGACAAACAGCGACAAAGCAAGCCGACCCGCCGCGCGTTCGTTCTTCATATGACCTCGAGGAGCTTGAAAAGATAGACACCCTGGATTTTATGGATGATTAGATTTTTGGGTTTTGGTTTTCTTTAGTATTTTTGAAACTATTAAATAATAGAAAGAAGCTTTGTTTTTTCTTCTCGAAACTCTTCATCTGACAAAAGCCCCGCTTCTTTCATAATTTTTAGCTTTTCAACTTTTTCTTTAAATTCATCAATTGATAGTTTCTCGGGAGCCGGAAGCGCAACCTTTGTTTCAGGCGAATTGAGCATTTTATTGTCAACAGCTTTATTTATTGCGGTGTGTTTTTCGACCTCGCTCACTATTTCGTATTTTTTCTCCGGCAAATAGGTTTGCAAAAAGTTATAAATCTCCTGTGGTAATTCGATGTCAATATACAGCTTGCGATCATCGGAATAAAAGTTGAGCAGCACATTTCGCTCATCAATTCTTTTGGTTTCACTTGTCAAATCAAAATGAGTTTCGGCAGGTTTTTGCTGAGCGGGTTTATAACTCATAAGTGTAGCGGTCGCCATGCCCATAGGTCCGAACATGATCCCGTTGAATAGTGCCGCCTTTTTTGAGAAGGTTGCTCCCGTAAGACTACCTCCGAAGCTTGAATAACTTCCGTTTACTTCCGATACGTAGTGAACATTACCCGCTTTTTCATAGTAATGGATTTTGTCATAGGGTATGATGCCAACCTCCTCTTCTTTGGCGTCACCGTCGATCTTTAGAAAATTAAGGCTCTTATCATCGTTGATGTAAACGACTACGGCTTTGTTTTCTTCGTCATTGTTATATAAATCAAATCTCGGTTTATTATTCACATCAAGGAGTTTTAAACAATTAGTGTAAAATTCCTTTGATTCTTCTCTTTGGCGTTGCAGTTCGTTTTGGTATTCCATTTGCTCTATTTGTTGTTGCCTTATTTTCTTTATAATCGTTGACTGCTTTAGTGATAATTCAATGAACCGATTAATGATTATTTTGCTTTTACCGTAGTTAAGGAAACATTTGCGCGAACGATGAACGTGCGCCGCTACCACGGGCGCACACATGGGTGCGCCCCTACGTAGTTAAGGAAAACGTGCGGTATTTTTTTGCATACTCTATAAAAACACGTAGGGGCAGACCCGTGTGTCTGCCCATAGACGTTTTCCTCTCAAGGCAACGTTTGCACGTACGATGAACGTGTGGCGCTACCCACGGGCGCACACATGGGTGCGCCCCTACGATATTACCAAAACGTTGTTGTGTGTCGGCGCGGGTGGGTGGTTTCCTCTCAAGGCGACGTTTGCGCGAACGGTTAACTTGCGCCGCTACCCACGGGCGCACACATGGGTGCGCCCCTACGTAGTTAATTGTTAATTCTTTTAAGCAAAAAAGGAAGGCGGCTTCCTGTGGAAGCGCCTTCCGTGTTTTGTCTTGGAAAACTTATTATTTTACATCGCGGCGGCTGAACATGTATACTGTCAGGACGGTGAACGCCACTATACAGACAAGCGATACGCAAATAGAATTTACTACAAATTCATTGTTGATAACGTTTACCGAGGAGAACAGCGAGTCGGGCATATAATCGCTCAGCGAGAAGTCCTTGGTGTTGAAAAGGTTGTTTATGCCCATGCTGATGCCCATATACGCCAAAGACATAGCGCCCGAGCCGAACAGCACGCTTACAACGGTGGCAAGGGTCTGGTTTCCGATGCCGTTGGTGATAAACAGCAGGATGCAGGTGATTGCCATGCTGAGCAGCCACTTGAGCAGCAGGGTGAGCAGAGCCTCGCCGATGTGACCGTCGTTGCTGAGGGTCTCATAACCTAATGCGCTGCCCACAACGGATCCCGCGAGCTGTGTGAGGGCGCATGCCAGAATCCAAATGGCATTGTGAAAGCCGAGCACGACGATCTTGTGCAAGATGTAGCTTTTGCGCGAGATCTGACCCACGAGGTTTTTGATGTAGCCGTTAGCCATGTCACCGTAGGAAAAGCTTGACGCGGTGATGAACATGACCATCGACAGCATATAAAAGACAAAGGGGTTTGAGATTATTTTGGAAAAATACTCTACCTGTTGCTCGTCAGGTGAAAATATCTTGGTCAACACGATGACGGCAACGGTAAAGAGGAAGTTTATCGCCGCGACTACAGCCAGAGGAACCAAAACATTTCCGGTACGGAACAGTCGTCTTAAATCCATTTTTATCAATTTAACCATTATGATTACCTCCTGTAACGCTGAGATAGTAGTCCTCGAGCGAGATATTCTTGATGTAGGATTCAATAACGCCTACGCCGTTTTCTACCAGCGCTCTGTTGAGGCGGACGGTGTCGTGGATAGCGTTCTCAACGCGGATGCGGTTGCTTTTGTCGATGAAAGCGTCGCCGTAGCCTATTCCCTTTATCACGGAAAGCGCGCGGCCGTCGTCCTCGGTACGGATGCATACATACTGTCCGCAGCGGTCGTTGAGCTCCTCGGTGGTGAACTCGTCGAGCAGCTCGCCCTCGTGGATGATGCCGTAGGAGTCGGCTATCTTGCCCAGCTCGTCAAGGATGTGGCTGGAGATCATAATGGTAATGCCCTTTTCCTCCTTGAGGCGCTCGAGCGTCTGTCTTACCTCAACAATGCCCTGAGGGTCAAGACCGTTGATGGGCTCGTCGAGGACTATCATCCTGGGGTCGCCAACCAGCGCGAGCGCTATGCCCAGACGCTGGCGCATGCCCAGCGAAAACGAGCCCGCGTTCTTTTTGCCGGTGTTTTCAAGTCCGACGGTATCGAGCAGCTCGTTGATGTATTTCTTGCTGTCGCAGCCCATAGCTATGCACTTGAGCTTAATGTTTTCGTAAGCCGAAAACTTGGGGTAGATGCCGGGGCTTTCGATGAGCACGCCGGCGCCGTATTTATTGTTTCCGTGCAGCTGATAGCTGCCGCTGGTGGGCTTGGAAAGCCCTGTTATCATGCGCATAACGGTGGTTTTGCCCGCGCCGTTGCGCCCGATAAGACCGTATATCTCACCCTCGCGGATATGGATGCTGATGTTCTTTGCCGCATCCTTTTTTCCGTAGGTTTTGGTGAGCTTGTCGGTGGTTAAGATAAGACCCATTAGATATTCCTCCTCTTGATTTAAGCTGACGCGCCCGATAAACTCCGGCGCTTTGTCATTGACCTAAGTATATCACAAAGAGTATGACAAAACAATGACAGAATCCGAAAAACTTTTCGCGCCTGTCCGTTTTTTGTATCGACGGGCGCTCAAAAGGCAGCTGCCGTGTCTGGGAAGCCGCCGGTGAGTTTTAGCAACGCCGATCGGCACGCGGTATCGCTTATAGAAGTATTGTCTTTATTTTTTGATGAAAACGTATTTGGGTTCGCCCTCGTCGGCGGTAAGCTCGTTGCCGTTAAGGGTGAAGGTGGTGGTGAGCTCGGAATCATCGAGGTCGCTGTCGTCCTCTTCCCTTTCGCGGGTAATGGTGATCTTGTTGCCGTCCTGCTTCCAGGTGCCTTTGCTCTTAAGGGAGAATACAGCGATATTCATATCAGCGGTTTTGTCGTCCTTGAGCTCGATGGTGACGATCTCCTCGGGGCTGCTGACATTGATCTGCTTGAGCCATTCTTCCTTTGTCATGCTGCTCTCGGTATCTTCGGAGAGCATTGCATCGATGGTCTCATCGGGAGTCTTGCCGTCGATAGTCTTAACTACGTACTTGCCCGCGGGGCTGTTGGAAGCCTTGGAGCCGGATTTGGATTTGCCGCAGCCTGCCAGGCAGGACGCCGCCAGCACCGCGCAGAGCAGTAACGACATAATGCCGATGATAGTTCTTTTCATAGTATTCACCTCACTTTTCATATTTTGACGGAGCGTGCCGCCGTTGAGCGTTTTAATATAAAACGCAGTGTTATTATACCACATCACATCGGGCAAAGCGAGAAGGAAATCACAAAAATACATAACAAAAAGCAGCGGTAATTTTTGTGAAAAATGTCAGGTTCACGACAAAACAAAGTCAAAAAACCTCTCGCTTCGGCAAACAGCGGACTCAGCCGCCCTGCTTTCCCTTAACGCTGTCCCAATACGCCTTGAACGCCTGCTCGTTTTTGTTGTCGCCGCAGCGGTAGTATACGCTGTCGCTGAGCGCGTCGGGCAGGTATTGCTGAGGTACATAGTGGTTGGGATAGTCGTGGGGATAAAGGTAGTGCTGACCCTTGTTTGGGTTGTCCTCGCCGTCGAAGTGCTTGTTTTGAAGCTGCCTGGGCACGGGACCCGTGTTGCCGCGGCGGATGTCCGAAAGGGCGCGGTCTATGGCCTGCTCGCCCGAATTTGACTTGGGCGACGAGGCTACCAGTATGACCGCGTCGGCAAGGGGTATACGCGCCTCGGGCAGACCCACCGCCTGGGCTATGTCGACGCAGGATTTTACTATGGGGATGATCTGCGGATAGGCAAGCCCCACGTCCTCGCAGGCGCAGACCATCAGCCGTCGGCATGCCGAGGGCAGGTCGCCCGCCTCGAGCAGCCGCGCAAGGTAGTGCAGAGCTGCGTCGGGGTCGCTGCCGCGCATGCTCTTTTGGTAGGCGGACACAATGTCGTAGTGCTCGTCGCCGTCGCGGTCGTAGCGCATGGCGCTGCGCTGCGCAAGCCCCCTGACCGTCTCCTCGGTGACTACGCGCCTGTTTCCGTCGCGGTCGGCGGCTATCACCGCCAGCTCCACGGCGTTCATCGCCTTGCGCACGTCTCCGCCGCAGCCCACGGCTATGCCGCGCGCGCACGCCTCGCTCAGCTCCACGGTTATGCCCTGCTCCTCCTCGAGCAGCTTTACCGCGCGGCGCACCGCACCCATCACCTCATCAGGCTCTACAGGCTTGAACTCAAACACGGTGGAGCGGCTGAGGATGGCGTTGTACACATAAAAATAGGGGTTCTCGGTGGTGGAGGCTATAAGGGTTATGCTGCCGTTTTCAATGTACTCAAGCAGCGTTTGCTGCTGCTTTTTGTTAAAGTACTGTATCTCGTCAAGGTAGAGCAGAATACCGTTTAGCCCCGAAAAGGTGCCAAGCTGAGAAACGATCTCCTTTATGTCGGCGGTGGAGGCGGTGGTGCCGTTGAGCCTGCGCAGGGTCTTGTTGGTGCGCTCGGCTATGTAGGAGGCAAGGGTGGTCTTTCCCACGCCCGACGGACCGTAGAATATCAGATTTGGTATCTCGCCGCTTTCGATTATGCGGCGCAGCGGCTTGTCCTCGGCAAGCAGATGCCTCTGCCCGACGATCTCGTCAAGCGACCGCGGCCGAAAACGGTCGGCTAAAGGCTTGGTCATTTTGCACCTCCTGATTGTGATTGAAAATTTTTAAAATTGAAACGGAAAGCTGTCAGAGGCGGTTTCCGCATAAGGTGACGTTTTGTGTGAATGATGAACGTGTGCCTGCAAAAAACATAAATAAAACACAAAGCACTAAACTAAGCAAGGGCTATCCTCCGACAGCCCTTGCTATTATTTTTGACATGAAGGTATGACAAAAGCAGTCATACGGCAACAGTGGTCTGCATTTTGACCCGATAAATCAAAGGTATGCCCCGCCGTTGATGAAAGTTTATCAATACATCAAAGCTTTCCAAAGGCGGATTGATGCAACGTTCCGTTGCCGGAGAGGGCACCCTTCGGGTGCTTATTCGTAGAGGGGGTATTTTTTGCAGATGGCCTCAACGCCGGCTCTTACCTTTTCCTTGTTGGCGTCGTAGTCGTTGAGGACGAGGGTGATGTACTCGGCGATAAGGTCCATATCCTCCTCGTTGAGTCCGCGGGTGGTTACAGCCGCCGTGCCGATGCGCACGCCGCTGGTCACGAACGGGCTGCGGGGCTCGCCGGGAATGGTGTTCTTGTTGACGGTGATGTAGCAGTCGTCGAGTCGAGCCTCAAGCTCCTTGCCGGTCACGTCGGAGTCGCGCAGGTCGATGAGCAGCACATGGTTGTCGGTGCCGCCCGAAACGAGCTTTACGCCGCGCTTGAGCAGACCTTCCGCCAGCGCCTTGCAGTTGGAGACGATTTTGGCGCCGTACTCCTTGAACTCGGGCTTGAGCGCCTCGCCGAAGCAGACAGCCTTTGCGGCGATGGTGTGCATGAGCGGACCGCCCTGTGTGCCCGGGAAGATAGCCTTGTCAATGGCCTTGGCGAACTCCTCGCGGCAGAGGATCATACCGCCTCTGGGTCCGCGCAGGGTCTTGTGGGTGGTGGTGGTGACAAATTCACAGTAAGGCACGGGGTTGGGATGTACGCCCGCGGCTACCAGACCCGCGATGTGCGCCATGTCAACCATCAGGTAAGCGCCGACCTCGTCGGCAATTGCGCGGAGCTTCGGGAAATCGATGATTCTGGGATAAGCCGAAGCGCCGGCTACGATAAGCTTGGGCTTACATTCACGGGCGATCTCGAGCACCTTGTCGTAGTCGATGCGGTGGGTAACGCTGTCAACGCCGTAGGGCACGAAGTTGAAGTATTTGCCGGACATGTTAACGGGCGAGCCGTGGGTGAGGTGTCCGCCCTCGTTGAGGTTCATGCCCATTACGGTGTCGCCCGGCTCGAGCATGGCAAAGTATACCGCCATGTTAGCCTGAGCGCCCGAGTGGGGCTGCACGTTGGCGTGCTCGGCTCCGAAAAGCTCGCAGGCGCGCTGACGGGCGATCTCCTCCACGATGTCAACACACTCGCAGCCGCCGTAGTAGCGCTTGCCGGGATAGCCCTCGGCGTATTTGTTGGTGAGGTGGCTGCCCATAGCCGCCATAACGGCGGGCGTCACGATGTTTTCGCTGGCGATAAGCTCAAGGTTGCGGCGCTGACGCTTAAGCTCCTTGTCCATAGCCTCGCCTACGGCGGGATCGTACTCCTTGAGATACTCAAGAGAGGCGATGTTTGTCAATTCACTCATTTTCTTTTTCCCCTTTTTTGTACTTGATTTTATATTAATGCTTTGTAAAACCGAGTTATATAGCGCCGAGCGCTTTGTTTTTCAAACGGATCAAATCGTCCATTGTCTCTATCCTGCCGGCGTCGTTTCGCAGAGCGGCGGCGCCGCGTATTCCCTTAAAATAGCCCGCGACCAGCTTTCTCGCCTGCCGCAGCGCGGTGTACTCGCCCTTGTATTCGACCATTTTCGCCACGTGGGCGACCATTGTGTCGAGCTTTTCCTCAAGCGAGGGCACAAAGAGCGGCACAGAGGGGTCGGATAAGTAGGAGTTTATCTGAGAAAAAATCCACGGGTCGCCCAGACTTGCCCTGCCTATCATCACAAAGTCGGCGCCTGTGAAGTCGAGCACCTGCTTTGCCTTTTTGGCGCTGTCGATGTCGCCGTTGGCGATGACCGGTACGGACACGCTCTGCTTTACCCTGCGGATGATTTCGTAATCGACGGGCGGCTTGTAGTACTGCTGCCGCGTCCTGCCGTGGACGGTTATCGCAGAGGCTCCCGCCTGCTCGCAGATCTTCGCAACCTCTACGGCGTTCACCGAGGAGTCGTCCCAGCCCTTGCGCAGCTTTACCGTGACGGGAACGTCAACGCTGCGCACCACCTCGGCGGTTATCCTGCCGCAGAGCTTAGGGTCCCTCATAAGGGCGCTGCCGCTGCCGTTGCCGCTTATTTTAGGCGCGGGACAGCCCATGTTGATGTCTATTATGTCGGGCGAATGTTTCATGGCGGACACAGCCGCCTCGGCCATGCAGGAGGGGTCGTCGCCGAAGATCTGGATGCCGCAGGGTCGCTCCCGCGCGGAAATATCCATCAGCTCCTCGCTTTTTTTGCTGCCGAAGGACAGCGCCTTTGAGCTGACCATCTCGCTTACGCAATAGCCCGCGCCCATCCGCACGCAAAGCTCGCGGTAGGCGCGGTCGGAAACCCCCGCCATAGGCGCAAGCAGCGCCCTTGAGGGCAGGGAAACATCGCCTATCTTCTGTTGGTTCATATCCTTCTGCGCGACATGCGCGCGCCATGGATCTTGGTGGAGGCTATCATTACGATAATGACCACCACGCCTACGCCCACACATATCCACGAAACAACGCCCGCGGTGTAGTCGGTGGAGTAGGTTTTGTCGCTGACGGACTTGTCCATCTTGACCGAGTTGTTGGTCTGCGCGTCGTTGGCAGCCTTGTCGGGGTCGAGGTAGGCGTCCTGCGCGTTGACGGGCGGTGTGTACTGACCGTCGCCGTTGTCGCCGCCGTTGTCGCCGCCGTTGTTGTCGCTGTAGCCGTTGTTGTAGCCCGCCGCGCCGTTGTCGGTAGCAGGCTCCGGCGTTTCGACGGGAACCCCGACGGTCCAGTCGGGCGCATAGGTCGCCGCAGGCTCGGTGAAGTCGGGCACCTCATAGGTCGGCTCTATGTACGACGGCTCGTCATAAGACGGCTCGTCATAAGACGGCTCGTCGTCAAAGGAAGGCTCTGCGTATGACGGCTCGTCGTCGGGTAATTCTATTTCCTCTGCCGCGACGCGCAGCGCCCCCGTTGAAAAGAGAGCCGCAAGCAGCATCAGCAGCGGTAAGACGGTTTTAGCTGTTTTGTGAAGCATCTTTTTACCTCTTACGATAGATACAGGCGATAGCGCATGAAATGCAGTGCGTATCGCGCAGTCGATTTTTCGTCAAGGCCTGCGCTGCCGCCTCAGCGCAAAAAGCGCGGGCAAAACGGCGCTGCCTCTACGTATTATAGCAAAAAAAAGCTGACAATGCAAGGGCAATACCGCATAATTCGGGCGCGCGCGGAGCGCGGTGGGATTTTTCGTCAGGGTGCACAAATTATCGGCTTGTGCACGGGAGGATTTATGGACAGCCTTGGGGCGGTGTTTACCCGAGCAGCACCCTTGCCAGCACGTCAGCCAGCAGCGAAGCCGAGTACTCCGCCTCGTCAATGGAATTGGCGTCGGTGCCCACCTCGATGAG
The DNA here is from genome assembly GCA_902794395.1 of uncultured Ruminococcus sp. GTDB lineage: Bacteria > Bacillota > Clostridia > Oscillospirales > Acutalibacteraceae > Ruminococcoides. The sequence continues at coordinate 137,274 of CADBHB010000005.1, forward strand.
CAGCGAGCCGTCGCAGAGGTATTCGTTGTAGGCGAAGTAGTCGAAGCTTATCGGGCGCGTCATGCCCGGATATAGGCTTTCGGCGGTGTTTTGGAGCTTGAGGGCAAAGCTGAGGTTGTTTTCCCAGTGTGAAAAGCCGCGCTCGTTGTCGGGGTCGCAGCCCGCCAGTATCATTATCTGCGCGCCCTTTCTGCCGTTGTGCTCAAACACGGTCTTCACCTTGCTTTCGTCGGTGCCCAGCGCGTCGCGGTGGATGTCGAGCACGACCTTTATAGAGGGGCAGCGCTCCATGTCATCGGAAGCGGTGCGGGCGCTGCGGTCGTAGGAGCCGTTGTAGGTGGAGTCGTGCACGGTGGAGTCGTGCAGGGTGCGCACGCCCTTTTCCTCCAGCGCGCGCGTCAGCTCCTCGCCCACCGCCACCACGTTGAAGTCGTTGTTGTTGGTGCGCGAGTAATAGCTTTCGTAGTAGGTGTCGGTGTCCTCGTCAAGATAAGCCTCTCCCGTGTGGGTGTGGTAGACGAGCACCTGCGGGCTGTCGCTGTTTTTCTGCGTTTGAAAGGTAAGGGGCGTGTCCAGCAGCTTCTCGAAGTCGAGGTCCAGCCCCGTGCGGTCCTTGATATAGCAGCCCCTGACCTCGGTGCCGTCCGCCCCTATGGTCTTTTCAACGACATGGTAAGCAGCCTCGCCGCTGTGGTCGGCGTTTGAGTCGTAGTAACCGCTTTTGTCGCGCCGCTTTTCGACTGAGGCGGACGAAGCCCGAGTGTCGGCTTCACCGGTCGAGGGCGGAGGTGCGGCGGTGGTTTCGGGACGGGTGCCGCTCTCCATAAAATATTTGCCGTCGGTAAGGGTGAACGCCGCCGCAGTGAGCGCGGTGTCGCGGTCGGACAGCGCCTCGGGCAGCCGTTTTCCCAGACAAAACACCGCCGTACCCACCAGCGCCAGCGCCGTAAACGCCTTGACGCCCCTGAAAAGTTTTCCTCTGAGCTTCAAATCATCACCTGTTTCGCGTATCCTTTACGCAAGATATATGCGAAGCAGGAGCTTTTTATTACATAAGCGATACCAGGTCCTTCAGCTCAAAGGCGTTTTGCATGGCGGCGTTTAGCGAAAAGCCCAGCAGCCGCGACGCGCGGTCGGTCAGCAGGTCTATCTCGCGCGGGATGACCACCATTTGGCGGTCGTCGGGAAAGCTAACGCTGTGCAGCCGCGCCTCTCCTATGAGGTCGCCCGCGAAGGTGCGCGCGTCCACCACCGTGGGCACGCCTATGGCGATGACGGGCACGCCGATGGTCTCGCGGTCTATCCTGACGCGGTGATTGCCCACACCCGCCCCCGGCGATATGCCCGCGTCGCTTATTTGCAGGGTGCAGCCCAGCCGCTCCACGCGGCGCGAAGCCAGAGCGTCAACGGCTATCACGGCGGTGGGCTTTATGCGCTTGACCACGCTGAGGATATACTCCCCCGTTTCAATGCCTGTCTGCCCCGTTACCCCCGTGTTCATCACCGCCACGGGACGCAGGCGGTCAAGCCCCGTGGCGCGCGCCAGCTCGCCCGTGATGTGCCGTGTGGCAAGCACACGCGCGCCCGTTTTAGGCCCCAGCGCGTCGGGGGTTATCTGCTCGTTTCCCAGTCCCGCCACCAAAAGCAGGCCGTTGACGGGCAAAAGGCGGCGTATCTCCCTGCCTATGGTCTTTACCCGACCGTCGGTCTCGCTGAAATTGTCGGTCAGCGAGGGCAGCTCCACAGTGATGTATGTGCCCAGCTCCTTGCCGAGTATCTGCCTTGCGCGCGATGTCTTGACCGTAAGGCGGGATATTTTCATCCCGTGCTCGCGGTACTCGTGATAGTCCATGCCCGCTACCCTGTCGCCCGCTATCTCGCGCGCCTCTATCGCCAAATCCGTTCTCAACTGCATGCAACCGCTCCCACAGAAAATTTTTACAGTGCTATTATGCGGTTTTCCGGCGGATTTATTCTTTACAAAACCCCGTGACTTTGCTATAATGATATAATAAGAAAAAAATAATCACTATGAGTGGAGAGGTAAAAATGAAAAGAAAACGCATTAAAAAAACTCTCAGCCTGTTTTTGACCGCCGCTCTGGCGCTGAGCGCGGGCACGATAAGCGCGGCTGCCGCTCAGACAGACAGCTACTACGCAGTAGGAACCGAGGACGGCGGCTCTGTCGAAAACGGCGGCTCTGTCGAGGACGGCGGCTTTGAGCTGCCCGAAAGATACAGCTCGGTCGATTTGGGCTATGTTACTCCGGTAAAGGCGCAGGACTACAGCTCCTGCTGGGCGTACGCCTCGATGGCTACGCTGGAGTCCACCCTGCTGCACGACGGCAACGAGATAGGCGACATGTCCACCAATCACCTCAACATGTGGGCTACCACCCGCAGCAACGGCAAGGGCTGGATACGCAACGTATTCAAGGACGGCTTCACCCTGATAGCTTTGGGATATATGACCTCGTGGCAGGGCGGCGTGCTGACAAGCGATTTGGGCGAATACCCGCTTGACACAAATGTTAAAGGCGATCAGGTGCCCACAGACCTGGCGCGCTACGGCGTAACTGCCGCGCGCTATCTGAACCGCGGCGACTTTGACATAATAAAGCAGGCGATCTACGACCACGGCGGCGTGTTCACCTCATACGCGCACTCGGGCGCGTGCATGAATGCCGGCAACACCGCTTACTACATGCCCGAAAGCTACAACGACTACTACTCGGGACACTCGATAGAGGTGGTAGGCTGGAACGACAACTTCCCCCGCACCAGCTTTTCGGCAATTGACGACGAGCGCCCCGAAAACAACGGCGCGTGGCTTATAAAGGGAAGCTGGGGCGACAACAACTCGCTGGGCGGCTACTACTGGATCTCCTACGAGGACAAGTATCTCTTCTCTAGCAAGTTCGCGCCCTCCTACGCGCTGTTGAGCTATGAGAAGATCGACAACTCAAAAAAGCTGGTACAAAACGAGATTTACGGCGCGACCTACGAGTTCAAGTACGTAAAGAGCAAGACCCTGACCTATTTGAACCGCCTGCACTTTGACAGCGACTTCAACGTCATTGACAAGGTAGTGTTTGAGACCACCGCCGCGGGCGCCTCCTACAGCATCTACTTCGTCCCCGACGGCGCCGACGAGACCCCCGACAACGACACCTCCGTTTGGACTAAGCTGGGCGAGGGCACCGTGGACTACGAAGGTTACATCTGCGCGGACATAGAGGATTTTGAATATCCCTCGGAGAACGGCTCCATAGCTGTGACCATCGACGCCTCCGGCACCGACATCAACAGCTCGATAGGCGTAGGCGAATGGCTCACCTACAACTCCAACGAGGTATTCACCAACGAAAGCGGCCGCGGCGAAAGCTACATAATAGACGGCGGCACCGCGCAGGACCTGATGGACTGGTACCTCGACAACAATCAGGACGATATTGGCGGCACCTTTGTTATAAAGGCTGTGACTAAAAAGCACTATCTGCCCACCCTGCTCGGCGACAGCAACCTGGACGGAAAGGTGAATATAAACGACGTAACCCATATCCAGCGTCACCTGGCAGAGCTTATCACTCTGGATAAGACAGCCGCGGCAAACGCGGACTTTAACCGCGACGGAAAGATAACCGTTGACGACGTGACAAAGCTGCAAAGATTTTTGGCAGGCTTTGAGGACGAATAATAATCCCGATACAAACGAACAGAAAAAAACAAGCCCCCGCGAACAGCCGTGAAAGCCGTTCGCAGGGGTTTTTGATTTGATAATAATATTACAGCTTCTTCCACTCGGAAAACTCCAAAACGCCGCCGTAGCCGCCGTCTTCGCTGTTGTGCATGCCAAGACAGCCGTTTTCCATGTTGAAAATGATGATGTCCTCGGCTTCGCCGTTGGCGTAGCTCATCTTGAGGACGTTGTTGATGTACTCGCTGCCGTTGTTGAAGTGCTTGAGCTCGGGAGTCAGCTCGTAGGTAAAGCTTAGGGATTCGTGGTTCAATCCCGTGTAGCTGCCCGTTCCGTTCGCGTTGAAGGTGAGCTTTACAACATCCTCCAGCGACGGATAAGCCCAGTCGCCGATGAGCTGCTCCTTTTCGATAACGACCATATTGGGGTCGGCTTCGGTGGTGTCGGGAACCAAGGTCTCGGCTTCGGTGGTCTCGGCTTCGGTGGTTTCCTGCGCCTTCTGTGTGGTCTCGGCGGCGGTGGTTTCCTGCGCCTTCTGTGTGGTCTCGGCGGCGGTAACGCTCTGCTCTTTTTCCGATGATTTGCCCTTGCCGGAGCTTGAGCACGCGGCGAGAGTCAGGATGAACGCCGAGGCGATGATAAGCGCGGCGATTTTTTTCATGGGTGTCACTCCTTAAAACAGATAGGGTTTTTCGGCGTTTGCAGCCGTTTACTTGGTGAAGCTTATGCTTTGCTCAAAGGTGCTTCTGAACTCGCCGTCCGCCTCGGGGTCGCAGAGGATCATCCTGATACGAGAGTAATCGTCCTCGTCATAGGGCACATAGTACGCAAAGACGTGCGAGCCGGTGTTTTCATCAACCGGATATTCGCCGAAAAGCACCTTGCGTCCGCCGATCTCGCGCTCGGTCAAGCCGCCTGTGACCCTTTCCTCGGTGGAGGACTTGGTAGCGCCGCCGAAGCTGCCCTGACCGAAGTTGATATATACGCCGTAGGGCGAGCTGTTGGCGTTTGCTTCGCTGTCGGAAGGGTTATAGTAGTAGCTGCGGGATTGCAGTCCGCTTTCGTTCTCGGACGAGGACTTGAACTGCTCGGGGACCTTATAGGACATATAGCAGTCGTTGTAGCCGTAACAGTCGAGCACGTTTTCCGTCCACGTCCAGCTCGACATGTCCGCAGCGACAGGCGCGGCAGCCGTTGTCTCGGCGGAGGTGGTCTGCTCGGAGGTGGTCTGCTCGGAGGTGGTCTGCTCGGAAGTGGTCAAAGCAGAGCTTTCGGCAGCCGAAGAAGCGGACGAGCCGCCCTTGCCCTTATCCGCGCAGGCGGCAAAGGAGACCGCCATCAGCGCGGCAACGCATAAAGCCAATGCTTTTTTCATACAAAATCACTCCTGTATAAAGTATTATAAAAACAATTTTTCATTTAGATTGTACCACAAGTCACGCGCCAAATCAATAGCGAAAAAACAAATAAAATGTAATACAACAAGTGCAGGGGCGGCGGCGCCGGTGGGCGGTTTCCTCTCAAGGAAACGTTTGCCCGAACGATGAACGTGTACCGCTACCTGCGGGTGCACACATGGGTGCGCCCCTACGTAGTTAAGGAAAACGTGCGGATTCTTTTTGCATACTCTATAAAAGCACGTAGGGGCAGACCCGTGTGTCTGCCCCTAGACGTTTTCCTCTCATAGCAACGTTTGCACGTACGATGAACGTGTACCGCTACCACGGGCGCACACATGGGTGCGCCCCTACGTAGTTAAGGAAAACGTGCGGATTTTTTGCATACTCTATAAAAGCACGTAGGGGCAGACCCGTGTGTCTGCCCCTAGACGTTTTCCTCTCAAGGAAACGCTTGCGCGAACGATGAACGTGCTCCCCTACGACATTATCAAAACGGTATTCGGCACAAAAAAACCGACCCTTTCGGGCCGGTCATAATTTGTATCAGGGATGAATAGCGCTGGTCTCAACGTATGAGGAGAGGTACGCCTGCAGGGAGGATACATCGACGATGGTGCATTTGCCGTCGCCGTCGAAGTCAGCGCAGCTGAGCTGATAGTCGTCGAGCATGATCAGGTCGGCGAGGTACTTCTGGATGATAGTCGCGTCCTGAATGGTGATCCTGTTGTCGCAGTTAACGTCGCCTCTGCCGAAGCCTCTGACGTTGGGCATCGTGGGCTGCGGCGCTGTGGTCTCGGGAACAGTGGTGGGAGCCTCAGTTGTGGGAGGTTCCGTTGTGGGAGCCGCAGTTGTGGGAGGCGCGGTAGTGGGAGCTGCGGTAGTGGGAGCCGCCGTGGTGGGCTGAACGGGCGCCGAAACGAACTTGCAGTACTCCAGCGCGACCCAGCCGGTCTTGTTGTTGTAGGTGGTCTTGCCCCAGTTGTAGCCGTCAACGAGCTTGGTCTCGGTTACGTTGATGCTGACGCCGCTGTTGATAGAGGAAATGACCGAGTAGCCCATGCCCGCGTTTGATCTCATGTTGAGGTACGGGGAGGCGTTGGTCTTATATGTACCGACATTGTAGGACGAGGTGGTGTCGATCACGACCTCAGCCGAATCGATCAGGTAGATGTAGCCCTGGAAGGTCCACCAGCTGTTGCCGCCGGGGTTGGAGTCGGTGGTCTTGGCGGTGGTGAGGTAGAAGGTGCGTCCGCCCCACTCGGAATTGGAGAGGGTCATGTTGCCGTTGCTGTCGATGGTCTCGACTACCGCGACATGGCCGCCGTATCCGTAGCTCCAGCAGGCGATAGCGCCAACCTTGGGGGTGCTGCCGTATTTGTAAGCGCCCTTGGAGATATTGTCACCGTACCATCTTTCGGCGCTGAACCATGAGAGGTTGGGCTCTTTGCCCAGAATCTCGTAGGCTCTGCCGTAGGCGTAAGCGGTGCAGTTGGGCAGACCGTAGCCGTACTTCTGGTAGACGTTGTAATTGCTGTCGTAATAATATTTATTATTGCTTTCCGGAGCAGTCAGGCGCGGGGTGAAGGTAGCCGCGTGAGCCTTGTTGACCGTTACGGAAAGAGAGAACATTGCCGTAAATAAGATCGCTGTGACCAGTACGATCGCGGAGATACTCTTTGTAACACTTCGTTTCAAAAAATCATCCTTTCCGAATATTGATTGTATTTGTCGGATCATCGTGAAATTCGTCGGAATAGTTACGATTTCGTAACCAACGTTATTGTAACACTTTTGTCAAAAAAAATCAAATTGTATTTCGCCGATATTTAATACACTATACAGAGTCTTTTGATACAGTATTCACAATATGTTGTAATATTTCCGATTTTAGCAGGATTCTTTTCTTCTTAAAGAGCATTAATTTACCGCTCCGATTACGATTATAACACATAATTCCTGAAAAATAAAGAGTTTTTTTCATTTTTGGAAAATAAATTTTTTAAGGTGATGATATAATCAAAATATCATCATAAACAAGGAGGAAAACTCAATTGAAAAAAATAATCGCGTTTTTCGCGGCGGCGGTTATGGCAGTTTCCTGCGCTTCGGTAATGGGCGGCTGCGAGACCGCAAAGGAGATAGGTAACAAAGCTGTAAACAGCGCTAAGGACTACGCCAAAAGCGAAGTAGGCGTCAGCGGCGACAAGAGCGCGCTGATAAGCCAGGCGGGCGAATACGCCCAAAACGAGCTGGGACTCAACGGCGACAACGATGTTATCAGCGGCACCTGGAAGCAGGCTTCCGACGGCACCGTATGGAGCTTTGACGGCAAGAGCGCCTGCACCCTCAAGGACTCCTCGGGCGCTAACTCCTCGGGCACCTACTCGGTGGACGCCTACGCCGCCACAGTGACCGTGACGATGGACGGCGAGACCGTTGTTTACAATTACAAGCTCAGAAAGACCCTCTCAAGCGAGAGTTTGGAGCTTTCCTCGGGAGAAACATCCTACAAACTTAACAAGCAGTAAAAGCACCGCCCCTACGACACACAGCAAAGTGTGATTAATGTCGTAGGGGCGCAGCCATGTGTGCGCCCGCAGGTAGCGGCAGGGGTTATTTGTTCGTGCAAACGTTTCCTTGAGAGGGAAACGCCCGCCGCCTTTGATAAGACGGATAAAAAGGAAACAAAAGCAAAACGGCGGGGCGCAGCTTTATGGCATGACCCGCCGTTGATGGCGTTTTAAAAAAGATGAAAGTTCTCCATAGGCGGAGTGATGCAACGTTCCGTTGCCGGAGTGATGCAACGTTCCGTTGCCGGAGCGATGCAACGTTCCGTTGCCGGAGTGATGCAACGTTCCGTTGCCGGAGTGATGCAACGTTCCGTTGCCGGAGTGATGCAACGTTCCGTTGCCGGAGTGATGCTATGTCCGAGGGGTCGCTGAGGGTAATGCTGCCGCGCACGCGCCGCGTTTCGGCAAGCGTCAGTCCCTCCGCCTCGGGAGGCTGCTCGTCGTTAAGGTAGGGCGTGTCATAGAGCACGCGCTTTAGCCCCAGAAGGTGATTTTTGCCCGCGACCGCGGTGACGATAACGCCGTCGTCCGAGATAACGCGGCTGAACTGAGCCGCGTGAAACGGAGCAAAGAGGTGGAACGCCAGCCTTACGCTGCCGCTTTGGATGGGTATGGAGGCGATGTTCGCCACAAAAAACGAGGCTCCGCAGCGGCGCTTTGCCGCAAGCCTGACCATGTTTTTCGAGAGGTCAAAGCCGTAGAAATCGCGGTGAAAGCGACGGGTGAGGAAGTCGGTGTAATAGCCCTCGCCGCAGCAAATGTCGAGCACCGCGTCATTTTCGGAGGTGAAACGCTCGACGCAGGCGGCTATCTCCTCTGCCAGAGGCTCAAACCAACCCTTCTCGAGGAAATCCCGACGTGACCTCGCCATCTCCTTGTTGTCGCCCCTGCTCTCCCCTGCCTTTCCCGAGCGCAGCAAATTCACATAGCCCTCTTTGGCAAGGTCAAAGCAGTGCCCGCCGCCGCATTTAAGGACGCGGTCAAAAAGGGTGAGCCCCTGTCCGCAGACGGGGCAGATAAGCCTGTTCATATATCATCATACCTCCGTTCAAAAGCAAAGCGCAGCGCAGCACGCGCCGCCCGATAAGCATTATAATACTAAACTCAAATAAAAAACAGACAATCTTTGCGGTCTATTCCGCAATACTTCGTTGTCGTCCTTCGCCTCGTCTTGAGAAAATTATCCTCGCAAATCTTTGTCCACTTTTTATCTGAGATTAGTATAACACATAAAAAGCAAAATGCCCAGCCCCGAATGAAATATTACGGAGTTACCGCGCGATAACGACTATGCCGCAATACCGTGACGGCGTTGATCATAAATGCGTAATCAACGCTACGCGCGAACACAAAAGCAGGGTTGCCTTGATGTTTACAACGAATTGCGTATGAAGTTCTTCTATTGTTGTATCAATACCCATGAAATTCATGTGCTAACACCGCAAGCGGGGACATTCTATCCCTTGGGTGATTAGAAGATAAATCAGGCAAAATGTCACCTTTGACCCTTATTTCGTATAAAACATCATCATACCCCGTTCTAACTCCCTCATTAAATTTAAAAACACTTTCAACGGCATTTGCAATTGCTTTTTCGTGTTTTCCTTGCCAAAAATCGGTATGTTTTTTCCAACTTTCAGCCTTATTCAAATACGACTTTGTTATCCGGGTCAAGAGCGGATTTACCAAGCCTTTAATATCGGTCTTGACAATACAACAAGCAAATATATTACAAGTTTCATCTGCGCTCTCGCGGAAAACAGTCCACCGGACTGTTTTCTGATCACTCTCCGTTTGAAACATGGTCGTTCTCGTCACCTTCGAGTCCGGTCACCTCGCGGGGTATAAGCAATAAGGGGTACCCCCTTGGGGTACCCCTTATTGCTGGTGCCGGTGACCGGACTCGAACCGGTACGGTATCGCTACCGGCGGATTTTGAGTCCGCTACGTCTGCCAATTCCATCACACCGGCGTGTATCTAGTATTATACTATATTCTCCCTAAAAAATCAAGTAGAATTTTTTTCGCCGTCTTTTTGTAACTTCTTGGGCAAAGGGCGCAAAATGTTTACAAAATTTTTATCAAATATTCACGATAAATATAAGGTATATTTCTTTATACGAAATAAAAATGAATAAATATTTGCTACAATAGCTTTATAAAACAATAAGGTAGTGTAACTATGACAAATAAAAACCTGATAGACCTTGAAGCCATGAGCGTGCAGCAGATTGACAAGCTCGTTAGAAAGGCGCGCAAGATAATGCAAAGTCCTGCCGATTACCGCCACGCCTGCGACGGCAAGATTTTGGCGACGCTCTTTTATGAGCCGAGCACACGCACGCAGATGTCCTTTCAGACCGCTATGCTAAAGCTGGGCGGACGCACCATCGGCTTTGACAACCCCATGAACTCCTCGGTAGCCAAGGGCGAAAACCTCAAGGACACCATCTCGGTCATCAGCGGCTATTCCGACATCATCGCCATTCGCCATCCCGTTGAGGGCACTGCCATGGCGGCTTCTCTCTACTCCGACGTGCCCCTTATCAACTGCGGCGACGGCGGTCACCTCCACCCCACTCAGACGCTTACCGACATTGTGACCCTGAGCTGCGAAAAGGGCAGGCTTGACCATATGAAAATCGGCGTCTGCGGCGACCTGCTCAACGGCAGGACCGTCCACTCGCTTATTAAAACTCTGGCGAAATACGAGGGCAACTCCTTCGTGCTTATTTCTACAAAGGAATTAAGCGTGCCGCTGTACATAATCGACATCCTGGAAAAGAACGGCTGTCCCTACGAGATATCTCACAGTCTGGCGGACGCCGTGGGCGATCTGGACGTGCTGTACATGACGCGCATACAGCGCGAGCGCTTCAAGAGCGACGAGGAGTACGAGGCGCAGAAATACGTGTTCGTGCTGGACCGCGAGAAGCTTGACCGCGCGCGCGAGGATATGATAATCCTTCATCCCCTGCCCCGCGTCAACGAGATAACCGTAGACATCGACGACGACCCCCGCGCGCTGTACTTCAAGCAGGCGCAGTACGGAATGTACGGCAGGATGGCGCTTATCCTCATGCTGCTGCAGGACGAGGATTTCCTGATACCCGCGCGCGACACCGAGCTGAGCGCTCACCGCTGCAAAAACCCCAAATGTGTTACTCAGAGCGAGGCTTATTTGCCGAACTTGAGCTATAAAAAGCTTGGCATGCAGATGTGCGACTTCTGCGACAAGCGCATTGATTAAGGAGGACTATTATGGCAAAGGAAAAAAACAGTAAGATAGGCATGATCGGCACCTTTATAGTTGCCGCCATAGCTTATATCGTCATAGGTGTATTCATGGTGATGAACCCCAAAGAGGTGGTAAATGCCACCATCATCGTATTCGGCATAGGCATGCTGCTCTACGGCATCATCAACGTCATTATCTTTTTTGTCAACAAGGATCAGGAGGCTAACCTGTTTATGGAGATGGCGATTGGCGTTATTGCCATAGGCATCGGCGTTTTTGCGCTTCTGCCTCACCAGCGCGACCTGCTTGAGAAGATCCTCTTCTACTCCATCGGCGCTATCCTTATAATTGACGGCCTGTGCAACTTTAAACGCGCCTTTTCGCTGAAATCAATGGGCTTCACGCGCTGGTACGTCATGCTTGCCTTCGCGGCGATAGGTCTTATTCTGGGCATTATTTGCGTTTTGCTCTACAACCAAATGGGCAAGGTGATTATCGTCTTTGTCGGCATAGCGCTTATTTACGAAGGCGTGGCAAGCCTTATCACCATGCTAATGGTCGCCCTGACCAAAAAGAAAGTCAAAAAGGAAATTATGCGGGTAACCAACGACGACAGATGACCCCGCAGGCTGATATTATTCAGAAAAGGAGTTTTGTTTATGAAAAAGTTTTTTAAGCGTTCCGTTTCCGTCCTGCTATCGGCAGTGATGATCGGCAGCTGCGCGGCTTACTCGGTCTTTTCGACCGGCGCGCAGGAGAGCACCGCCTCAACCTCGGTCGCGTCAGCCTCCGACCTGCCCGAAAACATAAAGGACGGCGCTATTTTGCACTGCTGGTGCTGGGATTTCAACACCATCAAAGAAAACATCCCGCAGATAGCCGCGGCGGGCTTCAAGAGCATCCAGACCTCGCCCATCAACGCGGTTAAGCGCGGCGACAACGGTCAAATGAGCCTGAAAAGCAACAACAAGGGCAACTGGTGGTACCAGTACCAACCCACCGACTACACCATAGGCAACTATCAGCTGGGCACCGAGGAGGAGTTCAGCGAAATGTGCGAGGAAGCTCACAAATACGGCATAAAGGTTATTGTTGACATCGTTGCCAACCACTGCTCCTCCGACTACAGCGTGATCTCCTCGCACGTCAAAAACATAGGCGGCAAGGCGTTCCACGACCGTGTGGAGATAAGCGACTGGTCTAACCGCTACCAGGTCACCCAGGGCAAGCTGACCGGTCTTTGGGACCTCAACACCCAAAACCCCGCCGTGCAGCAGATGATACTCGACTACTGCAACGAGGTGCTGGAGGCAGGCGCCGACGGCTTCCGCTTTGACGCGGCGAAGCACATAGAGCTTCCCGACGACGACTCAAGCTACGCGGGCGATTTTTGGCCTACCGTTCTTGACAACAACGCCGAGTTCCAGTACGGCGAGATACTCACCGGCTCCGACAGAGCGGCGGACTACGCCAAGATAATGAGAATAACCGCCGACGCCTACGGCACCAACCTGAGAACAGGCTTGAGCAGACACACCGTTAACGTCAACACTATCAAAAACTACCGTATCACCGACGTAGACGCCGACCGCATAGTGACCTGGGTAGAGTCGCACGACAACTTCTGCAGCGACGACAACAGCTCCTGGACCATCCTCAACAATCAGCAGATACGTCAGGGCTGGGCGTTCATCTGCGCTCAGGGCGACACCACTCCCCTGTTCTTCGCGCGTCCGCAGGGCAGCTCGGCATATGACCCCTCCGCCTCCGACTCGGAGAATTTCAACAACAAATGGGGCGACAACACCATCGGTCTCGCGGGTGACGGCAACTACTTCTCCGCCGAGGTAGAGGCGGTCAACAAGTTCCGCAACGCCATGGTAGGCGAAGGCAAAAACCTTGTTAACGTTGTCAAAAATAAGGTGACCATGATAGAGAGAGGCACCAAGGGCGCTGTGCTCGTAAGCGTGTCCGAAAACGACACCAACATCAATGTTTCCACCAATCTGGCGGAAGGCACTTACGTCGATCAGGCTAACGGCGGCACCTTCGTCGTGTCGGGCGGCAAGCTCACAGGCTCTTTAAAAGCCGGCTCCGTGGCAGTGCTCTACACTCCCGACGAAGGCTCCGATTTCATCCTCGGCGACATCAACGGGGACGGCAGGCTCACCATTGAGGACGCCACGCTTCTGCAAAGATACCTCGCCGATTTCAGAAACGCCGACGGCACTCCTATCATTGACCCCGAGGACCCCGCTCAGTTCAAGATCGCCGACTTCAACGGCGACAAAAAAATCAACATCAACGACGTCACGGACATGCAGCGCAATCTTGCCGAGCTGAATGTGTCTTTACGTTAATTTTGATTAAATAATTCGTGGCGGCGTGCCCGCCCCCGATAATAACGGCTCCCTTCCGTTTGGAAAGGAGCCGTTTTGTTATATGCTAATGTAGTCGTTTAGCGCCACCGAGCAGATTATACATTCGCCTACCTCGGTTTCGAGCGACTGCCGCAGCGCGTCGCGGTAGAGCGAGAGCTGCTTGCTATAGAGGGTGACAAGCTTTTGTATGTCACGGACACGGTCGGTCTTGTAGTCCACGATGACCAGCCTGCCGTCCTCCTCAAAGGCGAGGTCTACCGCGCCCTGCATGACGATGGAGGGGGTATCGTCGCCGCTGTCCTCATACACCTGAGAGGGCGACACCCACACGGTAAAGCGCTCCTCGCGGTAAAGTCGGGGCGAGCGGAGCACGCGGTCAAACAGCTCGGTGCCCAGCAGCCTTGATATGCCCTCGCGGTCGATAAGCTGAGCCTGTTTTTCGCTGAGCACCCGCTCCTCGCGCAGGCGGTCGATCTCGGAATCGACAGACGACCTGGCGCGGGCAAAGTCGCAGTACTGCAAAAACAGGTGGTGGGCGGTGCCGCGCTCCACCGCAGCAGTGCCGCCGCCGCTGAGAAACGCGGGCTTGACTATTATCTTTTCAAAGTAATCGCCGTCCGCCGCGTGCGCTATCTGCGAGGCGCTGACCTTCTGCGGCAGGGCGGTCTCGGCGGCGTGAGGGTACTCAAACGCGAGGTTTTGCCGCAGCAGCTCGGCGTAGTCGCGCTCGGTAACGGGGCTGTCAAACTGCGCAGCCACCGCTTTTGCGGCTGCCTTTTCAAACGGTGAATACACCTGCTCGGGCTTGTTTATCAGATTGAACCGCCACTGAGGATAATCCTCGCCGAGGACTGTCTGCTCGCTGCCGCTGAGCATATCCTTGCGTGAGGAGGGGTTAGCCAGAGCGCAGAGCGTGATCCAGTCCAGTACGCGCTTGGCTGAAGTGACGGTGTAGGGGTCGATGACAGCGGAGAACATGAGCTGAGATGAAGTGGTCTGCAAATAGCGCTCGGCGTTTGCCGCAGTGCCCACCACCATCAGCTTCTCCCTGGCGCGCGTAAGGGCTACATAGAGCACGCGCAGCTCCTCGGCTGTCTCGTTTTTCTCTATCTCGACCTCCACCGCAAGTCTGGGCAGGGTGTTGTAGCGGCACACGCCGTCCTTGCGCTTTATTCCAAGCCCCGCGTCGTTGTCTATCAGCACGTCCGAGCGCAGGTCCATCCTGTTGAACTGCCTGCCCGTTCCCGCAAGGAAGCAGAAGGGGTATTCCAGACCCTTCGACTTGTGTATGCTGAGCACGCGCACGCCGTTTAGCCCTTCCGCGTCGCCGGCGGCGGCAGAGGGCAGCTGCACGCCGTTGTCCTTCAGGCGGTCAAGGTAAAAGATGAAGTCGGAGAGATTTTTGCCGCCCGCAGAGCCGTAGCTGCGGGCAAAGTGGCGAATCAGCTCCAGATTTTTAAGGGGAACGTCGCCGCCGCTGACGGCGCAGGTGACAGCGCCCAGCGAGCTTAGCTCGAGCACGCGGCAGATCAGCTCGTCCACGGTGGTGACGCAGGCGTAGGCTCGCAGCGCCTTTAGCTGCCGCAGGAAGGAGGCGGTTTTTTGGCTGTGCGCCCTGTACGCCTCAAGCGCGCTGTACAGAGAAACAGAGCGGTTTTCGGCGCGTATCTGCGCCAGCTCGTCGGGCGTGAAGCCGCAGACGGGACTGCACAGCACCGAAAGCAGCGGGATGTCGCGGCAGGGGTCGTCGATGACGCGCAGATAGTCGAGCAGCAGCTTTACCTCGGCGGTATCGAAGGCGCTCTCCTTTTCCTCGCTGTAGGCGGGGATGCCGCAGTCGGTGAGTATCCTGACTATCCTTGCCGCGCTGCCCTTTGCCGAGCGCAGCATTACGGCGAAGTCGCCGTAGGTGGGACGGCGCAGGGCGCCGCCGTCGGTCACCTTGAAGTCCGACGCCATTATCTCGCGGATACGCCGCGCTATATAATGCGCCTCAAGCTCTATGCTGTCCGCGTCCTCAAAGGCGGAGCCGTCAATAAGCGCCAGCTCGGTCTCGCAGCCGCTCTGCGGAGCGTAGACCGCACCTGCGTTAAGATACTCCTCGGGGGTGTAATCCATTTGGGCGGTATCGCGGAGCATAAGGCGCGAAAAGATGAAATTCACGGTGTCGCAGACCTCGGCACGGCTGCGAAAATTCTTGTCGAGAATTATAGTTGCGGGATAACGGGGAGCCTCGGGGTCAAAGCGCGGGTAGCTTTCCTTTCTGCCCACGAATATCTGCGGCTTTGCCTGACGGAAGCCGTAGATGCACTGCTTTACGTCGCCCACGGTGAACAGGTTGCTCTCGTCCCTTGAAACGCAGTTGAAGATAAGGCTCTGCACGTCGTTTACGTCCTGGAACTCATCTACTATGACCGCGTCATAGCGCGAGGATATTTCCTCACCTCGGGCGGTTTTGCGGTAGCCCGTCTTTTCGTCATGGCAGGCGAGCAGGCGCACGGTGAGCAGCTCGATGTCGGAAAAGGTGAGCACGTTCTTCTTGCGCTTTATCGCGTCCAGCTCGGCTATATAGGCGCGGGTGAGGTCAAACAGCACGCGCACCAGCCGCTGCAGCTCCTCAAGCTCCTGCCCCGCCTCATTTTCGCTGCGGCAAAACAGCCTTTGCAGCCGCGCGACGGTTTTTTTGACGCTGTCGCGGTTAGCGGCGACGGCGAGCTTGTCGGGGTCGTCCTTGAAGCCCCGCGGCGTTACGAGTCTTCTGCCGCCAAAGCCGTGCACCGCCTGCACCATCCTGTCCCAGTCCCCGCCGAGCAGGCGCTCCTGCAGGTTTTGAAAGTAAGCAAGGTCCTCCTCGATAACGGGGACAAGCTTTTGAGCCAACTTTTCGTCGGCGCCGCTAAGCTGCTTTAGGGAGCTTTCGCAGAGGTTGACGCAGTGCGCCGCGGCGGGAACGGCGTGGTCTATGATTATCCTGCCCCAAATGCTTTCGGACACGCTGCGCTCGCCGTAGCTGTCGAGCATATCGTCCAGCCATTTTTCGGGGAAGGGCTGGGTTTCGAGAAAGCTGTGCAGCTTTAAAACGGTGGCGCGCAGGTTTTGGTCTCCCCCCTTACCCGAAAACGCGTCGAGCAGCTTGGGAAAATCGGGGTCGCCGCTGTTGTAGCAGCGCTCAAGGGCAGCGTCCATAGCCGCCGCCTTCATCAGCTCCAGCTCCTCAAACTCGGCTATGCGGTAGTCGGCGCTGACGTCCAGCGAATGGAAATACTCCTTGACCAAATCGCCGCAAAAGCTGTCTATTGTGCTGATAGAGGCGGTGTAGAGCAGCTTGCTCTGGCGCAGCAGCCCCGGGTTGAAGGGGTCGTCCCTGAGCAGTGAACGCAGCGCGTCGGAAATGCGCTGCTTCATTTCGGCTGCCGCGTCGCGGGTGAAGGTGACCACCAAAAGGCGGTCGGCGTCAACGGGGTGCTCGGGGTCGGTAATCATGCGTATCACGCGCTCCACCAGCACGGCGGTCTTTCCCGAGCCCGCCGCCGCCGACACCAAAACGGTGCCGCCTGTAGAATTTATCGCGCTGAGCTGTTGCTTGGTCCACTCCTTTGCCATCACTGCTCACCTCCTTCGTTTGACGCCTCGGCGTCTATTTTTTCAAACACCTCGTCGGCTTTCATTTTAAAGACGTTAACGGGGTCGCTGCGGCGGTAGGCGCAGACGCCGTCAAAGGGACAGTATTCGCAGGCGTCCACGCTGCCCTTGAGGGGCGCGGCGGCGATGTCGCCGCTGTAGAGCCGCTCGCCCATCTCCGTCACGGTTTTGTTTAGCTTTTTGAACAGCTTGCCCATCTGCTCCAGAGTGACCAGACTGTCGGAGCCGACGCTGCTGCCGTTTTTGATTTTGACCGGTATGTACCTGGCGTTTTCGGACTTGTCCATGCCCTTTATGACGCGCACGTCGTCGAGCAGCAGCCCGTTCATGCGGAAGTCGGAGCGTATCTCGTCCGCGACGGCGGCTTCGTCCAGACCGTCGGCGCTGATGTTAGGCACCACGGCAGGCATATACAGGACACCCGCGGGCACGGTATCGCCGTAGCGCCCGCCGCCGTTTGCCCTGACGGAGCAAAGGTAGAGCAGCATTTGCAGATCCAGCCCGAAGAGGATGTCCGAAAGGCGGAACACCTTGCCGCCGGTTTTGTAGTCGATGACACGCAAAAAGGTGTCGTTTTGGGTTTTCATTATATCCACCCTGTCAACGCTGCCGCAAACGGCTATGCTTTGACCCGTGGGCAGCTTTAGGGTGTACGCAGGGATGTCCCTGCCGATTTTAAGCTCGCAGTCGGCTACCTCAAAATCGCTCTGCCCCAGCTCCTCAATGATGTGCGACAGCAAAAGCCTTACGTTGGCGCAAAACACCTCAAGGCGGTAGAGGAAGGAGGGCGATTTGTCGTCGCTGCCGCCGAGATAGCCCTCGAGGTAGGCGGCGACCGTGTCGCGGACAAAGGCGGCTGTCTCCTCGTCTGACAGAGCGGTATACTCCTCCTTGGTATACCTTGTGAAAAACTGCTCGAGCACATGGTGCACCAGCGTGCCGTATTCCATGGGGTCTATCTCAGCCCTGCGGCGCTCGCGGATTCCCAAGCCGTAGGTACAGAAGTACGAGAAGCGGCACTTGCCGAACTTTTCCACCTGCGAGGCTGAAACGGTGAGGTCCTCGCCGAAGAGCAGGCGGGCGTTTTGAGGGTCCTCTATCCTGAACGGCGCGCGCTCCAGGGCGCGCTTGACCGCCTTTACGCCCTGAGCGTAGCGGGCGTCCTCGGCAAAAAATCCGTCTAAGCCCCTCAGCCGCGACTGACCGTCCGACAGCGAGCGCGCGTACTCCTCAAAGGCGGGCTGCAGCGCGGTCATGGCGTCGGCACGGCTGTCGTAGTCGTTCTTGTCGCGCAGGGTGATACGCGGAAAGACCTTTATTATCTCGGAGAATATCTCGGAGGGCTTGAGGCGCGCGCCCTGAGGGTCTACGGCAGGGCAGCTTGCGAACAGGTAACGCGAGGGCGCGGCAACGGCGCAGTACGCCATGAAGGTCTCGAGGTTGGCTATGTAGGAGAAGTCGTCGCTTATGGGGACGTCGTTTAGCAAAAGCTGCTTTATCTCATAGTCGGAAAACAGCCCCGAGGTGCGCGGTACCGCCGGAAACACGCCGTCGGCGCAGCCGATGAGGAACGCCGCGCTCTGCTGACTGCCGCGCACGCGCTGAGCGGTGGTGACGGTGACGCAGTCAAGGGTCTGAGGAATACGGGAAAATTCTATATTGGAAATTTGAATGGAGAGCAGCTCATAGTACCTCGCGGCGGAAAGCCTGCGCTCTCCCACTGCCGCGACGGTCTTGTCCAAAACATCCATAAGCAGCGCCCACACACGTATCTGCTCGGCGCCCAAGCCCTTTTCCTCGCCCAAGTCCAGCTCGTCGTACAGCGCAGACAGGGCGTCGGGCACGCCGAAGGTCTCCAGCAGGTCGTAGAGCGCCTTTGTGATCTCTCTGCCGGTTTTGTCCGCGATAAGCTCGCGGAAGGCGACAAGCGGCTCCATGACTCCCCTTCTGACGCTCTCGGCGGTTTTCAGGGCAGCGGCGTCGCGGTCGCTGAGCTTATCGGAATAGCCCGAGGGATTGCGCGTGAACGGCTCTGTGAGCCGCCTGCCGCTGAGGTTCCAGACATAGAGGTAGTTTTCAAAGGTGCTTATTTCTTTTTCAGAAAATTGAGTCAAGCCGGTTTTGAGCAGCGACAGCACGTCACCGCGCTGAAAGCTGTCGGTGACGCAGCGAAACACCGCGTTGATGAGCCGCGCGGCGGGCTTGACGCCGATGTCGCTGTGAGCGTCGGTAAAAAACGGTATTCCGTACTTTTCAAGCGTTACGTCCAGCACCCCGCGGTAGGAGCCGAGGTCGCGGCAGATAACGGAAATATCGCGGTAGCGCAGCCCCTTTTTCAGCACCAGCTCCCTTATGCGGCGGGCGACGAAGGCGCACTCGTCGTATATGTCGGAGGCGCTGTACAGGACTATGTCCTCTGCTTCTTTTTCGCTTTGGTGCGGCTCTCTGCGGAACACGTTTTGCTCCAGCAGCGCAAGCTCCCCGCTGTCGAAGCGTAAGGGTCGGTCGAGGATGAGGGGCGGCTTTATTTCGACAAAATCTCGCTTGGCAAGGCTTAAAAGCTGCTTGTACGTGGCGCGCGAAACCTTGAACACGTCCTCGCTTTCGCTGCCGAAGGGGTCGAGCGTGAGCGCGACCGTCACCGCGCGGCAGCGGTTGAGGAGGATGCGGAGAATATCGAGCTGGGCGGCGGTGAAGCCGCTGAAGGAGTCGACAAACAGCACGCGGTTTTTGAAGATGTCCTCGTTTTCGTAAAGAATTGTTTTCAGCCGCGCGAGGTCATCGAGCGGGTCGATGTAGCTTTGCGCGAGCAGGGCTTCAAAGGTATCGAGCGCCAGCGCGGTCTCTTTGAGCTTGAGGCTGAGGGTCTGGTCGCCTATGCTTTCGGCGGCAAGGCGCAGCCTTTCGGTGGAGATACCGCTCTTTTTGCACTCGGACAAAGTGCCCAGCAGCATATCCGAGACCGCGCGGCTGCGCTTTGACTTGAGCAGGGTAAGACTGTCGCCCAGCTCCTCAAGGGCTATGTTCATAAGCACCGCGCGCGTGCCGTTGTCTATCACGTTCTGCCGCACGCTGCGCGTTTCGCGAAAGACATGGCGGCACATGCCGTCAAAGCCGAAGACCTCCACCTGTCTACTCGCACGCGCGCCCAGGATGCCCAGCAGGGCTTTTTCGGTTTCAAAGCTGCTCTGGTCGGGGACGAGCACAAGCACTTCCTCTTCCCCGTTTTTTACCCGCGCCTTTATTCTTTCAAAGAGAGCGGCGGTTTTGCCCGTGCCGCCGGTACCCAAAACAAATTGAAGCATAACAACACCTCGTTTTTTTCATGCCTACATTATACCGCAAACAGTGGGACAAAAAAAGGACTTAGGAGAATGAACGACGGATTTTTTGAAATAATTCCACAAGATAGAACTTGTATTCGCGCTTTTCCTCCCTTACAACGCGGTACTCGCTGTCGGAAAACACCTCGCGCGCCCTTTTGTCGGGCTGAGCGCCGACGCAGAGCGAGGGAAACATAACGCACCACCAGTTGTGTCCGCGACCGGCTCCGATGGTGATGCGCAGAGCGTCGTAATCGCCCGCGGGCAGGGTGTAGTCGTCATAGTGACGGGTGGTAAAAAACATCCTGCACACCTCAGCCTTTACGGGATAAGAGTAACCGCGCGCGGCGACCTCGGCGGCGGCTGTGTCGGCTATCTCCTGCAGCCGCGCCTTTGTCAGCTGCTCAGCCTCCTCCACGGAGGCCGCCCGAGAGTATAGCTCACGGGTGTATTCGAGCACCCTGTCGCGCACCCGCAGCTTCAGCTCCTGGTCGTCAGGGCTGTCGGACGCGGCGATTATGTGCAGGCGGAACACCTTGTCGGGGATGTCGGCGCAGGCAGCCCTGAACGGAAGCATGGAAAACACGACGGTGAGCACGAACGCCACGCAAGCGGCTTTTACAAATAATTTCAAACAAAAAACCTGCCTTTCATTCTTTATCAGAATTATGGGCAGGTTTTAAACTTTTAAACGATGGCGCAGCCCTCTTTTACGGGCTGACAAAGGAAGGTCTCGGGAAAGGCGGCTTTAAGCAGGTCAAAGCACTTTTGCGCCCTGCGCTCGGAGGTGAACACCCCGAACACCGCGGAGCCTGAGCCGCTCATGCCCGCGCCGCTCGCCTTGGAGTCGAGCATTTGCTTTTTGATATGGTTGACCTCGGGTATTTGCAGCGCAAGCTCGAAGTCGTTGAAGATGGTAGAGGTTATCATAAACAGGTCGCGGCTGTACAGCGCCTTTACCATTTCGTCGGTATAGCAGGGGTGCTTTGCCAGCGCGTCCACCTTTTGATACGCCTCGGCGGTGGAGACGCTGACGGTGTCGGGCTTGCAGATCACCAGCCAGACGCCGTGAAAAGCGGGCAGCCGACGCATTTTTTCGCCGATGCCGGTACACAGCCGCGTGCCGCCCTCGATGCAGAAGGGCACGTCCGCCCCGACCTTGGCGCCGATGGCGGAAAGCTCGGCGGGCGTAAGCTTGGCGTCAAACATGAAGTTGAGTCCCACTATTACCGCGGCGCCGTCGGCGCTGCCGCCCGCAAGCCCCGCCTGAGTGGGGATAGCCTTTTTAATATCTATATGTACGCCCGACACGGGCAGGCGGCAGTGCTCAAAAAAGCGGTACGCCGCCTTGGCGCAGATGTTTCGGTCGTCGCAGGGCACGCCCTCGCGGTCGCAGGAAACAGTCACACTTTGGCTGTCGTTTTGCGTCAGGGTGATCTCGTCAAAGAGGTCAACGGTCTGCATAACGGTGGACAGCTCGTGGTAGCCGTCCGGACGCTTGCCCAGCACATCGAGCGACAGGTTGATTTTAGCGGGTGCTTTCAGCTTGACTTCCATCGTTGAGCTCTCCTATAAATTCTTTTATGCGCTTGAGCGCCACCTGAAGATGCTTTAGCGAGTAAGAATAGGACACCCTTACGAAGCCCTCGCCGCATTCGCCGAAGGCGTTGCCCGGCACTACGGCAACGTGCTTTTCCATTATCAGGCGGGTGCAGAACTCCTCGGAGCTAAGCCCCGTAGACTCGATGCAGGGGAAAACATAGAAGGCGCCCAGCGGCTCAAAGCAGTGCAGCCCCATCTCGTTGAAGCTGTCTACCACCAGGCGGCGGCGCATGTCATACTCGTCGCGCATGCGGTTGACGTCGCGGTCGCCGTTGCGCAGCGCCTCGATGGCGGCGTACTGTGCGGTGGTGGGCGCGGACATTATGCCGTACTGGTGCAGCTTGGTCATCTGCTCGATGACGGGGGCGGGACCCAGCGCGTAGCCCAGGCGCCAGCCGGTCATAGCGTACGACTTTGAAAAGCCGTTGATGACCACGGTGCGCTCGTACATGCCGTCTATTGAGGCGATGGAAACGTGGTTGAGCTCGCCGTAGGTCAGCTCGCAGTATATCTCGTCGGAGAGCACCATAAGGTCGTGGCGCTTCACCACCTCGGCTATCTCCTCAAGGTCGCTTCGCTCCATAATGGCGCCGGTGGGGTTGTTTGGGAAGGGCAGCACCAGCAGCTTTGTCCTCGGGGTGATAGCCGCCTCAAGGTCTTGCGCCTTTAGCCGGAAGTTGTCCTTGTTTTTGGTGTTGATGTTAACGGGTGTGCCGCCCGCCATTACGCAGAGCGGGTTGTAGCAGACAAATGCGGGCTGAGGGATGATGACCTCGTCGCCCTCCTCGACCAGCGTGCGAAAGGCGAGGTCGATAGCCTCGCTGCCGCCCACGGTCACAAGCGTCTGCTCGGATGGGCTGTATGTAAGCGAAAACCGTCTTTTGTAGTATTCGGTGATCTCGATGAGCAAATCGGAAAAGCCGCGGTTGGGCGAGTACCAGGTCCTGCCCTTCTCAAGGCTGCGGATGCCCTCGTCGCGGATATGCCAGGGGGTCTGGAAATCGGGTTCGCCGATGCTCAGGGAGATAACATGGTCCATCTCGTTGGCTATGTCAAAAAACTTCCTTATGCCCGACGGGCGCAGCGAACGTATGCTGCTGTTGAGGAATTTATTGTAATCTATCACAGAATTAAGCTCCTCTCGTCCTTTTCGACGTCGCCGTCGGTGAGCACCATGCCCCTGTCCTTGTAGCGGCGCATAATGAAGTGGGTGCCGGTGGAGACCACGCCGTCGATGGTGGACAGCTTTTTGGCTACGAACATGGCTATATCCTGCATAGTCTGTCCGCGAACGATGAGCGCGAAGTCATACACGCCCGCCATAAGATAAACCGACTCCACCTCGTCAAAAGCCATGCACAGCTCAGCCATCTCGTCAAAGCCGGTCTCCTTTTTGGGGGTGACCTTAAGCTCGATGAGCGCCTCAACGAAGCTGTCGTCCATCTCCTCCCAGTTGACTACCGCCTGATAGCCCTTGATGATGCCGCGGGCTTCGTACTCTTTGATCTGCGCCGCGATATAATCCTCCGGCTCGCCGAGCATAGCCGCCAGCTCCGCGGTGGAAAAGTTAGAATTGGTGCATAAAAGCTTAAGCAGTTTATCCATAAATATACCTCCGTATCAGTTGTTGTTTTTGTACGCAAACGGGCAGCGCCCAAAACTATCCCCCGGCTTTGAGCAGGACGGGCTTTTCCACGGTGTTTATCAAATTGACGCACACCGAGGTCATCAGACAGTAAAGCTCGTTTTCGGGGCGGTAGTACTCCAGCGTGCAGTAGCCCGCGTGCCGCCTGTGGTTGAGGATAACGGTTTTGTCAACGTCGATAACGGTGAAATTCCTGTCGGCTATATTGCCCAGGATGTGCCAGTTGTTGCCGTAATAAAACGAATAGATACCGCGTTTTGTCGCAAGGAGCACCAGCGTTATATGCTGCTTGCCGACGCGCAGCACAAAGGCGCTGGCGCCGCCCACGGGAAAGCGGCGTATTTTTGCCGCGACCTCTCCCTGAGGCGTGCGCACGGCAAGGTTGAGCTTTGCGGAAAGCTTTGTCCTCTCGCTGCAAACGCTGTATTTTTCGCTGCCGCTCTCGTTAAAGGCGACAAAGCGGATGTCATCCGCCGAAACGTCACGTTTTAAATGAAGTTTCATCCCTATCACCTGAAAAAAGAATAACCACAGGCACACAAAACGTATACCTATGGTTATTATACACCATTTCGGAAATATATACAAGAGAAAGTTTTTTTAGCCGAAAGCCTTGGGCGGGCTTTGCCGCGCCGCTTTTACGCCCGGCTTTTTCAGTCACCGCCGAATACCGAGGTCACGGTTTTGAACATCAGCTTTATGTCGGAGCGGAAGCCGAAGTTTTTGGTGTAGTCGAGGTTGTACTTCATTTTTTCGGGCAGCACCTTGCCGATATACACCTCGTCGGCATTTTCCGCAGAAGCCAAAAGCTTTTCCTCGTCCTTGTATTTTATAGACGCCGGAGAGGTTATGCCCGCAGGCAGCAGCAGCGTGGCGTAATACTCGTCCTCGTAGCGCTCAACGTACCTCGGCACCTCGGGGCGCGTGCCCACGAACGACATGCTGCCCGAGAGCACGTTGAACACCTGCGGCAGCTCGTCCAGGCGGTACTTGCGCAGCACCCTGCCCACCTTGAACACGCGGGCGTCGTTTTCGGTGGTGACCTGCGTGCCCAGCGCCTCGGCGTTCTCGACCATGGTGCGGAACTTTATTATTTTGAACCTGCGCCCGTAGGTGGTTACACGCTCCTGCAGGAAAAACACATGCCCCTTTGACGAGCATTTTATCATAACGGAAATGACGATTATGGGTATTATCAAAAACACCAGCATGATGACCGAAACAAAGATGTCAAAGACACGCTTTATAACACGGCTGCCGTTCTTCCTGCTGAGCAGCTCGTAGTAGGGACGCACGGCATCGTTTTGAAATTCCTTGGGTAATTTTTCAAACGCCTTCATGGAAATTCTCCTTACGGGATCGTGATATTATCGTGGTTTTACGTTTGCATTATAGCGCTTTTGGGCGGCTTTTTCAAGATAAATTGCAAAAGCTTTACCATTTACGGCATAACGTAAAAACCGACGGGTGCAATCCGTCGGTTTTTAGGTAATTTTATGGAGTAATCAAGCACATAGAAAGGAAATCATTTTCAACATCTTTTTATCACTGTCCACATTATATCATAAGTGTTGTGAGTTGTCAACAGTTTTTTAAAATATTTTTATAAATTTATATAATTTTTAATCCGTGCCCAAAAACCCTTGACTTCGCGGACAAAACAATGTAAAATTATATATAAGAAAAGGGTCGGTCAATTGCCTGCCCGATGCGTGAATGATTTTAAAATAACCCTACAACTCTTAAATCGGGAGCTTGGCTCTTCGAGTGGTGTGCAGACCTCCCGCTTTTCGGAAGAAGGGAGCCTGAAGCTTGAAGGCGGGCACCCACCTGTTCTATTCGTAGGCAGGTTATTTATCTAAATCATACGGTCGGGCGGGTATTTTTGCGCTTTCCGCAGGAAAACGCGACCCGCCGATCTTTTTGCATTGGTATAATTACGTCAGCCCGAACAGGCCGGCACCCGCCGGTCGATCGCTCAGGCAGGCGAAAATCTCACCGCGCGTACCGCCGGCCCGAGCTTTGCGGTATTGCGTTGATATAGGAGCAGTTATATGAAAATTTCCGTTTTGGGCTGCGGCAGATGGGGCAGCTGCATAGCGTGGTACCTGGACAAGATAGGTCACGAGGTGCTAAGCTGCGGACTTGCCGACGCGCCCGAGTTTATCCGCCTTAAAAAAGATCACCGCAACGACTATCTCGTGTTCCCCGACAGCATCGAGGTCTCCTCCGACCTGTCTTACGCGGTAGAGCGCGCGGAGGTCATTGTGATTTCAATATCTTCACAATACCTCCGTTCTTATTTTGCGGAGATCGCCGAAAACAACCTTGACGGCAAAACCATCGTCCTGTGCATGAAGGGCGTTGAGGCTTCCACCGGCAAGCGCCTCAGCGAGATAGTCTGCGAGTTTACAGACCCCGCCAAGACGCCCGTTGCCGTGTGGGTGGGTCCCGGTCATCCGCAGGACTACGTAAAGGGCATACCCAACTGCATGGTCATCGACAGCGACAACCGCGAGGTAAAGGAGCGCCTGGTGCGCGAATTTACCAGCGAGCTTATCCGCTTTTACATTGGCAGAGACCTGATTGGCAGCGAGATAGGCGCCGCGGCAAAGAATGTCATAGGCATAGCTGCGGGCATACTTGACGGCATGGGCTACACGTCGCTAAAGGGCGGTCTGATGGCGCGCGGCACACAGGAGATCTCGCGCCTGATAGAAGCGCTGGGCGGCAACAAGATGAGCGCCTTCGGACTGTGCCACCTGGGCGACTACGAGGCGACCCTGTTTTCAAAGTGGAGCCACAACCGCATGTACGGCGAGGACTTTGTGAAGGGCAAGCGGTTTGAAAAGCTTGCCGAGGGCGTAATGACCTCGAAGGCGCTGTACAAGCTGGGCACCGAGCGCGGCGTTGACCTGCCTATCGTTACGGCGGTGTACAGGGCGCTGTTTGAGGGCGCGGACGTAAAGGAAGAGATACAGCAGCTCTTCACGCGCTCTGTTAAGGACGAATTTTAGAAAGTAACAGGTATAAAGAATGAAACAAAAAAACAAAACGGCGGCAGCGAGAAGGCAGGCGCCCACAACCATAAAGACAAAGGAAAAGAAGTGCATGGTGGAATACATCGCCGTAAACCTGTTTTGCCTGTTTGTCTTTTTGGCGTTCGGCTATGTGGCGGTAATGAGCTTTTTTCAGACCAGCACCATCGACCCCACCAAATACGTCAGCGAAAAGATACTGTTTCAGTCGGACTACATTCCGCTGAACTTCCTTGTCACCTTCCTGATTTTCCTGTTTATATTTGCCATGCGCCGTTTTTACGACTTTTTCGCAAAGGTGAACCTGCGCATAATGGAGATAGCGCTGGCGGTGTTTGTAATAACGCTGGGCTTTATTTGGATATTCAACGTGCGCTCGATACCCGCCGCCGACAGCCAGAATATATTTGAGGCTGCCACCGACGCGGCTAAGGACAACTACAAGTCGATGCAGAACCACACCGCGTTTTACAACAGCGATTTCTACAACGGCTACTCCTACTTCCACTTCTACCCCTTCCAGCTCGGCTTTGTGTTTATTTGCGAGCTGATTTACCGCGTTTTCGGCACCGACAGCTCAATGCCCGTTCAGGTCATAAACGTGCTGTGTGTAGCCGCCACGTATTACGCGCTGGCAAGGCTGTCGTTTTTGCTGTTCAAAAAGCGCAGCGTGGAGTTTATTACCATACTGCTGCTGGCGGTCTGCTTCCAGCCCATCCTGTTCTGCACCTTCGTCTACGGCAACATCATAGGCATGTGCTGCGCCGTCTGGGCGAGCCTGCTGCTGGTGAAGTATTTTCAAACCGGCAAATGGCTGTGGGCGGCCGTATCGGGAGTGCTGCTTGTTTTGGCCACACTGGCAAAATACAACAACATGATTTACCTTGCAGCCTTTGTCATCATGCTAATCATCCACATCTTCAGGGATAAGAAATGGCAGAGCGCGGCGATTGCCGCGGCTATGGTGATCGCGGTGCTGCTCTCCAATTCGGCGGTCATAGGCATGTACGAGCAGCGCTCGGGAACGGACTTTGAAGACGGCGTGCCCCAGACCATGTATCTGGATATGGGACTCAGTGAATCCTACATGGCGCCCGGCTGGTACTCCACCTCAACCGAGGACCCCGTGACCAAGAGAAGACTGCCTGTGGGCAAGCAGGCGTACCTCGACTACTACCTCGACCCCAAGCTCCGCGGCAAGCAGGATGTTAAAATCAGCGACGCCAACGAGAAGGTGAGAAAGCACATAGACAGCCGCATGGAAGTCTTTAGCGATGACCCCGACTACATGATGGACTTTTTCAGCAAGAAGATACTCAGCC
The DNA here is from genome assembly GCA_902794395.1 of uncultured Ruminococcus sp. Taxonomy (GTDB): domain Bacteria; phylum Bacillota; class Clostridia; order Oscillospirales; family Acutalibacteraceae; genus Ruminococcoides. The sequence goes on from CADBHB010000005.1 coordinate 165,131, forward strand.
AGTGGAACGAGCCGACCTTCGAGAGCATTTGGGTAAGCCGCGTAAAGCAGCATACGGCAACCGAGGAGCAGAAGACAAAATTCAAGTCCGACGTTGTGAACTCGGAGCAGATGAAGGGTCTGACGCAGTCGGTGTATTTCAAGAGCACCGGACAGGTGCTTGAGCTGCACTTCAACCTGTATATGCAGATAGTTTACGCTATGTTCGCGGCGGGCATTTACCTTATGTTCATCAACAAGCGGACCGGCATTGAAACCGTGCTGCTGCCGCTGGTGCTGCTGGGCGCCTTTGGCTACCACCTGCTGTTTGAGGGCAAGTCGCAGTACATTCTCAGCTACATACCGCTGCTCATACCCACCGCGGCGTACGCCTTCAGCGTTATGCTCGGCGGCAAATACGAGGGCGTAAAGAAAATACTGGCAAAGATAAACCACATCCCCAACCGCTACAACGACTGATCTGCTTAGGAAAGCGCGCACAAGAGCGGCTTTGCGCAACAGAAAAAAACTAAAACAAAACACGGACAAGCGTTTAATCTGCTTTGTCCGTGTTCTTTTTTTGTAAAGCCGGGAAACGGCGCAGCACCCGCGACTTGACCGCGCGGAAAACGCGGCGTACAGGGCGTGTGTAGTACCAAAAGTTAATATATACGCGGTAGCGCAGCGAGGTGACGTGATAGGGCTTTCCCTTGCGGTGGAAGCCCGTTACTACGGCGAATATCTGCTCGTCTTTTATCCCCTTTTCTTTGACGAACTGATTGTCGCCGCAGAACACATAGGAGCCGTCCTTGCAAAAATCTATTACGCGGTGCAGCACATACTGCCCGTTGTCGCGCCTGTAAAGCGCCACATCAAACAAGTGCAGCCTGCCCGATGGCTTTTTGAGCATGACCACGTCCTTGCCGTCGCGCAGCATGGGCAGCATGCTGACGCCGTGTGGCGTAAAGGTCACGGTGCCGCCTGCCTCCAGCTTCTCGACGATAATGTCCATCACTTCGTCAAGCCGGGTCTCCTTACTTTTCAAGCACATCAGCGTCCCTTACCTTTTGAAGAAAAGCATCAATATCAGCCGCAGCCTTTTCTGGCGCGACGTCGTATTCCTCAAGCATTTTTTCCAGCAGCTCTTCCCTTTCGGCGCCCTTTTGCAGCAGACCGAACAGGAACGCGCCGGTTTCGTTGAGGCTGATGATACCGTTGAAGTCCAGAGTCATTTTCCCGACGGGCACAACTACATATGAGTCCGCGACCTTGCGGAGAATGAAATCCTTTTTGATTTTCATAGCGACACCTTCTTTATCTTGCTAATCGTATTATATATGATTAGCGAAAAAAAAGCAAGACCCGACCATCGTATGTTAAGCGTTCGGAAGCCAAAAACCAAAAAGAGCGCCCTTCCGCAACGGAAGGAACGCTCTTTAATATCATTAGACTTGCGCTGTGCGCGGCTTAGTACATGCCGCCCATGTCGGGAGCGGGTGCAGCGGGAGGTGTGGGCTCCTTGATGTCGGCGACGAGGCTCTCGGTGGTGAGCACCATCGCGGCGACGGAGGAAGCGTTCTCCAGCGCGGAGCGGGTGACCTTGGTGGGGTCTACGATGCCGGCTTCCGCCATGTCGGTGTACTCCTCGGTAAGGGCGTTGAAGCCGTAGCCGACCTTGTCAGCCTTCTTTACGTTTTCTACGATGACGCTGCCTTCCAGACCCGCGTTAGCGGCGATCTGGCGGAGCGGCTCCTCAAGCGCCTTGAGCACGATCTTGGCGCCCGTTTTGGCGTCGCCCTCGAGGGTATCTACGAACGCCTCAACAGCGGGGATAGCGTTCATGCAGGCGATGCCGCCGCCGGCGACGATGCCCTCCTCAACGGCTGCCTTGGTAGCGGCGAGCGCGTCCTCGATGCGCAGCTTCTTCTCTTTCATTTCGATCTCGGTTGCGGCGCCGACCTTGATGACGGCTACGCCGCCCGCGAGCTTGGCAAGACGCTCCTGCAGCTTTTCGCGGTCGAAGTCGGAGGTGGTGGTTTCGATCTGCTGACGGATCTGAGCTACTCTGCCCTTGATGGCGTCCTTGTCGCCCGCGCCGTCAACGATGATGGTGTTCTCCTTCTCCACCTTGACCTGACGGGCGGTGCCCAGCTGATCCATGGTGGTGTCCTTGAGCTCCAGACCGAGGTCGCTTGTGATAACGGTGCCGCCGGTGAGGGTGGCGATATCCTGCAGCATTTCCTTTCTTCTGTCGCCGAAGCCGGGAGCCTTGACGGCGACGCAGGTGAAGGTGCCGCGCAGCTTGTTGAGCACCAGGGTGGTGAGAGCCTCGCCCTCAACGTCCTCGGCGATGATGAGCAGCTTTCTGCCGGACTGCACGATCTGCTCGAGGATGGGCAGGATCTCCTGGGTGTTGGAGATCTTTTTATCGGTGATAAGGACGAGCGGATTGTCAAGCTCAGCTACCATTTTGTCGGTGTCGGTGACCATGTAAGGCGCGATGTAGCCGCGGTCAAACATCATGCCCTCGACGACCTCGCTGTAGGTGTCGGCGGTCTTGCTCTCCTCAACAGTGATAACGCCGTCGGTGGTGACCTTCTCCATAGCCTCGGCGATCAGGTTGCCGATGAACTCATCCTGAGAGGAAACCGTGGCGACACGCGCGATGTCGGCGGTGCCGGATACCTGAACGCTGTTCTTGATGACAGCGTCAACGGCTACCTTTACGGCGTCGGCGATGCCCTTCTTCAAAATCATGGGGTTGGCGCCCGCGGTGACGTTCTTCATGCCCTCGCGGATGAGCGCCTGAGCCAGCAGAGTGGCGGTGGTGGTGCCGTCGCCCGCTACGTCGTTGGTCTTGATGGAGACCTCTTTTACGAGCTGAGCGCCCATGTTTTCAAAGGGATCGTCAAGCTCGATCTCCTTGGCGATGGTAACGCCGTCGTTGGTGATGAGCGGAGCGCCGAACTTTTTGTCGAGCACTACGTTTCTGCCCTTGGGGCCGAGTGTGATCTTAACGGTATCGGCGAGCTGGTCGATACCCTTCATCAATGCTTTTCTTGCGTCTTCGCCGTATGCGATCTGTTTTGCCATGATTCATTACCTCCAAAAACTTATTCTACGGTTGCGAGAATGTCGGACTGGCGGACGATGGTGTATTCCTCGCCGTCGAGCTTTACGTCGGTGCCCGCGTATTTGCTTGCGATCACCTTGTCGCCGACCTTAACATACATTTCTACTTCGTTGCCGTCAACAACGCCGCCGGGGCCTACCGCCACAACGGTGGCAAACTGCGGCTTTTCCTGTGCCGCGGAGGAGAGGATGATGCCGCTCTTGGTTTTTTCCTCGGCTTCCTCGACCTTCAAAACTACTCTGTCCAGTAATGGTTTGATACTCATAAAAATAGCCTCCTATTTGATGATACATGGTTTTAGCACTCAATAACTCTGAGTGCTAACACTATATATTTTACATCATTTTCCGGAAAAGTCAAGAGAAATTTGACCTTTTCTGCCCTTTAATTTCATTTACGTGATTTTATACATTTTTATATTGACTTTTTTGTTAAAATGTATTAAAATTTAAAGGTATAGATCAAGGAGGCTTTTTGATGAAAATATCACTTTGGATAAAACGCGGGGTCTGCGTCGCGCTTGCCGCGCTGACTGCGGCGTCGCTTGCCGCCTGCGGATGCAGCAAGAAAAACACTAACAAAAACGTTAAATCGGTTTCGTCCAACGTCGGCAAGGTAACAAGCCAGGGCTACGAGCTGCCCTATACATACCCCGACGGCTATGTGGCCGTTGCGAAGATAGTGGACAACTCCACCTACAAGACCGTTGAGACCACAGGTCTGGCGAACACCCGCTACTGGCTGACCACTACCACCCCGAAGGCGGAGGTAGAGGCTTTTTACTCCGATTACTTCAGCACCCTGCAGCCGGTAAAGGCAAAACTGGAAACAGATGAATCCGTCGCCTACTACGACAAGGAGAAGCGCATCATCATCTCGAACCTCACGATTTGGGAGGCGGACGACGGCGTAAACTACAAATTCGGCATAGAGCCCTGCGACGACCTGAGCAAAAGCGAGATCTGGGAGGCTAAGGACAGCACCGGATCGGCAGCAGCTTCCTCTGCCGCCGCGTCAACAGCCGCAGAATCGACAGCCGCAGAATCGACAGCAGCCGCGACAAACTAACCATATAACACACCCGAGGTCAGCTCCGCTATAGCGGGACCGACCTCGGGTTTTTTCGTATATCTGATTTTTATTAAAAGAGTTTAAAATCCACGGCGCGCTTGCTTTTTCCCGTCTACAGCTTCCGCTGAGCTTCAGGCATTTGTTTTATTTCATTATAAGATAAACGTTGAAACTGCTGCAGCAGCTCCGAATCGGGCGTGAAAATAACCTGAAAAACACTAAGCCGGATCGTATGATTACGGTTATACACCGACGCCGCATACAATAACGTTTCCTTTACCCGCGCAGCCGGCGACATATGAGTAACCTTCGGCTGAGTTACCTGCGGTCGTTGGGTTTGATCCGGCGGTTGATTTTCACGAAGTTGTTGTCTTTGATCCGGCGGCTGGGTTTCACGCGGTTGTTGGGTCTGCTCCGGCGGCTGCGGATTATCTTGAGAACAAACAACAATATGGCAAGGCCCAACGCCGTGATACCGACACCGGTAAAAATTGACCCCATAGCCTTGGTTGACAGAGTTCCTTCCGCTCTAAGATTAATGCCGTAAATAATGAATCCTATACTCAAAATCAAAAAGACCACGGAAAAAACACTAAGCCGGATTACCGGCGGCTGAGTTTCCTGCGGTTGTTGTGTCTGCTCCGGCGGCTGAGTTTCCCGCGGTTGTTGTGTCTGCTCCGGCGGCTGAGTTTCACGCGGTTGTTGTGTCTGCTCCGACGGCTGCGGGTTTTCTTGCGTGACCGACTGTTGAGCCGTCTGCGCGCCGGACCGCGCCGGCTCCTGCGAAACGGGCGTTTCGCGCGGGATCAGCTTGTGCAGCGCGTGCAGCAGATCCTGCATAAAGCCGAGGTTGTTTATGTCCAATGCCTGCAAATAGGCAAACTCCTGCGGCAAATCATAGGGATCCATGTCCCGATATGCCGGGATAAGCGTTTTGTCCTCACCGTTTTGGATCATTTGCAGATAGCGGCTCCACTCGTTTCTGACCCACGGCGCCTCAAAATTCGCCTTGGAGGTACCCACCGCCACCATAACCTTAGAGCTTTGCAGCGCCGAGAAAATTATCGGCTCGTAGGCGGAGCCCAGCTTGTCTTCCAATGTCACGCGCGCAAAAAACACCTTGTAACCATCCTTGGTCAGCAGATGATACATTTGCGCGGCATACGCGCTCTCGTGTGTGCGCCTGCCCTGCGCATCGGTTTCCTTGTAGCAGATAAAAATGTCAAAAGGCGGCTCGTTTTGAGAGATACGTATGATTTGCTGCTGGATCGTGTCGATCCGCTGCGCCTGCTCCTCATAGAACACACGCTGCTCCGCGTCCGCAAGCCGCAGCGCCTTTTGATAATCGGCATCCATCTGCACCGGTAACGTTCGGGTACGGTTGACGGTGGGCAAAGTCTGCCCTGTACGCGGGTCACACACGTATGTGATGCCGTAGCGGCACAACACTATCGACCAGAAGATCTCGGGGTCGGTGTTGTCCGTCAGCAGAGCTTTTTCATAGAGCGCCATCGCCCGGTCAAAATCTCCGGAACGACGGCAATCCTCGGCGCGCTCCAGCAGCGCCGCTTTTTCAGAATCATTGAACCGCGGCATCACCTGACGGTTGCCGCAGTATTCGCAGACGACCGTACTGTTGGCTTCGTCTATTTGAACCGAGCCGCCGCAAACCTTGCACCGAAACGTCGCCATAGCGCCACACTCCCCTATTGCTTATAGATTTTACTTTTTTTGTTGCGCTCTGTCAGGATCAAATGTATCTGCTCACAGCTTTTAAGCGCCGCTGCCTTATCATTAGCCTGCACCGGCAGCTTAGCCTGATGTATAGCTGCCGCGAGTCTTTGCTCCACATCCAGAAGCATGGGCGAGCTGACGGGATCGCTGTAGAGAAACTCCTCGGCAAGCTTGGTGTACGCCGCCTTGATCTCGGCGTCTATCGCGGTTTCGGCTAGCATTTCCACCTCAACACGGGACGCCTCTAAAAAGATGGTTTTGTTTTTGCTGTTTTCTTTTATTTCGCGAATGGTGTCCCTGGCGATAAAGCAGGAGATGTTGAACACCAGATGCACCCCGAGGATGATCATTTGCACCGCCAGTGATATGCCCCACGGAAACTTAAAGAAATGATCCAGTACCATAAATACGATCGAGACGATAATTTCCACGATTATATATACCGCGCAGTGAGAAAAAATCGGATAGCCCAGCCACCAGTCCTTGGGCTTTCTTCCTCCGCCGGCAACCAGAGCGCCGCTGATCATCACCACAAAGAAGGACAGCATGGCGAATACATAGGAGATCCAGAAAGAAGCGCGGTGATTGGAAAAGCCCGCCAGGGCAAACAGCGACACGTTATAGGTGATAAGGATGATAACGGCGATAGCCGCCGCCATGATCCCTCTTTTTACATTTTTCTTATCATTCATGACTCCCCATCCTTTCTCTTTGCTCCGCAGTCGGGACAGAACCTGCTGGTTATCCCCCGGGCGCCGCAATCGCAATCCCACACAGAGTCTTTTTCGGGACGTTTGGTGCCGCACTCGGGACAGCATTTGCTGGTCAGTCCGCGCTTGCCGCAGTTGGGGCACACCCATGCTTTTGGCGTCTGCGAACCTCTTGCGCCGCAGTCGGGACAGCATTTGCTGATAATGCCTTTTTTGCCGCAGGAGGGACAATCCCACGGTACAGGCTTCGGTTGTCCGCACTCGGGACAGCATTTGCTGATGTTCCCCTTGCTGCCGCAGGAGGGACAATCCCACGGTACAGGCTTAGGAGAGCCGCACTTGGAGCAGAAGTCTCCATGATTGCCTGCCTGTCCGCAGCTGCACTTCCAGCCGCTGTCCTCCGGCTCCCGTTTGTGATCGGGTGCGTCGGTCTGACTATTTAAATTATCGAGCACTTTGCTCATCTGCTTGCTTACCGCGCCTGCCGCGCCGAACCCAACGCCCAGCCCTACAATATCGTTGACCATGCCGCTTCCGCCTCCTGTGCCCGGGATCGGGATACCTCCTCCGTTTTTGCCGAATTGACCGAGGCTTTCCGCGTAGGCTTTTTGAACCTCTCCCTCGATCACATCTCTTTGGCTATAGCCCTTGCCGCGCATTATCTCCGCTTCCGCCAAGCCTCTTTGGCGCTCCACCTCTACGTCGGCAAGCTCCCTCTGCTTCTTCAGCTCGATCTCGGTTCCCTGTTCGATCGCCTTCTGCTTTGCCTCCAGACTGGTGCGCTCAATATCCGTTTCCTTCTGCGCCTCCATCACCATGCGCTGCGATTCGGTGATCCTGACCTGCGCCTCAGCCTCTTTTGTCGCCAGATATGGTACAGAGCGCAGCTTGCACAGGCGTTTAAAGCTCTCGTCATCCTCGGGCAGCGATACGTTCGTTACAAAAAACTGCACAAGACTTAAGCCGTACTCCTCAAAATCGGGAGCGATTTTCTTGCACAGCGAGTCGGAAAGCTTTTCCATCTGCTCGTCTATCTCTAAAATATCGATGTTTTCTTCCTTGATGGTTTTTGCCAGGAAGGTTTTTATCCTCACCATCATTACCGGGCGGAACAGCCCCTGCATGAGCGAGGACCAGCCGTGCGGCGCCTTGGCTCCGCTGTCATTACCGCCGGCAGCGGATGCGTTGATGATCTGCGATCTGGTCAGACCTCCGGTCGTTCCGACGATCTTCGCCAGCAGCCTGCGGGAATCAGAGACCATTAGACTGAACTCGCCTGACGCACCGATATTAAGAGGGACAGAGGTGAGCGGGTCAATAAACCTGACACGGGAATCGGTGCCCCATTTAATGCCCATCTGCACCGTTTTATTGATAAAATACACCTCTGCGTGAAAGGGGTTTTGCTTGTTGGTCGGTAACACATTTGCCCTTTTAAGGATAGGCAGGTTTTCGGTCTCAAGCGTGTGTCTGCCTTCGCCAAAGGTATCCATAGCCTTGCCGCTCAGGAAGAATACCGCCTCCTGAGAGTTGTGGACGATGAGCTGTGAGCCGAGATTAAAATCCTCGATAGGGTGCTTCCAGACGAAGGTATTGTTATCTCCCTCGTATTTTATCACGCTGATACTGTTATCGTTAACCAGCTTTGATTTCTCATATTCCTGCTGAACGTCCTCGACCCTGTAGTCGCAGACGGGGCAGGTCGCGGCGGGAGCGTTTTTATCGATTTGCATTATGCAGCTGCACTGAGGACAGGGAAACTCAATGATTTTGCCCTGCCCGATGGTAACAGATTTATGGCATGCCGGGCAGCGGTTTTTGGATTTTGCCTGGTCATAAACAAATATATTGCCGCAGTGCGGGCACTTGCGCGAGGTCATGCGGTTCGTCCGCACGTTTACGGTCGACTTGCAGTTGCCGCAGATGATCTCCTTTCGCGCGAGAACAAAGGTAGAAGCCCTGTTCAGCGCTCCGCAATACGGACATTCAAGTGTAAATTTTGCCATTTCAGCGCCTCCGTTTCAAGAAATATCAGATACAAAATGCCAATCATATTATACAATAATAGTGACTGTGTGTCAATTGATTTTATTCAGTATTTCGCTTAATACAACAAATGCAACAGTTTTCTCTTTGCCATTTCGTGATTTGTGTTGATTTTTGTCGGAGGTGATGATATAATGATTATGGATAGTTATACATTTGGGAGGGTCAATAATGGCTGTGTTCAGATGCGAAAACTGCGGCTCACTGCTGCATACAGATGATACCGCACAAATCGCCGTGTGCGAAAGCTGCGGATATACGCAAGAGATGCCGAAAACCGACAACCAAAAAGCGAACGGGGCATCCTCAGCGCCCCCCGAAGACCAGGTAACGATAATCGCCGAGGATTACGTGCCGCAGCCCAAGTCCGCGCGGCAGTCATCTTCCGGTCCCTATAACGCTCAGCGTCAGCAGCAGCCCTACCCGCCGCAGCAGCAGCCCTACCCGCCGCCGCAGCAGTCCTACCCGCCGCAGCAGTCCTACCCGCCGCAGCGGCAGTCGAACTCGACTTGGGTTGCTATAACCGCCGCGCTCGGCGGCGCAGTGCTGGTATTTATCATCATTTTAGCGCTCATTGTCTCGCTAAACAACAAGTCCTCAAAAAGCTCCGACAGCTCAAGTCTGGTCTCGACCCCATCCGCAACAAATATCGAAGAGAGCTCGGAGGAAGAGAGCATTGAGGAAGAGAGCATTGAAGAAGACAGCCTTGTCGACGAAAGCTCCGCCAACGTGATCGAGGGCACCGAGCGCGAAACCACCACCGAAAAGCCCACCGAACCGGAAACGACAAGACAGCCTACCACAGCGCCGCCCACCACGAAAGAAGAGGATTCGGGATGGAAAACGACCCGATTCACCGACGACAGGATCAAGCTGACATATCCCGAAGAATGGGAAAACGAATACGACGGCGACAGCTACAGCGAGATAGCCTTCTACGAACCCTATAACAGAAGCAGCGGCGGCGACAGCGGCATGGGCTGGCTGTTTTCGGTCATGGTATTCTACAGCCGGTCGGATTACGAAAGCTATTACGCGCCGAAATCGTCCTTGATAACCACCTCGGGAGACAATTATTATGTAGCTGTTTATCCTACTGACGTTCGTTATACACAGGACGGCAAGGACGTGTATAACGCAGCTAAGGAGCTTATCCCCTACGTCATCGACAGCTTTGAATTGTATTAAGACGATACCGCACGATACGGATGTGCGGATCGCGAAGTAAGGATTTTTGACAGTACGACGAAACAATACGCAAGCGAGGTAAAACAATGATAGCCTATAAATGTAAAATGTGCGGCGGCTCGCTGCAGATCGCTGAGGGTCAGACAACCGCGGTGTGCGAGTACTGCGGCAACACCCTGACCCTGCCTAAAGCCGGCAGCGCCGACAAAACGACTCTGCTGGAGCGCGCCGACGACTACCGCCGCGCAAGCGACTTTGACAAGGCGGCGCAGCTTTACGAAAGGATACTTCTTGAGGACGCGGAGGACGCCGAGATATACTGGTCGCTCGTGCTGTGCACCTACGGCATTGAATATGTGCGCGATCCTCATTCGCGCCGCATCATGCCCACAATAAACCGCACCCGTCTAACCTCCGTGCTGCTCGACCCCAACTACAAAAAAGCGCTGCAGCTTGCGGATGTGGAACAGCGCACGGTGTTTGAGCAAGAGGCGGCGGAGATAGACCGCATACAAAAGAATATCATAGCCATTTCGCAAAAAGAGGAACCCTTTGATATTTTTCTCTGCTACAAGGAGACCGACGCGCAGGGACGGCGCACCATGGAAAGCGTGCTGGCGAATGAGATGTACCATCTGCTGACCAAGGAGGGCTACAAGGTATTTTTTGCGCGCATCACCCTGCAGGACAAGATCGGCTCGGCGTATGAGCCGTACATCTTCTCTGCGCTCAATTCCTCCAAGGTCATGGTCGTGGTGGGCACCTCCAAAGAAAACTTTGAAGCACCCTGGGTGCGCAACGAGTGGAGCCGCTTCCTCACCATGATAAAAAACGGCGAGGACAAGATCCTGATCCCCGCCTACCGCGATATGGATCCCTATGACCTGCCGCAGGAATTTGCCTATTTGCAGGCGCTCAACATGGGCAGTCTGGGCTTTATGCAGGACTTGATATACGGTATCAAAAGAATCATTCCCTTGGAAAAACAAACACCCGAAACGCCGCCCGAGGCAAAGCAAAAGGAACATACTTACAAGCAGGAGCCAAAGCCTGCCGAGCCGGTCAAAACCGCATCTGCCGCTGAGGATGTCCACGAAAACCGCGACAGGTCATTCGATGATCATCCGTCAGACACGTTGTATGACAGAGGAAAAAAACTGATGGTGTTTTCACTGATCCCTATTTCGCTGTATGTCCTCAGTTTTTTCATCGGTGCCAACATGCATACCAACAACGCCTCCATAGGTCTGTGCTTCTTCTATTTTATAATATGTGCGGGCTTTTTGACCACAGCCGCTGTTACCGTGGGCACACTGACCGCCTTGCTGCGCCACAAAGAAAACCCGCTGTTCCAAAAGCCGGAAGGCGTTAAAGCTCTTGCGAAAATAAAAGCTTCGGGGTTTTTGCTTATATTGGCTAACGCGGGGTTCGGTGTAGCTCAGTTCTCAATGAATCTCTACACCTCAAATAAGTCGGTAAATGTTCATGTTGAAAACTTCTGGAAAATCCTGATCGGGATCTATTTCGCCATCGTCGTTGTGGCTATCGTTTTGTTTATCCAATACAAAAACAACATAAAAAAACAGTTATCTCCTCGGTTTGTCAGCGATCCTCCGCGAGCTCACGTTGGCTTTATCTTTTTGATAACTGTCAATCTGGTGGATATTGCGACACTGTTCAAGCTGTCTATGAGCTATGAAAGTGCAACTATCGACGGGGATCCATACGAATGGGTGAGCATGATCTCTTGGTCGTACAAAATGCAGTATTTAAACGATCAAACCGTTATATCAGGATGTTTGATCCTCGTTAATCTGCATGTATTGGTTGCCTGTGTTTTTGCCGCATGGAGCATTTATCGCTTTATTGTTTTGAAAAAGAAATACGGCAACGCTATGTCGGTCAAATCCGATAACAAACTACTCGGTGAAGCTTTCTACAGTAATTACAGTTTCCAAACGATAAAGAAAAACTTAGCGTCCAAGTACACTAAGAAGGATATATAAGAAAAAAGCACAACGGCGGGTCGAACCACTGAGGTTCGACCCGCCGTTGATCACGTTTTATAAAAGATGATAGTTCTCCATAGGCGGAGAAAGCGCCCACCGGCGCCCGCCGTTGATCACGTTTTATAAAAGATGATAGTTCTCCATAGGCGGAGAAAGCGCCCACCGGCGCCCGCCGTTGATGACGTTTTATAAAAGATGATAGTTCTCTATAGGCGGAGAAAGCGCCCACCGGCGCCCGCCGTTGATGACGTTTTATAAAAGATGAAAAAGTTTTTCATAGGCGGACTGACGCAACGCTCCGTTGCCGGTACATCACATTGAGAGTACATCCTCGTCATTCAGGGACTTCAAGCCGTTTTCATCCATCAGCTTCTGTGCCTGCGGCACATCGTCCACGCGGAACACCACGTAGGCTCCCAGCGCGTCGGAGGCGGTGAAGGCGTACATATACTCGATGTTGACGCCCGCCGCGGAGAGGATGTTTATCACCTTGTACAGCGCTCCGGGCTTGTCCGCCATTTTTACGGCGATAACATCGGTGGTGTTTACCACGGTGTCGTCGCTGAGCACCTCGCGGGTCTTGGCGTTGTCGGAGGTTATCATGCGCAGGATGCCGAAATCCTTTGTGTCGGCAATACTCATGGCGCGGATGTTTATGTCGTTATCGGCAAGCGTTTTCACGGTTTCCACCAGCTTGCCCTGTTTGTTTTCCACAAAAACGGAAATCTGCTGAATTGCCATAGCTGTTCCTCCTCTGCTTAATCGTGCAGCTTGCGGTGGTCGATCACGCGCACAGCCTTGCCCTCGCTGCGGGCAATAGTCTTAGGCGGCACCAAACGCACCTTGGGTCCGATGCCCAGCATAGTGCGCATCTCTTTTTCGAGCTTTCTCTCCTTTGCCTGGTTGACAGACACGATGTCGGAGAACTGCTCGGGAGCCATTTCTACCTTGATCTCGAAGGTGTCGGTGTTGTTGATGCGGTCTACCTCGATTTGATAGTTGGGGGTGTAGCCCTGCTTGAGCAGCACCGCCTCTATCTGGCTGGGGAAGACATTTACGCCGCGAATTATCATCATGTCGTCGCTTCTGCCCATCGGCTTTGTCATCTTTACGTGGGTTCTGCCGCAGGCGCACTTTTCGCGCGTGAGCACGCAGATGTCGCGCGTGCGGTATCTGAGCAGCGGGAATGCCTCTTTGTCCAGACTGGTGAACACCAGCTCGCCCTTGCTGCCATCGGGCAGCACCTCGCCCGTGTCGGGGTCGATGATCTCAACATAGAAGTGGTCCTCGTTGATGTGCATGCCCTTTTGCTCCTCGCACTCAAAGGCGACGCCCGGACCGCTTATCTCGGTAAGCCCGTAGATGTCATACGCCTTGATGCCCAGGCTTTTTTCGATGCTGCGGCGCATTTCCTCTGTCCAGGGCTCGGCGCCGAAGATGCCCGCCTTGAGCTTGTTGTCCTCGGGCTTGTAGCCGTGCTCGGCGAGGGTCTCGCCGATATAGGCGGCATAGGAAGGAGTGCAGCAGATGATAGTGGCGCCCAGATCCATCATAAACTGGATCTGACGCTCGGTGTTGCCAGACGACATGGGAAGCGTAAGGCAGCCGACCTTGTGAGAGCCGCCGTGAATGCCCGCACCGCCCGTAAACAGTCCGTAGCCGTAGGCTACCTGCAGCACGTCCTCGTCGGTACCGCCCGCCGCGACGATCGCTCTGGCGGTACACTCCTCCCACAGGTCAATGTCGTGCTGTGTGTAAAAGGCTACGACGCGCTTGCCGGTGGTGCCGGAGGTGGAATGGATGCGCACGCAGTTTTTAAGGTCGGTGCCGAGCAGTCCGTAGGGATATGCCTCGCGCAGATCCGCCTTTGAAATAAAGGGCAGCTTGGGTATGTCCTCAACTCCCTTGATGTCCTCGGGCTTTACTCCCTTTGCGTCCATCAGGTCACGGTAATACTTTACGTTGTCGTAAACGTGCTTTACCTGCTTTACGATTTTTTCATTTTGGATCGCCAGTATCTCCTCGCGGGAGGCTGTTTCGATCTCAGGCTGAAAATACTTTCCCATGGCTTATCACTCCTTCTATAAAAAGTTGAGAGCGGAAAAGGAGCCGGGCAGCCGCGCCTTTGCGGCATTACCTTGCTCTTCCTCCTGCTCCAACCGTTTTTACTAATCAATTATACAAAAATACTGCGGGTCGCGTCAAGTACTTTTATGCAGAAAATTCAGCGCGTTAATGCTTTAAACCGATAAAGTAAAGTGTCGCTCACACAAAAGCACTCAGGCGGCTTATCAGTAGTTATATCCCAAATCGAACGCCTTGAGGTTTACGTCCACAAACTGCGGCTTGACCGATACCTTGATAGCCTCCGCCCACTTGTCGTAGGGGATGTCGAAATACTTGGCGAGCCTGCCCATGAGCACGATGTTGACGCTCTTGGGGTTGCCCGCCTCTACGGCAAGCGAAAGCGCGTCTAGCTCATCCACGAACACGCCCTTGGCTTTCAGCTCGTCGAGCACGCCCTCGGGGTACTGCGCCGCGCCCGTTATTACGGGCATGGGGTCGATCATCTGGGAATTGACGATGATCTTGCCGTCCTTTTTGAGGGTGTCGGCATAGCGCGCCGCCTCGATCTTCTCAAACGACACGATGAAGTCCGCCTCGCCCTTGGAGATAACGGGAGAATAGACCCTGTCGCCGAAGCGCACATAGGTGACGACGGAGCCGCCGCGCTGGCTCATGCCGTGAACTTCGCTCACCTTTACGTCATAGCCCTCCTGGGTAAGCAGCTTGCCGAGCAGCTTGCTAGCGAGCAGGCTTCCCTGACCGCCGACGCCGACGATCATTACATTCTTTGTTTCCATCTTATCTCTCCCCTTTCTCAATAGCGCCGAGCTTGCAGAGCTGGGTGCAGACGTCGCAGCCGACGCACTGGGTAAAGTCGATGTGCGCCTTCTTGTTTTTCATGCTGATGGCGGGACAGCCGAGCTTCATGCACTGCTTGCAGCCCACGCACTTGTCCTCGTTTACCTTTACGGGCGGCTTAGCCTTTACATACTTGAGCAGCATGCAGGGTCTGCGCGAGATTATTACACTGGGCGCGTCCACGCTGAGCTCCTCGAGGATAGCTTCCTCGCACTGCTTGAGGTCGTAGGGGTCTACCACGCGCACACGCTCGATGCCGATGGACTTGCACAGCGCCTCGAGATTGACCGCCAATGCGGGGTCGCCCTTGATGTTGTAGCCGGTGGTGGGGTTCTGCTGATGGCCCGTCATGCCGGTGATGGAGTTGTCGAGGATGATGACGGTGGAATTAGACGCGTTGTAGGCGATGTTGATGAGTCCCGTCACGCCCGAGTGCATGAAGGTGGAGTCGCCGATAACGCAGACGGTCTTGCTTTCGCTGTCCTTGCCGCCCGCCTTGTTGAAGCCGTGCAGTCCCGAAACGGAAGCGCCCATGCAGAGGGTGGAATCAAGCGCGAACAAGGGAGCCGCAGAGCCGAGGGTGTAGCAGCCGATGTCGCCCAGGCAGGTTATCTTATGCTTAGAAAGCGTGTAGAACAGACCGCGGTGCGGACAGCCCGCGCACATTACGGGCGGACGCACGGGAACAGGCGTGTCGGCGCTGACGCTTTCGGGCTGAGGAAGTCCGAACGCCTCGCGGATGGTGGTCTGGTTGTATTCGCCGATGGGCGTGAACATCTCCTTGCCGATGCAGGGGATCTTGAGCGCGTTGAGGTGCGCCTCGATGATGCCGTCAAGCTCCTCGATGACATAGAGCGTGTCCACCTTGGACGCGAAGTCCCTGATTATCTCAACGGGCAGAGGGTTGACGAGTCCGAGCTTGAGCACGGAAACGCTGTCGCCGAAAACCTCCTTGACATACTGGTAGCAGGTGCCGGAGCAGATTATGCCCTTTTCGGTGCCGCCGTACTCGACGCGGTTGAGCGGCGAGGTCTCGCCGTAAGCGGAGAGCTTGCGGGTGCGCTCCTCAACAAAGGGATGGCGGCGGATGGCGTTGGCAGGCGCCATTATGTATTTCTGCGGGTTCTTTTCATAGGCGGGAAGCGCGTGCTCCTCGCGGTCGCACAGCTCCACAGCGCCCTGCGAATGGGCTATGCGGGTGCACATCCTGATGATAACGGGCGTGTCAAATTCCTCCGAGATGGCGAACGCCGCCTTTACAAAGTCCTTAGCCTCGGCGGAATCCGCGGGCTCGAGCATAGGCACCTTGGCGGCGATGGCGTAGTGGCGGGAATCCTGCTCGTTTTGAGATGAGTGCATGGCGGGGTCGTCGGCGACAAAGATCACCATGCCGCCGTTTACGCCCGTGTAAGACAGGGTGAACAGCGGGTCGGCGGCGACATTGAGTCCCACGTGCTTCATGGCGCAGGCGGAACGCGCTCCGCGCAGAGAAGCGCCGAAGGCGACCTCGGTGGCTACCTTTTCGTTGGGCGCCCACTCGCAGTAGATTTCGTCATACTTAGCGGCAAACTCGGTGATCTCCGTTGAGGGGGTTCCCGGGTAGCTTGAAACGAGCGTAACGCCCGCCTCGTAAAGACCTCTGGCAATCGCTTCGTTGCCCAGCATTAGCTTTTTCACTTTCTATGTCCTCCAAAACTATTATAATTCTGCATTTGCGGCGATACCGCGTGATACGGGTAAGCGGTTCGCACAGCCTTTTTTAATTGTAACACAAATCCCCTGAAAAAACAATAGACAATCCTGTACTATTGAGCGTGAAACAGGATTTTTTCGGCGTTGCGGTGAAAAATCTTCTCCTCGGCGTCCTCGCCCAGTCCGAGACCGCGAAGTATACGCACATACTCCTTCTGGCTGTACCAGGGGGAATCCGACGCGAACAGGACGCGGTCGGCGCCGTGGCGCAGGATTATTTCGCGGCACTTTTCGGGCGAGCCGCTGAGCACCGCGGCGGTGTCCATATAGACAGGCGCGCCCGCGAGCTTTTGAAGTGCCTCGTCGTGCATTTCAAAGCCGCCCAAATGCGCCAGGATAAGCTTGTCCTCCGCCAAGCCTTTTAATTCTTTTAAGACATTAAGAACCATATCGGGCGTGCAGTGGACATGGTCGCGGAAGGCGGGGTCAACGCCCGCGTGAGTTATTACGTAAAGCCCGCGCTCAAACGCGCCGCGCATGATGCGCAGATAGCGCGGGTCGTCAAAGTCCGTGCCCTGATAGTCGGGGTGGAACTTTATTCCGAAAAGTCCGCTGTCCTTTATATAGTCGAGCATCTCATCCGCGCACTCGCTGTCGGGATGTACGCTGCCCGCGAAAAAAACGTTGTTTTTCCCGTTGTTCTCGGCGGATACGCGGTTGATGGTGCGCTCCTGACGGGGGTTTGTAACAATGGGCAGCACGACGCTGCGGTCTACGCCGCTGTCGCGCATACTGTTTATCAGCGACTTCATTGTGCCCTCGCAAAAAGCCGTTATCCTGCCCTTCTCGGAAAGGTAGGCGATAGTCCTTTCGGCGATAGCGTCGGGAAAAGTATGGGTATGAAAATCAATTATCATATTTTAAAAACCTTCAAACTAAGAATCAATTAACAGTTAACGAATAACAACTAAAACTCACCTGACCGCTACGTTGTTTTCGCCGAGCTGGTGCTTCAGCTCCCTTATCATCACCTCGTTGAGGCTGACCCACATGGACGCGGGCGCCCTTACCTTTCGGTTGGAGTCGCTGAGGTAGAAAATGACGGGCGTTTTGCCCTCAAAAATATCCAGAACCCGACGCGCCCTTTCATACAGCGGCGTGTTTAGCTCGTCTATGCGAAGATACAGCGCCTGAGGCGCTAAGGGCTTTTGCGCGCCGCCCTGCTCGGCGGGAGCACGGCGAAAGTTTTCGCACTCGCCGTTGCGGCGGGCTTTATCGGCGGAATCGCAGAGCAGCTTAGGCTCCTCGTTCTCCCTGCAATTGAGGGTGCCGCGCAGGATAACCGCGCCGCCCTCGCTCAGATACAGCCCGAAGCGCTCATAGACATTCGGGAACACCACAGCCTCCATAGAGCCGCTGCGGTCCTCCAGCGTGACGAACGCCATCATCTTGCCGTTTTTGGTGACCTGAGTTTTCACCTTGACTGTCACGCCCACCACGCAGACCTTTTTTCCGTCGGTGTAGCGCGAATTGTCCAGCAGGATGTCCCCTATGCTGTCCGCCCCGCAAAGCTTGGCAAATTCGGTGTAGTCGTCCATCGGGTGGCCGCTGAGGTACATGCCCGCGACCTCGTTTTCCATACGGAGCAGCTCCTCCGCGGGGAACTCCTCAAGCTCGGGAAGCCGCGGCTCTGCCGAGGGCAGTCCGCCCTCTCCGCCCAGGTCGAAAAAGCTGAGCTGACCGCCCATATTATGGCGGGCGTCGTATTCCAGGTCGTCAAGCACGGTCTTTACTATCGCCAAAAGCTGGCGGCGGTTGGCGCCCAGACCGTCAAAGGCGCCGCAGCGTATCAGGCTTTCCACCGCGCGGCTGTTCATGTTTTTGCCGTAAAGCCGCTTGCAGAAGTCGTAGAAGGACTTGTACGGCGCGAGCGCGCGTTCGCTGATTATCTGCCGAATAAACGCGCTGCCAAGGTTTTTTATCGCCAGCAAGCCGTAGCGGATGTTTTTGCCGCTGACCGCAAAGGTCAAAAAGCTCTCGTTGACATTTGGCGGCAGCACCTGTATGCCCAAACGGCGGCACTCGCCGATATAGGCGCTGAGCTTTGGCTGGTTGTCGAGCACGCTGGAAAGCAGCGCCGCCATATACTCGCGCGGATAATAGCACTTTAGCCACGCGGTCTTGTACGCCACCGCCGCGTACGCCGCGGCGTGGGATTTGTTGAAGGCGTAGGAGGCAAAGCTCTCCATCTCGCCGAACACCGAGGCTGCGACCTCGGCGCTGACGCCACGGCGCACACAGCCCTCTACAACGACCTTGCCGCTGTCGTCGGTAAGCCCGTTGATGAAGATGTCGCGTTCGCGCTCCATGACGTCGTGCTTTTTCTTGCTCATGGCACGGCGCACTATGTCGGCGCGTCCCAAGCTGTAGCCCGCCAGCTCGCGGAATATCTGCATGACCTGCTCCTGATACACGATGCAGCCGTAGGTGACGTTGAGTATCGGCTCAAGTTTTGGGTGCTTGTAACGGATGTGCGAGGGGTTATGGCGGCAGTCTATGTAGGTTGGTATGCTGTCCATGGGACCCGGGCGGTAGAGCGACAGCACGGCTATCAGGTCCTCGACACAGTCGGGACGCAGCTGAGTCAGCACGTTCTTCATGCCCGTGCTTTCAAACTGGAACACGCCGTCGGTGGCGCCGCGCGAGATCATCGCGAACACGCGCCTGTCGTCCTCGCGTATCTGTTCGGGGTCATATTCGGGATGGGCGCGCGCTATCATCTTTTCCGCGTCGTCTATCACGGTCAGGTTGCGCAGCCCCAAAAAGTCCATTTTAAGCAGCCCCAGCTCCTCAAGCGTGGTCATGGTGAACTGGGTGACGATGTTGTCGTCGTTTTTTGAGAGGGGCACATAGTCGGAAACGGGTCTGTCGGTTATCACCACGCCCGCCGCGTGCATGGTGGCGTGCCGCGGCATCCCCTCTATTTTGCGCGCCACCTCGATAAGCTGCCTTGTGTCGGGGTCGCTTTGGCAGCGGCGGCGCAGCTCACTGCTCGCCTTCATAGCCTTGTCGATGGTGATATTAAGCTCAAAGGGCACCAGCTTGGCTATCTCGTCCACAGCGCCGTAGGACATACCCAGCACCCTGCCCACGTCGCGTATGGCTCCGCGCGCCGCCATGGTGCCGAAGGAGATTATCTGCGCCACGTGGTCGGCGCCGTACTTGTCCACCACGTAGTCGATCACCTCGCCCCTGCGGCGCTTGCAGAAGTCGATGTCAAAATCGGGCATGCTTACGCGCTCGGGGTTTAGGAACCGCTCAAAGAGCAGGTTGTACTTGATGGGGTCTACAGCGGTGATGCCTATGCAGTAGGCGGCGAGAGACCCCGCGCCCGAGCCTCGCCCGGGTCCCACGGGTATGCCGTGCGACTTGGCGTACTGCACAAAATCGTTGACGATGAGGTAGTAGTCCACAAAGCCCATCTCGGCGACCGTGGCTATCTCATACTCAAGGCGGTCAACAAGGGCTTGGTCGGGCGAGTCGCCGTAGTGACGGCGCAGCCCGTCGAAGCACTGACGGCGGAAATAGCTGAGGTGATCCTCGCCGTCAGGCACCTCAAAGCGCGGCAGCTTGCGCTTGCCGAACTCAAAGGTGACATTACAGCGGTCGGCGATGAGCTGTGTGTTGTCGAGCGCCTCGGGGTAGTCCTTGAAGCGCTCGCGCATTTCCTCCTCGGTTTTCAGATAAAACTCGTCGGTCTGAAACTCCATTTTGTCGCTGTCGCTTACGGTGCTGCCCGTCTGTATGCACAGCAGAATGCCGTGGGTGTCGGCGTCCTCGCGCTCGATATAGTGGCTGTCGTTGGTGGCTGCGGTGCCTACGCCTATCTCGCGGGCTATCCGCGCTAAGTCGGGTATTATGCGCCGCTGCTCCTCGATGCCGTGATCCTGCAATTCGATAAAGAAGTTGTTCTCGCCGAACAGATCGCGGTAGTATTCAGCCTTTTGCTTTGCCGCGGCATAGTCGCCCTGCAAGAGCTTTTGCGGTATTTCGCCCGCAAGGCACGCGGACAGACAGATCAAGCCCTCGTGATATTGCTCGAGCAGGCTGTCGTCGATGCGCGGCTTGTTGTAGAAGCCCTCGGTGAAGCCCAGCGACACCAGCTTCATCAGGTTTTGATAGCCTGTTTGGTTTTCGCACAGCAAAACCATATGGTAGTAGCGCTCGTAGGGGTTTTTGTCAAACCGCGACTTGGGCGCGACATAGACCTCGCAGCCTATAACGGGGCGGATGCCCTCCTTTAGGCAGGCGCGGTAAAAGTCGACGACGCCGTACATAACGCCGTGGTCGGTGATGGCAAGCGAAGAAAACCCCTTCCGCTTAGCGGCAGAGGCTATCTCCGAAACGCGGCAGGCGCCGTCGAGTAAACTGTATTCGGTATGTACATGAAGATGAGTGAACATAGACTTTATTCGGTGGTAGGTGGTGTTTGTTTTTCGGCAGTAGTGTCCGTCGCCTTCGCGGTGACAGTTCCGTCACAGAAGGTAACGGTGAAGGGCTCGTCCCTGTCCAGCGCCGCCGCAGAGCCTACCGCCCTGCCCCCTTGCTCGGTCAGGGTGTAGCCGCGCGACAAAACGGACAGCGGGTTAAGGCTTTCAAGCTTGGCGGCGTTTCGGCGCAGCCTTGAGCCTTCCTGCTCGGCTTTTCGCGCCATGCCCGCCGCCAGCCTTTCGGAAGTAAGTCGGTAGTGCTGCATCATCCGCTGCGAGCGCGCCTCGGGTCCCGCGGCGCTCATCCGCTGCCGCAGCAACAGCAGGCGGTTGTGATTCTTTCGCAGGCGGTTGTCGGCAAGGTTTGCCAGATACTGCGCCTGTGAGCGGTAATAAGCCTTTAGCTCGCCCGTATCGGGCACCGCAAGCTCCGCCGCCGCAGAGGGCGTGGGCGCGCGCATATCGGCGACAAAGTCGCAGATGGTGAAGTCGGTCTCGTGCCCGACGGCGGAGATGACCGGAGTGCGGCAGCCGAATATCTCACGCGCCAAGTCCTCGTCGTTGAACGCCCACAGGTCCTCGGCGGAGCCGCCGCCCCTGCCTATGATGATAACGTCGCAAAGCCCCGACCTATCCAGCCTTCGCAGTGCTTCCGCAAGCTGAGGCGCGGCGCTTTCGCCCTGGACCTGCACGGGATAAAAAAGCATGTCCGCGCACGGGTAGCGCCGATAGAGGATGTTGCGGATGTCCTGCACAGCCGCTCCCGTGGGCGAGGTGATGACGCCTACGGTTTTCGGGAAACGCGGCAGCGGCTTCTTGTGAGCGGGGGCAAACAATCCCTGCGCCTCAAGCCGCTTTTTGAGCTGCTCAAAGGCGAGCGCCAGCGCTCCCACGCCGTCGGGCTGCATGTCCTCGACATATAGCTGGTACTGTCCGCTCGGCTCGTAAAGCGACACCCGCCCGCGGCAGAGCACCTTCATCCCGTTTTCGGGACGGAAGCGAAGCCGACGCGCGTTGCCCGCGAACATCACCGCGCGAATGACGCTGCGCGCGTCCTTCAGCGAAAAATACAGATGTCCGCTGCTGTAGTGGTTGGTGAAATTTGAGATCTCGCCCGCGAGCAGAACGATTTGCAGCCTGGGGTCGCCCTCGAGCACCGACTTAAGATAACGATTCAGTTGTGATACGGAAAGCACGACGGGCTTTGGGATATTTGGTGTATACATAGTTTTATTTAGAGTTTAGAGTTGAGAGATTTTTAGATTATTTTTTCATGTTTAACATAAGTTAAATATGCTATGCCGGCGGCGTTGTCGGAGGAATACATCGGCGGCGCGAAGCTTGCGTTGTATTTTTCTGTAAAAGAATTTTTGATGAGGGTATTCGACATAACGCCGCCCGCGTAAAGCAGCGGCAGGTCGCCGTAACGCTCCCGCAGGCAATCGGTCATTTGCTCCAGCGTGCGGCGGATGTACTCCAGACAAAACGCGGCGATGTAGGGCTTGTCCCTGCCCTCGGCACAGAGCTTTTGGCAGAGGTTCTCTACGCCGCTCAGGCAGCAGTCGCAGCCCTTGAGCGTCGGTCTGACCTTTACAGGCTCGGTGTTTTGCAGCGCGAGCTGTTCAAGCTGAGCGCCGCAGGGAAAGCGCAGTCCCAGCATAAGCCCCACGCGGTCAACAGCCTGACCCGCGTTGAGGTCGAGCGTTTTCGCTATGAGCTTGCAGGAAAATCCGCTGCCCTCTCCCCTTACCAGCAGCGCCTCGGTGGTGCCGCCGCTGACGTGGAAGGCGATGAACTCCCTGCGCAGCAGCTCGAGCCTGTCCGCGCCGAAAAGCGCCGCGGCTATATGCCCCTCCTGATGTGAAAACTCAGCTAAGGGCACCTTGAGCGCGGCGGATAAAATTTTAGCCGTGTTTTCTCCCACGGTGAAACACGGCATATAGGAGCCGCTTACGGGGCGGGGTCGCGAGGACACGCCCACGGCGGCTATCTGTTTGGTGTCAATGTGTTCCACCAGCGCGGAAAACAGCGTGTGAAGCTGCGCGGTGTGGTGAAACACCGCGTCGCTCTGGCGCAGTCCCGGCTGTCCCTCTTTTACGGGCAGCAGCTTTTTTTGCTGAGTCATAACGCCTGTTTCGCTGTCATACAACGCCGCTGAGGTGGTGTAGTTTGAGGTGTCTATCCCTAAGTACAGGCTCATTTTTCATCACCCGCGCGGCTGCGGATGAACGAGCCGAGTATTCCGTTTACAAAGCCGCTTTCGTCGATGGTGTATTTCTTGGCGAGCTCCACCGCCTCGTTGACCGAAACGCTGTCGGGTATAGAGGAAAGGTACTTTATCTCGTACACCGCCAGGCGCAGAATAGCCAGCGAAATGCGCGAAATGCGCTGCAAATTCCAGCCCTTTTTGAGAAAGCGTGAGATGTCGGCGTCTATCTCGCCCTGCAGCTGCTCCACCGAGGGCACAACCACACGGGCGTAGTCGCAGACGCCGCCCACAAAGAGCTGGTCGGCTGCCTCAAAGGTCTCCTCCAGCGGCTCGTCGATGAACGAACGCGCGAAGAGCAGCATAAAAGCCTGTTCTCTTGCCTCGCTGCGGCTGAGCTTAACTTCTTTTTCTTTATCGCACATATCAACCCAACTTTACAATTATATTCAAGTCGATTATACCACAGCGAAGCGTAAAAGTAAAGAGCGGATTAACGCCGTGACTCACCGCGCCCCGACCACGGAGATCTTCTCATAGCTGACCTTGTAGTGGGAGAAAACGGCGTCGTCTATCACCAGCACGGCGGTGTCGTTTAGCTGTTCCTCGGGCACGATGACCGTAACGCCCTCGTCGCTTATACAGCAGAGGCAGTCGGAAAAGCCCTTTGCCTTGATGATGCTCTCTATGCTCTGCTGCACGGTGAAGCTGCGCAGTATCTTCTCCACGTTTTTCTGCGCCTCGCTTTTGTCCTCCTCGCGCGCGCTCTCAAGATCGAACACCTTCTGAGCCTCGTCAAGCACCGCGTCCTGGGTGTTCTGCCGCTTGACGCGCTCCGAGGCAAAAAAGCTCTCCTGCGCGGGAGTAAGCGCCGAACCGGACGAGGGCTGGTCGGCTGTTGCAGTGACCGCCGCGTTGACCAGCGACGCCGCGCCCAGCTCCTTTACCGTGCTCTGCTTGCCGCCGAGCTGCCAGTTGACATAGACCGCCGCGCCCAGCGCGAGTATAAGCGCCGAGGCAACGATGTGCTTTTTCTCGAATTTCATAGTCATACCGCCTTTATTCTGTAAGTTTTTCAATGCATATCTTTGCCGATGAGATGCCCAGCGCCTTTGTGAGCGCCTCGCTGACGCGGGCGACGACCACGGGGTCCTCTCCTCCCTCGCACAGCACCAGCACTCCGCGCGCCCGCGCCTCCTTTTCCTCGCCGCCGAAGGGCGAGGCGTCGCCGCCGTCCTCCAGCGTCACGAACACCCGCGCCTTGCCTGCGCCCTCCATGCACTCCACCGCGCGCCGCAGCTTTTCCTCAAGCGCCCTGTCGTCGCTTACCGAGGACTTTGCCGAAGCGCCCGAGGTCTTAACCGGCGAAAAGCTGTTTGACAGCAGTATCAGCGCCGCGCCGACCGCGCCCGCTATGATTATAAGCCTACGCAGGCGGTCGCGCTCCAAAAGGTTTTTAAAGAACTTTGCTTTTTCTTTCATTCGCTTTCCCTCACGATCTGCGGCTCCACCGCGAAATGTGTCTGAGTAAGCCGTACCAGCTCCTTTTCCTCCTCAGGGGTGATGTCGCCTACCGTCAGGGTGACGTCCGCGATGATAACGCGGTTTTCGCCCTGTATCGCCAAGGTGACGGCGGCGTTTTTCACCGTGTGCCCGTTTTGCGCCAGTATATCGCGCAGCGTCTGCTCCAAGCCCGCCTTTGTGCGCTCCAGCACCGCCCGCTGCGCCTGCTCCCGCTGTGCGGCGCTGTCTACGGTAGCGCTCTGAACGGCGGCTATATCTGCGGAGATGCCTTGCACGGCGCGCCCGAGCGGCAGCAGCATACTGCACAGCACAAAGGCGCCCAGCACCAGCCTCAGGAGAGTCTGCGTGCCGCCGTCCGTCACGAACCGCGAGAGCAGCGTGACCGCCAGAGCAGCGGCGCAGACGGTGACCGCGACCGCGTAAAGCCCGCTCATACGCCCTCGCCCCTGATGGTGAACGCCGCCGCGGTGGAGATGATGAACACCGACATCACGCACAGCAGCACCGCCAACAGGGTGGAAAACACCGCCGCCAGCGCCTCAAGCAGCCTTGCACAGCCGTCCACGCCCATCACCTCGGCAGCCGCCTTGCCCACGAACAGGCAGAGCGACCAGGCTACGCACTGTATCACCGACGGCAAAAACGTGAGCGCGATGGCGAGGATGACGAATATACCCAAGCCCGATTTGAGCAGGTGAAGGCTGCTTTGCACAGATTGATAAGCCTCGCCCAGCGCGCCGCCCACCACGGGCACGCAGGAGCTGAGCGCGAACCGCGCCGTGCGCGCGGCGACCGTATCGACAGCTCCCGAAGCCATGCCGCGGATAGCCAGCACCGCCGTGAACACCGACATCACGAACGCCAGCAGCCATTTGCTTACCTTTTGCAGCATGGCGGTGAAACCCTGCAGCCGTGCCTCGGGCGCTATGCCCGAGGTAACGCTCAGCCCCAGGAACATGTTCATCAGCGGCAAAATAAGGTCGGCTGACACCCTTGCCACCATCTGACCCACGGCTATCATCGCGCTCTGGTAGGAATAAGCCGAAAAGCCCTGACCTGAGGTCGCCATCATAACCGCCGCTATGGGTACGTAAGCGAGATACAGGTTGGCGGCGTTGGTTATTACCCCGCCCGCCGAGCCGATGAAGCCGAGCGCCGGAGCCGCCACAGCCGCGCTGACCGCCAGCGCCGCCGCAGTGTGCACGGTGGAGCGTATGTCCGTTGAAAGCCCGCTTTGATAAGCGGAGAGCATGGCGCAGAGTATAAGCGCCGCCAGCACGGTCATCAAGCCCGCCAGCGGAGCGCGCAGACTGTCGCCCGCCATCCTCGACAGCGTCGCCGCCGCCTTTTCAAAGCTTAGTCCGGACAGTGAAGCCGCGTCTGCCGCGTCCACGCCCAGCTCCCTCAGCCGCCCGACCGTCTCGGAGGATAGGCTGTTGTACACCCCCGAATAGTCGAAGGTAAGCTCCTCGGCGGAAGCGGTGAGGATAGAAATATTCGATAACAGAATAATAACGATTATAATTCCCGTAAACTTTTTCATCTTGAATTCATGATAGACAGAACCGTATTGAAAATATCGACGTACAGCGGCAGCGCCGTGACCGTAGCCATCAGCTTGCCCGCCAGAGTGACATTTGACGCCAGCGCGGCGCTTCCCGAGTCGCGGCAGGTGTTCGCGGCAAACTCGGTAAGCAGGCAGATGCCTATGACCTTGAGCAGAACAGTCAGATAGCTGCTGTTTAGCCCTGCGGCGGACACCACGCTTTGCACCGCGGCTATGACCGCCGAGGCGCCCTGCATTACGCCGAGCAGCATACCTGCGGCGCAGGCTACAGTAAGCAGCAGCGCTATCTCGCCGTTTTTGGAGCGGACGGTGAGCGCCAGCACAGCCGTGACAACGGCAAACGCCGCCATAGACACCGCGCTCATCAAAAGCCGAACAGCCGCTTTATCGTGGCGAAAAGGGCGCTTATCTGGGTGACGATCAGGGTCAGCACCACTATAAGCCCTGCCAGCGAGGTCAGCATAGCCTGCTCCTCGCGTCCGCTGCGGATCAAAAGCTGGCACAGCACCGCAACTATTATACCGACAGCCGCGATTTTAAAAATCAGTTCTACGTCCATTTTTACCTCTTATATCATCATTAACGCCGCGGACATCCCTGCAAACAGCCCCAGCGTCCTGTATAGCTTCGCCTTGCTTTGCAGCTCCTCCTCGGCAGCGGCAAGCTGCTTGCAAAACAGCGTTTTGTACAGCGCCAGATGCGCAAGCTGCCCCTCGGCGTCGGTTTTGCCCAGCCCCGCGCCCAGCTCGCCGAGCAGCAAGGCGTCCTCGCGCTTAAGACAAAAGCGGCGGGAAAGCGGCGCGGTGTATTTTTCCCACACCTGTTCAAAGGGTGAGGAGGAGTCGGCAGGCAGGGCGAATAATTCCTGTGAAGAATTAACCAGTGTAAAAATGTCATCGCATCGCCAGCGCAGATTGGTTTCCAGCGCAGTCAAAAACGCTATGAAGTCCCGCAAAAAACGCTTGCGCAGGCGCAGGCGGCGCACAAGGGCACAGCCTGCCGCCAAGCCCGCCAGCGAAAGCAGCAACGCGCCCGCAAGCTTAAGCGGCACGGCTCTCACCCGCCCTGACGACTGTGGCTATCTGTCCGGCGCGCTCCCTTCCCTTCAGGAAAACCAAAGTGGAAAACGCGCCCGTCGCAAGCACCTGCCTCAGCGCCGCCCTGCCGTACAGCTCGCGCTCGTCGGCGGCGTGGGCGGTGGCGATGAGCCTGACTCCGCTGTTGACGCACTGCGCAACCGCCGCGGCGTCCTCCTCTCCGCCTATCTCGTCGCAGAGGATAGTCGCGGGCGCCATAGCGCGCAGCGCCTGTTCCATGGCAGCCGCCTTGGGATAGCCGTCAAACACGTCGCAGAGCCCCACGTCGTTTTGAGGCTCGCCGCGGCAGCAAGCCGCCAGCTCTCCCCTTTCGTCTATAAGCGATACGTTTTGCCCGTCGCTTTGTGAAAGCAGCCGCGCAAGGTCGCGCAGCACCGTGGTCTTGCCCGAGCAGGGCGGACCGCAGAGCAGCATGCCGCCGTTATCCACGGCGCGAAACACCGCCTCGGCACAGCCGCGGTGTTCGCGGGCGATGCGCAGGTTTACTGAGCTGATGTCGCGCACGTTAGTCACACGCCCGTCCGACGCCACGGCGGTGCCGCAGATGCCCGCGCGGTGACCGCCCCGCAGGGTGATATAGCCATGCGCTATCTCACGCCGGTGCGCGTATACCGAATAGTCGCACAGACGGGCGAACACCTCGTCAAGCTGACTTCGGCTGACAGTCAGCAGGTCGCCGCAGGGCAAGTCCGTCAGGCTGCCGCCGCGCGTAAGATACCAGGTCTTTCCCCGGCATACCACCGCCGCCGGACGGTTGACGCGCAGACGTATCTCCTGCGCGGTTTTTTCTAATTTTGAAAAATAAGGCTCTATCGCCCGATAGAGCGCCGCCCCGAGGCAGCCTGCCGCCTGTGCCAGTCGGCTGTTGTCAGTTCCGTTCATTTACATTCCTCCGTTTTGCTATGTTCAATTGTATGCGGGATGAAAGGGGTTTAGAACAGAAGAATATTAAGAATAAAATCTTTTGAAATCTATTGACAGTCACATGAACCTGTGTTATAATCTAGTAAACTTTAGGAGGTGGTTTTATGAAAGCGATACAGACCATTGAACTCACCAAGCGATACGGCAGGCACCGCGGCATTGAAAAGGTCAGCCTTGCGGTGGATGAGGGCGATTTTTTCGGCTTCATCGGGCCAAACGGCGCCGGCAAAAGCACCACCATCCGCACCCTGCTGGGGCTTATCTCCCCCACGGGCGGCAGCGCCGAGATCTTCGGCAAAAGCATTGTCGGGGACAACACCGAGATACTCGCCGAGGTGGGCTATCTTCCCTCGGAAGCGGTATTCTACAGCGGGATGAAGGTAAGGGACATACTCTCCTTTGCCGCCAAGGCGCGCCGCAAAAACTGCGCCGCCGAGGCAGCGCGGCTGTGTGAGCGGCTGGAGCTTGACCCTAACCGAAAGATAAACGAGCTGTCGCTGGGCAACCGCAAAAAGGTGGGCATAGTGCTGGCTATGCAGCATGACCCGCGGCTTTATATCATGGATGAACCCACGGGCGGGCTTGACCCGCTGATGCAGCAGGAGTTTTTCTCGCTGCTCAGGGAACGCAACGCTAAGGGCGCCACAGTGTTCCTCTCCTCGCACATCCTCTCTGATGTGACGCGCTACTGCCGCCACGCGGCGGTGATACGCGAGGGCGCGATACTGGTGAGCGACAGCGTGGAAAAGCTTGCCCACACCGGCGTAAAGCGCGTGAGCCTGCGCGGCGTCGGCGCGCTTTCGCAAATACCCGGGGCAACGGAGCTGCGCTTTGAAAACAACAACGCCTCCTTTTTGTACCGCGGCGACCAGACGGAGCTTATACGGGCGCTCAGCGGAACAAGCTTTGAGGACATCACCATAGCCGACCCCGACTTTGAGGAGATATTCCTCCACTACTACAGCAGGGAGGGAAAATAAGATGACTGTTTTCTTTCACGAGCTGAAACGCGGCAGGATGTCGCTGCTGATATGGACAGCGGCCATAGCCTTTATGATCTCAGTTACCATACTTATCTATCCGCAGATGAAGCCGCAGATGCAGCAGATGGATGAAATGGTGAGCAACATGGGCAGCTTTTCCGCCGCCTTCGGCATGGATAAAATGGGTATGTCCCGCTTCATCGACTACTTCTCGCTGGAATGTGGGAACACTTTGGGCATAGGCGGCGCTATGTTCGCCGCGCTGATGGGCGTCACCGCGCTGGCAAAGGAGGAAAGGGAGCATACCGCCGAGTTTCTCTGCACCCTTCCCCTGTCGCGTTCCCGGATAGTACTGGGCAAGCTGCTGGCCGTAGCGGCGCAGATAGTGATACTCAACCTCGCGGTAGCGGGCTGCGCGGTAGGCTGCGCCGCAGCTATCGGCGAAAGCGTGGAGGCAGGCATAATGATACCGCTGCTGCTCTCATTCCTGCTGCTTGAGCTTGAGACAGCCGCGCTTTGCTTCGGCGTCTCGGCGTTTCTGCGCGGCAACGGGCTGGGCATAGGACTGGGGCTGGCGCTGGGTTTGTATTTCATAAATCTTATTTCAAACATCACCGAGGATGCCAAGTCTCTAAAATACATCACGCCCTTCGCCTACACCGACGGCGCCTACATCATTGAACACCGCTCCCTGCAGTGGGAATACCTCGCCGTGGGCGCGGCGCTGACCGCCGCCGCGATAGCCGCAGCCTTTTTGAAGTACCGCAAAAAGGATCTGGCAGGCTGACAAAAACACAAAAGCGTCTCTGCTCGTGCTGAGCAGAGACGCTGTTTTTTTCGGGGTCACCCGTTTATCATTTTCAGAAATTCCTCCTCGGACAGCACGGTTATCCCCAAGGTCTGCGCCTTGGTCAGCTTGCTGCCGGCGTCCTCTCCCGCGAGGACGAAGGAGGTCTTTTTTGACACCGAGGAGGAGGTTTTGCCGCCGTTTTGCTCGATAAGCCTGCCTGCCTCAGCGCGTGTCATAGTGGGCAGGGTGCCCGTAAGGACAAAGGTTTTGCCCTCGAGCGGACCGCCCGACCGCTTCTGCGGCGAGGGCTTCATTTGCAGCCCCACCGCCTTTAGCTGAGCTATCAGCTCGCGGGTGCTTTCAAGTGAAAAGTAGTTTTCAAGGCTGTCCGCCATTATCTTGCCGAAGCCCTCTATCTTCGCGAAGTCCTCAGCCGACGCCGCCATGATGTCGTCTACCGTCGCAAAGCGCTCGCAGAGCAGCTTTGCCGCCTTGAGTCCGATGTTGCGGATGCCCAACGCGAACACCAAACGGTAAAGCTCGTTTTGCTTTGACCTTTCGATAGCCGCCCTGAGGTTTTGGGCTGATTTTTCCGCCTTGCGGTCAAGGGCTGTTATTTCCTCGGCGCTCAGTCGGTAGAGGTCGGCGGGTGAGCGCACCAGTCCCGCGTCGGAAAGCTGGCGGAGCACAGCGGGTCCCAGACCGTCGATGTCCATAGCGTCGCGGCTGACAAAGTGGATTAGATGCCGCATAAGCTGCGCCGGGCAGTCGGTGTTGGTGCAGCGCACCGCCGCCTCGTCGTCCTGTGAAACGGGGCTGCCGCAGGACGGGCAGACCGACGGGAAAACATAAGGGCGCGCGTCGTCCGAGTGCTCGGTGACGGAGAGCACCTCGGGTATTATCTCGCCCGCCTTGCGGATGAGCACGGTGTCGCCGATGCAGATGCCGCGCTCCTCTATAAAGTCGCGGTTGTGCAGGGTGGCGCGGCTGACCGTGGTGCCCGCAAGCAGCACAGGCTCGAACACGCCCACGGGGGTCAGCACCCCCGTTCTGCCCACGTTTATCTCGATGTCAAGCAGGCGCGTGGACTTTTCCTCGGGCGGATACTTATACGCCTCTGCCCACTTGGGGTACTTGGCGGTGCTGCCCAGAGCCTCGCGCGCGGCAAAGCTGTCTACCTTGACCACGGCGCCGTCTATAGCGTAGCCGTAGCTGCCGCGGTTTTCTCCTATGCGCTCTATTTCAAGGATAACGTCCTCGATGTTGTCGTAAACCCTGTAAAAGGCAGTGGGAAAGCCCAGCTTTTTGAGGTAGCTTAGGCTGTCGCGGTGAGAAGAAAGCGTGACGCCCTCTACCTGCTGGATGTTGAACACGAAAATGTCAAGCTGCCGCTCGGCGGTGATTTCGGCGTTTTTCTGCCGCAGAGAGCCTGCCGCCGCGTTGCGCGGGTTTTTGGCGGGCTTTTCCTCGTTTTCCTCCTGCCGGCGCACCAGCGCCTCAAAGCTTGCAAAGGACATATAGACCTCGCCGCGCACCTCAAGATAGGGCGGCGCGTCCGCCAGCCGCTTGGGCAGAGAACGAATGGTCATCAAATTGTCGGTGACGTCCTCGCCGGTGGTGCCGTCGCCTCGGGTAGAGCCGCGCACGAACACGCCGTTGCGGTATTCGCAGGACACCGACAGACCGTCGAACTTTGGCTCGACCACGTAGCTGACGTCCGGCGCGACCTCACGCACCCTGCGGTCAAAGTCGCGCAGCTCGTCATGCGAAAAGCTGTCGTGCAGGCTTTCCATTGGCACCGCGTGAGTTACCGGAGAGAACTTCTCTCCGGCGCTGCCGCCTACACGGTTTGTGGGCGAGTCGGGGCGCTTGAGAGAGGGAAACTCCTCCTCAAGGTTTTCCAGCTCACGCAGGAGCCTGTCGTATTCAAAGTCGGAGATCTCCGGCTCGTCCCGATTATAGTAGAGGTCGTTGTGATACTCGATCAGTTTGGTCAACTCGGCGGCGCGCCGCTTTGCCTCGGTAATCGTCATAATTATGCTCCCGATAGTTATTTTTTACCTCGCCACTGCCGAGGTGCCTTTTTCGCGCAGATAGGTGGATTCCAGATCGGCGAGATGCAGCTTGACCGCAAGCGGATAGTCGTTGTACGCCTGGCTTATTGTGTTGCTGTTTTTGTCGCCGAACTCGCCCATATGCCAGCGGATAGCCATAGCCTCGTCAAGCTTTAGCCGCATTTTGCGCTCTATCAAAAAGACGGACTTTTCGCCGTGACCGTAGGGGAATTTGTCCTCGATGGCGTAGTAGGGCACCTTTTCCCACTGACCCGTCTGCTCGTTTTTGACGTTTCGGCTGCTCACCTTATAAAACTGCGCCTTGCACAGGTCGTGCAGCAGCGCGCAGATGGCGAAGCTCTCGATGTTGTCCTGCTCCTCGTCGTAGTAGCGCTCCATCATGGTGTTGAACACGCTGACGGAATGTATTACCAGACCGTGCTCGCAGGAGCAGTGGTAGCGGGTGCTGGCGGGAGCGTCAAAAAAGTCGGTGCGCTCTATCCACTCAAGCAGCTCCTCGGCGCCCCTGCGGGTGATGTATTTATTATATATTTCCAAAAATTCCTCTTTCGCGGTCATAGCTTAAGCCCCTCCTTTGTGTTTGGTTTGCGTTTGTAATACTATTTTCTGATAAAACGCTTTAAAACAGATGTCAGCAAGCACCGCGAGCGACGACGAGACGACAACGCAGCTATGCGGAATTTAACGCGACAGATGTTAAAGGATTTTATTAGAAGATAGTATAAATATTATACCCGAATATCGCCGCATCGTCAACCATATCATATGCCGCGAAGCGCGGATAAATAACGGGACGGCTAGAGCTTTTCGACCGCCCCGCAGCGCCGCACACCTTGCGCAGCCCAAAACAAACGAAGGGACACTCAAACAGAGTGCCCCCTTGATGTACAAATTATTCAGCCTCTACAGCTTCCTCGGCAGCTTCCGCGGCAGCCTCTGCAGCGTCCTCAGCCGCTTCCTCAACAACGGGAGCCGCCTTTACGGGCGCCTGCTCGTCTTCGGGGAGGAGTGCGCGCATGGAAAGGCTTACGCGCTTTTTGTCAAAGTCGATAGCGGTGATCTTCGCGTCGACCTCTTCACCTACCGACAGAACGTCGGCGGGCTTTTCGATCCTCTTGTTGGCGATCTGAGAAATGTGGATAAGACCGTCGATGCCGGGGATGATGTTGGCAAACGCGCCGAAGGTGGTCAGACCAACGATCTTAGCCTTGACAACGGTGCCCTCGGGATACTCTCTCTTGAGGATCTCCCAGGGATTGTCCTCGGCGTTCTTGAAGCCGAGGGAGATCTTCTTGGTCTCCTCGTTGATGTCCTTTACATAAACCTCAACGGTGTCGCCTACATTTACGACCTCGCTGGGATGCTTGATGTGTGTCCAGGAAAGCTCGGAAATATGGATCATGCCGAATACGCCGCCCAGATCAACGAACGCGCCGTAGCTTGTGAGTGACTTAACAACACCGGTGTAACGCTTACCGATCTCGCAGTTCTTCCAGAACTCCTCGCGCTGAGCCGCTCTCTGCTCCTTAAGCACGCTGCGGATGGAGCCGATGGCTCTCTTATATCTGCCGCGCTGAGAAACTTCGATCAGACGGAAGTTGACGTCCTGACCGACGAGGTCTTCCAATTTTTCGTCGCGGGTCGCCGTAGCCTGTGAAGCGGGGATGAATACTCTGACGCCGTTGTAAATTACGATGACGCCGCCCTTAACTGCCTCTGTTACCTTGCTTTCGAGAATCTCTTGAGAGTCTACCTTTTTCTGAAGCTCCTCCCAGCCCTTCTGCGCGTCTACTCTGCGCTTGGAGAGCATGATGGTGCCTTCCTGGTCGTTGGTCTTCATAATGAGCAGCTCGACCTGGTCGCCGACCTTTACGACGTCCTCGGGTTTAACCGTAGGATCGTTGGACAATTCGTCCGCCGGAATAAAGCCTGTCTGTTTTCTGCCGACATCGACCTGTACTTCATTAGGCGCGATGCTGATGACTGTACCCATTACCCTCTCATTTGTATTTAAGTTTTTGAGGGATTCCTCAAGCAACTCCTCAAAAGATTCTTCGACATTTGTTGTTGTTTCACCGGATTTGATTTCTTCACTCATTGTATCCAGTACCTCCTTTATTATCCTTGCAGGTGTTGAAGCGCCTGCAGTTACGCCGATTCGTTCAGCCTTGCGAACCTGATCGAGATCAAGCTCGGCGGCGGTCTCTATGAGGACGGTGTCGGGACAGCGCTTTTGACAGATGTCAAACAGCTTGCCTGTGTTGGAGCTGTGACGGTCGCCGATCACCACCATAAAGTCCGACTGAGCCGCGATCTTATCAGCCTCGCTTTGCCTAACGGACGTAGCATTACATATTGTATCAAATATTTTTGCATTTGTACATAGTTTTTTTATCTTTTTTACAGATTTTTTTAATTCTTTTGTGTCAAAAGTTGTCTGAGCCACCATTTTGACCTGTTTATTATTCTTATTTAGAATAATAGGCAAAATCTCGTCCAATTCCACCTCGTTATTAAAGGTGTAATACTCGCAGTTGCAGTTGCCGATGATGCCCTGAACCTCGGGGTGGTCGCGGTTTCCGGCGATGAGCATAATGTCGTTTTCGTCGGTCTGCGCGACAAGGCGGTGGATCTTTTTTACAAAGGGGCAGGTGGCGTCCCTGTAGGGCATGCCCTTTTGCTCCAGCTCGTCGATAACCTTTTTGGGAACGCCGTGGCTGCGGATAACCAATATTTCATCCTCGTCCGGCTCGTCGGTGCTGTTTACGGGGCGGCAGCCCTTTTTCTTCAGCTCCTCCACCATCTCCATATTGTGGATGATGGGACCCAGCGTGCAGACCTTTTTGCCCTCGGCAAGCAGGTCGTTGACCATATCGACTGCGCGGCTGACGCCGAAGCAGAAGCCCGCCGACTCAGCCTTTGTTAAGCTCTTTTGCATCCTCTTCCCTCATTCTCTTTATTTCGTCCATTATCTTGGTGGTGGCGCCCTTAAGCTCGCGTCTGCCGCTGTCGGGGGTCAGCCCGAGCTGCTCGGGGCTGAGCGGGTCGCCGAAGTGGATTATGGTTTTGGAAAACCTGCGGAAAAAGTTCCGCTTGGTTATGCAGCAGGGCACCACGGGAAGCTGCATTTGCTGCGCCACCAGCGCGCAGCCGCTGCGCGGACGCAGCAGCTCGCCCGTTTTGGTGCGGGTGCCCTCGAGGAAGATGGTCATAACGTTGCCCTCTTTGAGAATATCCTCGCCCGTTTTAAGCGCCTTGCCGTCTCCGGCTCCGCGCTCCACCGGAAACGCGCCCAGCGCGCGGATCACCGCGGCGGCGAATTTATTTGAAAACAGCTCAGACTTCGCCATAAAGTACAGCCGGCGCTTTTCCGAAAGCCCCAGCAGCACGGGGTCGGCAAAGGACATATGGTTGCTGGCGAGGATAACGCCGCCCTCGGCGGGTATCGCGCCCTTGTTTTTCACTTTGAAGCGGTACAGCAGCTTGTAAGCCGGCATCAGGATAGCCTTGCCGACCGCGTATAAAACCTTGTTTTGCGCCATCAGAGATGCTCCTTTATTACCGAAATGATCGCTTCCACGCTCTGCTCAAAGTCAAGCTCCGTGGTGTCCACCGTCACGCTGTCCTCGGCGGGCTTCAGCGGCGCGATCTCGCGGTGGCTGTCGTTGTAGTCGCGGGTTATCACGTCACGCAGAACATCCTCGTAGTTGACGTCCATCCCCTTCTCAAGCAGTTCCTTGCAGCGTCTTTCGGCGCGCGCCTCGGGAGAAGCGGTCAAAAATATCTTGACCTGAGCGTCCGGCAGCACAACGGTGCCGATGTCCCTGCCGTCCATGATGACGTTGTGGGTCTTTGCCATGCTGCGCTGCAGGTCGAGCAGATAGGCGCGCACCGCGGGAACGGCGGAGATCTTTGACGCCGTCATCGAAGCCTCGGGGGTGCGGATCTCACCGGACACATCCTCGCCGTCGAGCAAGACCACCTGCTCGCCGCTTTCGTTGAAGGCGAGGTCAACGGTGATGCTGCCCAGCAGCGCGTCCACCTCGGGAGAAGGCGCAGGCTCTACGCCCCTGCGGCTTGCCGCCAGACCGATGGCGCGGTACAGCGCGCCGGTATCAACATAAATGTAATCAAGCGCCTTGGCAACGCGCTTGGCAATAGAGGACTTGCCCGCGCCCGCGGGACCGTCCAAAGCGATCGCGATAGACATATTTAAAACCTTCCTTTTTATTAGAGTTTAGAGTTGAGAGTTTTTTAGTTTTTAGTTGTTAGTTAATTCGTTATTTGTTAATTGTTAATTGCTCAAGGCTCCGCTTTCTCCTGCCAGGCGGCCTGTGCTCCAGGCTATCTGCAGATTGAAGCCGCCGGTGTAGGCGTCCACGTCAAGCACCTCGCCCGCGAAGTACAAGCCCTTTACCAGCTTGCTCTCCATGGTCTTGGGGTCGATCTCGCCGACCTTCACGCCGCCCGAGGTGACAATCGCCTCCTCGATAGGGCGAAAGCCGCTGAGCGGCACCGAAAAGCTCTTGAGTATCTCAGCCAGCCTTTTGCGCTCCTCTTTGGTGACAGAATGGCACTTTTTATCAAAGGGCACGCCCCAGCGCTTGAGCACCGGCACTATTATCTTGCGCGGCAAAAGCTTTGAAAACGCATTGGACACGTCGCGGTTGCTGTTTTCGTGAAGCTCCCTTTGCAGGCGTTTGTCAAGCTGCTCGTGATCGAGCGCGGGCTTGAGGTCGATAACGGCTGAGTAGCGGTCGGGCTGTATCTCCCGCAGATGGGAGCTTGCCGAAAGTATCATCGGACCGCTTAGCCCGAAGTGGGTGAACAGCATTTCGCCGAAGTCGGTATACACCGCCTTGCCGCTTTGCGCGTCGGTTATCTTCAAGCCGACGTTTCGCAGCGACAAGCCCTGCATCGACTTACATTCGGGATCGGGGCTTTCCAGCGGCACCAGCGAGGGCTTAAGCTCGGTAACGGTATGCCCCGCCTGACGGGCAAGCAGATAGCCGTCGCCCGTGGAGCCGGTAAGCGGATAGCTTTTGCCGCCGCAGCATACGATGACAGCGTCGGCGAAATAGGTTTGCTTCTGCCCCTTTACGCCCACCGCCTCGCCGTTTTCAAGCTCTAAGGACACAGCCGTGTCGTTTACGATATTAACGCCGCTGTCCTTCACAAAGCGCCGCAGCGCGTCCACCACATCCACCGCCTTGTCCGACTGAGGATAGCAGCGGTTGCCGCGCTCGGTTTTGAGCGGCAAGCCTATGTCCTCAAAAAAGGCGTAGGTATCGGCGGGCGTAAAGCGGCTGACCGCCGAGTAGAGGAACCTGCCGTTTACGGGCACGTTAGAGATAAAGGCGGGCACGTCGCAGTTGTTAAGGATGTTGCAGCGACCCTTTCCGGTTATCATTATTTTGCGTCCCACACGGGGATTTTTTTCAAGCAAGGTCACCGACGCGCCCAGCCGCGCGGCAGTGCCCGCAGCCATCAGTCCCGCGGCGCCCGCGCCGATGACAGCTATCTTTTTATTTGTCATTCTTATCGCCCACCCGGTCATGGTTGGTGTATACGCCCTCGCGGTTCCACACCTGCTCAAGCGCCTTAAAGGTCTCGCTGACCTCGTCCTTCTTCTTGAGCACCGTAGCCACTATCAGGGCGTTTATCAGGCTGAGTGGCGCTACCAGTGAATCTACTATGGACGCCATGTCGCTGCGCGCGATAAGAATAGAGTCCGCCGAGGACACCAGCGGCGAAGCCATGCTGTCGGTGATGGCGACCGCGTGAGCGCCGCGGCTGCGGGCGAAATCCATCGCCTCCACCGCCATGGTGCTGTAGCGCGGGAATGAGATGCCGATGATGATGTCGTCGCTGGTTATGCGGAAAATATGCTCGTACATAGTGGTGGTGCTGGTGGTGTTTATAACCGTCACGTTGTCAAAGATAAGCTGGAAATAGTACGCCAAAAAGCTAGCTATGGCGGCTGTGGAGCGCACGCCGAAAATGTAGATGCGCTTTGCCTTGCAGATCTCATCCACCGCGCGGCTGAAATCCTCGTGAGAGGTCTCCTCTATGGTGCGGCGTATTTTCTCGATGTCCTGCATAAGCACGCTGTCGAGCACGCTGGCGTCCCCTATGCGGCTTGAGGTGACCTCTATGCGCTGCACCGAGGTGAGCTTGCTGCGGATCATCTCCTGCATAGCCTTTTGCAGCTTGGGATAGCCGTCGTAGCCCAGCTCGGTGGCAAAGCGCACCACCGTGCTCTCGGACACGCCTACGGTCTCGCCCAGCTTGGCGGCGGTCATAAAAGCCGCCTTGTCGTAATGCTCCTCGATGTAGAGGGCTATGCGCTTTTGCCCTTTTGAGAAGCTGTTCATCATCAATTCTATCCTTGTGAGCAGATGAGTCATCATTTTATATGTCTCCTTGCCGATCATTACAATTTTCACTAATACTAATCTCAGATAAAAAGTGGACAAAGATTTGCGAGGATATTTTTCGCAAGACGAGGCGAAGGACGCCGCAAGGCTGGCGCCTTGCAAGGACGGATTGTCTATTTTTTATTTGAGTTTAGTATAAGATGTATTTTACCACACAATCCTGCAAAATTCAATCGTATTTGCAAGAATAATCGCTTGTTTCAAGAAATTTTTGAATTTTATAAAATGCGCGGTTGCAAAAAGCACAAAGCTATGGTAAAATTGAACTACATCGAAACGGAGATGATAACATGATAGCGATAATAGACTACGGCGCGGGCAACATACGCAGCGTAAGCAAGGCGTTCGCGCACATCGGCTGCGACACCTTTGTAACCCGCGACCGCGACGCCATATTGAAAGCCGACGCAGCGGTGCTGCCCGGCGTAGGCTCCTTCGGCGACACCGCCGACAGCCTTGACAGCTTTGGCATACGCGACACCGTGTTGGCTTATATTGAGAGCGGCAAGCCGTTTTTGGGTATATGCCTTGGCTTGCAGCTGCTTTTCCCCGAAAGCGAGGAAAGCCCCGGCGCTAAGGGTCTGGGCGTTTTTGAGGGCAGCATAACAAAGATACCCGTCGGCGAAGGCTTAAAGATACCGCACATGGGCTGGAACAGCCTCGACATCAAAAAGCACGGCGTTTTGTTTAAGGGCATCGAGGGCAACCCCTATGTGTATTTCGTACATTCCTACTTCCTCAACGCCGCGGACAAAGGCATAGTGGCGGCTCAGACGCAGTACGGCGTGACGATAGACGCGGCGATTGAGCAGGGCAACGTGTTTGCCACACAGTTCCACCCCGAAAAGAGCGGCGACGTGGGACTGCGTATCCTGAAAAACTTTGCCGCGCTTGTGGAGGGTGAGTAAATGTACGCAAAAAGGATAATCCCCTGCCTGGACATAAAAAACGGCAGGGTAGTAAAAGGCATGAGCTTTTTGAATCTTGTTGACGCGGGCGATCCCGTGGAGTGCGCTAAGCAGTACGACAAACAGGGCGCCGACGAGCTGGTGTTTTTGGACATCACCGCCTCCTCGGACGCGCGCGATATTGTCATCGACATGGTTGAGCAGGTCGCAAACAGCATCTTCATCCCCTTTACTGTAGGCGGCGGCATACGCAGCGTAGACGACTTTAACGCGCTGCTGCGCGCGGGCGCCGACAAGGTCAGCGTCAACTCGGCGGCGGTGAAGCGCCCCGAGCTTATCAGCGAGGCGGCTTATAAATTCGGCAGCCAGTGCGTGGTGGCGGCTATCGACGCCAAACGCAAAAGCGACGGCGGCTGGGAGGTTTATGTGCACGGCGGCAGAACACCCGTGGGGCTTGACGCGGTGCAGTGGGCGGTCGAGTGCGAAAAGCGCGGCGCGGGAGAGATACTGCTGACGAGCATGGATGAGGACGGTCAAAAAAATGGCTACGACCTTGAGCTTACCAAGGCGGTGAGCGAACGCGTGAGCATACCTGTGATAGCCAGCGGCGGCGCGGGCGCCATGGAGCATTTTTACGACGCCTTTACCAAAGGAAAAGCCGACGCGGTTCTGGCGGCTTCGCTGTTCCACTTCGGCGAGATACCGATACCTAAGCTTAAGGAGTATTTGAACGAGAGAAGCATACCGGTGCGGTTATAATTCTTTTTCAGAACAAAAACAGAGATCAGGGACGTGTACCCGCGAGGCACACGTCCCTGTTTTTTTAATATCAGTTTTGCTCCTTGTGGTAGAACGGCTCTATGCCCTTGACCGCGTTGCGGGCAAATTCCATAGTGAAGGGCATGATGGTCAGCGCCTCCTCGTCGTCTATGAAGGGCTTGGCGACTTCGGCTATGCCCTCGAAGGTCTGATCCATGTCGCCGAGGAAATCCACGACGATGAAGTAGCCGGTCTTGCCGTCCTTTTCTATCATTCTGAGGAAGGCGGCGTTTACCTGCGGCTCGGTGGAGAGGTGGTTGATGAGCGCCGCCATCAGGTCGATGGGATACTCCTCCGGCTCCCCTACCTTGACCTGGGTGCCGTTTGCGATGATGTTCTTTTTGCGGCGCATGTAGTCGTACTGCTGCTTGATGGAAATGACCATCGGCTTGGGGAAGGTGACGCTTTTGCCGAAGGCGTTTATTACAAAGCCCTCGGTGCCGGACTTGGGATCCATAACCATGCCTGCGAGGCTGTCAAAATCGGTGACTACCTTATGCGAACCCGCGACTCCGTTCCACTTGTTCATTTCGTCGGTGTCGGTGAACACGCCGAAGAACTTCTGCTTGGTCTGATTGTTCTCGAGCAGGCGGAACTGAACCTGCGTAGCGCTGCTCATCACGGTCTTGCCGTTCTGAGTGTGCGCCTGCGGGGTCTGCTTTACATTGGCGGGAAGTATGAACTTAGCCTTGACGCACTCGGTTATCATAGCGTCGATGTTAGGCTTTGAGCCATCCTCCTGCATTTTTTCGATAGCCGCTTTTAGCTCGGGATTCTTTATCTCCTCGGCAGGCACCTTGCTGTTTTCTACCTTTAAATTGTTTTCGCTCATAATAATATATCCTTCCTGTTATTCTGCGGTGTAAGTTTTATCGGCTTCGACCTTAAATCCCTTGTCAAGGGGATACTGATTGCTGTCCTCGCCGTCGTTGAAGATGATAAGCGGCTTGTCAAAGTCGCGGGCGAAGGTGTAGCTGTACTTGCCGTCGTCTTCCTTCTTCATTTCCTCGCCCGGCCAGATGCGGTTTTCGTCCTCGTCGGCGATATTGTAAACATAGGCGTTGACGGTGTCGCCCCAGCCCTCGGGCTTTTCAAAGTAGACCTTGTCGCCCTTTGCTGCCTGATAGCTCTCCTCAAAGGTGAACTCAAGCCGCTCATAGGTGGGTACGTCCTTCTCGTTTTTGGCTCTCAGCTCCACCTTGACCACGCTGCCGTCGGCGGGCTTGTTGAGGGTGATGCTGTCGCCGTCCTTGTAGGTCTTGGCTTCGCCGCCGTCGATGGAGTAGGTGCCCTCGGCGGCGTTTTTAAGGGTGAGCTTTACATTGATGGAGTCGCCGTCTGTCCTGAAGGCGGTGTCCGCCGCCACGTCGGTATCAGCCATGGGAGTGCGCTCGGTGTAGCCCTCGTTATAGAGCACCACCACGGTGTTTTCGGGTATGGGCTTGTCGCAGGTCAGCTTGCCGTCCTTGACGGTGTATACGGTGGAGCCGTCCACGCGGTCGGTGTAGCTGCCGTCGGCAAGCGCTGTCTCAAAGCCGGTGTCGAGCGCGCCTGCGGTGTTGACGATGACCGCGCCCTTGCTGCCGCGCTCCACTACCAGAGCGGAGGAGTCGGAATTGGGATTGAAGAGGTTTTCGTCCTCGCCGACCATAGCGGTGCGGAAGTAGTTGACCGCGGACACGCGGCTGTCCTTATACAGGTCGTCGCCCTGCGGTCCGATGCGGTTCATGCCCCATTCGTTGTTTTCGGGGTCGTCGTGGTAGGGACGCGCGAAAAACAGCGGGGTGCCGTCCTTGCGCGCGGTGATGACAGCCCAGCCGAGCGCTACCTTGGTGTTGTCGAGATTTTTCCACGAGCGGTCGTTGATATAGTTATCGTGCGATTCCACCCACGTAACC
Organism: uncultured Ruminococcus sp.; assembly: GCA_902794395.1. GTDB lineage: Bacteria > Bacillota > Clostridia > Oscillospirales > Acutalibacteraceae > Ruminococcoides. The sequence goes on from CADBHB010000005.1 coordinate 207,335, forward strand.
ATGTTAAGCGGGACGTCCTTGCCCAGCCAGTAGCTCTTGATGCTGCCGGTGCTGAGCGAATCGCTCTCGAGCGCGGAGCGCAGTCTGCCGCCGTAGGTGCTGGCGGTGGTTCTGCCTATCTCGCTGATGTACTCAGCCAAACAGTCGTTGCCGCCCTGGAGCACCTCGCCGTAGATGAACTTTTGGTCATAGTCCTTGGTTTCGGTCCTCACCTTTTCCCAGAAGTTGTTTTCAAAGCCGTCGTCCTCCTTGGGGTCGTCGGGCAGACCGATGTGCTTGGCGGTATCGTAGCGGAAGCCGTCCGCGCCGCAGTCGATGCAGTCGTTGATATAGTTGAAAAAGTACGTCTGGAACGACGGGCGCTCGGTGTTGATGTCGGGCAAGCCGCCCATTTTAGCCGTGGTGCACTCCAGGCGGTCGTCGTAATTCATTATGTCGGAGCTGTTGTTTTTATGGAACAGCGTTTCAAAGCTGCCGCCGCCCGCGTCTATCAGCTCCTGAGCCACCATATTGAGCTGCGGGGTGGTATGGTTGGCGATAACGTCCACCAGCACCTTTATGTCATACTTATGCGCCTCGGCGCACATCGCCTTGAATTCCTCGCGGGTGCCGAGCTGATAGTTGCCTATCTTGAAATCGGTGGGCTGGTAGTGGTAGTACCACTTGCCGTCGCCGTAAAGCTCCATGCCGCCGCCCTCGCCCTCGAGACAGGCGTTGATGGGAGAGGTCTGTATAGCCGAGTAGCCTGCCGCGGCTATGTCGGGCATGCTTTCCTTTATTGTGTTGAAATCCCAGCTGAAGGTCTGCAAAATAGAGCCCTCGGCGATATACTGCTTCACGGAAGCGGGGTCCGCCCTGACAGCGGTGTTCGCCTGAGACGACTCGGTTTTCTTCTTCTTATTATTGCTTTTACAACCGCAGCCGCCGAACGCCGTCGCGCAGCCCGCAAGCATTAGCGCAGCCAGCAAAGCCGATAAGATTTTTTTACTCATTTATGTTCACCGTCTTTCATTAAAAATATATTGCAGTTTATTATAACATAAATCCCGCGAAATTGGAATAGTTTTTTATACGATTTTTCTTAACAGCAAAACATTCGCCGGTGGGCGCCATGCTCTGCGGCAAAAAAGAGCCGCGCCCGACAAAGGCGCAGCCCATTTAATGTACGGCACGGTCAAGCCAAGCCGACTATAAGCTCAAACAGCTCCCCTATCCGCTCCATGTCGCCGTTGAGGTAAAGATAACCGAACAGGCACTCCAGACCGGTCGCGCTGTGGTATTCGGCAACGGTGCCGTTTTTGGCGGTGGATTTGGGCGCGGCGTTCCTGCCGCGCTTGTAGACGGCGGTTTCCTTCTCGCTGAGATGCGGCATAAGCAGGGCGGCAAGCCGCGCCTGGCTTTTGCAGTTGACCATGGCTACCTTAGCTTTGTTAAGCTCCCCCACCGGACGGTTAGCCTGACGCGCCAGATGCTCGCGCACCAGCAGGTCGTAGACGCCGTCGCCCACGAAGGCGAGGGTCAGGGGAGAAAAATCATCAGTCCGATTGTGCATAGCGTCACTCCATAAAGTCGAACTCTATATCGTAGATCGAAACAGTGTCGCCGTCCCGAACTCCCTTTTCGCGCAGCGCTTCGATGACGCCGCCGTTTTGCAGCACCTTCTGGAAATAGTTTAGGCTTTCGTAGTCGTCGAAGTTGATGCCGCGCATAACCTGCAGCAGCCAGTCCGCCTCGACCGTATAGACGCCGTTGACGTTCCTGATGGTGACGCTGTGATCCTCAAAGTCCTCCACCCGCACAACGGGCGCCGGCTCGGGCTCGAATATACGGATAGGCGGCAGCTTTGAGAGCATTTCCTGTATCTTTTTCAGCAGCGGGTCCACGTCGTAGCGGATAGCCGCCATTATCGGGAAAAATTCGTAGCCCTTCGCGTTTACGTAGCGCTTGAAATCCTCGATCTGTTCGTCGGTAGCCATATCGCACTTGTTGCCCGCGACCACCATGGGGCGCTCGGCAAGCTCAGGGTTGAATTTGCGCAGCTCCTCGTTGATGGTCTCGAAATCCTGCTTGGGGTCGCGCCCCTCGCTGCCCGACACGTCCACGATGTGAACGAGCATGCGGCAGCGCTCCACATGGCGCAGGAACCTGTGTCCCAGACCCGTGCCCTGCCACGCGCCCTCGATAAGCCCCGGGATGTCCGCCATAACAAAGGACGAGCCTTCGCCCATTGACACCACGCCCAGCACGGGATTGATGGTGGTGAAGTGGTAGTCGGCTATCTCGGGCTTAGCCTGCGACACCACCGACACCAGCGTGCTTTTGCCCACATTGGGAAAGCCGACCAGACCGACGTCCGCCAGGAGCTTGAGCTCGAGCACCACGTCGTATTCCTCGCCGGGAAGTCCGGGCTTGGCAAAGCGCGGCACCTGGCGCACGGGCGTGGCAAAGTGGGGATTGCCCCAGCCGCCCTTGCCGCCGCGCGCGACTACGTGAGGCTCTTTGTCGGAGATGTCGGCGAGTATTCTGCCGCTGCTCTCCTCCCTGATAACGGTGCCGAAGGGCACGCGGATCACCAGATCACGCGCGTTTTTGCCGTTGCATCTGCCGCCCCTGCCGTTTTCGCCGCGCTGAGCGGTGTATTTTCTTTTATAGCGGAAGTCCGCCAGCGTGGAGAGATTTGTGTCCGCGACAAAAACTATATCGCCGCCCTTTCCCCCGTCGCCGCCGTCGGGACCGCCCGCAGCGACATATTTTTCACGGTGGAACGCCACCGCGCCGTCGCCGCCGTCACCCGCCTTTATGCGGATGTTCGCCTTATCAACAAACATAGCCATGGTATCACCTCATCGCGCGGCAGGGCGCAAACACGCCGCCGCAACATAATGATACTAAACTCAAATAAAAAACAGACAATCTTTGCGGTCTATTTTCCGCAATACTTCGTTGTCGTCCTTGCAAGGCGCCAGCCTTGCGGCGCCCTTCGCCTCGTCTTGCGAAAAATATCCTCGCAAATTTTCGTCCACTTTTTATCTGAGATTAGTATGAAAAACAAAAGGGCGAGTATAACTACCCACCCTTTACGATCATCATTACTGCTCAACAGGATAAACGCTGGCGCGCTTTCTGTCCTTACCCATGCGCTCGAATCTCAGAACACCGTCGATCTTGGCAAACAGGGTATCGTCGGAACCTCTGCCGACGTTGGCGCCGGGATGAATGTGGGTTCCTCTCTGCTTTACAAGGATGTTGCCCGCGAGGACCTTCTGACCGTCCGCGCGCTTTACGCCGAGACGCTTAGACTCGCTGTCACGGCCGTTCTTGGTAGAACCCATACCTTTTTTATGAGCGAATAACTGAATGTTAATGTTAAGCATTACCTTACACCTCCGAAATTTTTAAATCAATAAAATCTTCATACGCTTGTTCAAGCGCGTTCATGTGAAGCAAAAAGCCGTTAAGCACAATCTGCGCGTCCCTTGCTTCCTCTGGTGACAGCTTCACTTGCATAAAGCCGTCCTCTACGGTCTCGCTGCACTCAAGCCCCTGCACCTCGGTCAGAGTGTTCGCCGTCATATATGCCGCCGAGCTAACCGCCGCGCAGACGATGTCGCTGCCCTGCTCGGAATAATCCGAGTGACCGCTTATCTCAAAGCCTGTGACCAGCTTGCTTTCGACCGTAAATACTGCCCGGATCATCAGGCTTCGATAGATGTGATCTTTACCTGAGTGTAAGGCTGTCTGTGACCCATAACTCTCTTCTCACCCTTTTTGGGCTTGTAGGTAGCTACTCTGATTTTCTTGCCTTTGCCGTTCTTAACGACCTCGCCGGTGACCTTAGCGCCCTCAACAAAGGGAGTGCCGACCTTGATGCCGTCGTCGGTGCCGATGGCAACCACGTCAAAGTTAACGGTGTCGTTTTCCTGAGCGTCAAGCTTCTCGATGAAGATAACTTCGTCGTTCTGTACCTTGTACTGCTTGCCGCCTGTCTGAATAACTGCGTACATAATTTCATTCCTTTTTATCAGTCTCGCTATCGACGGGTGGGATGAAAGCCATCCGCTTTTGGGCGCAACTGTGCCCTACCCGCAATAAGCGGCTTATATACTATAGCATAAGCTAAGCGCGTTGTCAAGCGTTTTTCCCAAATTATCGCCGCGCGGCTTAGAATAACAGGCTTTGCCGATCAGAGGATGCCGTGCTGCAGCTTGCACGCCTTTAATGTATTCTTCATCAGCGTGGCTATGGTCATGGGACCTACGCCGCCGGGAACGGGCGTGATGAAGGAGCACTTGTCCTTGACGTTCTCAAAGTCCACGTCGCCGCAGAGCTTGCCGTTTTCATCTCTGTCCATGCCGACGTCGATGACCACCGCGCCCTCCTTGACCATGTCCGCCTTGACAAACTTAGGAATGCCCACCGCGGCTACCAGAATATCCGCGCGGCGGCAGACCTCGGCGAGGTTTTTGGTGCGGCTGTGGCAGATGGTCACGGTGCCGTTTTCGTGCAGCAGCAGCATACCCATGGGCTTGCCTACAATGTTGCTTCTGCCGATAACGACGCACTCCTTGCCCTCTACGGGGATGTTGTATGAGTGGAGCATTTCCATAACGCCTGCGGGCGTGCAGGGCAGAAAGTCATATTCGCCCAGCATTATCTTGCCGACGTTTATCGCGTGGAAGGCGTCTACGTCCTTTTGCGGGTCGATGGCGGCTATAACAGCCTTGTCGTCGAGGTGCCCGGGCAGCGGAAGCTGCACCAAAATGCCGTTGATGTCCGCCTTTTTATTGAGGGCGTCCACCAGCGAGAGCAGCTGCTCCTGCGTGGTTTCGGCGGGCAGGGCGTACTCCTCGGACACAAAGCCCACCGCCTCGCACGCCTTCTTTTTATTGTTGACATACACGCGCGACGCTGGGTCGTCGCCCACGATGACGACCGCCAGTCCCGGGGTTACGCCGTGCTGCGCCTTCAGCTCCTCAGTGAGCTTTTTTACGTTTTCCTTTACCTCTGCCGATACCTTTTTTCCGTCTATAATTTGCATAGAAGGGATCCTCCTTTTTGATATTTATGAGTAACATTACCGCGCCTATCACCAGCAGCGCCGCCGAAAGTCCCTGCGACACGCGAATGTCCAGCCCAAACAGCTTAACGGGCAGATACAGGCTGTCGGTGCGCAGTCCCTCGACCAATGTGCGTTCAAAGCCGTACCACACCAGGTACATATAAAAGATCTGTCCCGCGTAGCGCTGGCGGTATTTTCCGTAAAAATGCAGCAGCACAAAGCCGAGCAGACACCACAGGCTTTCGTAGAGAAAGCAGGGGTGCACCGCAGTGACCTGTCCGCCTATAACTGTGTTCTCGCTAATCATCCGCCACGGCAGGTCGGTAGGACCGCCGAACGCCTCCTGGTTCATAAAATTGCCCCAGCGCCCGATGCCCTGCCCGATGAGGAAGGAGATCATAGTAATATCCAAAATCGGCAAAAACTTCATTTTCTGGAGCTTTGCGACCGTAAGGCCGCCCAGCAGCGCGCCGATGATGCCTCCGTAGATGGCAAGCCCGCCCTCGTTTAGATAGAGGATGCTTATAGGGTCGGAGGCGTATTCCTCCCACTCAAAGGCGCAGTAGTAGAGCCTGGCGCCGATGATGCCCGTGATGATGCCCACCATAACGCAGTTGAACAGCTTTGAGGTGTTTACATTGTAGCGCGGAGCGGTGCGCCACGCGTAAAACAGCGCGAGCATAAGCCCGGTGGCTATTATAACACCGTACCAGTATACGGGGTGGTCGCCGATGTAAAAGGCGACGTTGCTTATTGTGAATTTCAGCCCCAGTCCCGGGAACTGAACATGAAATACCTCTTTCATATCACTCCTCCGAGTTTTTAACGACCGAAAGCGTACAGTTTTCCACGTCGAGCATCTCCTTGAGCCGCGCCTCTACGTCCGCCTTGCCGGCAGAGGCGACCGCGTCTATATAAGTGAAAAGCTCGTTGCCGTTGAAGTGGTAGTCGGCGATGATGTTGGAAATGGAGCTTACCGAGTTGAGCGATGAGATGATGTCTCCGTACACCGCCTTTTTGGCTATGTCAAAGTCCTCGTCCGAGATGCCCTCGGCTTTTACGTCGGCTATATACGACCGTATCATCTCCGCCGCACGCTTCGGCTCGCGGCTCTCTCCCCCGAAGATCACCGAGCAGTAGCCCGGGCCCTCAAACAGCTCGTAGGAGAAGGTGTTGTTTATGAGATTATTGTCCATGAGTCTGCGGTATAGCTCTGCGGTGGGAGAAGCCAGAGCGCAGAGCAGGATGTCAGTGCAGGCTAGCTCACGCTCGTTTAAAGAGCGCTCCGCCTTTTCCTTGAAGCCGAGGTTGAACAGCGGCACCGAAACCGGGAAGCTCTGCTCCACATAGGGCTTTACTATCTCGTATGGCTCGTCCTCAAAGTAGTTCTCCACCGTGTGAGGCTCGTCGGGCTTCAGCATGCGGTCGCAGGTCTTGAGCACCTGCTCCACGGTGACGTTGCCCGAAACACAGAGCGCCATATTGTTGAGGTTGTAAAAGGTGTTGTAGCAGTCGTAAAGCTTTTCGGCGGTTATCTCGGCTATGGATTCCACCGTGCCCGCGATGTCTGTCTTTACCGGATGGTTGTGATACATACCGCCCAGCATATTGAACATCACCCGCCATTCGGGCGAATCGTCGTACATCTTTATCTCCTGTCCTATGATGCCCTGCTCCTTCTGCACGGTCTGCGCCGTGAAGTAGGGGTCCTGAACAAAGTCGAGCAGTATTTCAAAGCTCTCGTCGAATTTGTCGGTGCAGGAAAACAGGTAGCAGGTTTTTTCAAAGCTGGTATAGGCGTTGGCGGAAGCGCCCGTCTCGGCATACCGCGTAAAGGCGTCGCCCTCGGCGCTCTCAAAAAGCTTGTGCTCCAGATAATGCGCTATGCCGTCGGGAACGGTTATCCTTTCGCCGCCGTCGCGGGAAAAGCAGGTGTTAACGCTGCCGTACTTAGCGCCGATGATGGCGTAGGCAGAGCGGTAGCCCTCCTTGGGATACACATAGATATTCAGCCCCGAGCTGTGCTTTATTTTATAGTAGCTGTCGCCCGCGCGGGGCGATTTGACTTCCTTTATTGTCGTGTTCATCCTATCCCCCTCACTGATTCTTCAAAACATAGATGGTGTTGAGCTTCAGCCTGCGCGCCGCCTCGACTATTTCTTCCTTGGTGACGGAGTCGATGAGCCGTGCCATCTCCTCAATCGTCTTAAAGCCGCCGTCAAACAGCTGGGCGCTGTACCAGCCCTCGATGCCGCTTACGGTGTCGTTTGAGGCGTTGTAGGAGTTTATCAGCGCCATCTTTGTAGCGCTTATCTCAAAATCGGTTATCTCGCCGTTTTGCATGTCGGCAATCTCCTTCAACACGCCCGCCTCAAGCTTTTCGATGTTTTCGCCCTGAACGCCGCTGTCCACGACCACAAAGCCCTTTAGCTTGTCGTAGCGAGCCGAGCAGTAATAGCAAAGGCTCTGCTTTTCGCGCACATTACAAAACAGCTTGGAGCTGGCGGTGCCGCCGAGGACGGCGCACATGAGGATAGAAGCGTAAACCTCGCGGTCGGGCAGAGCGGTGCCCGCGGAAAAGCCCATGACAAGCTTTGACTGCGCCACGTTCATCTCCTCTGTTTCGCGCTTTACCTCCTCGCGGTCGGGCACCCTGCGGGTGACGGCGCTTTGAGGCGCGCGGTCAATTGAGGCAAAGGTGGTCTCAAACACCTTCATAGCCTGCTCGGGCGAGCTGTCGCCTATATACATGACCTCAAACACCGCGGTCCTGAGCAGCTCGCGCCACGTGGCGAAAAGCGACTGCGGGGTAACGGCGCGGATGTCCTCGGCTGTGCCGTAGCGGCGGATGCCGAAGATGTCGTCGGAGCACATCAGCGAGATCATCCTGCCGTTAGCGTAGATGCGCTTGTCGTTAAATTCGGAATCTATCAGCTCGAGAAGCTGCCTTCTCTCCTGCTCCACATCGCCCTCGGCGAAGGCGTCGCCGCAGAGGTTCGGCTCAAAAATGACGCCGCAGAGCAGCAGCGACAGCTCTTTAGCCACGCTCTCGCCGTTGAGCGTGTAGCGGTCGTCAAGCCCCGAAGCGGACAGGGTGAGCACCTGGTTGTCGCCCGCCTTGCGGACAGAGGCGTTAAGGTCCGCGCCGTAGAGGGAGCTGAGCTTTTTGCTGAGCGCGGTAAAATCGGGATACGCCTTGCAGGAGCGCGACAAAACGCCGCAAAGCAGCGCGTTTGCAGAGGCGGTGTCCCTTTGCAGCGGCACGATGATGCTTACAGACAGCTTCATCGTCTTGAAGCGGCTGTCGCGCACGTCGGTAAAATACACGCCGTCGCACAGCCTGCTGCGGTTGATCTGACTCATTGTATCATCTCCGTTTGGAATAGTTTTCAAATTATCTTATATAGTATATCACAAACAGCTTAAAGATAAAAGAGTTTTTGCATAGAAAATCCTCATACTACACTCAAATAAAAAATAGACAATCTTTGCGATCTATTTTCCGCAATACTTCGTTGTCGTCCTTGCAAGGCGCCAGCCTTGCGGCGGGATATGCCGCGGGCAAAAAAACAGACACAGAAAGCGCAAACGTCGGCAGTATCGCCGAAAAACGGCGACCCGCGACCGACCATCGCTTCTGTGTCTGAAAATACTATAGGCAATACCGCACAATTCAGGTGTGCGGATTGCGAAGTAAGATTTTTCGTCAGGGTGCACAAACAAATTGAGGTAAGGCTGACGCCTTGCCGAGATTTTTTATTATATTTTATGCGCCGTAGCCCTGATCTGCGATCTGCCAGCCGTCCTTGGACTTTGACAGCCACCACTGATAATCGGTGTAATCGCGGTTAGGCTCGAGGGCGGTTTCGGCATTGGTCTCGGACGTGCTGAAATCCATCAGGAAGCAGACGACCTTTGAAGCATCCAAAGACGGAGATTTAGCCTTGAGCTGCGTGAGCTTTTCCTCTGTAACGGCTTCATCACCCGCATAGCGGAGGCTCTTGAGTTCACAGCCTTCCCAGGCAGCGAATTGACACTTTATGGTGACGGCGGCTGCCTCAAGCTCATCCTGCGAGAATTTTTCGGAGGTGCCGAGGTCGATCTGTACCTCGTTTGAGCTTGCCTTGCCGAGGTACTCCTCAAAGGTCACGCCCTCATCGGTGATCTGCTTGGCTGTGGCGGGGTCGTCGATATAGCGGATATGCCACGGCTCGTAGCCGTAACCGGTGATGTGCTCGGAGCCTTCGAGATAGCGCAGGATAAAGCCGTAGTCCGCGAGCTTTTCGTGTATCTTAGCCCAAATGTCGGTGTACTGAACCATATCCTCGTTTTCGGTGACGTCCTGACCGTCAACGATCAAATACAGGTCAAGCGCCAGTCCGGTGTGATGCTCCGAAAAGCCGGGCTGCGCCACTGTTTTAGCGGCGTATTCGGCGCCGTATTTCTCAATAAATTCAGTCATAATGCGCTGCTGCTCGGCTACGCTTCTGCGCGCCGAATCGAGGTCGACATAGATGTTTTCCTTTTCCAGATCGGCTTTCAGCTCGAGATAAGCGGCGTATGCCTTCTGCTCTACCTCAACATCCACGCCTACGGAATTGGTCATATGTACGGTCGTAAGCTTCTCCTCCCAATCCTGCGGAAGAGCGTTGGTTTTGTTGACGAGCACCATGTAATCTATGCCGTCCGCCATTGCCTCGTCAGAGGTAGAGGCGGGCTTGCTTGCTTCGTCAGCCGTAGCCGAGGCTGCCGATGAGGCTGCCGATGTGTCGTTCTTCTTGGCACTCTTGCTGCAGCCGGCAAACGCGGCAGCCGCGACAAGGCACGCCAAAAGCAGTGCTGTTAATCTTTTCATAACTTTATACTCCTTTTCATATTAGTCAAGGGCTTTTGCACTGACCGTAAGTATAGCACAAGTGAAGCTGATTTTCAACACAGGCGGCAAATTTTTAAAGCCGACCCAAAACTTTGCAGAGCTTTGAGCCGGCTTTTGTTACATATTGATACGTATTACCACATCGGAGGTATTCTTGCCTGATTAATTACGTCACAGCGCCGAGAGTAACGTCAAACTCCGCGATATACTGCAACAGGAGCGTCACATCGTCAATGGTCATGCTGCCGTCGCCGTCGGTGTCGGCGTTGATGAGATTTGTGCCCGTGAGGGGTTCGATCTCCGCGATGTGCCGCTGGATGGCGGTGACGTCGAGGACGTTGATCTTGCCGTCGCCGTTAGCGTCGCCGATGAGCGCTGGCGCGTCCTCGGTGGGCTTCATCCTCCAGCGCAGGGTCACGGTCTTGCCGGTGCCGCTTGAGCCGGACATGCTTTGCTCGTTCTGCATGGCGGAAGCCCAGACGCCTTCGCCGTTGGTGAAGTTGACGCGCGGATAGACGTTCCAACCGTTGAAATCATACTCGAAGCAGTAGCCCTCGTTGGCGGTCACGGTGACCTCGCCATAGTAGTTTTCGTTCTTCGTAAGCGCCGTGCCGCGTGCGATCTCCACGCCGTAGCTGTCGTAGAGCTTCACGCTGTCGAGGGTCATGGTGTCGGGTACGGTCGCCTGATAGTCCCACGCGCGGCCCGCGTATGGGAAGTTGACGTTTGTGATGTTGAAGCTCGTGATAACCTCGTCGCTCTGTCCGCCTGCATCTATGCGCGGGAACACATAAGTGACTCTGCGCGCCTGCTCGGGCTCAAAGCCGTCGCGCAAGCCGACATTGGCGGGCTCGCCGTTGACGGTGGCGGTGAGGTTTTCGGCAAATTCATAGCCGTAGCTTGAGTCCACATCTAAAATGACAGTGTACTGATGACCTGCCTCGAAAGAATCGGTGACCCAGTCGCCGGTGTCCGCGTCTGTCCACTGAGCCGTGATGTTGTAGCCCTCGCCGCCCATCGGGGTCGTGGAGGGATATGCGCCCGCGACGGGGGCGTCGATGTCGGTGATGGCGACGGTGTCGATGACGGTACTTACCATTTCAAAGGTCACAGCAGTCGCCATGGAGCCGTTGGACATGATGGTGTGGTCGGTGACGATCACGCTTTCGGGGTTGGTGACGGAAATCATATCGCCCAGCGTGATGCTGTTGTGATAGTACACAGCGCCGTTGGAGCTGAGGCTGATGATGCCGTTGGTGATGGTGAGGGTGCCGTCGGAGCAGATGCCGTAGCTGCTGCCGGTGCAAAGGCTTTCGCCGCCGTTGAAGGTGAGGTCGCCGTCGGATTTCACACCGCAGTTTGTACCTATAAATGTGAAGCTGCCCTCTAAGGTCACGTCGCTTGCGGAGTAAAAGCCGTAAGCGGCTTCGGCGCCGGTCATCTCATAGCCGCC
>CADBHB010000006.1 GCA_902794395.1 uncultured Ruminococcus sp.
TGTGATAGCAGCGGTCAGAGTGGTTTTACCGTGGTCAACGTGGCCGATAGTACCAATGTTAACGTGCGGCTTATTTCTTTCAAATTTTTCTCTTGCCATTGGAATTTTCCTCCTTAGTCTAGTAAATGAAGCTCATTTACATTATTTCTAATTATTATACCAAAAAATATCGAAAAAATCAATACTTTTTCAGGACATTCTTACGATGAGATCAGTCCTTTTTGCGGTCGCTCATAATCTTTTCGGCGATGTTCTTGGGAACCTCGGCATAGGTGTCGGGCTCCATGACATACTGGCCGCGGCCCTGCGTCTTGGAACGCATGTCGGTAGCGTAGCCGAACATCTCGGAAAGCGGTACCTGAGCGGTAACGCGCTGAACGCCGTTGTCTGCCTCCATGCTCTGGATCATACCGCGGCGGGAGTTGAGGTCGCCGATAACGTCGCCGAGGTATTCCTCGGGAGTGATTACGGAAACCTTCATAATGGGCTCAAGCAGAACGGGGTCTGCCTTCTTCATAGCGCTCTTGAACGCCATTGAGCCCGCGATCTTAAACGCCATTTCAGACGAGTCGACCTCGTGGTAGGAGCCATCGTACAGCTCGACCTTGACGTCAACTACATTGTAGCCGGCGACAACGCCGCTGAGCATAGCGCCCTGGATACCCTGGTCAACAGCGGGGATGTACTCCTTGGGGATCGCACCGCCGACAACGGAATTAACGAACTCATAGCCGTGATCCTTGTTCGGGAAGATGTTGATCTTAACATGGCCGTACTGACCCTTACCGCCTGACTGACGGGCGTACTTCTCGTCAACGGAAGCCTCCTTGCGGATGGTCTCCTTGTAAGCGACCTGAGGAGCACCGATGTTCGCCTCTACCTTAAATTCACGGAGCAGACGGTCAACGATGATCTCGAGGTGAAGCTCACCCATACCTGCGATGATGGTCTGACCGGTCTCTTCGTCGGTGTAAGCCTTGAAGGTGGGGTCTTCCTCGGCGAGCTTGGCAAGCGCGATACCCATCTTCTCCTGACCGGCTTTGGTCTTGGGCTCGATGGCAACGCGGATAACAGGCTCGGGGAACTCCATGGACTCGAGGATGATGGGGTGCTTTTCGTCGCAGAGAGTGTCACCTGTGGTGGTGTTCTTCAAGCCGACAGCGGCGGCGATGTCACCGCTGTAGCAGCAGTCGATATCCTTTCTGTCGTTGGCGTGCATCTGGAGAATACGTCCCATACGCTCTCTGTTGCCCTTGACAGAGTTGAAAACGGTGGTACCCGCATCGACCTTGCCCGAATATACGCGGAAGAAGCAGAGCTTACCTACGAACGGGTCGGTGGCGATTTTAAACGCCAGCGCCGCAAAGGGCTCGTCGTCGGACGCGGGTCTTTCCTCTTCTTCGTCGTTGTCGGGGTTGGTACCCTTGATAGCGGGGATGTCTGTGGGAGCAGGCATGTAGTCGATCACCGCGTCGAGCATCATCTGCACACCCTTGTTGCGGTAAGAAGAACCGCAGGTCACGGGGACCATGGTGTTTTCGATGGTAGCCTTACGGATAACAGCCTTGATCTCGTCGATAGAGATCTCTTCGCCGCCGAAGTATTTTTCCATAAGCTCTTCGTCGAGCTCCGCAACGGACTCGATGAGCTTCTCGTGATACTCATCGGCGATAGCCTGCATATGCTCGGGGATCTCCTCCTCCGAGTAGTCGGTGCCGTCCTCGTTGTGATAGATCTCAGCCTTCATTGTCACAAGGTCAATGATGCCGGAGAAATCGCTTTCAGCGCCGATGGGCAGCTGAATGGGGACAGCGTTACATTTGAGTCTGTCCTTCATCATCTGAACAACATGGTAGAAGTCTGCGCCCATGATGTCCATTTTATTAACGTAAACCATTCTCGGTACGCCGTAGTTGTCAGCCTGACGCCATACAGTCTCAGACTGAGGCTCAACGCCGCCCTTTGCGCAAAGAACCGTTACAGAACCGTCGAGCACGCGCAGGGAACGCTCGACCTCAACGGTGAAGTCAACGTGTCCGGGGGTGTCGATGATGTTGATCCTGTGCTTTTTATACTGGTGCTTGCTGCCTTCCCAGAAAGCAGTGGTCGCAGCAGAAGTGATGGTGATGCCGCGCTCTTTTTCCTGCGCCATCCAGTCCATGGTGGAAGCGCCGTCGTGGGTCTCACCGATCTTATGGTTTACGCCGGTGTAGTACAGGATACGCTCAGTTGTGGTAGTCTTACCGGCATCGATGTGCGCCATGATACCGATATTTCTGGTCTGTTCAAGTGATACCTGTCTAGGCATAAATTCCTCCTAAAATTACAGCAGCGTTTTGTCGGCGACGCAACGCCGCGCACATCCCGCCCTTTGAAAGCCCTGAGCTGCTCAGAACCCGCGGCGGGGCAAAATTGCGGAGCATCTTAAAAATGATGACCGCAACAGTGATATTACCATCTGTAGTGAGCGAAAGCCTTGTTGGCCTCTGCCATCTTGTGGGTGTCCTCGCGCTTTTTGAAGGCGCCGCCGGCGCTGTTTACAGCGTCGAGGATCTCGCCTGCGAGTCTTTCCTTCATGGTCTTTTCACTTCTGGCTCTGGAATAGGTCGAGATCCAGCGCAGACCCAGTGTCTGACGTCTTGCGGGACGGACCTCCATGGGGACCTGATAGGTGGCGCCGCCTACACGGCGAGCCTTTACCTCGAGAACAGGCATAACGTTTTCCATTGCCTGCTCAAAAACCTCAAGCGGGTTGTTACCTGTCTTTTCAGCAATAATATCAAATGCGCCGTAAACGATTTTCTGGGCAACGCCCTTTTTGCCGTCGTACATGATGTTGTTGATCAGACGGGTCACTAATTTTGAATTATAAAGCGGATCGGGTAATACGTCACGCTTCGCAATAGAACCTCTTCTTGGCACTTTGCTTCCCTCCTTCACAATAATTGAGATATCATATACATTTTTGGGCGATTACTTTTTCTTGGGACGTTTTGCACCGTACTTGGAACGGCTCTGCATACGTCCGTTAACGCCCTGCGCGTCAAGTGTACCGCGGACAATGTGGTAACGAACACCAGGCAAGTCCTTAACACGGCCGCCACGAATCAGAACCACGCTGTGCTCCTGAAGGTTGTGGCCGACGCCGGGGATGTAGGAACTGACTTCAATACCGTTAGAAAGTCTTACTCTGGCGATCTTTCTCAGCGCGGAGTTAGGCTTTTTGGGGGTAGCGGTCTTTACTGCAGTACAAACACCTCTTTTTTGCGGGGAGTTCTGGTTGATGGCAACTCTCTTTTTGGAGTTCCAGCCCTTAAGAAGAGCAGGCGCCTTCGCCTTCTTCTCAGAAACCTCTCTGCCCTTGCGTACCAACTGGTTAAAAGTAGGCATAGTTTTCCTCCTTTCCTTGGATATTAGAATTGATAAAGCGGTGAAGCCTGTCCGCCCCTACCTATAAAAGGGCGCACTTATGGCATATTCACGCTAGAACATTATAAACCATACGCCGCTGTTTGTCAAGCGTTTTTTCGGCATGAACTGCGGTTTTTTCGCGCGCGCAAGCGCAAAACGGACGACTGCTTTCAGCCGTCGACCGTCACTCTCTTTATTCATGCTTTTCCGACCAACGCCGGAGCGAACACAAAAAAGGTGCGCCGCAGAGCAGCGCACCCTTTAGATTTCACAAATGATTATTTCTTCTTCTCGATGAGAGTCTTGGTCTTGACGATAGCGAAGATAACAAACGCCAGCAGGACGCCGGAAGCGATCCAAAGCAGCCAATACTGGCCAAACTGATTGAAAACTACTTCCTTGCCGTCTACCTTGTACTCCATGACGCAACCGGAGGCGTCGCCGGTGTTGGGCACGGGACGAACGTTCTGATTGACCTTCTCCCAGAACTCTTCAACGTGGTTGGAGTCGTAGAAATAACGGATGATCTTATCGCCGACCTTGCCGTCGGGCTCGGGGCTGCGCAGATAAGAGAAGATAGTCATTACCGCCATGATGGAAGCGGGGATAGCGGCAAGCTTTGCCCTGTTCATCCACAGGAATGCGATACCGCAGATAACACAAAGGATAGCAACGGCAATAAAGCATCCCATTACCGCGCCGTTTTTGTAGTCGTTGGGCAGCATTTGGAACATGGTGTATTTGGTGGAGCTGTAGCTGGAAGTTGAGGCTACGCCGTGAATGTTGAACACCATACCGTACTCTTCAAACGGAATAAGCTCAAATACAGGCAGAACCAACATAAGGATGAAAACTGCGGGGAAAAGCAGCGTGCCGATGACTTTGACATACATCGGAGTGCTGTATCTTTTTGTCAAGATTGAAATATCCATAACACACCTCTTAAATATACATTTGAATTGCCGCAAAAGCGTAATCCCTCTATTGATGATGATACCATAAACAGCAAGCCCTGTCAAGGTATTTTTATGTAACTTTTATCAATTATGCGCAAAAAATCGAAAAAAATTGGTATTTTAGGATATCTGCGGAGATTGCGCTTCTGTGTGTTTATTTTGCTCGGTCAGCTCTTTGTACAGAGGACGACTGATGATAACGCGGGCAGCTTGAGCTTGCCGTCTTTAACGGCGGGAACATCCGCTTTCGCGGTTTGTCCGAAGAACAGCGCGACCTGCGGATCCTTCATCATTTCATCGGTGACGGTCAATGATTTTTCATCATCGGCGCTGAAATTGTGGATGACAAGCAGCTTGCTGCCCTCATGCTCGATGAAGTAGGCTCCCACAGCGCTGTCGTTGAAGCTGCACTGCGAGGTTATTCTGCCGCGCGCTATCGCGGGATAGCTGAGCTTGGCGGAAATCAGCGCCCGATAGTGGTTGAGCAGAGAGTTTTCGTCTGTGAGTTGCTGCTTTACACCGCCGTATTTCGGCTCAATGCTGGTTTTCTCGCCCTCGACGGAGATCGCCTGCGGATTATCGCTGTCGAAAACCATCGGCATGCGGTGATAGCGGTCGCTGCCGTTTTTGTCCGACTTCATGCCGATCTCCTCGCCGTAGTAGGTGAAGGAATTGCCCGGGACCAACATGTAGACGTTAGCGGCAAATTTTTCAGCCTCCAGACCCCTGCCCTCGAGCGCGTTCGCTATGCGCGTCTGGTCGTGGTTTGACAGGAAGACCGCGTTTATAAAATCGGATTTTACCTCGCTCATCTTGCTGTCGTAGCCCGAGATCTTCTTTGCCAGTGACTGTCCCTCCGTAGTGGAAATAGACTGGACTATCTCACCCGTGCTCTGAGCAAAGCGGAACGCGAACAGGCTGTCGATGCCGCTGGCGTAATATTCCTTGATCTCGGAATCGTCCGACCAGTCCTCTCCGACGAGATATACGTCATCCTTAAGCTCGTGGCAGGTGTTGACGAACCAGGTCAGAAACTCCACGCCGTCCGTGTGCTTGTTTTCAAAGTACTTCACCGCGTCGAGGCGGAAGCCGTCAACGCCGCGATCCAGCCAGAACTTAGCTATCTTTTTAAACTCCTCCCGCGTTTTATCCGAGGAAAGGTTCCACTCGGGCATAGTTTCGGAGAAATTCGCCTCGCAGACATAGTCGCCGACATGGACCACCTTTGTATCCGCGGAGTAATAATCAGGCTCGTGGAACTCGAAGTACTGCGCGTCGCCGTCGAGCTTGCCGCGCTGCACCTCTTCGCAGGCGTTCAGGAAGAGCGGGTTTTTATAGGAAATATGATTAAGCACCAAATCGAGGATGATGTTGATGCCGCGGTTGTGGCACTCCTCTACCAGACGGTCGAAGTCGTCGATAGTACCGAACGAGGAATCGACATTGTAGTAGTCCTCCACGCTGTATTTGTGGTAGGATTCCGAGGGGGTGATTGGCGTCAGCCAAATTCCGTCGACGCCCAGATCCTCGCCGCCGGCGGGGTCGCCGTCGTTGAGGTAATCAAGGTGTTCGATGATACCCTGAAAATCACCCACGCCGTCGTTGTTGGAATCGGCGAAGGACTGGGTAAATATCTGGTAAAAGTTGCGGTAATTATCGGTGGACGCCACCGGATCCGGAAGCTTTAGCTCCGTTTTAGCAGATTTTTTCTGTCCGGTGTCGCAGCCGGTCAGCACGCCGCCGCACAACAGAAGAGCGCACAATAATAATGAAAGTGTTTTTTTCATTGTCTGTCTTACCTTTCCCCTGTTTAAGGAAAAGAGGGCGGCAGCCTTCGACTGCCGCCCCAATGAGCATATTCGGTTGCGGGTCGGAATTAACCCTTTACGCCGCCGGCGGTAACGCCTTCTACATAGTACTTCTGCATCTTCAAGAAGAGCAGGGTGATGGGAACCGCGACTACCACGGAACCGGCGAGGAACTGCTGATAGTAGGTGGTCTTGAAGTTGATGTCGATCATCTTCTGCAGACCGATAGCTACCGTGTAGTTGTTGAACTTGTCGCCCATGATGATCTTAGCCAGAATAAAGTCTGTCCACGGACCGATGAACGAGGTCAATACGGTGTAAACAACGATAGGCTTAGACATCGGGAGAATGATTTTCCAGAAGATCTGGTTTTTGGTTGCGCCGTCAATGGTCGCCGCTTCGTCGAGGGCGCGCGGGATGGTGTCGAAGAAGCCCTTGGAGATCTGGAAGCCCAGACCCGCGCCGCAGCTGTAGCAGAGAACCAAAGATACCAGCTGGCCGTTAAGACCCATGATCTTCAGCAGGTAATACATGGCGATCATGGTCATGAAGCCGGGGAACATACCGAGGATCATGGCAATGTTCATCAAAGTTTTACGGATGCCGAAACGCAGGCGGCTGAACGTATAACTTACCATGAGAACCGAGAGAGTGGAGATTACGCAGCTGCAAGCCGCGACCACAAGTGTGTTGAGGAACCAACGGGGGAAGTACAGGGAAGCCTGAACGTCCGCATTGGAGGAAGTTCCCGAGAACAGGTCGATGTAGTTTCTGAAGGTGAACTGTCTGGGAAGAATGTATCCGTTGCCGACGGGAGCGCCGTCCAGTCGGAAGGAGTGGAGCACCAGGTATGCAAAGGGCAATACCCAAATGATACACATGACGCCGAGGATCAGGTAGATGATACCGTTCGCAAGACCTCTTCTGAATTTATAGCTTTTTATCATGAGAACGCCTCCTCATCCTTCATAGACTTAGAATTGTTGTAGATAATCAGCGACAGGGTCGCGCAGATGACGAATACCAAGATACCGATTGCCGAGGCAAGACCGTAGTCTTTCTCCTGACCCATTGACAGGTTGTACAGCCATGTTACAAGGATGTCGGTGTAGCCCGCGTTGAAGTAGTTAGCGTTGTCGGGCTTACCGCCTGTCAGCAGGAAGATAACGTTGAAGTTATTGATGTTACCGACAAACTGCGTGATAAGCTGCGGGGTTGTAACGAAGATCATGTAAGGAAGGGTGATCTTGGTAAATGCCTGAACGGGTGAAGCGCCGTCGATACGGGCGGATTCGTAAAGGTCCTCCGGAATGTTCATCAAGATACCGGACATTGAGAGGATGGTGTAAGGAATACCTACCCAGCAGTTGACGATGATTACCGTCAGACGCGCTACCCACGGCTGACCGCCGAGGAAGTTTACGTGCGGGTTGACGCCGCCGTTGAAGTGAGCGAGAAGCATGTTGAACGCACCGTCGTGCTCAGCCAGGATCTGGCTCATGAGCAGCAGGGATACGAACTGGGGAACCGCGATGGTGATAACGAACATGGTTCTGAAAACGCCCTTGAGCTTGATGCCCTTCTTGTTTATCATCAGAGCGACGATCAAACCGAGAATGTAGTTGGAGAAGGTAGCCGCGACCGCCCAGATAAGCGTCCAGCCCGCGATACCGAAGAAGGTCCTCGCTTTTCTGGCGTTATCTATGACGTTGAGCAGGTTTCCGAAGTTTTGCATGCCCACCCAGTCAAACAGGACGTTGTGCTTGTCGCCGTCGTAGTTGGTAAAGGCGATCAAGATCATAAAGATCAGCGGCAGGATGTTGAATATCGAGATCATCAGGATCGGGAAGGAAAGGAGGGTGATGTGATACTTACCATCCAAAAATTCCTTCGCGTCTTCCTTGAGGCCGGTGGGCTTTTCGCCGTTAGCTCTCATTACCTGATGGCGATATGCGTCCTTGATGTTGGAGATGTAGATAGCGAAAACAACGATGGTAACAACGATGGTCAGGGTAGCATAAAGCAGGATCTGCATCGAGTTGTGACCCTGAACAACGTAGGTGTCGCCGTATTCATCTTCGAGCTGCTGCTGCTTGAGGAAGCCAAGCGAGGGAAGCAGATACATCTGTTTTCCGCCGAAGAATACCATAAAGAGGACGTACAGCACTTCCACCAGGAAGAACAGTATTCCCTTGTAGTATTTACCCTTATGGAAATCACCGGCACCGAAAACAAAATAAGAAAGTTTTGTTGCCCAGTCACCTTTAACAAAGGTGGTACCGTAGTTTTTGAAGCCTTTGCCTATGCCGACAAAGAAGTGAACAATTGCCAGACCGAGACCCTTGAAGAACCGGGAAAGCGCTCCGGGCAGATTTTTGAAGAACTTCTTAAAGTTAAAGGCAAATCTCTGTAACGGATTGAGCTGTTTATATTCAACGTAAGTCATATAAGCTCTCCTTTAAAAAGTCAGAAATCTCTCTTATTATAGCACACCAAACTAATAATGCATTTTACGTTTTCCTATAATAAAACACATTATTCGTTTGGTGTTTTGAAAACGTAAAGGGGATTATGCAGGGCGCTTCACAAGGAAGCACCCTGCGTTGGATTTGATTTTCAACGAGAATTATTCGTCGCGGATGTTAGCGATGATTCTCTTGAACAGAGCCAGAGTAGCCGCCTGATCGTCGGGATTCCAGGAATCCTTGTACATCTCGCTGCCGAGAGTACCGAAGGAAGTCCATAATGTACCGGAGATGTTTACCTGAGGAACGGAGTTCTCGGGCTTGGACTGCTCTTTCAGAGCTGCCAGAACGGGATCGTCACCGAGCTCGGTAACAGCCGCCAGGTTAGCGGGACCCCAGTTGACCTGGTTGGCTCTTTCGATCTGAGCGTCCTTGCTGGTGAGGAACTCTGCAAGTCTTGCAGCGGACTTCGGATACTTGGTGTGAGAGTTAACGCCGATGTACTTGTAACCGAACAGACCGACCATCTGCTTGGGAGTGCCGTTTACATCAACGGTGGGAAGCTTGGCAGCGCCCATCTTCTCGCCGAGAGCCTTCTTGTTGGCAGCGGTGTCCCAAGGACCGTCGATGCCGGCGCCGACCTTCTTGTTGGTGAAGCCGGTGGAAATGCTGGCAACGTCGTTGCTGATAAAGGTGCCCTTGTAGGTCTTCATGAGTTTAGCGAACGCCATCAGAGTCTGAACAACCTCGTCCTCATTGTACTCGGTGAACTTCTGGGTCTCGCCGTCTTCTTCAAAGCCGTCGATCTTAGCGCCGCCGGTGAAAGCAAATACGCATGAATAGAAGCCGTTGCCCGCGTCCATAACGAAGGTCTTGCCTGCCGCCTTACAGTCGGACAGAACGCCCTCGATGGTGGAGGGATCCTTAACTACGGTGTTGTCGTATACGAGATAGTAGCCGTTATCATTGGTTTCGGGATAAGCGTACAGACCTTCTTCACCTTCTACGGTAAAGGTAGCCGCCTTGATGGTAGCCTCGGCGTTCTGGTTGTCGCCTTCCTCGCTGAGGGTCTTGGCATACTTGGAACCTACCTTGGTAAGAACCTGAGCCGCCATCAGTCTGTTGAGCTGATCGCTCGGGAAGCCGAATACATCGGCAGCCTCGTCAGGGTCGGTTACGATCAGAGTAGCAGCCTCGTTTTCACCCTGCGCTACAACTTCGATGTTGAAGTTTACGCCGGAATCCTTGTACTTTTCCTTGAACGCTTCAACCTGGCTTTTGGTAAGCTCAACAGCCGCGTCGGGAGCCCATACCTTCAAGGTAACGTCTTTCTCGTCGCCGAAGGGGCTTGCGCCGCCCTTGCTGTTATTGCCGCCGCCGCAGCCTGCAAACGCAGTGGCAGTCAAAACGCCCGCCAACAGAATGGCAAGAATTTTTTTCATTGGTTTGTCCTTCTTTCATAAAATTCTAATGGAGCAAATTGCACAAATCTCTTTCTGTTCCACTAACTAAATAATATCAAAAACCCAAGCAAATTTCAACCACTTTTGTACTTTTTATCTAACTTGTTAATTTTAGGTTGGTTTTTTGTTTATTATTACCTGTATTTTTTTATGATTTGTGCAAAGCTACGAAATTTAAGGTTTGCGTTTGTGCAATATCCCCGCTGGTCCATTGGCAATATTGCTCAATCCGTCCGAAAGATATTGAGAGATTTGTCCCATTTCAGCGAAGCAAAGCCCCTGATTTTGAGCGGGTGAAAAATTTTCTCGAAAAATTTTAGTTAATTTTCACCAATTGTCTAAAAAACGGGCACAAATCTGCCCGAACGCGGGGCTTGACTTTAAATTCATTATCCGAAATCCCCCGAAAATGTTGTCAACCGCCGCTATTGTTGCTATAATAGGAATATGTGACAGACCACTAACCTTATGACAAGGAGCGATCCATATGAAACTCAGTGAATTACTTACCCGTATCGACCACAGCTTTCTTCAGGGAGCCGACACGGACATAACCGACCTGGTGTACGATTCCCGAAAGGCGACCTCGGGCACCGCCTTCGTATGCCTGAAGGGATACGCCGCCGACGGTCACAAATTTGCCGCCTCGGCGGTGGAAAAGGGAGCTTCCGCCCTTATAGTCAGCGACGAGCTCGACTTCGCGCCGCCGGCTGAGGTAGCTGTAGTCAAGGTGGACGACACCCGCCTTGCGCTGGCGCTGATGAGCGCGGCGCTCTTCGGCTATCCCGCCGAGGAGCTTATGACCGTCGCCATCACCGGCACCAAGGGCAAGACCACCACCACCGCCATGATAGCCGAGATCTTTGAGCACGCCGGCATCAAGACCGGCACCATCGGCACGCTGGGCATCGTGTACGGCGGCAACACCTACAAGACCGACAACACCACCCCCGAGAGCTACGAGATACAAAAGGCGATGCGCGATATGCTCAGCGCCAGCTGCAAAGCTATGGTCATCGAGGCATCCTCCATCGGACTCAAGCACCACCGCCTTGAGGGCATGACCTTTGACGTGGGCGTGTTTACCAATTTTTCCCACGACCACATCGGCGGAGTGGAGCACAAGGATCTTGAGGAGTACCTTTTCTGCAAGAGCCTGCTGTTCCGCCAAGTGAAAAACGCCGCCGCTAACTGCGACGACGAAAAGTACTTAGAGGTGACCAAGGATTTCAAGGGCAGGCTGCTAACCTTCGGCTTCTCGGAAAACAGCGACCTCCGCGCCAAAAACGACCGCCTGCTTTCCGACGGCGGCTTCATCGGCGTACACTTTGAGACCGAGGGCAAAAAGACGCTCTCGCTGGATGTCGGCGTTCCGGGCATTTTTAATGTATACAACGCGCTTGCCGCCATCAGCGCGGTCAGCTTTTTCGACATTCCCGACCGGGCTATCATCGACGGTCTTAGGGTAGCGCACGTCAAGGGCAGGGTCGAGCCGGTGCCGGTGCCCGGCAACTACAGCCTGCTTATCGACTACGCCCACAACGCGCTCTCGATGGAAAACGTGCTAACCACTCTGCGGCAGTACAACCCACACCGCCTTATCACCCTTTTCGGCGCGGGCGGCAACCGCCCGAAGGTGCGCCGTTTTGAGATGGGCGAGGCATCGGGCAGGCTAAGCGACCTGTCGGTCATCACCGAGGACAACTCGCGCTTTGAGGATGTTATGGACATCATTGAGGACATCAAGGTAGGACTCGCCAAAACCGACGGAAAATATGTGGTGGTGCCAAACCGCAAGGACGCCATACGCTACTGCATGACCCACGCCGAGGACGGCGACATAATAGTGCTGGCGGGCAAGGGTCACGAGGATTATCAGGAGATAAAGGGCGTGAAGTACCACATGGACGAGCGCGAATTGATAGCTGAGATCATTGAAGAAATGAAAGCGGAGAATTGAATTACGGTTTATTCCGAATGAATAAAAATGAAAACCAATAATGTAAAATCGGGGCTCGGCGGTTGCCGTGCCCCTTTTTTATCCGATAGATTTTTGATAGAAGGCGACAATTTGCCGCATAAAGTCCTCGTCCAGCCGATTCGCGCGCTGACGGTCGGTCGGGCGGGCGGTCTCTGCCAGGTATTCTGCCGACTCCCGCGACAGCCAAACTGTGCTGTGCTCGCAGCGGTATGGCTCGTCCACCTCCAGAAACACCGCGTTGGGGTTGGTGATGTCCTTCGCCCTGCCGAGGATGCTGATGTCTGCGGTCACGACGTCGTCGCTGCTTCCGCCGGCTATCAGCACGGGGGTGTCTACGGCGTTTATGGCGCTGACAGCGGAATCGTCGCCCTTGCCGCCGAAGAGGAAGTAGTTTTGCAGACACATAAAGGGGTACTGCACATCCGCCAGCACGCCCACACGCCGCTTGGCGCTGACATACATATTGCGGTTGGGCGAGTCAAAGCCCGACACACACACCGCAGCGCGGATGTCCCTGCAGTCCCGCAGCGAGGCGGCGACCGCGTAGCCGCCCAGCGAATGACCGTAGAGCAGCAGCGGGAGCTTTTTGAGCGAGGCGTCACCGCGCGTATAGCGTATGGCGGCGTTTAGGTCGAGCCTCGCCTGAGCTATACCCACCGAGTCGGCGCCTTCGCTTTTGCCGACGCCCGTGTTTTCAAAGGTCATCACCGTAAAGCCGCTGTCCACGAAGTAACATATCTCGGGCAGGTGCCGGTCGATGCAACAGTTCATGCCGTTCACCGCCACCACCAGCGCCTTCGGCTCGCCCCGCGGGCGGTAGACCGCGCCGAACAGCTTGTTTTTCCCTGAGGCGAAATAGATCTCCTCACGCGGATATTTGCTTTGGTCAATGTCACAGTAGCGCAGCTCAAAGGCATTGACTGTAGAACTGCGGGCAAATACGATGTGAAATACGATCACCGAGCCCGCCATTGAAGCTATAACATAGGAAAGCACCGTAACGATCAAAATAACACACACCCTCCTGACGCGGCGTTTGGTCTTTGAAAGCGGCTGTTTCATGGTTCTTTCCTTTCTGTTATGGGTGATTTTTTTCATAATATGCAGAAAGCGCCGAAATAACCTCGGCGCTTTTTTGCGTGAATGTGCAACAACTGCATATCCGCAATACTATTATAATACGAATACGGTTGCCGTAAGTTTGGGTTTTGTCACGCCTTTTCGGATATGCCATAAAAATCGACGTTATCCGCAGGCTCAAAGAGCGCCCGCAGGCACTTAATCGATACTGAAAGAGGCGCTGACTTCAAACGCTTTCTTGACTCCCTCGGGATCCTTTGAAATAGCGATCGCCATAATGATGATAAAGAACACCCAGAAAAGGATCAACACGATGCTTACGATCAAGCCCGCGATACCGAGCCTTTTGCCGATACGCACCTGATTTGCCACATCGCCGTACTGGGCGACATACTGATTCGCCTTGGAGATAGCCAGAATAGAGAAGATCAATCCGACGATACCGGTGGAAGCACCGAGCGCCAGACCGAGGATGCCGAACACCAGCACTTGAGTGGGGTTGCCGAGGGTCTGCCTGGGCTGCTGCACCGCGTTCGCGGGAGTCTGATAAGAGTTGAGAGGTGTGCCGCAATTGGGACAGAAGCTTCTGCCCTGTACGTCAGCACCGCAACGGGGACAATTCATATAGTTCTCCTTTCTGCGGCTTTAACCGCAATACAATTCTCATTCACCGAAAATGCCTTCGGTGATAGTTCCATTATCGCACACTTCATGCAAAAAATCAATAATAACTTTGTTATATTTTGCGGGTGCGTTTATTTTTATATGGGAATGAGCGCCCTTTTCAAAATAGATCAGCCGTTTAGGCGCCGGACATCGGGCATACAAAAGCTTCGCCTGTGGCGGCAGGGAGTATTTGTCCTCCTTGCTCTGCAGCATCAAAATAGGCTTTTTCAGCTTGCCTATGCGGAAAATAGGACCGTCGCGCTTGATGTCGTAGCCCGTGAACAGGCGGATGTAGCCGCGTATTTCCTCAAGCGCTGGCTGCACCGGCTGATGTGCCTCTTTTATGTGGTTTTTCAGGCTTTCATAAAAATGTATGAACATGCCCTCGCTGACCATGCCCTGCAAATAATCGGGAGCGTCGTCCGCGGTAAGGGCGAAAAGCGCGTTGGAGGCGCCTATGCAGATGCCGTGGAACACCACCTGACTGTTGCCCAGCTCGTCGTGGAGCAGGCGGCTCCACCGCAGGATGTCGCGGTGCTCGCGGTAGCCCAGCGAGCTGCGCCTGCCCTCGGACTTTCCGTGGGAGCGGTTGTCGATGACCAGCACATTGTAGCCCGACGCGCGGTAGGGCTCGGCAAAGTAGTAGGAGTACAGCAGGGTCTCGGTCCTGCCCGCGATGATGATAACAGCCTTGTCGTTGCCGAAATCAAAGTACTCGCCGAACAGATGATAGCCGTCGCTCTCCACATCCACCTCGCGCTTGTTCTGCTCATAGCGCGCCGCCCAGTCCATGCCGATGTCGAACATCTCCTTTATCTCGGGGTCGTTCGGCAGACTGCATTTGCGCGTCCACTTGCTTTTGCGGGTGCGCACCAGCAAAATAACATATATGCCGAAGGGGAACAGGATAAATGGAATAAATATCCCGAATATTCCCACCAGCCATATCAGTATAAATATCCAAATGTTCATATAAACCTCATTAAGGCAATACCGGGTGTGCTTTATGCTTTCTCCGGCTTTTAGCCAAGTCCCAATACCCAGTGATAAACGCTTTGACCGCCGTTGACAAACTCGACCTCAAGCAGCGGGTAACGGGCTTCGATAGCCTCAGCCAGCGCTTCCTCCTGCTCCTCCCCTACGCCTTCGCCGCGGAACACCACGCAGATCTCTCTGTCGTCGATGCCCTCAACGGTGTTAAGCCCGTCGAGCACAGCCTGCAGCGGGTCGCTGTTTACGCAGACTATCCTGTTGTTGACCAGCAGGATCTCCTCGCCCTTCCTGCAGCCTATCTCGTGATAGGTGTAGTCGCGCGACGCGGTGGTCTCGCACAGGGTCACGGTGTTGCGCATGCCGCTCTCCATCTCTCTCAAGCGGAATTCGATGTCATCGCTGTCCTGTACATCCATAGCGATGGCAAAGTAGCCCTCGGCTACGCTGCGCGAGGGCAGCACGCGGATGTTGTCCGCTCCGTAAAGCTGCACCGCCTGCTCGGCGGCGAGGATAACATTGGGGTTGTTGGGCAGCACCGCCACCGCGTCGGCGTCAAGCTGAGCGAAGGCGTCGATGAACTCCTGAGAGGAGGTGTTCATGGTAGAGCCTCCGTCTATCACCGCGTCGCAGCCGAGGTCCGAAAACAGCTTCTTCATGCCCTCGCCGTTGACCACCGCCACGACAGCCAGCCGCTTGTGCTTCTTTTTAGAGGTCTCCATTTCGCGGTCGTGCTCATTGTGCTGCACCTGCATGTTTTCGAGCTTGAAGGTGAGGAACTCGCCGAACTCCTGCGCGAGGACGATGATCTTCGCGGGCATAAGCGTGTGGATGTGCACCTTGACGCGCTTGTTGTCCTGCACCGCCACAATGGAATTGCCGTAGAGCTTGAGGTCCTCGATGAAGCCGGAGATGCGGAAATGGCGGTTGTACTTGGGGGCGTTCATAAGCTGCAGGATGAATTCCATGCAGTAGCCGTCCTCAAAGGCGCTGTTCTCGTTGAAGAGATCGAGCCGCACCGGCGCCGACTTTTCCTCGGCGTCGCCGCTGTCCTCGGGCAGCATAATATCGCCGTGCAGGTAATTCAGCATGCCCTCCGCTATGGCGATAAAGCCCATGGCGCCGCTGTCCACCACGCCCGCTTCCTTTAGCACAGGCAGCATTTCGGGGGTGACGGCAAGGGTCTTGTTCATCTCGGCGACATACATCGCCAGCAGCTGCTCGATGGTGGTGGTGCGGACTATCTGACCGCGTATGTGCTCGATGCCCTCGCGGGTCACCGAGAGTATGGTGCCCTCAACGGGCTTTACCACCGCCTGATAGGCTACGCGGTAGCCGCGGATTAGCCCGTTGCGCCACTCGCCGATGCCCAACACCTGGCAGCGCGACAGCTCCTGATAAAAGCCCTTGAAAAACTGCGAGAGTATAACGCCCGAATTTCCCCGCGCGCCCAGCAGCATTCCCTCGGAGAGCTGCTTTAGATACTCGCCCGCGTTCATATCGGTCTTGGCGTAGCGTATGCCGTTTTGCAGCGTCAGCCGCATATTGGTGCCCGTGTCGCCGTCGGACACCGGAAACACGTTTAGGCGGTTGATCTCCTTTTCGCGCATTTGCAGCAGCGCCAGACCGTTTTTTAACATCTGTTCCAGCTGAAAGCCGTTTGTTTTTTTCGTGCTCATATCACTCAGCGCTGTTCAAAAGCTTGTTCATCAGCGCCTTCTCCTCGGACAGATCCTTGGAAATTGGCTTGCCGCGGTAGTACGCCGCCATCAGGCCGGGTCCGATGTTGATGCCGGAGCCGGGGAACACATCGGTGATGATGACCTCCCTGGGCTTTATGCGCTCCTCGATGAGCTTCTTGTACTGCTCCGCCTGAGGCAGACGGTTGGTCTGGGCGATGAACACGGTCTGCTCGCCCGCGTCTTCGATGGTCGCCTCAATGTATTTTAGCAGCGCGGCATACGCCTTTTTGGGGCCCTTTGCCTTGCCGAGCACGGTGGTCATGCCGTTGTAGTCAAACTCACCCAGAGGCTTGATGCCCACCAGCGTTCCCATGAACGCCGCCGCGTGGTTCACCCTGCCCTTCTTGGCGACGAAGGAGAGGTCGTCGAGCCAGCCCGCCTGATGATAGCGGCACTTGTTTTCCTCGAGATACGCATTGACCTCCTCAAAGGTCTTGCCCTGCGCCTTGAGCTTTGCGGCGTCGACCGCCATCAAACCGTAGCCGGGGCCGAAGCGCAGCGAATCGATCACGCTGATCTTCACGTCGGGGTACTTTGCCAGCACCTGCTCTCTGCCCTTGCAGGCGAAGTTGTAGGTGCCGCTCATGGTAGAGGACATAGTCATAACCAGCATGTCCACGCCCCGCTTAGCAAAGCCCTCAAACACCTGAGCGAACATCTCGGGGTTGGCGGGAGAGGTGGAGTAGCCGTTGGGGTTCTTTTTGAGCTTATTATAGAAGTCCTCGCGGCCATAATCCTTCCAGCTCAAAAACTGGGAGATCTCGGAGCCGTCGGGCAGATGGATATGCCCCAAAACCGGGGTGATCTCATATTGTTTGAGCATTTCCTCACTGAGGTCGCAGGTTCCGTCCGCGATAATAACATAGTTTTTCATCAAAAGTCTCCTTGCTTGGTAAAATATGTATTGATAAACGCGGCCAGCGCATTTCCGACCGCTGTTTCATCCGTCAAAAGGCTAAGGGTGTGGGGCGCGCCCTCCACCAGCAGCAATTGCTTGGGCGCGGAACAAGCCGCGTAGTTTTTCTCGCTCCACCTGTATTCCACGGTCTCGTCGTCGGTGCCGTGCAAAAAGAACACGGGAACGGCGCTTTTGGAAAGGCTTTCGGCGGTGTTGTCCTTGAGGTCGACCCGCAGGAAAGCCCGGGCGAGCACACGCTGCACGGGGACCATCCAGCCGGGGATGTGCAGCTTTTTCGCGTCGCGCTTCATCTGCTCGTACACCGAGTAAAAGCCGCTGTCCGACACGATAGCCTTCACCTTGGTGCCGCCCAGCTTATCGGAGGCAAAGGCGACCGAGGCTCCGCCCATAGATACCCCGTAGAGCAGTATCTCCCGCGCGCCGTGCTCCTCCGCCCAATCGACCCAGCTGAGCACGTCGTACTGCTCGCGCAGACCGATGGTGGTAAAACGCCCCTGCGAGGGCGCGTGGGCGCGGTGGCAGACAAGCAGCACGTTGAAGCCGTTTTGAAACAGGAACCGCGCCTGCGAGGAGAGGTTCGTGTACAGCTCCGCGCCGATGCCGTGAAAAAGGATGGCGGTGCGGCAGGCGCCTTGGCTGTAATACTCGCCGCAGAGCCGCAGCCCGTCATAGGATAAGGCGCACACGCGCTCTGCCCTTCTGCGCCTGAGGCTGTCGCGCGCTTCGCCTATCCTGCCCAGGTATGGCATATAGTAGTGGTTTTTGTATTTTTTTTGATCGTAGTCCTCAAAAGGGACAGGCTTTTTTCGGCTGAATACCGCGAAAAATATGACAAACGCGGGAAGCACCAAAAAAAACATCAATGCCGCCGCAAGGGCGATACACAGGATAGTCCAAAGGTTCATTTGCGTCGGTCCTTCATTCAAAAAGCTTGCCGCCCATAAGGGTAGATGAATCGTTTTCGTACCAAAAATACTTGGCGGCGGCGCTGTGTTTGCCGTCGACGCAAACCGTCGCGCGCGGCTCGCGCAAAACGCGCACAGCGCCCTTTCCGGCGCTGTCCAGCCGCACCTCAACCTCAGCGTTAGACACCGCAACTGCGGTGATGCCGTTGAGCGAGCAGACCGAAAAGAAGAAGCTGTCGCTCACCCATCTGCCGCCGAGCTTTTTTCTGATGCCGGCGTGCTCAAGATCGGTGCCGAAGGAGCGCTTGGCGGCGTGCGCCAGCAGCCTCCAGCCGAACAGCCCCTCTGTACGCAGCGCGGGGTCGGAAACGGCGTTCAGCTCGCGGCGGCGCTTTTCGGGGAAAATGCCCTCGTCGCTGACGCTGTCGGGCGTGACCGCCAGATACACGTCGCAGATGGGGCGGTTTAGCCAGCGCTTGCGCACGTCGTCCGCCTGACTGCAGTGCGCCTCGCCGAACACGCACTCGTTTACAAAGTGCTCGCAGTTGTTGTGGATGATGTTGTAGCCGCCCTCGCCCAGACGCGCCCTGGCGCGCCCTACGGTCTTATCGGGAGAAAGCCTTCGGCGGCGCTCGCTTCTGTCAGGCACCGCGGTCTCTACTATGCAGCCGCAGGCAAAGGTGTCTATGTCGGTGGCGATGACCTTCACCTCGCCCTCGGCGGCGCGGTTTTCAGCCGTGGGCGGAAGTCCGAACTGGATCACCTCGTCCTCGCTTACAAATATCCCGTAGTGATACAGCCCGCCCAGGCGGATGCGCACCATATCCCCCGCTTTGCAGGCAGTAGGCTCCCACTTCATTACAGCTTGCCCTCGATGTAGGACACGACGTCGCCTACGGTTTTGAAGTCGTTCGTGCCCACCTCGTCAAAGCGGATGCCGAAGACCTCCTCGGTGGCGATTATCATATAGAGCATATTGACCGAGGACAGCCCCAGATCGCTTTGCAGACCCGTGCGCTCCGTAACAAGATGGATGGAGTCGCCCGCGGCCTCGTCGGCGGAAAGCAGTATTTCCTTGAGTTTTTCCAGTATTTCGTTTCTTGTCATTTGCATTTTTTATATCTCACAATCTTCATACTCGGGGTGCGTTCAAAATCGGATGTGCGTATAAATATCTTGCTTACGCGGGCAAAGGAAGGCAGCTTTGCGTTAATCTTTTGCAGCTCGTCGCGGATAAAGGCGTCGGTGTCGATGTCGCCGAGACGGGCGACCTCGGTGGCGCGCGGAACTACCTCCAGCGACAAAAAGCGCCTGCCGTTTTCGTCGGCGTCCTCAAACACCTGCGAGTCCTGAATGAAGGGCAGGGTGTTGAACTGCGCCTCAAGCTCCGCGGGCGAAACGTTCTCGCCGTTGGGCAGGACGATGACCTCCTTGATACGGCCCGTGATATAGAGGAAGCCGTCCTCGTCAAAGCGAACCAGATCGCCCGTCTTGAACCAGCCGTCCTCGTAGGCGTCCTCTTCAACGGCGCCCACATAGCCGTCCATCATGTTTTTGCCCTTGAGCCAAAGCTCGCCGTTTACCGTCTTGTACTCCATCTCGGGGAAGATGAGTCCGACCGACGAGGGCTTTTTGAGGTTTTCGGGATTGCCCGAAACCAGATTGGCGGACTCGGTGAGTCCGTAGCCGGGATAGAGCGAGACCCCCATTTTGTTGTACTCCTCTATAAGATACGGCGGCACATTCGCCGCTCCGCAGATAATGGTCTTGAGCGCGTCGCCGAACATATTCCTGCCGAACTTCTTTGACAGGGTAAGCGCCATGTCCGCCAAAGCGGGCACCAGCACCATTATGGTGGGGCGGTACGCCGCCGCATCGCGGAACATATTGCGGTTGTCGCGGCAGATAAACAGAGTGCTGCCCGAATAGAGGGCGGCGAGCATATTGCGGATGAGTCCGAAGACGTGAGAGAGCGGCAGCACCAGCATATAGCGCTGTTCAAAGGTGCCGGGCACACCCAGGCAGCTGTTTATTATGCCCTGCATAACTGCGGTGTTGCTGAGCAGCGCGCCCTTGGGTCTGCCCGTGGTGCCGCCGGTCATAACTATGGCGCAGCCGTCGCTGCCCTTGCAGTCGGCAGCCGAAACAGACTCTACGGCGGTCTCCTCAACGTTGACCACGGTGAGCACCTGCTTTGCCAAAGCCGCGGCGCCCTCGGTGGCGGACGACACGATCAGCGCCTGCGCGCCGAACATTTTCGCGCAGCCCAGCACCGCCTGCTCGCCCAGGTGAACGGGCAGCACCGCCGCCGTGCAGCCCAGAGTGGTGACGGCGAGAAACGCCTTTACAAAGTCGTAGGAATTGGGCACCAGCAGCGCCACGCGCTGTTTGTCCGCTCCCCTGCGCTTGAGCACCGCGCGGAACCCTGCCACATCCTCGGCAAGCTGCGCGAAGGTGTAGCGTTTGCCGTCGTCCTCAACGGCGATGAGGTCGGCGTACTGCGCCGACCTGTCCTCCCACATCTGTGCGAGAGTGTCGTAGCGCTTTATGCGGGCGAAGCTCTCCTCCCCCGTGTATTTGCGGTAAAGATCCAAAGTATCTGCTATCATGGTATTTCCCCCTTTTTCAGCGCCCCCGAAAGTCCCGTGACTTCGGTGCTGCCGTATATTGTTCAGGCAAAGAGCGCCGAGCGCCCTTTACTGTTATTTACCTGATAAAAGCCCCTCCATGTACTCCTCGCGCTCGCGGAGGCGGCGGGTTATGTCGTTTATTTTGGAGAACGCGGGTCTGCCCTCGCACAGCGCCGTGAGGTCCACAGGCTCGTCGACCACCGCCTCAAGGCGGCTGTACCAGTGTTCGCGGGGCTTGACATACACCGGCACGATGGGTCGCTTGCTCTGCATTGAGATAAGCGCCGCGCCGGTTTTGAACTCCTGCAGCTTACCGCCGTCGCCCACGTGGCCCTCGGGAAACAGCGTCACCAGATTTCCCGCGGTAAGGCTGTCGGTTATCTGACGGAAGGAATTTATGCTGAAATTGTCCGCGTCAATCGGGATACAGCAGCCCGCCGCGCGGAAAAACGGTCCCGCCTTGGTTTCCATGAACGCCTGATGGCACACGAACCGATGGCGGCGGTACCAGATAACGAACATAAGATAGCCGGGATCGACAAAGCTGGTGTGGTTAGCCACCACCAGCGCGCCGCCGCGGATGCGTTTTTTTGCCTTGTCTGAGGTGTAGCGGATCCTCGGTCTGAGCCAGATGACGCCCGGAAGAGCGCCCGAGATCCTTATGAAATCGGCGACGAAGTCCTTGGGTGAGAACAGCCTCGCCTTATTTGGTTTGCTCATACAATTGTCGCTCCAAATCGATGATTTTTTCGCGCAGCGCTTCGGATATGCGCTCCAGATTCTCCTTTTCGGAGAGGGCGCTGTCGTAGAGCTCGCGCGCATTGATCGGAGCTCCGATTATGACGCGGGCGCGTTTTTTTGAGAAGTAGGCGCCGTTGGTGAACACCGGTATCACAGGCGCGCCGCTTTGCAGCGCCAGATACGCCGCGCCGGGCTTGAACGGCAGCGGACGCTGCTCGCCCTTGAGCGGCAGACGGCTTTCCGGAAACACCATGACCACGCCGCCGCGCTCCAGCACCGAGAGCGACTTGCCCGTTACGCCGTAGTCAAAGCTTTGGCGGTCTACAAATATGCCGCCCATCATTTTCAAAAAGAGCCCCAGCGGCTGTTTTTGAAACAGCACCTCCGCCATCTGCGTGCGCAGGGTGCGGAAGAAAAACACAAACAGATACGCCGCGTAGTCCCAAACCGTGGTGTGGTTGGAAACAACGATCGCCGCGCCCTTTACGCGGCGGCTTTGCGCCGCCTTGTCCTCGTAATGCACCTTGGTGCGGAAAATCAGCTTTTGCACGGGCCAGCCCGTTATTTTGACAAAAGCGTTCCAAATGCTAATCAGTATCATTCTGCGCGTTCCTTATATAATCATAAAACTGACGGGCGGTGTTAAGGCTGCCCGCCTCCTGCGGGAACGACAGCGAAAAGTCCTCCTGCAGCTTGGCGATCATCGCGAAGTAGTCCAGACTGGTGCCGCCCAGATCCGCGAAGAAATCGGACTCGGGCGCGACCTCCTCGGTACGGCGCTCCAGCGCCACCGCGAACACCTCGCGCAGATGGCGCATCAGCTCGTCCTCCTCGCCGCCCGTCTCACGCTTTTTCGGGTCTACGGTATGCAGCCTGCCCGAGCGGTAGTCTTCGCCCAGGCGCTTGCGGTTGAGCTTGAATTCATCGCCCGTCATAAGCGGGTCGCTGATGTATACTATCCTGCCCACCTGACCCGTCAGCTGCTGTTCGCCTAAAAGGCGCTTGATTTCGCGGTCGAGCGACTCAAGCCGCTCCGCCGTTATATAGCGGTTGACACTTACCAGCAGCACGGGCGTTTTGCCGTCGCTTACAAGGCAAACGCCGTTTGAACCGCCTCGCAGCGCCGGCTCTGCCAGATTGGGGTTGAGGTTTTCGCCGTTTGATGCCACGATCAGATCGTCCGAGCGCCCGAGTATGCGGTACTTGCCGTTGACGCACTCCGCCAAATCGTGGGTATTGAACCATTCGTTTTTATCGGTAACGGTCTTTTTGCCGTCCTCGATGATGTATTTTGCGATGGACTTGCCGCGCACCAGCAGCTCGCCCTTATCGTTTATCCTGTATTCGGCGTAGGTCATGGGTCTGCCCACCGAGCAGGCGTTTAGCACCCTGCGGTCGTCGGACAGCTCCACCGAGGTTATGCCGATCTCGGTCATGCCGTAGCCGTCCGCCAGCCGATAGCCGACAGCGTTGAAGAACTCGATGACCTCGGGGCGTATCGCGCTGCCGCCGGTTATCAAAAAGCTTATGCTGTCGCCGAAGAGATTTTCGCGCACCTCCCTGAACGCCGCCTTGGAAAAGGCGTCGGCAAGCTTGGGCATGCCGCTTAGCCTGCGCGAGATGCGAAGTCCCTTTTGGAATTTTTTATAGGTCTTTTCGCCGCGGTTTTTGATGGTTTTTACAGCCTGATCGTACACCGTTTCCCAAAACAGCGGCACCGCGAAGATATGCGTGACCTTGTGGCGCTTGATGGTGTTGACGATGGTCTGCGGCTGCATATCGTTTAGCTGCACGAAGGCGCGCGAGAAAAACGCGAACCAGATATACATGGCTATCAGCCCGAACACATGGTAAAACGGCAGGAAGCAGAGCTGCTTGATATAGCCCTCGCAGTGCCTCTTGACCAGGGCACATTCGCGGATGATGCCGTAGCTGTCGTGGATCTGAAAGCGGAGCTCCTCGGCGGAATAGGCGCAGACCTTTACATGGTCGGAGGTGCCAGAGGACATCACCAAGATCTCCTCGCCGAAGGCGTCCGGCGAAAAGGGCGCGTCCGCCACGGGGATGTCGTCGGCGAGGACGGTGTTTACGGAATACCGCCGCCGGTCGGAGATGACCGCCTGCGCGCCGCAGTCCCCAAGCGCCTGCTCAAGCGCGGCTTCGCTGAGGCGCAGATTCATAAGCAGGGGCCGCCAGCCGCAGATCAGGATAGCCCAAAACAGCTCGATCCAGCGCAGCGAATTGTCCATGCTAAGTCCTACCGCCGCGCCCTTGGGCAGAGCGAGCAGCTCGTTAAGACCCGCCGCCAGCCGCAGTATCTCATCATACGCCTGACCGTAGGTGGTTTTTTGTATGCGGTAGCCCTCGCTTTTCTCGTACATAAGGTTTTCTTTTTCGCTGAACATCAGCTCAAACAGAGAGGAAAAACCCTCGGGCGAGGCGTCGAGCCTCTTAAGCTTCGCCTCTACAAATTCATTGATGGACCCGTAATGTCCCAATCCCAACGCTTCCATAAACAAAATCCGTTTCTATTTCTATATTATTTCTATGTACACATAACCGATTATACTACAAACCTCCGCCTTTTTTCAAGTCCTTTCGACACTTTCCTTTAAAAAGCAAAAAGGGAGCCCCCGGTCAACGGACTCCCTTGTCGCTTTATGGTTATTGTTTTTATGTTCCTTTTTTATGCTTTTTAACGCTTACCGCTTCTATCTCGAACCAGAAGGTGCTGCCCTTTCCGATGGCGCTGCGCACCCCGTAACGGGCATTGTGAGCGTCGAGGATGCTCTTTACTATTGACAGCCCCAGTCCCGAGCCTATCACGCCGCGCCTGTGCTCCTTGTCCACCTTGTAGTAGCGGTCCCAGATGTACGGCAGCTTGTCGGCGGGTATACCCTCGCCGTGGTCGGTGACCTCGATGCGCACGCGCTTGTCCTTGACGCGCTGCGTGAGGATAACGGTCTTGTCCTCGCCCGCGTGGTTGACCGCGTTGTTCACAAGGTTGTAGATGACCTGCGAGATGCGCAGCTCGTCGGCGTCGATATAAACGTCCTCGGCGCCGTTAAACTCGATGTCGAAGCCGTCCTGCTCCACAAGCTTGGCGTAGCGGTCGAAGATGGCGCGGACGCTGTCGGTGAGGCAGAACACCTTTTTCTCAGCCTGCAAAGCGCCTGACTGCAGCTTTGACAGGTCAAGCAGGTCATTGACTAAGGTGGAGAGGCGGGTAGCCTCGTCAATGATGATCTGTATGTTCTCGGGGGTGTTTTCTCCCGGCAGATCACGCATCACCTCGCCGTAGCCGGTTATCATGGTCAGCGGCGTTCGCAGATCGTGTGAGATATTGGCTATAAGCTCCCGCTGCAGCTTTTCGGTGGCGGCAAGCTCGGTTTTGGCGTATTCGAGGGTGCGGTTAAGCTCTACCACCTCGCGGTAGCCCTTGGCGCTGAAGCTGATGTCGTAGTTCTTTTTGGCAAGCTCCTTCGCCGCGCGGTTGGTCTTGGCTATCGGCTTGGCTATGCGGTGGCTGGCGTAGACCGAGAAGATCACCGACAGCAGCACAAACACGACCGACACCAGCAGCATTTGGTTTTTGATGACCTCGAGCGTCGTGTTGAGCGGAGTGATGGACGAGGTGATTATCAAAAAGGACTGCCGCCCGTCGGAGCGCGTTATTATGTAGGTGTAGACAAGGCTTTCGTTGTTGTCCGCCTTTGCCTGCCTCACCGCCGCCTGAACGCTGTCGGCGCTTGCCATCGACTGCTTAAGTATCTCTATGCGCCGCCGCGCCGCGTCCTCGGCGTCGTTGTGGTCCACAAAGCTGGTCTTGCCTCCGCTGTCAACGGTTTTTTCGTAGTACTCCAGCACATCCGCGTCGTCTAAGTTGAGCTGTATGGCGGGGTTCTCGTAGGAACATTCGCGGGTCTTTTTCGGAGCGCCGCCGCTGAGGTCATACAGATACACCGACAGGGTGTATTCGCTGGCGACGTTGTCCACGGTCGCCCAGACGTTTTTGTTGTACGCCACCGCCCGCGAGATGCGCGAGGCGCCCTTGTCCACCTTCATCGATTTGGAAACCGTGTAGAGCGGCTTAAGGAAGAACGACTGGAACACCCACAGCACCACGAGAATGATGGCTCCGAACACCAAAAAATAACCCAGCAGCTTGACACGCAGCGGCATTTTTTGCCGAATATCAAACCGTTTCAAAGCGATAACCAACTCCCCTGAGCGTAACTATGCACTTGCTGTATTCGCCGAGGCTCTTTCTCAGCAGCTTAATGTGGGTGTCAAGGGTGCGCTCGTCGCCGAAGAAGTCATAGCCCCAGACCTCGCTGATAAGGCTTTCGCGGGTGAGGGCAAGCCCCTTGTTGCGCACCATATAAAAGAAAAGCTCGTACTCCTTGGGGGTCATCTCAACGCGATTGCCGTCCACGGTAACGGTGCGGGCGGCGAAGTCGACCTCCAGACCCTTGTAGGTAAAGACGTCGTTTTTCGCGGCGTCCTCGCTTTTGGCTGTGCGCTTTATTACGGCGCCCACGCGCATCATCAGCTCCTTGGGAGAGAAGGGCTTTACGACATAGTCGTCGCTGCCCAGCTCAAAGCCGTGGATCTTATCGTATTCCTCGCCGCGAGCCGATAGCATGATTATGGGCGTGTCGCGGAACTTGCGTATCTCGCGGCAGGCGGAAAAGCCGTCCAGCTCGGGCATCATCACATCCATGATGATGAGGTCGAACTCCTTTTTGCGGCAGATCTCTATTGCCTGCATGCCGTCTACCGCCTCCTCCACTTCGTAGCCCTCGAACTCGGCGTACTTGCGGATTATCTGGCGGATGCGGTACTCGTCGTCAACAACTAAAATTTTACTCATGTTACCAGATCCTTTATTTTATTATGTATGATATTTTCAAAAACATTGTACCACAAAACAAAAAAGATTGAAATACCCCAAAAAAAGATTTATAATAAGAATACTTCACAAAACTGAAAAATAACTGAAACTCAGTTGATGATTTTATGAAACGGAGAGGAAAAGGCATATGGAAGTCAGAACCATAGAAGCGTCTGCCGTCACCGCGGCAGTAAAAAAACTGTTCATGGACTGCAACTACTTCATAGGACAGGACATCATGGAGCAGCTCGAACGCGCCCTCGACATCGAGGACTCGCCCGTAGCGCAGAGCGTGCTCAGGCAGATAATCGAAAACGACAGGATCGCCGCCGCCGAGGAGATACCCCTTTGCCAGGACACGGGCATGGCGGTGCTGTTCGTGGAGTACGGCGACAAGGTCTGCGTGCAAAACGGCAGCTTTGAGGACGCCGTGCAGCAGGGCGTGCGCGAGGCGTACGAGGAGGGCTATCTGCGCAAGAGCGTGGTGAGCGACCCCGTGTTTGACCGCGTTAACACCCGCGACAACACCCCCGCTGTCATCCACACAAAGATCGTTTCCGGCGACCGCATACGCTTTACCGCGGGCGGCAAGGGCTTCGGCAGCGAGAACATGTCCGCTGTAAAAATGCTTACGCCCGCCTACGGCGTCGAGGGCGTCAAGCAGTTCATTCTCGACACCGTCAGGGCGGCGGGACCCAACCCCTGTCCCCCGATAGTGGTAGGCGTGGGCATAGGCGGCACCTTTGAGCGGGCGGCGCAGCTTGCAAAAAAGGCGACCTTCCGCGCCATAGACACCAAAAACCCCGACCCCCGATACGCCGCGCTGGAGGACGAGCTGCTTGAGAGCATAAACCAAATGGGCTTCGGCCCCGCGGGTCTGGGCGGCAAGACCACCGCTCTGGGCGTTAACATCGAGACCTCCCCCACACACATCGCCGGCATGCCCGTCGCGGTGAACATCTGCTGTCACGCGGCGCGTCACGCGAGCGCGGAAATCTAAGGCTTTGGAAAAGAGGATAATATGGCAAAAAAAATAAACCTTCCGATAACAGACGAGGATATTCAAACCCTGAGAGCGGGCGACAGCGTGCTGCTTTCCGGCACCATCATCACAGGCCGCGACGCCGCCCACAAGCGGCTGTATGAGCTGATAGAGCAGGGCAAGCCGCTGCCCGTGGACGTCAAAGGCGAGCTGATCTACTACGTAGGGCCAGCGCCCGCAAAGCCCGGCTACGCGGTGGGCCCCGCGGGACCTACCTCGAGCTACCGCATGGACAAATTCACCCCGGCGCTGCTCGATTTGGGGCTAAAGGGCATGATAGGCAAGGGAGCGCGCTCGCAGGAGGTAACAGACTCCATCGTAAAAAACAAGGCGGTGTACTTTGCAGCCATCGGCGGCGCGGCGGCGCTTATCGCCAAAAGCATCAAAAAAGAGGAGCTGCTGTGCTACGAGGATCTGGGCACCGAGGCGGTGCGGCGCTACACCGTAGAGGACTTTCCCTGCATAGTGGCGATAGACTGCGAGGGCAACAATGTTTACGACAGATGACCGCTTTTATGTCGTTTGTTAACGTTTTGTCAATCATATTGTAATAAACTCAAATAAAAAGCAAAAAATTCTCAATTTTCTCCCTTCTGTTCAATTGACAACAGAGGGGAGAAATATTATAATAAATAACGAATATAATTTTTATTAGTTCGCACTAAATCAAATAACGAATATGAATTATAGGAGTTCACAAGCAAATGCCATCAATTAACGTAAAAACAAACACAAAACTGACTGCACCGAAGAAGGAGATCATCAAAAGGAGGTTATTCGACTGCATCGGGATCATTCCCGGAAAAAGCGACCAATATCTTATGCTGACCATCGAGGACAATGTCGACATGGCGTTCCACCGCGAAAGCGACATGAAAATGGCGATGGTAGAGGTAAAGATCCTCGGCGGCTCCACCAAGGACGCCTATCAGCGCCTTACAAAAGCTATCTGCATGGTGCTCAACGACGAGGCTAAGGTCGAAGGCGAAAACTGCTACGTCAAATTCGAGGAAGTCAACTACTGGGGTTATAACGGGTTTATATTTTGATTGATTATAGAGAGGAATAAATATGAGAATTGTTGTTCTTGCGGGCGGCACCAGCACCGAGAGGGATGTTTCCATCTCGTCGGGCATTTTGGTCGCCGCCGCGCTGAGAGAAAAGGGTCACGAGGTCGTTCTGCTCGACGTTTTCACGGGATATGAGCAGGACATTTTGGATGTCGACGAGCTGTTCAAACAGAACTACAGCTTCACCACCAGTGCGAACGTAGGTGAAACCATTTCCGACATCGACGAGGTCAGAGAAAACCGTCGTGACAAATCCAACCGCTTTATCGGCGAACACATCATCGACATCTGCACCTGTGCCGACATCACATTTTTGGCGCTGCACGGCGGCGAGGGCGAAAACGGACAGATACAGGCGACCTTCGATCTGCTGGGGCTCAAGTACACCGGCTCGGGCTATTTGGGCTCGGCGCTGGCGATGAACAAGGGTCTGACCAAAAGCGTACTTATGCAGCACAAGGTGCTCACCCCCCGGGGCGAGATATTCAAGACCGAGGAGGATGCCGAAAACTGGAAGATCTTCCCCTGCGTGGTAAAGCCGTGCTCCGGCGGCTCCAGCGTGGGCATCACCATAGTGGAAAACCGGTCGGAGTTCAAGCAGTCCGTCAGGGAAGCCTTTGGCTACGGTGAACGTGAGATCGTCGTAGAGCAGTACATCAAGGGCCGCGAGTTCGCGGTAGGTGTTATCGGCGGCAAGGCGCTGCCTCCCATCGAGATAATCCCCAAGGGCGGCTTTTACGACTACGCCACCAAATACCAGGCGGGCGCGGCTGAGGAAAAATGTCCCGCCGACATCACCCCCGAACAGGACGCGGTGATGCGCGAAGCCGCAGCCGAGGCGTTCCGCGCGCTCCATCTTGAGAGCTACGCGCGGATGGATTTCATCCTCGACAAGGGCAACAACGCCTACTGCCTGGAGGCAAACACCCTGCCCGGCATGACGCCCACCAGCCTGCTGCCCCAGGAGGCGGCGGTGGAGGGCATAAGCTACGCCGATCTCTGCGAGCTTATCATCCGCAAATCTCTTGAAAAATACGCTTGATAAGGGTGCGCTATGAAACCTTTTACGCTATCTGAGATCGCCGCCGCGTGCGGCGGTACCTATGTCGGCGACGAGGCGCTGCGCGAGGCGACCGTAACCTCCGTTGAGCGCGACAGCCGACAGATCAAAGACGGTTCACTGTTTCTCGCCATCAAGGGCGAGCGCGTGGACGGCCACGACTTTATCAAAAAATGCTACGACAGCGGCGCGGTGTGCGCGATTTGTGAGCGCGCGCCCGAAAACGCCGAAAAGCCCTACATCCTGGTGCCCTCCACCCTTGACGCGGTGAAGCGGATCGCCGGGGCGTACCGCGAAAAGTTCGACATTCCCGTGGTGGGCGTGTCGGGCAGCGTGGGCAAGACCTCCACAAAGGAGATGCTCTACGCGGTGCTGTCGCAGAAATACAAGACACACAAAACTCAGGGCAACCTAAACAACGAGCTAGGCGTGCCGCTGACTCTGCTGAGCATGCCCGAGGACGCCGAGGCGGCTGTAATCGAGATGGGCATTTCGGACTTCGGCGAAATGAGCCGTCTGTCGCAGATGGCACAGCCCACCGTATGCGTGCTGACCATAATCGGCTGCTGCCACCTGGAAAACCTGGGCGACCGCGACGGCGTGCTAAAGGCAAAGACCGAGATGTTCCGCTACGCCCGCGAGGACGCGGAATTCATCCTTAACGGGGACGACGACAAGCTTTGCACCGTGACCGACGTGCGCGGCAAGGCTCCGATCTTCTTCGGCTTGAACGAACAGAACCGCTACCACGCGGAAAACATAGAAAACAACGGCGAGGGCGGCGTTAGCTGCACCCTCTGCTTCGACGGCAAAAGGCTTGACGTAACCATCCCCGCGATAGGCAGCTACATGGTGTCTAACGCACTGGCGGCGGTCGCCGCAGGCAGACTGCTGGGGCTGAGCGACGAGGAGCTGAAGCGCGGTGTGGAGTCCTACAAAACCGTGGGCAGCCGCGCGCACGTTATCAACACCGACTGCCTGCGCATCATCGACGACTGCTACAACGCCAACCCCACCTCGGTCAAGGCGTCGCTTGACACCCTTAAAAACTTTGACGGCAGAAAGGTAGCCGTTCTCGGCGACATGAAGGAGCTGGGTAAAAACGAGCTGGCGCTGCACTTCGACACCGGCGCCTATGCCAAAGAGTCGGGCGTCGACCTGGTGCTCGCCGCGGGTCCCTTGGCGAAGGAGCTTGCCAAGGGCGCTGACGGAAGCTGGTTTGAGAGCGTAGAGGCGCTGGAGGAAGCGCTGCCGAGGCTGCTCGAAAAAGGCGACACGGTGCTGGTAAAAGCGAGCCATTCAATGCAGTTTGAGAGGATCGTCGGCTTTTTGAAAGAACTGAACGTATAATAACAACCAACCGGTTAACCACGCAAGGGGGACGTAAAAATGTCAGTATCCTACATGACCCATCCGCTTATAAAACACAAGATCACCCTGTTGAGAAAGTATTCGACAGGCACCAATGAATTTCGCAAACTGATCGAGGAGATCGCCATGCTGATGGGCTATGAGGCGCTTGCCGACCTGCCCACCGCCGACATTGAGGTAACTACCCCGATAGAAAAGACACTGCAGCCTGTGATCAACGGCAAAAAGCTTGCCGTTGTGCCCATCCTGCGCGCGGGTCTGGGCATGGTAAACGGCATTTTGGCGCTGGTGCCCTCAGCTAAGGTGGGTCATATAGGTCTTTACCGTGACCCCGAAACACATCTCCCCCACGAGTACTACTGCAAGCTGCCCGAGGCTATCGACGAGCGCCAGATCGTAGTGGTCGACCCGATGCTCGCCACCGGCGGCTCGGCTGTCGCCGCGGTGGATTTCATAAAGGCGCGCGGCGGCAGAAAGATAAAATTCATGTCCGTCATAGCGGCGCCCGAGGGCGTGAGCGCGTTGATGAAGGCTCACCCCGACATTCAGCTGTACGTAGGCTGTCTGGATCGCTGCCTAAACGAAAACGCCTACATCTGCCCCGGCTTGGGCGACGCGGGCGACCGTATTTTCGGCACACAGTGACCAACGCCGATAACCGGTGCGCAGCTGCAACAAGCAAGCGGCTTTTCGCGGAGTAATCATTATAATACCGACGCAACCGGAGGATGGGAGAACCCATCCTCCTTTTTTGATTTCGGACGATCCGCCAAAACCCGCAACGGGGTATGGCATCTGTTCTATCTGCGGCGTCCGCGGGCGCGGTACATCAGCGCCTCGCGTATCATCCCTGTTACAGGAAGAAAACGCTATCGCTCTAATACTAATCTCAGATAAAAAGCGGACAAAGATTTGCGAGGATATTTTTCGCAAGACGAGGCGAAGGACGCCGCAAGGCTGGCGCCCTGCAAGGACGACAACGAAGTATTGCGGAAAACAGACCGCAAAGATTGTCTGTTTTTTATTTGAGTTTAGTATAAGCATAATCTGGACAACCGTTTTCGTTTATGCTATGATTGTGACACAGAAACGAGGTGTTAAGGATGAGGCTGATTTTCGCGTCGGACAGTCTGAAGGGCAGTTTGTCGAGTGAACAAACCGCCGCGCTGTTGACGAGAGCCGCGCACGAGGTGTTCGGCGAATGTGAGTGTGTTTGCGTGCCTGTCGCCGACGGCGGTGAGGGCACGGTGGACGCGGTTATCGCCGCGCTGCACGGAGAGAAAGTCGTTGCATCGGCACACGATCCGCTGATGAATGAGATACAGTCAAGCTATGGCGTCGCCGGCAAAAAAGCGATCATCGAAACTGCGGCGGCTTCCGGCTTAACGCTTGTCCCGAAAACGCTGCGAAATCCGCTGAACACCACCACCTACGGCACCGGCGAGCTGATTCGTGACGCTTTGGATCGCGGCTGTCGGGAGCTGTATATCGCGATAGGCGGCTCGGCTACCAACGACGGCGGCATGGGCTGTCTGCGCGCGCTGGGCGCAAGGTTTCTTGACAGAACCGGCAGAGAGCTGATCGGCAGCGGCGGGGACTTGGCTGACGTTGCGGAAATCAATCTCGGCAGTTTGGATAGCCGATTGGCGGACGCACCCTTAACCGTGCTGTGCGATGTGAAAAATCCCCTGTG
Source organism: uncultured Ruminococcus sp. (assembly GCA_902794395.1). Classification (GTDB taxonomy): domain Bacteria; phylum Bacillota; class Clostridia; order Oscillospirales; family Acutalibacteraceae; genus Ruminococcoides. The sequence goes on from CADBHB010000006.1 coordinate 32,888, forward strand.
CGGCGAGCGTGGCGCTACCTGTACCTACGCCAAACAAAAAGGAGCAACTCCTGCGATGACGGAGCTGCTCGAAAACGGTATGCAAAACTACCGCGATGTTATCAAGCGGCAATTCGGCGTTGACTGTGATACGGTCGAGGGCGCAGGAGCGGCAGGAGGCTTGGGAGCGGCGCTGAAAGTGTTTCTTAACGCGAAAATGCGCTCGGGCATAGAAACCGTGCTGAACCTGATCGGCTTTGACGAATTGCTGAACGGCGCCGATCTGGTCGTGACCGGCGAGGGCAGAGCGGACGCGCAGTCCCTCTGCGGAAAGGTAATGCAGGGCGTCGGCTTGCACGCCAAGGCGAAAGGCGTCCCCGCGATCGGCTTGTGCGGTTCGGTCGCCGACGGCGCGGAGCAGCTATATGACTGCGGCATCACTTCCCTCTGTTCGCTCGTTGATGAGAACACCTCTCTCGAAGAAGCGATAGCAAACGCCGAGCGGATTTATTACGAAGCAGCAGTCAGAATGTTTTGCAGTTTATAAGTTTAAAAGAAATAAAGCAGACCGTTGCCGGTGATTGACCCGACCCCCGAAAGTTAGACCGAGAATCTAAGTTTCGGAGGTCGGCTTTTTATGTGAAGATGTACTTCCGCCCAAGCCCGCGGAGTTCCCGACGGCGCATAGTCAATACGCAAACCTTGATTATTTCTGCTTCGACCGGTGCGAGTGTTCATAACGGAATTTTTTTATTTTTTTGCACCCAAATACAATTAATAACTGTTATAATATACAGAAGCGCTTCAAAACTAAGCAAAGGGGATGAATCGAATGAGGGACAGGCTTGTTGAAAAGCTGAAAAAACACGATGAAAAAGCGCTGACGCAGATTATCGAGCAGGAATCGCGGTTTGTGGCTTCCATAATTTTTAACACATCAAAGGGAAGTTTGTCAAAGGAAGATATCGAGGAAGTGACATCCGATGTTTTCGTAACGCTGTGGAACAACGCTGATAAGGTGCAAAACGGCAAGCTCAAGGGTTATCTTTGCAGCATTGCCAAAACACGCGCACTGAATAAGATCAAGAGCTTACATAATAACACTGTCCTAAACATTGATGATTATGACCCCGAAGACGATTTTTCGATTGCGGACGAAACGGAAAAGAAGGACATCCGCCGAGAGCTGCGCGAGGTTATTTCGGAGATACCGTTGCCCGACAGAGAGATATTGATAAGGTATTATTATTACGATCAAACTGTTTCTCAGATTTCCGGTGAAATGGACATCAATATCGAAACGGTCAAATCCAAGCTAAGACGGACGCGCGAAAAAATCAAAACAAAACTGATTGAAAGGAGTTACGCGATATGAAAACAACATTCAAGACAGTTTTCACCGAGTTAGACGACGAACTGATGAATCTCGATATTCAGGAGAACACTCCTGTTGATATCGACATCGACAAAATAAAAAGTGAGGTATTTATGCAAATCAACAGCGAAAAAAGCACAAAAAAGAAAATCAGCAAAAAGATTTTCGTTATGCTTGTGGCGGCGGTAATCCTCGTAGGAGGAACGATCGGAGCTTTTGCGACAGGCTTTGCGACAGGCGGCGTGCAGGCGGTTTTCGGCAAAATCTTTCAAAACAGCGACGGAATGAACGAGCTCGGTCTTTTTGACGGCGGCAATGTGGAGGTAACGTCTGAGGACAGCAGCCTCGACATCAAGCTGCTCGGCGTGACGGGCGACGGAGAAAAGCTTTTCTCCGCCATTGAGATCACCAAAAAGGACGGCAGCCCCGTTATTGACAAGGACTATAACTATCCCTCCAACAACGAACCCTTTGACGGCTCGTCATGGGAGGATGCGCTGACGATCAACGGCAAGGATGAAACCCATAACGCCCTGCAGTCGCCGCAATATGTCCTTTCCGACGGCAACAAAACGCTGACGATCTATCTGTTTACGACCACCGCTTCCGGGCTTGATGAAAGTCTGCAGGGCGGCAGGATGACCTTTGTCAGCAAGCAGTTCCATGCCTATAAAGTAACCAACGAACTAGCCTCCGTCAAGCTTCCCGGTCAGATGGATCCCATTTTTGACAAGATAAAATACGACGAGGATGCAACTGCAGACGACGTTTTGTTTGATCAGGAGGAGCTTGCCAAAAAGCGCAGCGAGCTGGGATTGTCCGAGGAGGACTTTACTACGATCGACTACCAAGGCAACCGCATTTATTGTCAGGCGGAGCTAAAGGCGTTTGAGCTGCCCTTCGCCGTCAGCTACGACCTCAACTACCGCACAGATCAGTTTATTGAAAAAGACCTCAGTGCCGAGATTGCACCTGAGATCGTTGTCAAAAACACACGGAATGCCCGGATGACCGTTTCTCCGTTTAGCATCTACCTGTCCGGAGAGTGCGACGCCGATAATCCCGAATCCCCCACGAAGGACGGAGCGGATAAGTGCTTCCTGCTCCCGAAATGGGACGATACCAGCAAGGTCACTCTTACCGACGGCACGGTGTATTATCTGTACGCAAACGAAGGCGGCGAGCACAGAGAGGATGAAAACGGCGTGTACCACACCACGGTTCACCTCAAATATTCAACCGTGATCGGACCGCCTTTAGAACCCGAAAACATCTTTGTCAACACCAAGGATATACAATCCGTCGTTATCAACGGAAATACGGTTTACGAAAAGTAATTCCCGCGATACAATCAAACAGTCCGCTGCTGTGTTCCTGCCGCAGCGGACTGTTTGATGTTTTTTGACGAGCATCAATCACCTCATAGTTTGTTGTATAGTAACTTTCCGTGAAGATCGAAAAAACAAATCCTTTGTGTGCGTGGTATTTTTAAAATAGTAGTGTTTTTCTTCTTTCAGACAGATTTTTGCTGGTATTCTTGCTGGGATTTGTGCCGGTACTTTGACCTTATTAATTCCCGGCATAGGCGTTTCGCAGGGGATTCGCGTGATAGCCTGAGTAATTCGCAACTACTCAGGCTATTTTTATGCGTTGATTAAATACTATAAGGGTAAAAACCTCAAAAATCTGCACTACGGAGGGAAAATTGAGGGAAAAAGCGTTATTTCGGAGATTTTCGGGCAAAACGAAAAACAGCCTAAACGCACTGTTTAAGCTGTTTTCGACTGGCATTGGCTGTAATGATTGATACAATGCACCCAGATGCACCCTCTGATTTGATTATTCATCACTTATTCAGTGAGCAGGTTCTTATGTACTGCCTGACGTCAGCGCCGGATTGCAGGTAGCGCAGGAGTATTTCAGCGCAGGCGCGGCTGTCGCTGCTTGCCTGATGGTGGTTCAGGCAGATTCCGTAACGGTCGCAAACGTCATTCAATTTGTGGCTTATCCCGGGGTGAAGTCTCCTGCCCAACTGTACCGTACAGGTATAACGCACATACAGTTTCCACTTGATTTGATAATCACGCAGGCAGTTTTTCAGCACGTTCATATCAAATGCAGCGTTGTGCGCCACAAGCAGACCACTCGACATTAGCGGCTCTATCTCAGCCCAAAGTTTGGGAAAGGTCGGCGCGCCTACAACCGTTTCTTCATCTATACCGGTTAGGCGTGTATTAAAATAATCAAATGGTTGTTCCGGATCGACAAGCGAATAATATTCATTGACAATAACGCCGTCTTCTATCACATCAATGCCGATGGCACTCATTCGATTGTTATATCGGTTCGGCGTTTCTACGTCAAACACAACAAACCGTGACATATTCTCAACTCCAATAGTTTGAGTGCGTTTTTGTTATTCATAACGCTACGCTAAATATTTTTTGATACACTCGCAAGCATATTCCGCCGTACCTTTACCGTGTTTGTCAATGTTATTTGTGAAGCGTTCAGATGATAGAGATAATGCGGAAATCAGTTTTAAAAGCAATTCGCCTTGCGTAGGAGAATTCTTTCCTTGCTCAAATTGTGAAATCGTCATTTTCCCCTTTTCCTAGGAGCAGCCATTGGTTCATTGCCGAAAAATATCACCAAAAGAAAACGTAAAGGGGCGACAAATGGTCGCCCCTTTATTATTATATCCGCGAGGTTTCGTCTTCCTCATAGGGGATACTGCTGCTTGTGGTGATAACGTCCTCGGTTTGAAATTTGATGATTTCCAAATCGGTGCTTTCGTACTTTTCCCTATCCATCAGTTGCCTCCATGATTAAAATACTTATCCGCCTCAAGCCAATACCGATAGAGCGCCTTGACAGTGTTGTCAAGCTTGGCGTCGCCCGAATTCTGCGCCCTGTAGCAGTAGGTCATGGGGCTGTAGGTGACAGTTCCGCTTTGTCCGTTCGATGTAACCGTAACGGTAAAATCATCGTTCAGCTCTGACGCCGAAATATTGCGGATTCGGATAGTGTACTCCTTGCCCTTGTGAGCAAGCTCATAGTCAACGCCCTCGGTTTTGCCGTCCATTGAAAGCGTTATCGGTGTCGCGCTCTTGAAATACAGCGACAGAGTCGTCTGTGACTTGAGCGAGAGCGTCGCGCCGTCAAACAGGGTCTCTTCGATCCCGGTCACAGTGTAAGTCTTTTCGGGGATCGCGGTTTCGATATTGGAGAGCGCGGCGTCGGTGCCGAAATAGTTTTTCGCGTATGCGCCGTAGTTGAGCATTGCCCTGACGAGCGGAGCCGCTTTTGCATATGCTTTCTGTTCCATTGTGCCGTTTGCGTTGACGTGCTCCAGCAGATAATCCGCATATTCCATGACAGAATATGTATAGACTACGCTCTTGTTGTTTTCATTGTCGACAAGCTGCGCCGAAATCACGGAATCCATATTTTTCGCAGCCACGCGGCACTTGAATACGTAGTAGTCGCCGACCTTGATGTTGTCGCTGACTTCTATCTCCTGATGCTGATATTCTGTGCTTGTATCGGGAACGCTGAACTGCATCTTAAGCCCTTCGTGAGAAGTGATCTCGGGATCAAGATTCATATAGAAGTTGACCGCGATATCGCCGTCGAGACTTATCGAATGACCCGCGAGGTGTGTTCCGAAATCATCGGAAAATGCGGCGGTCACCGATACGGGATAAGCGGGCATGGTAAAGGTGCGGGTGTCGCCCTCGCCCGAGAGCGCGATTTCCTGCGCAGCGACGGCTTGCATCTCAAACTCGCTCATCTGTATGCTGCTTCCGCCTTTATTCGATGTGATCTCGATTTTATAATACTGATAAGGCGCTGCGGGCGCGTCCAAAGGATAGTCATACTTGGTGAAGTTGACGTCCTGCGTGACGCTGTCATTTTCAACCGCTTTGACCACCCGCCACTGCGTGGAGTTGCGCACGGCTTCACTGTCGCTTGCGAAATTCGCGCCGTAGATCGTATAGTCTTTCCAATTTCTGCCGCCGTACCGGGGGGACGCGTTATCATTGCCGGTCGTCAGGCTGTAGCCTGTCATACAAACTTTTGCGTCCGCTTTCATAATAATATGACGCGGCTGTGTAACGCCGACACACCACTTCGTGCCGGTATTGCCGTCAAGCAGCTTGTCGTATCCCTCGTTGCCATCAAATTCACCGCTTAATGCCGTCAGGTTTACCTTTGCGGCGTCACTGTCGGTTGCGGACATCACGCGGATATCGCTCAGATGGGCGCCTTCACCGGGCGTGATGTTCAGCGTAATCTCATCATCCACGCGCGCTTCATAGGCGCTTGAGGTCACCGAGCCGCTGCCTGTCGTGTTGATAGTGATGGGGTTGGGAGCTTCCTGTTCAAACACGACCTCTACCGTTGCGTTGCACTGCGGCATGATGAATGCGTTGCCGTTGCCGAGAACCTCCACCTCCGTATTATTTAAGGAAGGCGTTACGGTAACAGCGCTCACACGGAAGCCGGGGTCAGGCGTTGCGGTTATCTCAACAAGCTCACCCGGCTCCGCCATATCCGCGCTGAACGCTACGGTGCCGTGACCGGAAGTCGCGTTGGTTTGGTTGATCACGTACCAGCGGAACTGTGTCTGTTGTGTGTTGGAATAGAGGGTGCCCATAAAGTTGACGGTCGCGGTCGAAACCAGATACAAGCCGTCGATGCTGTGCTCTACATTCGCCCTCACCTCTGCCTTAACACCGGACGCGTTGCTGAAGGTCGCCGTGGCTTTCGTATGATCTGCCGACCAATCCCACACCGGCGTGGGATTGAATTTGAAATTGGCGTTGGGGATCAGCTTTTGGTTCCGGATGCTTCGTTTTTGATCCTTGGACAACACGCCTGCGTTGAGAACGGTGTAACCGTTTTCGAACATCAGCTTTTTGCCTTCCATCACCGAAATCTCGGGATCGGTGTTGTTATAGCTATAGTTATTGACGTGGATATAGTCGCTCCATCCGCTCCAGCCGAGCTCGATCTTGTCGGACACTTCCAAAATATAGGCTTCAAAGACGCCGCCCGCGATCTTGCAGTTCTCGGCTGACAAGCCTCTGGAGTTGATTATCCTGCCGCCGTATTGGGCAAAGTCTTGGAAATGTCCGAGATCCTGGGTGGTTGAGGGATGGATCGTACCCGTCTGCTTCGCCTGACCGTACACCGACAATGAAGAATATTCGCCGGTCATACTGCTGGCCCAGAAACCCAGATACTGGCTCGACACGGTCACATCGTCCGCGAGGATCAGCTTGACGTCGCCGTGCAAATACACGGCGTTGCCGATATCATCGGGTATATCCTCGTCGATGATATACCAGCCCCTGTACAGATCCAACCTATCATTTGTCACCGGGAACTTTCTCGCCAATACGGTCTGCTGTTCTCCGTTCTCGTCGATGTAGGTCGTTTCGATTACGCTTTCATAAACAGCGGTATACGTATTGTTACCCTTAACAGTGTCAATCACATCGCCCGCGTACCGGATCGTCGCGTCGCCTTTCCAACCGACGAATCCCATTCCGTCGGGGACGTTCTCGGGATTGGGCATCGTAAACGAGCTGAGCTGAGGGATACTGATACTTCTTGTTACCTCATCGCCGTCGTCGTTCTGCTCCTTAAAGCTGTAAGTAAATGTCAGCGCGGAAGCGCCGCAGACGGTACATTTTAGGTCAGGACCCCAGATATGGTCGTCAGCAGTGATACTTTTACCGCAATAAGTGCATTTTTGACCGTGCCAATGATCAGACACATAATTTTCGAGGTTCTCATGCGTACACGGATAGATGCTTATGTAGCGCGTTTCATCGCCGCGTCCGTTCTCATAAATATAAGTGGCGGGAACGACTCTTGTATGATCCTTATCCTCGCCGATCCTGACAAGAAACGTTTCGGAGAAAAACATCCGTCCGTTGGAGGGATAGTCGCCCGTAAAGAACGACACGAAAGAGTCGTACGCGCCGTGACCGATACCTCTTGTGCTGCCGTTGTCGCCGCCGACGCCGGTAACGGTGCTTTCGCCGCGTATGGTGATGGTTCCTGCGCCTCCATTCTCGCCGCCGCCGATGCCTGCGCCGTAGTAATTGCCCTGTGCGTAAACGGTAGAATCTTCGATCTCGATGTTGCCGCCGTTGCCGCCTTCACCGCCGCCGATACCCGCGGCGTCCTCGCCCGCGTAGGCTTTGACGTCAGATCCGTTCCTGATCGTGATGCTGCCGCTGCCGCTGCCGCTGCCGCCGTCGCCGCCGCCGATACCCGCGGCGTAAGCGCCGCCGTGGGCTTCAACGGTAGAACTGTCGATCTCGATCGTACCGTAATTCGGATACTCGTTTCCGCTGCCGATGCCGGCGCTCTCGCTGCCGCCCGTCGCTTTTACGGTAGATCCGATGATACTGATTTTCGTATTGTCTGCGGGACCCGCTTCGTTGCCGCCGCCGATACCGGCGCCGTTATTGCCTCCGACAGTATCTACATAGCTTTCTTCAATCGTAATATTTCCGTACCTGCTTTGCTTGCCGCAGCCGATACCGGAGCCCAGATCTCCGCCCCGGGCGATGATAATACTGTTTTTGATATTGATCGTGCCTGACTTGCCTTTGTCACCGCCGCCGATGCCCGCGCCGTAACCTCTGCCGCTGCTGGAGTTAAACAATGCGCCCAAGCTGCTGAAAGCGCCCGTAATGGCACTCAACATGGAGCCGTCGAGGGAACTGCCGAAAGTATGAATCGCGTTTTGTGCCGCCGATACCATATTTGAGGTTACCGTTTGGAAAAGGCTTTTGTCGACATTTCCCGTGGAATAACCCAATACGATCGCGTCTTGGATGTTGATTTCGCCGCCGCTTTTCCCAAAGCCGCCGCCGATACCTGCGCCGCCGCCCACTGAACAGGCGAATACCGCTCCGCCGGTGATGTTGATCCTGCCTGCGTCGCGTCTATAACCCGCACCGATGCCCGCACCGGTCTGGCTGATAGCTGCGACAGCGCCGCCGCTGATGTTGATATCACGGTCGTCTTCAAAATTTATCAGCGGACGGTTCGCGCCGCTGCCGATACCCGCACCGCTTTGACCGTCGTCGTCTTCCGCCTCTGCGGTAATATCGCCGCCGTAAATATATATCTTTCCGTTTGCGCCCATCATGCCGCCGCCGATACCGGCGCCGCCGCCGAGCGATCTCGCGTTGACGGAACCGCCGTATATGGCGACAGAACCGTAGGAGCTGTCTTCGTCATAGCCGTTTCCGATGCCGGCGCCGGTGTAGCTTTCCGCTGTGATCGTACCGCCGTAAATACGGATACCCTCGCCGTTGTAGCTGCTCGCAGAGGCTTTGTAGCCGCCGCCGATACCCGCGCCTGCGCCGAACGCGCTGACGCTGATGTCGCCGCCGTAAATCGAAATGATATACGGTGAGCCTTTGCTGCCGCCACCGATACCCGCGCCGCGGGGTCCTTCAGAGTCCAAGCGAAAAACACCGCCGTGGATACTGATAGTACCGGAGCTGCCGTCTTCGCCTGTGCCGCCTATCATGGCGTTGTCACGGTTGCGGTCATCGCCGGGATCGAAAACCACTTCGAACGTTCCGGTTCCCTGCGACTGTCCGTAGATGTTCAGCGTCGCTCCCGACTCTACGCCGATACCCCGGTGAACATTCAGCGTCGCGCCGTCCTTCAAGATCAGGTTGACTGTTTCCCCGTTCTTGACAAACAAACGGCTGTCGATGAACAGGTTGCCGCTCGCGGCATACCAGCCCGACTCAAGCTCGTCGGATGATCTTTCGCTCATTTCGGTATAGTCGGTGCAGACCCTTGTTTCCTGCTTGACTTCCTTGGCGTCTGCGTCCCACCAGCGGTAGACATACTCCACCGCCTCAGCGGCATTCGCCGTAAACGGTACGATGGTAAACAAACCGATTACCATTATGACCGATAACAGGATGCTGACCGGTTTTTTTATTTGCGTCATAGAATAATTCCTCCTTTTTTGAAAATATTTATCTGCTTTTCATTATTATAAATGATACAATAAGAATAGTCAAGGCTATCGTGTGTTTATAACCTAAAAACCCCTTGAAAACTGGCATTTTCAGGCGGTATGGGGTGCAAAAGAAAATCCCGCTCTACCCGATACCGTTGTATCGGAATCAGAGTGGGATTATGGAAAGAAACGCATACTTTAATACAAATGCACCCCAGCCGTTTTCGTGGGGTGCATTTTGTGTTTTATGGGGTGCATTTTATAAGGCGGGGTGCATTTTGCTTTAGCCGGAAATTACTGTCCCGTTATAAAAGCGGAAGATTAGGCTCCCGTCCCGTTGTACTGTTACTCGGTCGATGACCGTCAACCATAAGCAGTTGTCGAACTCCGTTAATATCTCATTCCGTTTCTTAAGTTCGGTGAAAAAGCATTTGATGGTATTCCGCTTTGCGATACGCTCATCGCGGGCAGCCGTGAGTTCATTGTATTTGCTCTTAGCTTGCTCGTAACGGTCGGCATAGGCGTTGTACCTGTTGTTGTATTCCGTTTGGTCTTGAGCCGCCGAGGCGTTTTGCAGATTGGCTTACTTTTATCATATTTATAAATTAGAATTATACGGTGAAAATGTGTTATATTTTGGTAACACAGCAATCAGCAGGAGTTCTTTCCCTCGTACTATTATCTAACGTTTATCGATATTGCTCGCTTCTTTCAGGTCGGCGTCGAGTCGCACATAATCTGTTATCGCCCATTTCTTTTAATTTATGGCAAACATTGCTTTTGAAAAGCTCTAACGCGGCGCGCGGCTGCATAATTTGTTGCTTCTATATGCATTTATACATCCGCAGGGAATTCGGTGATGAACTCCGCTAAATACATCTGGATCAGGGTCGCGTCGGCTATATCAATCTCGCCATCGCCGTTGGTGTCCGCCAAAGCGAGAGCCTGTTCAGAAAGCGGCTCTATCTCGGCGATATGTCTTTGGATCGCGGTCACATCGCAGATAGTCACTCTGCCGTCGAGGTTTGCGTCGCCGAGCAGAACCTCCGGCGTACCGGTAGCCCGAACCGAAAGCTTGACATAAAGCGCCATAAGACCGGATATCTCGGTGACAGTGCCGCCGTTTACAGTGATGTTTGTGTTCTCGTCCAGCCAATAACCGAAGTCGGGAATGAGCATACAGGAGGTGTAGTAGTCGGTTCCCGCTTGAATGGTTCCCTCAAAAATATCCTCTGCGGTCTCCCACACGGGCGGCATATGGATGTAGCAGTGGGCGTTTTCGCCGAGCGTGAGCTGCGGCGGGTTGGTTTGACCTTCCCAATCGCCCTCTACGACCGTACCGGCTTCGGGAGGAACAATGGTAAGCGCAACGTTGCGGAGCTTTTGATAGAAGCCCGCATACACGGTCATATCTGAGGTAACGGCGCTGTTGATCAGCTGCCACGCGTCCTCGCTGTATTCCTCCTCGTCGGCAAATTCCGCAAGCGGCTTGGTGGCAATATCGCGGAACAGGTAATCGTCGGTTTCCATATCGTAAAGAGCGGAGAAAACGCCCGCGTCGCTCAACGCGTCAAAAAAGCGTGAGCCGTGGTCGATCTCAACAGCAACGATATCATCGCCAAATTCGCCGCAATCCACGGTAACGGTGTAATGCTTCAACTCGAAAACGGGCTTGATCTCAACATCGGATGTCAGCATAACAAAGGCGTCATCCTCAACGGTCACGCCGCCGCTGACGACCTCCCAGCCCGTGAGCACATAGCCTTCATTTGGGGTCGCGGTCAGCGTGACCGCGTCGCCGTTTTGGGCGGAGAGTACGTCTGCCGCCGCGCTGCCGTGCTCGCTCTGAGCGACCGTAACAGTATGGGCGTCGCCCTTGATATAGGTGGTGACGACAGCCGGCTCGCAGCGGTACTGTATGCCGCCGACGGTAAACCGGCAGGTAACAGTTCCTTCCTGTCTGCCTGCGCAGGCATAGCTGAAATTGCCCTTGCCGTCCGTTTGTCTAAAAAACATCGAGTTGGGATATACGCTGTCGGAAACAATAATGCTCTGGTTTTCCATGGGATTTCCGTCCTTGTCAAAGGCGGTACCCTCGATATTAAAGGTTTCGTATACAGCCGCCTGGTTTGGCGCGGTCGCGGTGATATACACATCCTCCTTCTCCAATACGTTGATCGCGCACGTATATTCCGCGCTGCCGTAGCTTACGCGGGCAGTATATTCGCCCGGCGCCGCGTCGTCCGGCACGGTAAAGGAACAGTCTACGTTAAAAAAGTAATTATTATTTTTACTGACGTTACTGGTTTTGCTGTAAACGATCGTTCCGTTGTAAAGCAATTCCGCCATGCAGGTATCGTTGTCGATCAAATATCCGCTTGACTGATCGGTCAGCTTTCCCCTTATCAAGAAGCTGTTTCCCTGATACACTTCACTTCGGGAACAGTACATATCGGAGAAAGCCGCGTTCGCGGAGCCCTTGACTCTGAATACAGGGGAATACTCCTTTCTGTAGCGAGACTCGTACTTGATCTCCCAGCCTTCAAAAATAAATTGAGCGTCGCCCTGCTTGGTCGGTATCAAATTGGTTGTGGGCGCTTCTCTTCCTTCGTAGCCTGTTTTTCTGTCCAGAACGCTTCCGTCATCATTGAACCAAATATACTCAACTGTCTGTCGCTTCACAAATTTAGCGGTGAGCGTTACGTTATCGGAGGGCATATAGAACTCGTAAAACACGTTTTTCCACATCGGTATCAGCAGCATCTTATCGGTGATACAGGTCACCGAATCCAGCTTGTAGGCGTAATCGGAGGTATCAAATACCCTCACAAGGCTGCCCTCGAGGGCAGTAGAAACGTTGCATCTGATCGTGCCGCCCTGACTGTCCGCAACGGTGATGGTGTAGTTGTTTTCAACCTTCTTGAAAAACGCCTGTATCTGGATATCCATGGCGGGCATCGTGCAGTTGAAAACATTGTGGGCTTCTTCTTCTAACCTCCAAAGCTTGCCGTCGGCGCGCTCATACTGGATACCGGAAAGCATATATCCTTCGTCGGGATAAACATATACCGTAAAATTCCGTTCGGTCGTGACCTCAATTTCGCTTCCGCCGATCTCGATACTGCCCTTTCCTCCGACGACCCTCGTGGTTACCCTGTGCTTTTGAACGGGCTTAAAAACAACATGAAAGGTCGTGTTCTCGGCGGGCATTTTTAGATGACATTCATATTCCGTCGTCTGTCCGTAGACCAGCGTGCCGTAGACCACCTTCTTTTCTCCGCTTTGAGGGGTATAGTAGATATGATCGACCTCGTAGCCCTTTTTAGGTTTTGCCCACAGCGTCACCTGTTCCCCGGCCGCAAAGCTTTCGGTGTATTTATCCTCGGCGTTATACGAGTAGAGCCTGCCCTGTGAATCGTCGTATACGCACGAAACGGAATAGACGGTCTCTGCCGAAGCGCTCAGCGGAAACAAGCCGAGCAGCAGGCAGAGGGCAAGCGCCAAAGCTAAAATTTTAACTAATTCTTTACTTGTCTTTTTCATGGTAACACCTCCTGTTTTGCATAAAATCTGCGCTGTATTTTATGATTTTATTATATAATATTTCATTTTGTGATGTCAACGCAAAAACAAAAATGACTTGAAATTCGTTAAAAATCGCTTGGGTTTTGTTTTTACATCCGCTATAATAAAGACAGGTTTTTAAAGGAGTCGCAATATGAACCAACAAACCATCGCCGATCTTTCGGCGGAGCTGATCATGCAATACTATGAGAACGACTACATGCCGTTTTTGAACCATATGGACGACGAGGCGCTGTGGTACGGTCCCGCCGAGGGGCAGTTTTTGCAGGGCAGAGAGGAAATGATCCGCGTCTGGAACGCAGAGGAACACAGCCTAAAATTCTCTTTGGGAAATATAGAGGTGACGCATATCACCTCTAACCCGTCCTTTTGCGACGTGATGCTCGGCTATCATGTCACTACCCATTACCCGGATCACCACGACATCACATGGCGCGATAGAGGTCGCCGCATCCGTTTCAACACTTGCCAAGCAGTATGGCAGACTGTTTTTGCGCTGTCATCACAGCCACTTGGTAAACCCTGTCTATATCCAAAACATCCGCCGCTTCAAGGTCACGCTCTCCGACGGAACCGAACTGCCAATCCCCGAAAAGAAATATACCGCCTTTCGAGAGCAGTGTCAGAAGAGATAAGAGAGTAACGATGGTTCACAATGGTTCACAATCGTATTCTTTCGTTAACTTTGTTTTTATTCATAATTATCGCACGAAAGTTGAGCAGTGTTCAATACGGCGATGAGTTTGACGGGTACTTTTAACCAAAAACAAAAACGGCTCAAGCATCACTGTTTAAGCCTTGCGGCTTATGTTCAAAAACCGCATAAAAACGCGACAAATCGACCTTTTTTAAACGAAAATGCCCCGAAACGCGATCTGCGTCTCGAGGCGCTCGAGTGGCATTGGCTGTAATGAATAATACAATGCACCCCGATGCACCCTGCGATATTGCAGGGTCATTTACCGATTGCCTGCAAATACAGATCAAAGTAATCCGAACCGCAGACGCCGCTTACCAGCGTCACATTATATTCAAAGTCGTTTTGAGCCACATCGTAGGTAAAGCCGTTTTGATAGAAAAGCACTTGTCCGCGGGTCTCGCCCTTATCGGTAATACAGCTTCCGTGACAACTGAGCGTCTCTGTGACAAAGTCATCATATATCACACACATCATCGCCAGCGAATCGCAGTTGTATACCCGATCTCCGCTTCCGTTGTTTTTGTAAAACTCTCTGATCTTGGCAAATGAAGCTGTCACGAAATGACCGATCTCATTATCCGCGTTAAGCTTATCAAACTGTTCACCTGACCATGCTGCCTCGCCGCCGCACATATCAAGCCCGACTACCGTGATCGGGATGCCGGAATCCAACATTTCCTTATAGGCTTCGGGATCGTGGTAAGTGTTGAATTCCGCGACCGGGGTCGCGTTGCCCGGACCGAGTCCGGCGGTGCCCATCGACCAGATCCTCTTGACCTTTTTCATTGTGCCGGGATCCCGCTTTATCGCCCCGGCTATGTTTGTTGCCGGCCCGAGCGCAACGATCTCAACTTCGTTTGGATTTGCCTTCACTGTTTCCAGAATAAAGTCGATCGCGTCCTTATCCTCAGATTTTCCGTTCGGATGGATCAAATCGGCGTCACCCATGCCGTCTGTTCCGAACACGCTGAACGCATCGATCTTTTCACCGCTGAAGTTTTCGGCAGCACCTTTATAGACAGGAGCGTCGCAGCCTGCGATCTCCAGCGCGGCTAAAGCATTCTTTGTGCCCTGCTCAAGGTCGACGTTGCCCGCAAGCACAGTAACGCCGAGGATGTCGATATTCTCGCTTTTTGCCGCAAGGATCAGCGCCGATGCGTCATCCGCTCCGGTATCGGTGTCAATAATGACCTTCCGATCAGGCGCAGGCGTGTATTCGCTCAGCGCGGTATCTGTGGAGCAAGGTGTGTCATCTTGGTTTTCCGTTTTTGAACAGCCCAAAAAGGCTGCCGTCATTATCAGGCATAGAATCAGCAAAACAGTATTTTTAATTCCAAAACTTGATTTTATATCTACCACTCCTTATAGAAGTACAATAACATAAATCACTCTTCATCTTGACCCGACGCTTTTTTGTTTGTGTCAACAGTCTTCCTATATACAAAATATCGATCATAAAAATACTCGGATACCAAATTTAACGCCATATTCAGTCCCGTCACGAGAAAATCGTTCCATCCGCAGTTTTCAGCCAAAAAGTTACCCAGCAAGGTTGAAAGCGGTGTAAATACAATATAGAAACAGGCGACCTTCAACATGGCTACGGATACATTCCCCGAAGCGCGGAACGTAAAACGGCGATTCAATGTGAAATTCCAAAGCACAGACAGCACCAGAGCGATCAAATACTTCGGCCAGTAAGGCCACGGAGTAAAAGCCTCCAGCAGCGCGAATGAGACGATTTCAATAATTCCGGAGGATACCGAGAACAGCGCGAATTTGATACCTCTTACCGATTCTTTCCGTTTGTTCAATTTCTGATACCTCCGTTTATTATTTTATAATTCGAGGCGTTGGACTTGTAGAGATTTTTGAATACTTTATAGTTGCGTTCATATGCTTCTTTGTTTTGGAGATTCGGAACGTAGGTTTGGTTGGATTTTACAAGCTGACGCGATAATTCAAGCACATCCGCGCCCTTGACGCCCGCCGCGACAACGAGCGCCGTTCCTATCGCGCCGACCTCCTGAGCGTTGCCGACAGTTTCTATGGTTCGTCCGGTTATATCCGCAAGCATTTGGCAGGTAACGGGAGACAACGCCCCGCCGCCGACAAACCGAATAGTATCGGATGTTTTTACCTTTTTTTCCGAGCACTCCAGCAGCCAGCGCAGGTGATAGCATATGCCCTCCAACACCGCGCGGAGCATATCTCGCTTGCCGTTTTCAATTCTAATGTTGAAGAACATTCCTCCTGCGTCGGAGTCCTCAAACGGGCAGCGGTTGCCGTGCAGCCACGGGGTAAAGATCACGCCGTTTGCTCCGGGAGGAACCTTGCCGACCTCTTCGGAAAGGTAATCGTAAAGGCTTGTGTATTTGCTTTCGATGTCGTCCGCCACCGTGTTTTTATTCAAATAAACGCCTATCTCATCCAGCGCGAGATGATCCATGACCCATTCAAAGCACTTTCCGGCTGTTTCCAGCTCCGCGTAATAGTTGAAGTAACCGTGCTTAGCGGACAGAACGCCCGTTATCATGGCGTTGATATCGACGGTCTGATGATCCATAAAGGTCGATACCCAGCCCGACGTTCCGACATAGATATGCGTATCTCCGGGAGTTGTGCATCCGGCGCCGATATTGACAAAGGTGGTGTCGCCGCCTCCTCCGAATACAGGTATTCCCTCAACGAGTCCGAGATCATCAGCCGCTTTTTTTGTCAGCCCGCCGACCCTGTCCGTGCAGTCGATGATCTCCGGCATATGGTCGGGGTTGACCTTGTACATTTTCAAAAGACCCTTGTTCCAGCCTTCCCTGCCCTTGCGCGTGTCATACAGGAAGGTCGCAAAGGCGGTATCGGCAGTCCTGATGATTCTGCCCGTGCAGCGTGACACGAGATAGTCGCCGATGTCCAGCCACTTATAAATCTTTTTGTAAACTTCCGGCTCGTTGTTTTCGACCCATTTATACTTCCAGACAGGATCCTTGGCGCTGGTCGAGCCGGCGTAATTGACGAGCAGGTTCCGCGCGAGCTTGTAAAGGCTGCAGCCCGAAACCTTTATGACGCCGCGCCCCATACATTCCTTGTATTCCTTAAAGCCCTTTTGATCCAGATAGTTCATCGGGCGTCTGAGGGCGTTGCCTTTTTCGTCAACCAAAACCGTTCCCTGCATTTGTGAACAGAACGCCATTCCTTCAACAGCCTCGGGGCTGACATTCGATTTCTTTAACACATCGCGGGTGGTAGAACAAAGCGCCGCCCACCATTCTTCCGTATCCTGTTCCGCGCCGCCGTCGTCGGAAATGTAAAGCCCGTACTCAGCGGCAGCTCCGGCGACAAGCTGTATTTTCGCGTCGATTTGAAACAGACAGGTTTTGACGCTGCTTGTCCCGAAGTCATAAATAATGATATACACTTGCTGTTCCTCTTACTCTTCAAGATGGACGGTCCATCCCGTATCGACTTTCTCATGGACTTTTTTCAGAGTTTCCTCATCCAGCTCCGGCCAGTCGACCACGGTACTTGCGTTTTTAATTACCAAGTGGGCTTTTTCGGCGCACAGAGCGAGCGGCGTATCGGCGAGAGAGTCGGAATAAAAATTCTCGATCAGCGGAAAGCCGTTGTCAATCATATACTGCGCCTTTTCCTTAGCGTACATATGATTATTCAGGAACACTCCGAATTCACGGTCGAAATCCGTCGCCATGAAGTTCACGCCGAGCCTGTTGGCGATCGGCTCGATGATGCAGGTGGGCGACGCGCTGATGATCAGGTCGTCCGGCCGCTTTTGCGCGAGATACCAAGAGGATATCTTCTTTTCGTTTTTGTCCCAGTAGCGCTCTATTTGTTCATCAAAATCATCTATCAGCGTCAGATACCCGAAAAACTTGCGCTGCATCAGATACTCCGGCATTTTTCCCAGCTTGCGCAAAAGCAGGTTTTTGACCGCCTTAGGGAAAAAGGTGAAATACATCTTGGGATGCCGCCTCATGCACCAGAAGCAGAAGCCTATAGAGCAATCCCCGGGGAAAATAGTTTTGTCAAAATCATATACATTCATTTCTTACCTCAAAGCTTTCGTTCCGTTTCTTTATTATATTTTTGTTCCTCAATGGCTGCCGTGACTATATCGCCGATCACGTTGATGATGTTTTGGAGCCAGCCGAAAAACACTTCGGCAAAAATAGCGATGAGTATCAGCTCATCAGCCTTTAAATACAGTGTGATGATAAGTATGCCTATCATTATCGAGCCCGGCTGGTTGGGCGCGCCGACAGAGAGGAACAGAATAAGGAAGGCTATGCCGATGATCTGTAACCACGAAATCTCTATACCAAGCAGAAAGATGAAGCTCATCGAGATAAGCATTATCAAAAAGCAGTTTCCGTCAAGGTTGGTCTGAGCGAGTATCGGCAGATTTTCCGAGAGCCTCTTTCTGTCGTAACCGTATTTGCGCGAGCAGTATCTGATATTAAACGGAACCGCGTCGATCACGGAGCTGATTTTAAAATTCTCCCACAGCAGCGCGGGCAGATACTTTACAAAGGGCTTGATTTTTACTTTGCCGATGATAAGGCGTACCAGATAAAACGCAGATATGACGAACATACTCAGCGCGATAATAATAAGCAGCTTTAATATGATCATCAGGTTGTCTATGCCGTCGATCATCAGCATTGAAAGAGCCGTGAAAAAGCAGAAGAACGGCAGTGTGAACATAACGACGGTCAGCATTTTAGAGAACAGCTCTAAACTGATATTGATGAATCTGTGCACCGCGCCGAAGTACTCCCCGATTGAACATAACGCGTAAGTAAGAAGCAGAGCTAAAATAATGATAGGGAACGGCATGATCGTTTCAAACGGTTCAAATATGTTGCTCGGAACCAGCGAGTTGATGAACTCGGTCAAATTCATACCGCTTGAGAGCAAGCCTATGTTTCCCAAAGAGCCCTGATGCGAATATAAAATATCCGCAATGAGGGGCCCCGTGACAAGCGCGAGTATTACCGCAATAAAAGAAGTGACGATCGTTTTTATTTGCAGCTTTCTTGCGGAGGAGTTTTTTTCCGAAAGGATATAGATGTCTGTCAGATTTTTGACAAGAGAGAAGAACGTGACCGGAGCGCCTATCATCAGCATTGCGTTTGCGAACTGCTTTATTAAAGGCTGAATAAGGTTATTATCGAGCGATATTAATTTGTCAGCGCTTACGAAATTAATCAGCGCTATGCTGACCGGCACGGCAAGAAGGATAGCGATAAAGCAGTAAACAAGAGAGCTGTTGTTATTTCTTTTGACAACGATGCTGACGCGGTTATAGCCCAGGCGGTATCGGTAGCCCACCTTGTCGCTGTAAGCCTCAACTATCTGCAGCTCGGGCGAAATGCTTTTTTGATCCTTTTTCATGCTCGGGATATATGTTTCGCCCTCAAAGCCGAGAGTGACAGTATATTCGCCGAAGCTCTTCCGTACCTTTACGGTCAGTATTGTGTCCTGACCATAGCCCTGTTCTATCATATCCTGAAACAAAGCCTCAAACAGCAGCATCGTCTCAAAAGCGTTTCTTTCGTCGATTCGTTTTTGCATCAGCCATTGCTTAATGAATTGATCGGCGGTCTCATAGCTTTCCTGTTTTAGCGGTATCTCTACGGAGCGTGTTTTAACCGAGCTCATAAAGCTTTTTCACCATCCTCATTTTGAATAATCAGCCGTTTCCCTGTTCAACTTCCTTGATCTCGGACTTTGACGCGTTTTTCAGAGAGTATGTATCGAACGCAGCGTCGTTCGGAAGCTGAATGTCTATCCTGTCCATCTTTTGCATAAGACATGTTCCCGAGCTCATAGCCGCCCCGAAAACATGACCGCCGAACTTTTTGTCCTTTGACAGGAAGTGCATGTGCCATCCCGAAGCGTTTATGCCGTCCATATAATCGGGGAAATACACGCATACGAGCGTGCCGTACAGCCCCTCAAAGCAAAAGTCCTTCTGCGTTTTTGAAAGGATATTTTTCAGGGAAACGTGCTGCGAGCGATACGGCGCTCCGGCGCGCGCGTGTATTTTTTCAAACCATCCGTCTATACGCGCTATATGTATGCTGTTCAGGCTAAAATCAAGATCTATGCTCAGGGTCAGTTCCAGTTTGATCGCTTCTATATCATTCATATCTTCCATATTAATGATTTTGCCGTCTTTTAAGGACCCCGCTACGGCAAAAGGCACGCCCGCGTCATCTTCCGCCCGAACAACGCTTCCGTCATCCTTCGCCTGATAGCACACGCCGTCCAGGATGATCATTTCGCCGTCAACGTGTTCAAACGTACCGAGTCCTATATCGCCGTTTTCAAGCAGTTCCCCGACCGTGACGACCGGCTTTGTATATCCCAGCGCCAAAGCCTGCAACGTGGAAGCCTGATATAATTTGTTTGATTTCTTCATTGTTATTCCTCGTTTGTTTCAACTTTTTTGATCGCACCGCTGACGTCCTTTGAAAGCTCCATTTTCTGGAAATCACCGTTATCCGTCAGGCACATGTCAAATTCGGGCGTAGCGTCATACTCCGCCGTTGCTTTGGCGAATTGAAGGTCAAGCAAATGACCGCCTTTCGTTTTGTCGTCGGAGATGAAGTGGAAATGCCAGCCGGGGGTGTTCAGACCGTTCATATAATCGGGGCAGTACAGAGCTACGACAGTACCGGCGATGTTGTCATAGTTAAATTCCCTCTGGTCTGTTTCAAGAGCCTTGTCGAGCGTCTTATACGGCTTTTCCTGCTTTAATTCGCTGCGCACGTTCATCTTCTCGAATGTGCCGCTCATTTTTACAAAGTAGAAAAGGTTTTTGCCGTTTTGCTCGACAATCTCGTTGAGCTTTTCTTTTAAGGCGTTGACGTCATTGATGTTTGAAAGCTCCGTGCTGCCGTCCTTGTCAAAGAAGGTCACGTTGGAGAACGGAACGGTCTCGTCGTCAGCCGCAGTCTGCACCGTACCGTCGCCGAGCGCCTGATACACCGTGCCGTCAAGCACTATCATCTCGCCGTTGACGCCCTCAAAAGTGCCTATACCGATGTCGCCGTGCTGCCTGAGCTCGCTTACCTTGATAATGCCGTCATAGTAACCCTGCGTCAGCGATTGCAAAAGGGCGACCTGATAAATGGTTTCTCTGTCGGTTTCAGCCTGCGCGCCTGTGTTTTCGGGCTGTTCGCTTTTGGTTTCAGCCTGTCCGCCGTTTTTTTCGGACTGCTGCGAGGAACATGCCGCCAGAGGTACCGCCAGTGCCGCCGCTAAAAGAATAGCTAAGATTTTTTTCATTTTTATTTCCTTCTTTCCAAAAGACACATTATCTCTGCACAAGCAGTTTGGTGCCCATGCTTTTGTGCCTTTTACGATTACTATTATACACAAAAACTATACAAAAAAACAATATATTTTTAAAAGATTTCGTTGCTTTTTTAAAACTTACTCTTGGATTTTAAAAAAACATGTAGTATAATGAAAACAGATTTATAAAACAGTATGTACCTTACCCACAGGCGCTTGAAAATAATGATGAAAAACAGGAGGATAACAAAATGGCATTATTCGGTAAAAAGGACAAAAAGCCCGCCGCGAATCTGAGCGGTAAAAGCCGCTTGGATATCAAGGTGAAAAAAGACGGAGCAGAATACACATTCCTGCTTGAGGGAAGACTTGACACGATAACATCTCCCGACCTCGAAGCCAAGATCAATGAAGCAACCGGCGACGCGTCCAAGCTCATTCTTGACTTTGCCAAGCTGGACTACATCTCCAGCGCGGGACTGCGCGTCCTGCTCGGCGCGACACAGGCAATGGACGGCAAGGGAGACATGGTCGTGCGCAACCCCACTCAGCCTGTGCGCGAGGTGTTCGACCTCACCGGCTTCAGCAATTTGTTCAACATCGAATAAGATAAGACGCATACCGTCGTCCGGCAGGGATCGCAGTACGGCGATATCTCTGATGAGCTTGACGGTGGAGTGCGTCGACACAACGGAAAGAGCTTATGATCAGGAAATTGAAAGATATTAAATTATACGGATTGATTTTTACCGTTTTATCAACCCTTTTTGTTATAGCACTCAGCGCCCCTTTTTTTATCGAAGAGAGGCTGCAGCCGTATCTTTATAACGCAGGCATAGATTCTATGGGTGCGCTTATTTGCGCGGCGCTGTTTTACGGTTGTATGAGACAGGATGGAAGCGGAATAAAGCACTTCAGGCTCCTTATCATTTCGGTATGCGCGAGCTTTGTAGTTAATGAATTGATTTCTTATTCCGTGCTCGTGCCGGATTATCGCACGTGGTGTTTTGTTCTTTGTCTGTTGAGCAAGCTCATCGACCTTGCAATGATCTTCCTTTTCTATCTGTATGTAAGAGAAACGCTCGGCTTTGAGGGCAAGCTCGCCAAATTCGCGTATATACTTATCCCCATCCTGTTGATCGTTCAAACGCTCATAACGCTTGGCAATATCATCACACCGGTCACCTATTTGATCACCGCCGACGGTATGTATCAGAATACGGCGGCTTACTTGATCGAGGAAATTTTCCTCGCTGCGACGTCCGTTCTTACCACCGTACTTGTGCTTGCGTCGCACAACCCCGTCAGCCAGAAGGCGGCTGCCCTGATGTTCATCTTTTTACCGCTTATCGAATACGGCATCATCGGCGGCAGCTTCGGCGAGGCCAGCCAGTACGGCATCGTTTTGATGTCGCTGATCATCATGTACTGCGTCATTTCCAATTACAAGAGCAGAAAGCTTGCGGCAACAGAAACCGAGCTCAATATGGCTACCGAGATACAGGTCGGCAGCCTGCCTACGACCTTTCCGGATCGACCGGAGTTTGAGCTCTACGCTTCCATGGATCCGGCAAAGGAGGTCGGCGGAGATTTCTATGACTTCTTTATGATCGACGACGATCATCTCGCGATAGTTATAGCGGACGTGTCCGGCAAGGGCGTTCCCGCGGCGCTGTTTATGATGTCCTCGAAGATCTATATTAACGACCATGCTAATATAGGCGGCTCTCCGGCAGAGATACTCGGAAGAGTCAACAAGCTGGTCTGCGCGAATAACAATGCTCATATGTTTGTGACGGTTTGGCTGGGCATCCTCGAGATCAGCACCGGCAAGTTCACCTCCGCGAGCGCCGGCCATGAGTATCCGATGATAAACACGAGCGGCAAATACGAGATACTGAAGGACAAGCACGGTCTGGCGATCGGCGCGTTTGATATATCCAAGTATAAAAACACCGAGATACAGCTCAAGAAGGGCGACAGTATCTTTGTCTACACCGACGGCGTTGCCGAGGCGACAGACGCAAACAACGAGATGTTCGGCACAGACCGCACCGTTGACGCCCTTAACGCTATTCCTAAGGGCGCTTCGCAGAAGGATGTGCTGGCGGGCGTGCGCGCCGCAGTTGACGCTTTTGTTAAAGACGCGCCTCAGTTTGACGACCTTACAATGGTCGGACTGAAATACAACGGTCCCGCTGATAACGCTGCAACAGAGGAACAATGATGAGGGAACTTATTATTGAAGCCGACAGAATGAATCTCCCTGAGGTACAGATGTTTATCGACGAACAGCTCGAAGAAGCCGGCTGCCCGATGCTGACGCAGATATCAATAGATGTTGCCGTTGAGGAGCTTTTCGTCAACATCGCAAGCTACGCCTACGGTGACGGGCACGGAAAAGCAGTGGTTCAGGTAAGTGTGCATGAGGAGCCGCTTTCGGTTGAGATAACCTTTATCGACAACGGCGTGCAGTATGATCCTCTCGCAAAGGCTGACCCCGACACCGCACTTTCCGCTAAGGAGCGTAAAAAGGGCGGCCTCGGCATCTTTATGGTCAAGAATACCATGGACAATGTAAGCTATGAGTACAAGGACGGAAAAAACATCCTGACGATTAAGAAGAATCTGAATTGATCTGCATTTTAAAAGGCGGAGCGATAACGCAGGCAAATGGCTTAAGGCACTGTGAAGAAATGAAGCTGATTTGCTTCAAGTTTCGCGGTGCCTTCTTCTGTTTTTCATGGTTCGCAATTATTGTACCTTGTCTGAGAACAAAAATAAATTTACTGTGAGCATTATATATTGACTGTTATTACGTTGAGTTTCCTATGGGTATAGGAATTATTGAAGATGAAACCGCTTCCGAGAAAATGCAGACGGCACACAGTCAGGCCGAGGGATTTGTAGATTCAATTATATTCAAGTAATGATATAGCCTGAGTAATTCGCAACTACTCAGGCTGTTTTTATGCGTTGATTAAAGGGTACTATAAGGGTACAAACTTAAAAATCTGCACTCACGAGGGAAATTTGAGGGAAAAGCGTTATTTCGGAGATTTTCGGGCAAAACGAAAAACAGCCTAAACGCACTGTTTAAGCTGTTTTCGAGTGGTTGCGGGAGAAGGATTTGAACCAACGACCTTCGGGTTATGAGCCCGACGAGCTACCGAACTGCTCTATCCCGCGATATATGCTGTTTTTCTTTAGCTTAATTAGTATATCACTTTTGGACGGGTTTGTCAAGCACTTTTTTTGCGGGCTTATATGTTCTTTGGAGCTGATTATTTCGGAAACAAGTTGAAATTCGCGGCATGTTATGATATAATACTATTATATATGTCTGTTTGAGGGGATGACAATATGCCTATCGCTTTTGATTCGCAGCGCGTTTACTACCGCACGCCTTTCGGCGCGGTGGAACAGGACACCGCCGTGCATTTTCGCGTGCTCGCGCCGCGCGATCTGCACTCAAAAAACATTGAGCTCTGCGTAAAATACGATTACGACTACAACTGGGAATACACAAAAATGCTGTGGTGCGGCAATTTTGACGAGAACAGCGAGATATGGGAATGTGATTTCACGCCTCACCGCATGGGGCTGTACTGGTACGTGTTCCGCCTGCATACTATTTACGGCGTGCGCTACATCATCCCCTCCGATCCCTACAAGGTCAGCGAGGTCAGCGAGCACCCGGGCAGAAGCTGGCAGCTCACCTGCTACAAAAAGGGCTTTACCACTCCGCGGTGGCCCGTGGGCACGGTGATGTACCAGATCTTCCCCGACCGCTTTAATTTCAGCGGCGAGGAAAAGCAGCTGAAGCGCACCGATTTTCAGCGCAACAGGGATTGGTACGCCCTGCCCGTATGGCAGCCCAACGAGCACGGCGAGATAACCAACAGCGACTTCTTTATGGGCGACCTAAAGGGCATAACCCAAAAGCTGGACTATCTGCAAAAGCTGGGCGTAGGCTGCATTTACCTGAACCCGATTGGCGAGGCGTACTCCAACCACCGCTATGACACCGGCGACTACTCCCATGTCGACCCTATCCTCGGCGATGAGGACGACTTCCGCGAGCTGTGCGCGCAGGCGAGATCCAGGGGCATACACGTCATCAACGACGGCGTCTTCTCCCACACGGGCGCAGACAGCGTCTACTTCAACCGCTCGGGACGCTACGGCGACGGCGGCGCCTACCGTGACAAAAATTCGCCCTATTTCAGTTGGTATAAGTTCAACGAGTGGCCCGACAACTACCACAGCTGGTGGGGCTTTTACACCCTGCCGGAGGTCAACGAGACCGACCCCGCCTTCAACGAGTACATCAACGGCGAGGACGGCATAATCCGCAAGTATATGCGGCTGGGAAATTCCGGCTGGCGTCTTGACGTCGCCGACGAGCTGCCCGATGAATTTATGGAGAACCTTAGACGCTCCGTCAAGGACGAGAACCCCGAGGCGCTTATCGTCGGCGAGGTTTGGGAGGACGCGAGCAACAAGGAGAGCTACGGCGCGCGCAGGAAGTTCCTCCTCGGCGAACAGCTCGATACAGTGATGAATTATGTATTCCGCGGCGCGATCCTCGATTTCTGCCGCGGTCAGGACGCGCGCTACACCATGGCGGCTATAATGAGCGTCGTGGAAAACTACCCCCGTCCGGTGCTGAGGGTGCTGATGAATTCACTTTCCACCCATGACACCGAGCGCGCCATCACCCTGCTCGCGGGCGAACCGCTCAACGGGCGCGACCGCGCGTGGCAGGCGCATCAAAAGCTCAGCCCCGAACAGCGCGAACGCGGCGTAAGGCTTATGAAGATAGCCGCCGCCATGCAGTACACCCTGCCCGGCTTCCCCTGCGTCTACTACGGCGACGAGGCCGGCATGGAGGGCTACCGCGACCCGTTCAACCGCTGCTGCTACCCCTGGGACAAAGAGGACAAGGAGCTGCTGGAGTGGCACAAAAAGCTCGGCGCGCTGCGCGCGGAGTGTTCCGCCCTCTGGGACGGCGAGTTTGTCAACGCCTTTGCCAAAGACAGGCGGCTTGCCTACATCCGCCACGACGACAAGACCGCGCTTTATTGCTGCTTCAACCTCATGGACAAGGACGACGTGCTCACTCCGCCTCCGGGATATTCCGATGCGACTCCCTTCTTCGGCAGCAAATTCGAGGAAAACAAGCTCTATCTCAAGTCGATGACCTGCGAGTTTTTGAGGATAGATCTATAATACGACCGAGGTAAACCCATGATAAAAGGCGCTATATTCGATATGGACGGGCTGATGTTCGACACCGAAAGGCTCGTCTACGATAACTGGCAGAAGATGATGGACGAAGCGGGCTACGATTACAGCATCGAGGACTTCAAGCAAACCGTCGGCAGGCGCAAAAAAGAGGTGCAGAACTTTTACTTTTCCCGCTACGGAGCGGATTTCCCCTACTGGGAGTTCGCGGATAAGGGCAGGGCGCGCTATGTAGAGCGCGTCACCCGCGAGGGCATACCCGTCAAAAAGGGGCTGTTTGAGATCCTCGATTGGTGCAAAGGCGAAGGCGTTAAGATCGCGCTTGCCACCTCCACCTCGCGGCAGTCCGCCGAGCTAAATCTCCGCGTCGCGGGCGTAGTCGATTATTTTGACGCGCTGGTCTGCGGCGAGGAAGTAAAAAACGGCAAGCCGCACCCCGAGGTCTTTTTGACCGCGGCGGCGAAGCTGGGGCTCGCGCCGGAGGAGTGCGTCGCCCTTGAGGACAGCATAAACGGCATCAAGTCCGCCTATGCCGCGGGCATGACCACCGTGATGGTGCCTGACTTTTTGCAGCCCACCGATGAGATAAAACCGATGATAACCTATTTGTGCGGTGATTTGTCGCAGGCAAAGGAGCGCTTATGTTCAGACCGCTAACCCCTGATGACAGGGAACTGTATATGACCTATGTCGACGCGTTCTACCACAGCGACGCGGTGGAGTCGCCCGTGCCCGAAAAAAACTACGGGGCGACCTTTGCCGAGCTGATGCGCGGCGACACTTATTTAAAATGCTATATATTTGAAACGGACGGCAAACCCTGCGGCTTCGCGCTGCTGTCAAAAACCTTCTCTCAGGAGGCGGGCGGAGTGTCCGTCACCATCGAAGAGATATACATAGAGGAGGCTTATCGCGGCAAGGGACTGGCGACCGAGTTTTTTGAGTGGCTGAAAAGCCTGCCCGGCATAGCTCGGCTGCGAATAGAGGTAGAGGACGACAACGAGGGCGCCAAGCGTCTTTATGAGCGCATGGGCTTCAAGCTTCTGCCCTACCTGCAAATGGTGATAGACAGGTGACAAAGCGCGGATCCCGCGCTTTTTTACGCACAAAAACCGTTCACCGCGAAAAAATGACCGTTCGGCGTGATTTTGTGACAAACGCAAAACAGTGTGATATAATACAGACAATGAAAAAACGCTGACAGCCTTTCAATATATAAAGGCGCTGTATATTAAGATCCGGTGCGCTCGGACCGGACACTTTAGGAGGAGCGTAATGAACGCGATAGAAACCAAAGGCTTGACCAAAAAATACAAGGATATAACGGCGGTGAACGCCCTTGACCTCACCGTGCGCGAGGGTGAGCTTTACGGCTTGCTGGGCGTGAACGGCGCGGGCAAATCCACCACCATAAAAATGCTTTCCACCCTCACCTCTCCCACCGGCGGCGACGCCAAGGTGCTGGGTCACAGCGTAAAAACCGAGGCGGAAAAGGTCAAGGCGCTTATCAACGTTTCCCCTCAGGAGACCGCTGTGGCGGAAAAGCTGAGCGTCCGCGAAAACCTTGAGTTCATCTCCAAAATCTACGGCAGCTCCGCCAAGGAAGCGCGCGAAAAGGCGGGAGAGATGATAGAAAAATTTGACATGGAACAGATAGCCAAGCAAAAGGCGGGCACGCTTTCGGGCGGCTGGCAGCGTCGGCTGAGCATAGCCATGGCGCTTATCTCCGAGCCGAAGGTGCTCTTTTTGGATGAGCCTACGCTGGGGCTTGACGTTCTGGCGCGCCGCGAGCTTTGGCGTGTTATCGAAAAGCTCAAGGGAAAGATAACCATTATACTCACCACCCACTATCTTGAGGAAGCCGAAGCCCTGTGCGACCGCATAGGCATCATGGCAAAGGCTCAGCTTAAGGCAGAGGGCACAGCCGCCGAGCTTAAGACGCTGGCGGGCACCGACGACTTTGAAGAAGCATTCATCACTATCGCAGAGGAGGCGCTGAAATGAGAACGACCGCGTTTGCGTCACGAAACACAAAAGAGATCCTGCGCGACCCGCTGACCCTTATCTTCGGTCTGGGCTTTCCGCTGGTGCTGTTGGTCTTGCTGTCCGCCATCAATTCGGGCATACCCAAGGAAGGCAACGTGACGATGTTCGAGATAAATAATCTCACCCCCGGCATCACGGTGTTCGGACTCAGCTTCCTCTCGCTGTTTTCGTCCATGCTTATCGCTAAGGACAGGACCTCAAGCTTCATGCTGCGCCTGTTCACCTCGCCCATCCGTCCGGCGGAGTTCATCCTGGGTTACACCCTGCCCATGCTTCCCATGGCGCTGGCGCAGACAGCTATCTGCTATGCGGCAGCGGTGTTCTACGGCATGGCGTTCAATGCCAATGTGCTGTTGGCTATGCTCGTAAACCTGCCTATCGCGGTGGTGTTCATCTCGCTGGGACTGCTGTTCGGCTCTGTCCTGAGCGAAAAAGCCGTGGGCGGCGTCTGCGGCGCTCTGCTCACCAACCTTTCGGCGTGGTTCTCAAACATCTGGTTCGACACCTCAATGGTAGGCGGATGGTTTGAGAAGGCAGCAAAGCTTTTGCCCTTCTCCCACGCTGTCGCCGCCGCCAAGGCTGCGGTAGCCGGCAATTACGCCGACATCATGCCCGACCTGTGGTGGGTGGTTGGCTACGCGCTGGTGCTCCTTGTCGCGGCTATCACGGTCTTTTCCGTCAAGCTTAAAAGGAGTTGACATAAATCAGCTGCAGCAAGCCCCGATAAACCAATAACCCGGAAAGTCCGAAAAAGGCTTTCCGGGCTTTTGTTTTCCTATTATATATTAATACTAAACTCAAATAAAAAATAGACAATCTTTGCGGTCTGTTTTCCGCAATACTTCGTTGTCGCCCTTGCAAGGCGCCAGCCTTGCGGCGTCCTTCGCCTCGTCTTGCGAAAAATATCCTCGCAAATCTTTGTCCGCTTTTTATCTGAGATTAGTATAACGACTGCCCGTAGCCTTTCTGTTTTTTTGACGTCACAGTATCCAATATCTTGTGTTTGACCGCGCGTAAAAAAACACGGCACACAATATCTGTCACACCCGCGGCTGCTTCTGATTTTGTGCGCTCATTATAATTCCTTCGGTGCAAAAAAAAGCTTGACTAATGGGGAAAATTACGATATAATGCTATATTGCAAGGTTATATTTTGAAGGGAGGTTTTCACCTATGTTGAGAACATATCAGCCTAAGAAGCTCCACAGAAAAAAGGAACACGGCTTCAGAAAAAGAATGTCCACCGCTAACGGCAGAAAAGTTTTGGCGAGAAGAAGAGCAAAAGGCAGAAAAAGACTGTCCTATTGATACCGGAGCCGTTCTGCACATCCGCTGTTGTCAGGCGGTACCGGTATAAAAGGCCACAGTAAAACGTGGTCTTTTTTATGTTATCACGGTCTTTTCCGACCGCGCCATACCTGAAGGAAACAATTAATGAGTAGGTACACCACAGTAAAGGAAAACAGAGATTTTGCCCGCGCCTATCGCCGCGGCAAGTCCTGCGTCAGTCCTGTTTTGGTAACTTATGCCTTGAAAGCGAAAGGCAAACCACTGCGCTACGGCATCACCACGGGAAAAAAGGTAGGCAACGCCGTCAAACGCTCCCGCGCGAGGCGCGTCATCAGGGCTTCTTACTTCCAACTTTTCGACCAACTAAAGCCCGGATATATCCTCATCTTTGTAGCACGCGGAAAAACGCCTTATGTGAAATCGCAGGTGGTATACAAAGCGATGAGACAGCATCTTAAAACCTTGGGGATACTGTCTTTGAGCGGCGAGGAGCATAACGATGAAAAAGGTACTTCTGGCATTAATTAAATTCTACAGGTCAGCCGTTTCCCCTCACACCGCACCGCACTGCAAGTACATTCCCACCTGCTCGCAATACGGGCTGGAGGCGATTGAGCGGTTCGGCGCTTTGAAGGGCTCGGCACTCACCATATGGCGCATACTGCGCTGTAATCCGTTTTCAAGGGGCGGCTTCGACCCCGTTCCCGAAAAAAAGCGGAAGTAATTCACAAAGAGGTATATGTATGCAAATTTTCGGCTATATCGGATGGCTGCTCGGCTACATCCTGTGGGGCGCTTTCTATGTATTCAAAAATTTCGGAATCGCCATCATCGTTTTTACCATCATCGTAAAAGCGGCGCTCTTCCCCTTTACCCTTAAGCAGCAAAAATCCATGGCTGGCAGCGCCAGAATGGCTAAGAAGCAGAAGGAGCTGCGCGAAAAGTACGGCAACGACCGCCAAAAGCTGCAGGAAGAGATGAACAAACTCTACGAAAAAGAGGGCGTAAAGCCGATGGGCGGCTGTTTGACCACCCTCATCCCCATGCTCATCCTTTTGGGTATATTTTACGCGGTAGCTTACCCGCTCACCAACACTCTGCACATCAGCAGCTCCAGTGTTGACAAGGCATTAAACTTCGCAAACTCCATTCCGGGCTACACCCACACTGTAGGCAACAACACTTACCGCGAGGTATCGCTCCTCAAGATATTCCCCCAGATCCAGGGATATATGCAGGACTGCTTCACCTCCGCCGAGATCGACCGCATCAACCTGTTCTCACAGGGCTTCACCATCTTCGGCAAGGTCGATCTGCTCACCATCCCCAGCCAGCGCGGCTTCTGGTCCTGGTATCTGCTCTTCCCCGTTCTCTGCTTCCTTTCCAACGTAGGCTCGTCCTTGATTATGCAGAAAATGAACAAGGCAAACCAGGCTATGCAGCAACAGGGCTGCATGAAGCTGCTGATTTATCTTTTGCCCCTGTTTTCGGCTTATATTGCCTACAACGTACCCGCGGCGATGTCCTTCTACTGGATAATCTCCGCACTGCTCAGCCTCGTACAGTCCGTAATCACCAGCAAGGTGTTCAGTCCCGCTCACATCACCGCTACAAACGAAGCCAGACACGCGGCGCTGATGTTTGAAAACGAGGCTAAGGTCCCCTATGTTTACGCTCCCAAAAAATCCGCGGGAGACGCTCCCAACCCCAACACCAGCAACAAAAAGAAAAAGAAGAAATAATGTGAAAAACAGGAGATTTCAATGATTAGAGAAGCAATTTGCGAGGGCATGGACACAGAAGAAGCCCTCGAAAAAGCAAAAGCCGAGCTCGGCGTCACCGAGACCGATGACTACGATTTTGAAGTCATCCAGCGTGAAGAAAAGAAGAAATTCGGACTCTTCGGCGGCCGTCCCGCCAAGGTCAGAGTTTTCATAAAGGAAACCCCCGAGGACAAAACCAAGCAGTTTATCCGCGACGTTCTCGATCAGATGGGTCTTAACGACATCGCCATCGAGCAGGTAGTTGAGGAAGGCTCGCTTGAGTTCAACCTCTCCGGCGAGGAAGAGGGCTTTGTTATCGGCAGACGCGGCGAGACCCTCGACGCTCTGCAGTATCTTGCAAGCCTGGTCGCTAACCACAACAACGAGGGCTACCTTAAGGTCACCGTCAACGTGGGCAACTACCGCGACAAGCGCGAAAAAACCTTGGAGATACTCGGCAGAAAGCTCGCCTTCAAGGCGGTAAAGACCGGCAAAAAGACAAGTCTTGAGCCGATGAACCCCTATGAAAGACGCATAATCCACACTGCTGTGCAGAAGGTGAACGGCGCGCTTTCGTGGAGCGAGGGCGAAAACGCCAACCGCCATGTGGTTATCGGCCCCGACCCCAAGGTCAAAAACAACAACCGCCGCGGCGGCTACAACCGCAGAGGCGGCAAAAAGAGATTCAACAACAACCGCACACAAAATCCTGCTCCTAATCCTGACAGAGTACCCCTCAACGAAGGCGGCGCAACAGGTCTTTACGGCAGAATCGACAAGTAATCAAAGCTGCCTTTTCGGGCAGCTTTTTTGTTGTATTTGAGCCGCAGCGCCATTTGGGAGGAATACCTATGAACAACACAACCATAGCCGCCGTGAGCACCGCGCAGGGCGAGGGCGGCATAGGCGTAATACGCATTTCGGGAGACGAGGCGATAGCCGTTGCCGACAGGGTCTTTCAAAACATTCGGCACAAGCCCCTCTCAGAGATGAAGGGCTACACCGCCGCCTTCGGAAAGATAGTCAGCCGCGGCGAGCCGCTTGATGAGGCGGTGGCGCTGGTTTTCCGCGCCCCTCACAGCTACACCGGCGAGGACGTGGTGGAGCTTAGCTGTCACGGCGGAGTGTACATCACCCGTCAGGTGCTGCGAGCCGTTTTTGAAGCCGGAGCGGTACCTGCTCAGGCGGGTGAATTTACCAAACGCGCCTTTCTCAACGGCAAGCTCGACCTCACCGAGGCCGAGTCCGTCATGGACATCATCAGCGCCAAAAGCCGCAGCGCCGCGCGCGCCGCGCTCTCGGTAAAGGAGGGAGCGCTGAGCCGCCGAATAAATGCCGTAAAGGACAGTCTGCTCGATCTTGCGGCACATCTTGCCGCCTGGGCGGATTACCCCGAGGAGGACATAAGCGAGGTCACGGACAGCTCCATCCTCACGGTCTGCCGCTCTGCTGAGCGGGAGCTTGAAAACCTTCTTTCCACCTACGACAGCGGTCAGGCGGTAATGCAGGGCATAGACACCGTAATTGCGGGCCGTCCCAACGTGGGCAAGAGTACCCTGATGAATCTGTTGTCCGGATATGAAAAGAGCATAGTCACCGAAATACCCGGCACTACCCGCGACGTGGTGGAGGACACCGTAGCCGCGGGCGACGTCATCCTGCGCCTCAGCGATACCGCGGGGCTGCGCGATACGGGCGACAGGGTAGAGCAGATCGGCGTTGAGCGCGCCAAGCAGCGTCTTGAGAGCTGCGGGCTGCTTCTGGCGGTGTTTGACAACAGCCGCGCACTTGAGGACTTTGATTTTCACCTTCTTGAAGCCGCAAAATCGGTTCCCACTATCGCGATAATAAATAAGACCGACCTGCCTAATGAACTTGATATAAGCACTATTTCAAATAGTATAGACAAGATAGTATATATATCTGCCTCAACAGGGGAGGGCAAAGATGAGCTGATCGGCGCTATTGCCGACCTTGCGGGCACCGACCGATTCGACCCCGGCGCGGGCATACTCTCCAACGAACGCCAGCGTTTGAACGCTTCCTCGGCGCTTCGCTCCGTTAAAGAAGCCGCGGCGGCGCTTGAAGCGGGTCTTACCTTTGACGCGGTGACCGTTACGCTTGAGGAAGCCATTGACGCGCTGCTGGAAATGACGGGCGACAAAGCGAGCGACGAGATAATAGACCGAGTTTTCCACAACTTCTGCGTCGGCAAATAAGCCCTATTAATTTTCAAATTCAATTAGTTTTTACTTTTAGTTTTCAATTTTCAAGACTCTTCCAAAAGGGTGATACTTATGACTTATTTCGCAGGCGAATATGACGTCGCCGTTATCGGTGCGGGTCACGCGGGCATCGAAGCCGCCCTCGCGGCAGCGCGACTCGGCTGTCACACCGCCGTTTTTACAATAAATATGGACGCTGTGGGCAACTGTCCCTGCAACCCCTCCATAGGCGGCACCGCCAAGGGACACCTTGTCCGTGAGCTGGACGCTCTCGGCGGCGAAATGGGCAAGACCGCCGACGCCTGTTTTTTGCAGTCGCGGATGCTCAACAGGGGAAAGGGTCCCGCTGTTCATTCCCTTCGCGCCCAAATAGACAGGCGCAAATACAGCGAGATAATGAAGCACAAGCTTGAGCTTCAACCCGATCTTGAGCTTCGTCAGGCTGAGATCACCGACATCCAATCCGCCGACGGTGGGTATCTGCTCACCACACAAATGCTGGCGCAGTACTTCTGCAAGACCGTCGTGGTAGCCACGGGCACGTATCTCGGCGGCAGGATATATGTCGGCGAGGTAAGCTACGAAAGCGGTCCCGACGGGATGTTTCCCGCCACCAAGCTCGCGGCAGCTCTCAAAAAGCTGGGCTTGCCGCTGCGCCGCTTCAAAACCGGTACTCCGGCGCGGATCCTGCGCCGCTCTATCGATTTCACCGACCTTGAGGTGCAAAAGGGGGACGAGCCTCCGCAGCCCTTCTCATATGAAACCGAGAATTTGGGCAAAAACAAAATCGACTGCCACATAAGCTGGACGAACGACCGCACCAAGGAGGTCATTCTGAAAAACATCCACCGCTCGCCTCTTTACGCGGGCAGGATAGAAGGCGTGGGACCTCGCTACTGTCCCAGCTTTGAGGACAAGGTCATGCGCTTTGCCGACAAGCCGCGCCACCAGCTGTTTATTGAGCCATGCGGCGAGAACACCGAGGAAATGTATATGCAGGGTATGAGCAGCTCGCTGCCCGAGGAGGTACAGCTGCAATTCTACCGCACCATAAAAGGGCTGGAGCACTGCGTGATGATGCGCCCCGCCTACGCGATAGAGTATGACTGTGTAGACCCGACCGCCATGGACCCCACCCTGGAATTCAAGGACTTTTCCGGACTATACGGCGCGGGACAATTCAACGGCAGCTCGGGCTATGAGGAGGCAGCCGCCCAAGGCTTTGTCGCGGGCGTGAACGCTGCTCTCAAGGTGCTTCGCCGCGAGCCTCTTGTTCTGACGCGCGACAATTCCTACATTGGAACGCTGGTGGACGATCTGGTCACCAAGGGTGCAAACGAGCCTTACCGCATGATGACCTCCCGCAGCGAGTACCGTCTGATACTCAGGCAGGACAACGCCGACGAGCGCCTTACTCCCACGGGCTACGCGCTGGGACTTATAAGCGAAACGCGCTGGCAAAAATTCTGCCGAAAGCAGGAGCAAAAACGCTTGGAGATAAAGCGCCTTAAAACCACCACCCTCGCTCCGACCGACGAGCTAAACAAGATGCTTGTTTCACGTGAAACATCCGAGGTCACAACAGGCGTTAGGCTTATTGACCTGCTAAAGCGACCTCAGCTCGACTACGACGCACTAAAGCCCTTTGACCCCGACAGACCCGATCACGAGCCAAACCTCTTTGAACAGGTGGAAATCGAAATCAAATACGAAGGCTACATACAAAAGCAGCTAAAGCAGGTGGAGCAGATGAAGAAGCTTGAAACCAAGCGTCTGCCCGTTGATTTCGACTACAGGGAGCTAAAGGGTCTGCGCCTTGAAGCGCAGGAAAAGCTCAATAAAATTAAACCGCTGAATATTGGTCAGGCGTCGCGTATCTCGGGCGTATCTCCTGCCGACATAAGCGTACTGCTGATTTGGCTTGCCGCCAAAAAGGATAACTGACATGGACAATACAGTTTTAAGAAATACCCTTGCAAAAGCCGCTCAAGAGTTTTCAATAGAGCTAACGGAGAGGCAGCTCTCTCAGTTTGAGCGCTACTTTGAATTGCTGGTCGAATGGAACAAAAAAATAAACCTCACCGCAATAACCGACCCTCAAGGCGTAGCAGTCAAGCACTTCGCGGACAGTCTGTCTGTGCTGCGATATGTTGACATACCCCAAAATGCGAAAGTAATTGACGTGGGCACCGGAGCGGGCTTTCCCGGAGTAGTGCTGAAAATCGTGCGGCAAGACATAAGCCTTACGCTTCTTGACAGCTTAAAAAAGCGATTCCTGTTTTTGGAGGAGCTGCTTTGTGAGCTGGGACTGGAGGCGGACTTCGCGCAGGGCAGGGCAGAGGACTACGCGCAGGACCTAAACTACCGCGAGGGGTATGATATAGTCGTTTCCCGCGCCGTGGCAAATTTAAACACCCTAAGCGAATACTGCCTGCCGTTTACAAGACTGTCGGGAAGATTCATCGCCTTCAAGGGCAGCAACACCGCCGAAGAGCTGAGCGTTTCAAAACGCGCTATACAGATTCTGGGCGGCTGTGTGCGCAACACCCACGCCTTTGAGCTTCCCTTTGACGGGGGCAGCCGCGTCTTGGTTGAAATAGAAAAAATCCAACCCACGCCCGAAATGTATCCGCGCAACAACGGACGCATTAAATCGAAGCCCTTATAATTCGACGAAATCTTTTTAAACAACTGAAAATCATCGCTCAGTATTTGACAAAAACCGCACACCTTATGTGATATGATAATAGCACAGGGACAACCCCTGATGATCATACAAGGTGATGCGGTTGAATTTTTTAGGTAAAAATGAAAGCAAAATTTCGGAAATACCCATCATAAAGATCCGACCCAACAAAGCCCAGCCCCGAAAGCAGTTTGACGATGTCAAGCTGCGGTCCCTGTCACGCTCCATAGCGGAAAACGGTATTCTCCAGCCGCTTACGGTGCGCAAGGTAAGCGCTACCGAATTTGAGCTTGTGACAGGGGAGAGGCGGCTGCGTGCGTCAGCCCTGGCCGGTCTGAAAAAGGTTCCCTGTATCGTGGTCAGATGTTCTGATCAAGAGTCTGCTGTATACGCTCTCCTTGAAAATCTCCAACGAGCCGACCTCGGAATATTCGAGGAGGCTCGCGGGATTTCAAAGCTGATACGCCGCTTTGGTCTAACACAGGAACAGGCGGCGGAAAAGCTGGGTAAAACTCAATCCACGGTTGCAAACAAGCTTCGCCTGCTGCGCTTGAGCATGGAGGAGCAGGAGTGGATAGAAAACGCGGGACTCAGCGAACGTCACGCGCGCGCACTTTTAAAGCTGGACAGCGAAACCGAGCGCCGCGCCGCACTTTCCCGAGTTATTGCCGAGGGCATGAACGTATCTCAAACAGAAGCGCTTGTCAGTCAACTAATTCAATCCGCCCCAAAAAAATCAAAGCGGGGCACAAGTAAAGCGGTGATAAAAGACCTCAGAATTTTTGTTAATTCAATTAACAAGGCTGTTGAAACCATGCGGCTTTCGGGTATCGACGCTAAAACACACCAATCAGACAATGATACTTTTATCGAATACACAATACGGATCCCAAAATCGCAGGTTATCAAAGTCAACAAATCAGCATAAGCTGATACACCTAACTTTCCACTTTGGATGCATCGCATCCATTCCACTCATACCCATTTCCTTATCTAACCCCTTGCGAAGAGGCACGCTTTCCGCGTGCCTCTTTGCATTATTCAAAGAAATACTAGGCAATAATGTTTCACGTGAAACAATTTTAAAAGAAAAGCGTGAAAAATTCTCTAATCTGCTTTTCAATCGACCCAAACTGTGATATAATGATAGAAAATATTATATCAGGTGATTTTTTGGCAAAGATAATAGCTATTTCTAACCAAAAAGGCGGCGTCGGTAAAACCACCACCGCGGTCAATCTGGCGGCTTGCATGGGCGCGCAGGGAAAGAAAGTCCTGCTTATAGACGCCGACCCTCAGGGCAACGCCACCAGCGGAGTGGCAATAGACAAAAGTAAGGTGCGGCTGTCTACCTACAACATCCTTGTTGACGGAGCAAAAGCCACCGAATGTGTGCTGACAACGCCTTATCAGAATCTTCACGTGCTGCCGTCCAGTATAAATCTGGCAGCGGCTGAGCTGGAGATAGCGGAAAAACCGCACAGAGAAGCTCTGCTGAAAAACGCTGTGCTTCCCATCAAGCAGTACTACGACTACATCATTATCGACTGTCCGCCTTCTCTGGGACTCATTACGGCAAATGCCCTGACCTTGGCGGACAGCTTTATAGTGCCTATCCAGTGCGAATACTACGCGCTTGAGGGACTGTCACAGCTTATGAGCACCGTGCGCAGGATAAAACGCCAGTACAACGACTCAATAGAGCTTGAAGGCGTATTGCTCACCATGTACGACGGCAGGCTCAACCTAACTCAGCAGGTGGTAGAGGAAGTAAAGCGCTTCTTTCCCGGAAAGGTATTCGGCACCGTTATCAACCGCGGTGTAAGGCTTTCGGAGGCTCCCAGCTTCGGTATGCCCGTGATCTACTACGACAAAAGCTGCAAGGGAAGTGCCGCCTACACCGAGCTGGCAAAAGAAATAATAGCAAAGGAGCGACGCTGATGGCAAAAAAACTCGGAGGACTCGGCAAGGGTCTAAACGCGATATTCATTGAAAATGACAACGAAGAAAACGGCGGCGCTGTAAAGCTGAAAATCTCGGAGATAGAGCCAAACCGATCTCAACCGAGAAAGGAATTTGACGAGGCTGCCTTGAGTGAGCTTGCGGACAGCATTTCAAACCACGGTCTGCTGCAGCCGCTGCTGGTACGTCCTCTGCCTTTGGGCGGATATGAAATAGTAGCTGGCGAGCGGCGCTACCGCGCCTCACGCATGGCAGGGCTAACCGAGGTTCCCGTGATAATCCGTGAACTCAGCGAAGCGGAAACTATGGAGCTGGCACTCATCGAGAACCTTCAGCGCGAGGATCTGACCCCTCTGGAGGAAGCGCTGGGCTACGAAACCCTTATGAACGAGCACGGCTTTACACAAGAGGAGGTCGCGCGCTCTGTGGGCAAGTCGCGTCCTGCCGTAGCCAACGCTCTGCGCCTGCTCAGACTGCCTGAAAGCGTGGCTCAATATCTGCGAGAGGATAAGCTCTCCGCAGGCCATGCCAGGGCACTGCTCTCGCTGCCGAATGAAGATATGATGACAGAGGTCTGCGAACAGATCATAAAAAACGATCTGTCGGTGCGCCAAACCGAAAAGCTTTGCAAAAAGCTCAGCGGCGCCCCAAGACAAACAAAGCCCGCAGAGCAGGAAAAAAAGCCGAACTTCTACAAGGAGGTAGAGCTTACCCTGACCTCGGCGCTGGGAAGAAAAATCAGCGTAAACAAAAGCAAGGGCAAGCAGGGCGGCGTTTTACAAATAGAATTTTACTCGGACGAGGAATTGACCGAGCTATCCAATAAATTGAGTTAAAGGAGCAATCAAGAATGATCGACATCAAATTTTTACGTGAAAACCCCGACGCGGTAAAGGAGAATATGCGAAAGAAATACCAGGAGCATAAGCTGCATCTGGTAGACGACGTGCTCGAGCTGGACAAGCAGAGCCGCAACGTCAAACAGCAGGCGGACAACCTGCGCGCAAACCGCAACAAGCTTTCAAAGCAGATCGGCGTTTTGATGGGACAGGGCAAGCGCGAGGAAGGTATGACACTCAAGGATGAGGTCAACCGTCAGGCAGAGCAGCTCAAGGAGCTGGAAGCACAGGAAACCGAGCTCAGCGCTAAGGTGACCGAGATAATGATGCAGATACCGCAGATCATCGGCGCCGAGGTACCCATCGGCAAGGACGACAGCGAAAATGTAGAAGTAGAGCGCTTCGGCGAGCCATTTGTGCCCGACTTTGAGGTGCCCTATCACACCGACATAATGGAGCGTTTAAACGGCATAGATCTGGACTCCGCCAGAAAGGTAGCGGGCAACGGCTTCTATTATCTGATGGGCGATATTGCCAGACTGCACAGCGCTGTTATTTCCTACGCGCGCGACTTTATGATTGACCGCGGCTTCACCTACTGCGTACCGCCGTTTATGATCCGCAGCAACGTCGTAACAGGTGTTATGAGCTTTGCCGAGATGGATTCCATGATGTATAAAATCGAGGGCGAGGACCTCTATCTTATCGGCACCAGCGAGCACTCCATGATTGGTAAATTCATCGACACCATCCATAAGGAGGATCAGCTTCCCTACACACTCACCAGCTATTCGCCCTGCTTCCGCAAGGAAAAAGGCGCTCACGGAATTGAGGAGCGCGGTGTGTACCGTATACACCAGTTTGAAAAGCAGGAAATGATAGTGGTCTGCAAGCCCGAGGACAGCCCCCTGTGGTTCGACAAGCTCTGGCAGAATACCGTAGACCTTTTCCGCAGCATGGACATCCCCGTGCGCACACTTGAGTGCTGCTCCGGCGATCTGGCTGACTTGAAGGTGCGTTCGCTCGACGTAGAGGCGTGGTCGCCCCGTCAGAAGAAATACTTTGAGGTAGGCTCCTGTTCTAACCTCGGCGATGCTCAGGCGCGCCGTCTGAAGATCCGCGTCAACGGAGAAAAGGGCAAATACTTTGCTCACACCTTAAACAACACCGTTGTGGCGCCTCCCAGAATGTTGATCGCCTTCCTTGAAAACAACCTCAATGAAGACGGCAGCATCCGTATCCCTGTGGCTCTCAGACCCTACATGGGCGGCAAAGAGCTTATCAAGGCAGAAAACTAAACAGCATTTTTAACCGCGGGTAACAGTGTTTATCCGCGGTTTTTGTATTCTCAACAAAAAAACTGTTGCATTATTTTAAAAAATAGTGTAAAATATAGATACTAAGACAAGTATCAACTATGGGGGATATTATCATGGCAGAAATGTATAAAATCAGAACAAAGAACAAAAACGTATTTCTTCGCGTAGCAAAGGGTCATTTTGCCACCATGCACATCCACACCAATTACTATATCGATGTAACCACGCAAAAGACCCGTCTGTCCGAGGCGCGCGCCGTGGCAGAGCAGCTGGTGCATGACTACCGCTCCAATACGATAATCGACACGATCCTCTGTCTGGACGGCACCGAGGTCATAGGCACCTGCATGGCAAGCGAGCTGACAAAAGACAACTACATGAACATGAACGCTCACCAGACCATCTACGTCGTATCGCCCGAATTTATCGGCGGAGGACAAATGATGTTCCGCGACAATCTCACACCAATGCTTGCTAACAAGCACGTGTTGATTTTGGCAGCCTCGGTCACCACAGGTAAAAGCGCGCTGGCGGCTATCGACGCAATCAAATACTACGGCGGTACAGTAGTCGGCGTATCGGCAATATTTGCAACCGTAGATGAATGTGACGGTCATCCGGTGCACTCCATCTTTGACCCCAAGGATCTGGGCGACTACGAAAGCTACAAGCCGCACCACTGTCCCAAATGCCGCAACGGTGAAAAAATAGAGGCGCTGGTCAACAGCTACGGTATTTCCATGCTGTGATTAAGTTGCTGACAATAAACGGAATATTGTAATCTTTCATATAAAGAAAAATAATTTAATAAAACCAAAAAAGGACTTGACAAACGGCGCTGTATAAGCTATAATCATTATTGCTGATTTTGGCAGCATAAATGGCGGAATAGCTCAGCTGGCTAGAGCATTCGGTTCATACCCGAAGTGTCGTAGGTTCAAGTCCTATTTCCGCTACCAAACGGCCCGATGGTCAAGCGGTTAAGACACCGCCCTTTCACGGCGGTAACACGGGTTCGATTCCCGTTCGGGTCACCACAGTAAGGCTGTCTTTGACAGCCTTTTGTGTTATCAATAAAAAATATGCCGGCGTGGTGGAATAGGCAGACACAAGGGACTTAAAATCCCTCGGCGTAAAAACCGTACCGGTTCAAGTCCGGTCGCCGGCACCA
>CADBHB010000007.1:0-73458 GCA_902794395.1 uncultured Ruminococcus sp.
CAGGCAATCAGAAAGCTGCTCGAATATTTTAACGAGGATTGCACTTGGATAGTGGATATTGACCTTGAAAAGTTCTTCGACAACGTACCGCAGGACAAGTTGATGAGTTATGTCGGACGCGTTATTCACGACGGAGATACAGAATCCTTAATCAGGAAGTATTTGAAAGCGGGAGTAATGGTGCGCGGTAAATACGAATCAACGAAAGTCGGTACCCCACAGGGCGGAAACCTATCACCGTTATTGAGTAACATTATGCTCAATGAGCTTGACAAAGAGCTTGAAAAACGAGAGCTTAGATTTACAAGATACGCAGATGACTGTGTTATTGTCGTAAAAAGTGAAGCCTCGGCAAAGAGGGTAATGTATTCGATAACAAGCTGGATCGAAAGAAAACTCGGCTTAAAGGTAAATGCGACCAAGACGCAGATTACCAGACCAATGAAACTTAAATACTTAGGTTTTGGGTTCTGGAAATCCAAAGAGGGCTGGAGAACAAGACCGCACCAAGATTCAGTTGCAAAGTTTAAGAGAACGATTAAGAAGCTTTGCAAAAGAAGTTGGAGTGTCAGCCTTACCTACCGATTAGGAAAACTAAACGCAGTAGTTAGAGGCTGGATTAACTATTTTGCACTTGGAGATATGATATCTGCCATAACCCGAATTGATAAACACCTTATGGTACAAATGAGGGTGATTATTTGGAAACAGTGGAAAGTGCCGAAGAAGCGCGAATGGGGATTAAAGAAACTCGGTGTCAAACCGTGGATAGCGCACGAGCAATCTCATATCAAAGGATATATGAAGGCAGTACGCTTACCACAGATTAAGAAAGCAATTTCTAAAGAGAAACTGACCAAGCGAGGCTTGGTCAGTCCGTTAGAATACTATCTTAGACAGCATACTTTGAAATTGAATTGAACCGCCGTATGCCGAACGGCACGTACGGTGGTGTGAGAGGGCGGAGAAATTTCACCCTACTCGTCACCATATTGGTGATGATGGCGATCACAATGCCTAACAGCACAGCGCAAATGATGATCGTCCAAATATTGTCAGCGAAAAATGAAAGCATTATTTCACCTTGACTTTCTTTGTCAGCTTGCCTGCTTCCTTATAGGGCTTGAAGAGCATGAAGATCATGCCCGCGATAAGCAGAACGGAAACAATAAGACCGAGCACATTGAGGTTGCCGGTGAACGCGCCGCCGATCTGGTTGATGCAGAGGGCGACGACATAGGCGAAGCCGCACTGGTAAAGGATGGCGAACGCCGTCCATTTGGCGGAGTTCATCTCGCGGCGGATAGCGCCCATCGCGGCGAAACAGGGAGCGCAGAGCAGGTTGAACACGAGGAAGGAGAAGCCCGTAACGCTTGTAAATACGGTAGCAAGCGTCGCCCAGGTGCTGAGCTTTCCGCCGCCGTACAGCACGCCCATGGTGCCGACGATGTTCTCTTTGGCGATAAGACCCGTGATGGAAGCGACAGCCGCCTGCCAGTTGCCCCAGCCGAGCGGCGCGAACATCCACGCGATAGCGTTGCCGAATGCCGCCAGTATGCTGTTGCTTATCTGATCGTCCTCAAGCATGCCGAAGGTGCCGTCTATCCAGCCGAAGCGGCTCAGGAACCACAACACGATCGTGGAAAGCAGAATGATGGTACCCGCCTTTTTGATGAAGGACCAGCCGCGCTCCCACATAGAGCGGAGCACGTTGCCTACCGTAGGCAGATGGTACGCGGGCAGCTCCATTACGAAGGGAGCTGGCTCGCCTGCGAACATCCTTGTCTTTTTAAGCATGATGCCCGAAATGATGATAGCCGCCATGCCGATGAAGTACGCGCCTGTTGAGATCCACGGAGAGCCGCCGAAGATAGCGCCCGCGATCATGGCGATAAACGGAACCTTGGCGCCGCAGGGGATAAAGGTGGTGGTCATAATAGTCATGCGGCGGTCGCGCTCGTTTTCAATGGTGCGCGACGCCATGATGCCGGGAATTCCGCAGCCGGTGCCGATCAGGATCGGTATGAAGGACTTGCCCGACAGACCGAAGCGGCGGAAAATGCGGTCGAGCACAAAGGCGATACGCGCCATGTAGCCGCACGCCTCCAGGAAAGCCAGCAGCAGGAACAGCACAAGCATTTGCGGCACGAAGCCGAGCACCGCGCCTACGCCGCCGATGATACCGTCGAGGATAAGCCCCGACAGCCATTCGGGAGCGTTGGCTGCTTCGAGCCATTTGCCGACGATGGCGGGGATGCCGGGCACCCATACGCCGTATTCGGAGGGATCGTCGGATTTGCCATCGTTCTTCTCAAAGGTTTCGGCGGCGGACTTCACGTCCTCGCCGATGACAGTTTCCTCGCTGACCTCCAGCGTCTCCTCGTCCTCGGTTTCGTAGGTATATTCCTCGTCGTCCTTTACGCTCGCGGCAAAGGCGTTCGCGGCGGCGATGCCTTCCTTGCCGTCATATTCCTCGTCCTCAAAATCCAGCAGCGTGCTGCTTTCGGGGTGCTCGGTGAACACAGCGGCGGCTTCTTTTATTTCCGCGCCGGTGTGCTTTCCCACCTTTTCGTCGTCCCGCAGCCCTGCGGTGAACGCCTCAACAGAGGCAACGGCAGCGTCGGGGTCGTACTCATAATCCTCGACGTCCTCATTTTCAAAAACAATAAGCTCCTCGCCGCCTTTTGCCTTGGACGCGTCGTTGACGGTTTCCACCGCTTCCGTGTACATGGACTCATACGCGCCGTTGAGAACAGCGATCGCTTCCGCCTGTTCCTCGGTTTGCGCGGTGCCTATGCCAAACAGGTGATAACCGTCGCCGAACAGACCGTCGTTTGCCCAGTCGGT
Organism: uncultured Ruminococcus sp.; assembly: GCA_902794395.1. Lineage (GTDB taxonomy): Bacteria > Bacillota > Clostridia > Oscillospirales > Acutalibacteraceae > Ruminococcoides. Next base: position 2,848 of record CADBHB010000007.1, read on the forward strand.
CGCCGCCGAGCCGACGGTCACCATTGAGATGTAGTACACCAGGAACATCACTACTATGAAAATAGGCAATCCCAAAAAGCGGTTGGTCACAACCTTGTCTATCTTGTCGGACCTTGAAAGCTGTCCCTTTTGCTTGTTCTTGTAAACGCCGTCGATTATTTTGCCGATATACAGATAGCGCTCGTTGGTGATGATGCTTTCCGCGTCGTCGTCATATTCTTCCTCGACAGCCTTAATGTCGTTTTCAACATGGCTCTTTGTAGCTGCATCCAGACCGAGCTTTTCAATCACCTTGTCGTCGCGCTCAAATATCTTCACGGCGTACCAGCGCTGCTGTTCCTCGGGCAGCTCGTGCACGCAGGCTTCCTCGATATGCGCTATCGCGTGCTCTACCGAGCCTTCAAAGGTGTGCTTTGGAACGGGCTTTTTGTCCTCAGCCGCCTTGACAGCGGCTTGTGCGGCTTCCTGTATGCCCTTGCCTTTAAGCGCGGAGATCTCCACGACCTTGCAGCCCAGCGCGCGCGAAAGCTCCTTGGTGTTGATCTTGATGCCTGTTTTCTCGACGACGTCCATCATGTTGACGGCAACTACGACGGGGATGCCCAGCTCGCAGAGCTGAGTTGTCAAATACAGGTTCCTTTCCAAATTGGTGCCGTCCACGATGTTCAGGATCGCGTCGGGACGCTCCTCAATAAGATAGTTACGCGCGACTACCTCCTCCATAGTGTAGGGGGAGAGCGAGTAAATACCGGGAAGGTCGGTGATGGTAACGTCGCTGTGCTTTTTCAGCTTGCCTTCCTTTTTTTCGACGGTGACGCCGGGCCAGTTGCCGACGAATTGATTCGCGCCCGTCAGCGCATTGAACAGCGTAGTTTTACCGCTGTTCGGGTTGCCCGCTAAGGCAATAGTCATTTTCATGTGATTTCCCCATTTCTGTATAATAGTTAGAGTGTGCTAACTTATAGGCGTGATCAAACGATCTCTACCATCGCCGCGTCAGCCTTGCGGATGGACAGCTGATACCCGCGGACGGTGACTTCCATAGGGTCTCCCAGGGGAGCTACCTTCTGTACCTTGATCTCAACGCCCTTAGTGATACCCATATCCATGATGCGGCGCTTTACCGCGCCCTCATCGTGGAGCTTTTTCACCTTGCAGGTGCCGCCGATAGGAACATCTCTTAATGTACTCATTTTTGCCTCCTAAAACCAAATAATATAATCGGGCGCGGACAGGGTCCGCCCGTCATTTGCGTTTTTTTATGAAACTAAACCATTATTTTCTGCGCCATTTCCCGACTTACGGCAATACGCGCGTCTTTTACATTGACTATCAGGTTGCCGCCCATAGAGCTGATGACAGTTATGGCAGCGCCGGGCACAAAGCCCAGATTTTGCAGGTGCGCCCTGACGTCATTGTTTCCGCCGATGTGTTTGATGATGACTTTTTCGCCGATGACGGCGAGTGTAAGCGGCATGGTATACCTCCTTTTTGTTGAGGGTTAGGGTAAGCTAACCCTGTGGTGTAAAAAAATCTTTGCGCGACATAAGCTGCCGCAGCTTTTTAAGCGCCTTCAGCGATTCCTCGCTGACGCCGTGCTCCATTCTGCACGCGTCGGCTTTGGCGGTCTCTCTGTCTACTCCCAGATCGGTCAGCAGACCATAGACAGCCTCGTTGCGCTCAATGACATATTTGCCTATCATTTCGCCCGATTCGGTCAGTTCAACGGTTCGGTCGGGCAGTATTTTAAGGTAACCCGCCGTTTCCATCTCTCTTAGCGCTACAGATACCGTCGGTCTGGAAACTCCCAGCTCGCGCGCGATATACGCGCCGCGCACCAAGCCGTTTTCCCGCAGGCGATAGATGATCCTCATGTAATCTTCTGCCTTTTGACTACGTTCCATGGTCGTCCCCTCAGTGAAAGGTTAGTTTAAGCTAACCTTTTTGCAAACTATAAAAGTCAGGCGGTTAGCCTGACCTTACTGACACAGTATAGCAAAGGTTTCAAGGTTTGTCAAGCTTTTTTTGACAAGTGCTTGAGAAGCGCCGATCCACCCGGGCGAGGGTCGATCGGCTCTCTCTTTATTCAGCGCCCTTCAGCGCTTCAACCATATCTATTTTTTTGTTTTTGCGGGCAACCATCAGTCCGACCAAAAGCGAAACGCCGAAGGTCAGCAGGATGGATACGCAGAAGGTAAGGGGTCCCAGCATCAGCTTCATCTCATACTCGCCCGCAAGCGACATAAGCATCCATTTAAGCACGCCGACTCCCGCGGGAAGTCCTATTATAACGCCGATGAAGGTAAGCCAGATGTTTTGAGAGATAAGCAGCTTGCCTATAGCGCGGTTGCGGAAGCCGAGCACCTTTAGGGTGGCAAGCTCACGCGAACGCTCCACATAGCTCATAATGCCGAGGTTATAGAGCACGACAATACCGAGCACAGCGGCGGCGACCACGAGGATGATAACCATGCCGTCCATTATCTTCACAAAGCTTTTGAAGGAATCCATAAGCTGTGCCTTGTCCTGCTTGCCCGCGATCAAATCATCCGAGGGGATTTGCGAGGTGGATTTGTCCGTGTATATCGAAGAAATGGTGTAATGTATGCCAAGCTTGTCGGCAAGTGCGTCCGTCATGGTGACGCTCTCGGTCATAACGGAGCGGTTATAACCGATAACCTTTGCCGTATATGTGTCCTTGGAACCATAGGGTGAAAACGTTATCTCGTCGCCGATATTCGCCTTGTCCTTTAGCCTAAGGCAGAGATAAACGCCCTCGTCGCTGAGCTCGATCCTGTTGTTGTCCTCGTCGATGACGTTGAACAGTCTGTTTGGATTGTGGATGATGTCGAGCGTCACGGTATCGCCCTTTAGGCTTATGCCCGTCAGGCTCTCCCAGTCGCCGTCAAGCTCCCCGCAAAGCGCCTTTGCTTTTGCGGAGTCGGCGTTGTCGGTCAGGTTGACCTTTGTGGTGTAGTTGGAAATATCGTTTTCAAGCAGGTCAAGGAAGCCCGACATGGTGTCGCGCATGCCCAAGCCGCCTACCATCAGCACCATGCAGCCCACTATGCCGAACAGGGTCATCGCCGAGCGGCTCTTGTGGCGGCTAAGATCGCGGATGTTCCACTTTGTACCGAAGTGCAGCCTGTCCCAAAAGCGGAAGCGCTCCAAAAAGCTTTTCCGCATCTTTTTCGGCGTGTACGGACGAAGCGCGTCGGCGGCGGTGCCCTTTAGCTGCCTGCGCACTGACAGATAGCTTATAAACGTCAGCAAGCAGACGGCGCCCGCCATCACGGGCCAGCAAAACGCGGGTATCGCCGCGCCCCAGTCGGGCATGTCAAAGTAGGTGCCCATCATGCCGCCCTCGCTCATTATCGCTTTGCAAACTACCAGCCCCAGCGCCATGCCCAGTGCGGTACCCACCAGACCTATAAACAGCCCGTAGGAGGTGTAGTGGAGCAGTATCCTGCGGTTTTTGAAGCCGAGGGCTTTCAGTGTGCCTATCTGTGTTTTTTCCTTTGTGGCTATGCGGTGCATGGTGGTCACCATAGTCAAAATCGCGATAGCCAGGAAGAGCACGGGAAGCACCGAGCCCATCGTCTTGCCCTCCGTCGCCTCACCGCTCGACTCCTTGTACACTACATGGTCTTCCTTAGGCGTCACCATTATAGTCCTGCCAAGGGCGGTTTTTACGCTGTCCTCAAGCTTTTCCTTAGGTAAATCGGAAAGCAGGTTTATCTGTGCGTAGGTAGTGTCAAGGGCTTTTTCGCCGACGGTTTCTTTCAGCTTTTTCGGCGAGATATAGGCGTAGCCGTAGGTGCTGTAGTCGGGCATCATCTGGTTTTTGTCGGCGACGCAGATCATATGCTCGCCCGCCTTGATAAGACCCACTGTTTTGCCCGTTATCTCCGTTCCCTGAAATTCGAGCGTGAGTGTATCGCCCAGCTTGTAATGGTTTGCGGCGGCGAATTTGTCGCTCAGCCAAAAGCCGTCGCCGTTTTCGTCATAAGGCGCTCCCTTTGTGACGACAAAGGTAGAAACCGTGTAGTTCTCGCTGACGTCCAGCGCAAGGCTTTTGTTTTTCTCGCCCTTTATATCCAGATTGACGGATAAGTAGCGCGTAGCCGCGTCAACGCCCTCTATGTCGGAAATTTTATCTATGTCGTCCTTTGAAAAGCCCTTTTCGGAATAAAGGCGGTAATCGGCGTATTTTGTCTGCCTGAAAAACTTGCCCGTATCTACCTCAATGGTTTTCCACTCCATATTGAAGCCCAGAAACATTCCCATGCCGAGCGTTATCATCAGGATCATCGAGATGAACTGCGCCTTGTAGCTCCACGCGGTTCGTAATAATTTGCGTATCAGCATCACCATTCCACCTCGTCCGCGCTCATGGGATTCTCCTGCTCGGTTATCGTGCGTATTTTGCCGTTCTTGACACGGATGACCACGTCAGCCATTTTTGCGATGCTTTGGTTGTGGGTAACTATAACGATGGTCTTTCCGTAGCTTTTCGCCATTTTCAGCAGAAGCTTTAACACCATAACGCCCGTTTCGGAATCGAGCGCGCCGGTCGGCTCGTCGCAAAGCAGTATCCTCGGGTTCTTTGCCAAGGCTCTGGCTATGGAAACGCGCTGCTGCTCGCCGCCCGAAAGCTCGGACGGAAAGTTGTGCAGGTGGTCGCTGAGTCCCACCTCAGCTATCATCTGTTTGGCGTCCAGAGCGTCGGGAGCGATGGAGGACACCAGCTCAACGTTCTCGTATACGGTAAGCGTGGGGATAAGGTTGTAAAACTGAAATACAAAGCCCACCGTAGCGGCTCGGTAGTCGGCAAGCTCGTTGTCGGACAGCGTGCTTATGTCTTTGCCGTTCACGGTTATGGTGCCGTTTGTGGGGCTGTCAAGTCCGCCCAATAGGTTAAGCAGCGTGCTTTTGCCCGCGCCCGAAGGACCCAGTATGACCACGAACTTGCCCTCATCAAGCGTAAAGCTCACCTTATCGAGCGCCTTGGATTCGTGCTCGCCTCTTTTGTATACTCTTGTTACGTTTTCAAATTGAACTATACTCATAATTACCTCCCAAACAGCGAAAAGCGTTTTTTCTCATAAGACTCTGTTTTTACCTCCAAAACCTTATAGCCAGTCTTGCCAACAGCCTCACGCAGGGCTTTTTCATCAAGCGGGGCTTCGCTGATGATCTCGGTTATTCCTTTTTTGTGCGAGGAGCTGACCTTTTTGGTCTTGAAGCTTTGACGGATAGTGTCGTTGATGTGGCTCTCGCACATAGAGCACACCATGCCGTCGATGGTCAATTCTATTTTTATCATAATGATGTCCTTTTTATGGCATTAACGCCCGCAGAAAGGCGAGCGTTAATGCAGAATTATGAAATGGTTTTTATAAAAGAGGGGTCCTCATGACATGCGCAGTATAAGAAACAGCCGGTTAGCAAGAGCTAACTAATAGTCAAAAAACAAACACCCTTGTGGGGATGTTTTCGGTTGCCTTTTGCTAACTAAATAGAATATAGCATATCTTTTTCCTTTTGTCAAGAGTTTTTTACGGCAGCGCCGCTAAAGCCCGCAGGCGCTGTATCGCGCTCCTTCCAGTAAAGTGATTCTTTTTAGGGGTCAGGGCTGATAAATATTTGGGTAAAATCGAGATTTTTATTCTTTTTGTTGCAGGATTGAAAATAGTATGATAGAATGTAGATTGACAAAAACCATTATTTAGCATTTTCTGTGTTTTGAAAAGGAAGTACCGTCAATGAAAATTCCATTTTCTCCACCCGATATAGGCAAAGACGAAATCCAATTGGTGACCGAGGTGTTGGAATCCGGCTGGATCACCACCGGTCCCAAGACCAAGCTGCTTGAGCAGAGGATCGGCGACTACTGCCACACCGGCAAGGCTGTGTGTCTGTCTTCTCAGACAGCCTGCGCCGAGATGACCCTGCGCATCCTCAAGGTAGGCCCCGGAGACGAAGTCATCCTGCCCGCCTACACATATACCGCTACCGCTTCCATCGTGTACCACGTGGGCGCCACGCCTGTTATGATCGACTGCAAGCCCGGCTCTTACGAGATGGATTACGATAAAATGGAGGAAGCCATCAACGAGCGCACCAAGGTTATCATCCCCGTCGATCTCGCGGGCGTCGTCTGCGACTACGACCGCATTTACGAGGCTGTGCGCAGAAAAAGAAACCTGTTCCAGCCCAACGGCAAGATCCAGGAGCTGCTCGGCAGAGTTATAATCATGGCGGATGCGGCGCACGCTTTCGGCGCGCGCTGGCACGGTCAGATGTGCGGTGAGATAGCCGACTTTACCAATTTCAGCTTCCACGCGGTCAAAAACCTCACCACCGCAGAGGGCGGCGCTACCGTTCACCGCCTGCGTTCGCGCATCGACGAGGAAAAGCTCTACAAGCAGTACATGCTTTGGTCGCTGCACGGTCAGACCAAGGACGCATTTGCCAAAAACAACGCCGCGGGCTGGGAGTACGACGTAGTGGACGCCCAGTATAAGTGCAATATGCCCGACGTGCTCGCCGCTATGGGACTTGCTCAGCTCAACCGCTATGAGAGCATGCTGAAAAGGCGTCACGCGCTTATCAGCTACTACAACGAGGAATTCAAGGATCTCGACATTCAGGTGCTCAATCACGCCGACGAGAATCACCGCAGCAGCGGACACCTCTATTTTGTCCGCTTCAACGGAAAGGATTCCGATTTCAGAAATGAATTCTACAATAAAATGGCGGAAAACGGCGTAATGTGCAACGTTCACTTCAAGCCTCTGCCCATGCTTACGGCTTATCGCAGCAAGGGCTTTGACATCGCCGACTTCCCCTTCGCCTACGCGCAGCATGAAAACCAGCTCACTCTGCCGATGAACTCTGTCATTACCGACGAGGAAGCCGAGTATGTGGTTTCTACCTTTAAGAAGGTTTACGACGAATTGTACCGTTAAACCGGTCAGTTTACTTGACGCATGCGAAATACAGCTCCCTTTCGCCGACGGTGAGCGCACCGCCCGGCGCAAAGGGAGCTTTTTTGCGGTTTGACTTTTGCGGGCGTTTGTAGTAAAATATATTACGAATGTAAAATTATACGGGACGTGAAAACGTGGAACATTTGGAATTGAAAAACAAGACCATCCTCATCACAGGCGCGGCGGGATTCATAGGCGCGAATCTGGTGATGAGATTGATAGAAACAAAAGAGCCGATGACGCTTGTCGGACTTGACAATATGAACGACTACTACGACGTTTCCATCAAGGAATACCGCCTTGCAAAGATTAAAAAGCTCGTCGCCGAAAACGAGCAGGCGGAATGGTGGTTCATCAAGGGCGACCTTGCCGACAAGGCGCTTATCGACAGCGCTTTTGAGGACTATAAATTCGACATTGTCGTCAACCTGGCAGCGCAGGCGGGTGTGCGGTACTCCATAACCAATCCCGATGCGTACATCAACAGCAACATCATCGGCTTTTACAATATTCTGGAAGCCTGCCGCCATTCCTATGACGACGGGGCAAAGGGCGTTGAGCACCTTGTATACGCCTCGTCCTCCTCGGTCTACGGCGGAAACAAAAAGGTGCCGTTCTCAACCGACGACAAGGTGGACAACCCCGTTTCGCTTTACGCGGCGACCAAAAAGAGCAACGAGCTTTTGGCTCACGCCTACTCAAAGCTCTATAATATCCCGTCCACGGGTTTGCGCTTTTTCACGGTCTACGGTCCCGCGGGTCGCCCCGATATGGCGTACTTCGGCTTCACAAACAAGCTCATAAAGGGCGAGACCATTCAGATATTCAACTACGGCAACTGCAAGCGCGACTTCACCTATGTAGATGATATAGTCGAGGGCGTCATGCGCGTCATGCAGGGCGCTCCCGAGCGCGAGACAGGCGAGGACGGTCTGCCGCTGCCGCCGTACGCGGTCTATAACATAGGCAACAGCAACCCCGAGAACCTGCTCGACTTTGTAAGCATTTTGCAGGAGGAGCTGCTGAGAGCAGAGGTACTGCCTGCCGATTACAACTTTGAAGAGCACAAAAAGCTGGTTCCCATGCAGCCGGGCGATGTTCCCGTTACTTATGCCGACACCTCGGCGCTGGAGCGCGACTTCGGCTTCAAGCCGTCGACCTCACTGCGCGAAGGTTTGAGAAGGTTTGCGCAGTGGTATAAAGCTTTTTATCAGGTATAAGGTGAGAATATGAAAATAGCAGTAGCAGGAACAGGCTATGTCGGCTTGTCTATAGCTGTGCTTTTGGCGCAGCACAACACCGTTAAGGCGGTGGACATCATCCCCGAAAAGGTGGAGCTGATAAATAACAAAAAATCGCCCATACAGGACGACTACATCGAAAAGTATCTGGCTGAAAAAGAACTTGATCTCGAGGCGACGCTCAACGCGGAATACGCCTACAGGGACGCGGATTTCGTTGTGATCGCCGCGCCGACCAACTACGACAGCAAGAAGAATCACTTCGACACCTCAGCTGTTGAGGCGGTCATTCGCCTCGTCATGCAGGTAAACCCAAACGCGGTCATGGTCATCAAGAGCACCATCCCGGTCGGCTATACAAATTCTATCCGCAAAAAAACAGGCAGCAAAAACATCATTTTCAGCCCTGAATTTCTGCGCGAGAGCAAGGCGCTCTACGACAACCTCTATCCGTCCCGCATTATCGTCGGCACCGATATGGACGACGAAAGGCTCATAAAAGCCGCGCATACCTTTGCCGGTCTGCTCCAAGAGGGCGCTATAAAAGAGGACATAGACACGCTCTTTATGGGCTTTACCGAAGCCGAGGCGGTCAAGCTGTTCGCCAACACCTACCTCGCGCTCCGCGTTTCTTATTTTAATGAGCTGGACACCTACGCCGAGATGAAGGGGCTTGACACGCAGCAGATAATCAACGGCGTTTGCCTTGACCCGCGCATCGGCTCTCACTACAACAACCCGTCCTTCGGCTACGGCGGTTACTGTCTGCCCAAGGATACCAAGCAGCTTCTCGCCAACTACAACGACGTGCCGCAGGAGATGATGACGGCTATTGTGCAGTCCAACCGCACCAGAAAGGACTTCATCGCCGACCGCGTGCTGGAAAAAGCGGGCTACTATTCCGAGAACAGCACCTATAGCGCCGCCAGCGAGAAAAACGTGGTCGTCGGCGTTTATCGCCTGACTATGAAGAGCAACTCCGACAACTTCCGTCAAAGCTCCATCCAGGGCGTTATGAAGCGCATAAAATCCCGCGGCGCGACGGTCATAGTTTACGAGCCCACTCTTGAAAACAATACCACCTTCTACGGCTCCAAGGTCGTCAACGATCTCGACGAGTTCAAGAAACGCTCCGACTCCATTATAGCCAACCGCTACGACTCCTGCCTTGACGATGTTATCGACAAGGTGTATACAAGGGATATTTTCAAAAGAGATTAGTAAAACAGAAACCCGCGCTTAACGGTTCTCAAACAGGCAGATGTTCTGCCCGAGAACGGTTATGCGCGGGTGTTTTTGTGTTACAGGGTGAAGCGGATAGTCAGGACAGAGCGCTCCAGGCTCGTTTCGCATTTGGCTTCGTGCAGGTCCAAAACCGATTTCACTATCGACAAGCCCAGGCCGTTGCCCTTTTGGTGACGGCTTTTGTCCTTGCGCACATAGGGCTTCCAGATGTTTTTAAGGTCGGCTTTGGTTATGCCCTCTGCGGCGTTGCCGATCGAAAAGGACTTGTCCTTTACCTCCGCCTTTATCTCGCTGTCGGGCAGAGAATACTTTGCCGCGTTGTCAATAAGGTTTTGCAGCACGGTTTTTATCAGCTCTTTGTCGGCGTTTACGGTGTTGTCGCCGCTGTGCGTAAAGGAGAGCTTTTTCCCGTTTGGCAGCGAGGCGTAGTTTTGCAGGAGCTCCTCGGTCAGGGCGCACAGGTCAAAGTCCTCCTTGTGCAGCGTCATGCTGTAGGAATCGAGCTTGCTGAAATTGAGCATGCGGTGTACCAGGCTGTTGACCTCGTCGGTCTGCTCAATGATTTTGTCAATGTAGAGTTCGCGCTCGTTTTCGTCAATATCCTCCTTGAGGCTGTAGGCGTAGCCGCTGATGACAAACAGCGGAGTCTTTATGTCGTGGGCGAGGGCGTTTGTAAGGTCAAGGCGCTTTTGTTCCTGGATTATCTGCGCCTTTACGGTGTGCCAGATCATCACGCAGAGTATGACGGCTATGGTGAGGAAAAAGCCGAAGATAAGCGCCGAGGTGATCGCCAGGTCGGTTTTGCAGCTGTCGAGGATGTTTATTTTTTTCGCGTACTGTATACGCCACGCGGCGTTTGGCACGCCTTCCTCGTGAACAACATATGTCAGGTAATCCGAGGTGTAAAACAGGTAGTTAAAGCCGCCCTGCCCGATGAAGTCCACGGTTCTGTCCGTCTGCTCCTTGCTCAGCCCGCCGATGAGGTCGCGGTTGTATTTTTCGTTGAGCAGGAAGTCCTTTGGGATAACGTTGCGCCTCACCTTGCTGCCCTCAAAGCTTTCAAGTTCAGGCAGCGCGTTTTTGCTTAGGTCGTACACCGCCACACGGTCATCAACTACAAAGCGGCTGTCCTTGCCGTCCACCTGCACCACGGTAAGCTCCAGCGGTATCACCGTCAAAGCCGCCTGCAGCTTGGTGCAGGTCAGCTCGTAATAGCTGCCGTCTTCGTTTTTGGTGTTCAAAAGCCTCTTTATCTCCTCAAACTGCTCGTCGCTGAGCGGCTCGCGCACCAAATCGTAATCAAGCAGCGAGGTAAAGACTATGTTGGAATCCGCTCCCTGGTGGGCGACAAAGCTCAGCGTTATCGAGTTTGCCGTATCCGCTATGACCTCCTTGGTGCTGCGGTTGGTGAACAGCAGCTGGCTGTCAAACGCGCTGTTGACGGAAAAGTCAAAATTGTCCTCAAACACCTGGTTGAACGCTTCAAAGCTGCCGTCGCCGACGGTCAAAAGCTTTTTTACCTGCGAAAGGTTCGACAGCTCTTTTGTCTGCGCGTTGACCTTCTCGCTGTTGATTCTGGCGGCGCAAAACACCGCCGAAACTGCCAGCCAGATCACCAGCATAATGAGTATGATGCGCAGAAACAGGCGGTTGCGCTGTTTTTTTAATCGTTTTTCCATTTATTGATCCTCGATTTTGTAGCCGCGGCGTATTACGGTCTTTATCAGCTTGCCGTTTGCTCCCAATGCCTTTCTGAGGTTACGCATGTGGGTGTCGAGCACGCGCTCGTCTACGCCGCTGTTGTAGCCCCACACCATGTCAAGCAGGCGTTCGCGGCTGATTATGATGCCCTTGTTTTCCAGCAGCACCTTAAGTATACCGTACTCTCTGGCAGTCAGCTTTACTTCCTCGCCGCCGCTTATCACAACGCCGTTGTTTGGATTCAGCGACAGCTCGCCCGACGAAAACACCCTTGAGCGCACCAAGCCCTTTGAGCGCTTTATTAGGGCGTTGACCTTTTCATACAGCACGGGCAGAGGAAAGGGCTTTATGACGTAGTCGTCGCAGCCCAGCGCGTAGCCGTTGAGAATGTCGCTTTCGTCCGTGCGCGCGGTTATGAACATTATCGGCACGTCGCTTTCGCGGCGTATCTCTCTGCATATCTCAAAGCCGTCCAGCTCGGGCAGCATAACGTCGAGCAGCAGACAGTCATAGTTGTTCTCGTACGCCTGCTCCAGTCCTTTTTGCCCGTCCTCGGCAATATCTATTTGAAAGGCGTCGCCCTCCTTTTTTAAAAAGTAGTTGGCTATCAACGCGCGGATGTTTTTGTCGTCCTCGACCAGTAACACACGGTACATATGTTTACACCTCTTTTATAACATAAGTATCTGAAGTTTATCTGAATCCATTATAAATAATTATTCGGAAAATGACAAGTTGTTTCGGAAAATTTAGTCAGCCCGTAATAGCGTGATAAACATAAACAGCCGGCTCGGCACTCTGGCGGAGTGTGAGCCGGCTGTCGCCTTGCTTTCGGGTCAGTCATTTTTTGAGAAGGGGCAGCTTTCTGGCGCCTCGGGCAGCTCCTCGCCCTTGAGGCAGGCTGTCAGTGCCCCGCGGTGCAGATATAGCATGACCATAGCCGCGCCTGTCAGGATACCGAAAAGAAATCCGAATGTTTTTTTCATCGTGTCACCTCCTTGCGATAGCGTTATTCAACCGATGCCGTCATCGGGATATTCGGGCTTTTTTTCTCAATAGGGGACAGTCGGGATCGGCGGCGCCACATCGCCCCGTGCGGGCATAGGCTATGCACTTTGCGCCGCCCGCGCACGCGTCGGCGTAGGCGCAGCCCTCGCAGTCTGAGGGGAGCTTTGCCTGACGCAGTGCCAAAAGCTCGGGAGCGCTGCGGTAAACGGTCAGCAGGTCGGAGTCGTGCACGTTGCCCAGCTCAAGCGGCAAACGTCGGCACGCCATTATGGTGCCGTCCGCAAGAACAGTCAGCAGCCGCGTGCCCGCGGTGCAGCGGTAAATGTGCTTGTCCCTGCAGGGGATGAATTGCAGCGCACGCGCGCAGGAGACCGATCTGCTGCGGTTCAGCCGTGCCGCGCGGCGGCAAAGACGGTCAAAATCCCGGGGCGTCAGCGAGAGCTGCTCGGTATCCTCATGCGAGGGTATCACCACGCGGTCGAACCACAGCTTGTTTACTCCCAGCCGCCGGCAGTACCGCGCCAGCTTGGGCAGCTCGCGCAGGTTTTTGCGCTGGGCGGTGAAGGATACGGTAGTGTCGATATCCTGCGCCAGCAGACGGCGTATGCCTTCCGTCGCCGAACGAAAGCTTCCTTTGCCGCGGATAGCGTCGTGCGTTTCCTCACAGCCGTCCAGACTCACCTGCACATAGCTTACGCCGCAGTGCCTTAGCCTCAGCGCCTCCGCTTTGCCTATAAGGGTGCCGTTTGTCAGCACCGCAGCGGTCATATCCCGACGGCGCGCTTCTTCAAGCAGCCAAAACAGGTCGGGGTGGGTAAGAGGCTCGCCGCCCGTAATGTTCAGCGCACCCTTGAAGCGGCAGGCGCGAAGCATGGCTTCGTATTGATTCAGCACATCGAGCAGCTCCTCGCGGCTCTCAAAGGCGGAGTAGTCGTCCTGATAGCAGTGGGTGCAGCGCAGGTTGCAGCGGTGCGTAATGTGCCATTGTAGGGTAAAGGTGCCCTCATAGAACTCAGTCGCCACCGGACGTCTCCTTTCCGGGCGGGACATTCGCCCGCTCTTTTGTCGCTATATAGTATATATAATAGTATACACGAAGTTTTCCTTTTTGCATAGTACCGCGGAAAAATTATCCGAAATATTCTGTATGCCAAAAACAAAAACGGAGCTGCAGGCGACAGCTCCGTGATTATGACTTATTATTCCACCGTTACCGATTTGGCGAGGTTTCGCGGCTTGTCGACGTCGTTGCCCTTGTTAACCGAGGTGTAGTAGGCTAAAAGCTGCATGGGCACGGTGGCGACCATCGGCATCAGCATTTCGGCGAGTTTCGGCACCCTGATGCGGTAATCCGAAGCGTCCGTATCTATATCCGCTTCCTCGTCGCAGATAACGATAGTCATAGCGCCGCGCGCCTTGACCTCCTTTATATTGGAAACGGTTTTTTCTAATAAAGAATTTTGAGTGGCGACTGCGATCACGGGCATACCGTCGGTGATGAGCGAGATGGTGCCGTGCTTTAGCTCGCCCGCCGCGTAGCTTTCGGAGTGGATGTAGCTGATCTCCTTGAGCTTGAGTGAGCCTTCCATCGACAGCGCGTAGTCCAGCCCGCGGCCGATATACAGCAGGCTGTCGGCGGTGATGAGCTTGGTTGACACATAGCGGCAGACGTTTTCGATTTTGTCGATGGTCTTTTTGATGACCTCGGGCATCTTAAGCAGCTCGGCGGTAAGCGCCTTGCAGCGCTCGGCGTCGATCCTGCCCTTTGCGAACGCCATCTCGAACGCCAGCAGATACATCACGCTAAGCTGAACCATGTACGCCTTTGTGGAGGCGACGGCTATCTCGGGACCGGCGTGGGTGTAGATGACCATATCCGCCTCTCGCGCGATGGAGCTGCCCTTGACGTTTACGATGGCAAGGGTCTTTGCGCCCATGTTTTTCGCCATGCTAAGTACCGCCTTGGAGTCAGCGGTCTCGCCCGACTGGCTGATTATGATGACCAGATCCTCGGTGGTAAGCAGCGGGTCGCGGTAGCGGAACTCGCTGGCTATATCGACCGTGACGGAAACGCGCGCCAGCTTTTCTATAACATATTTGCCTACCATGCCGGCGTGCATGGCGGTGCCGCAGGCGACGATGAAGATGTTTTGGAAGCCGCGGAGTACCTCGGGGGTGATGCCGCATTCGCTTAGATCGGGCATGCCGTTTTCGATGCGCGGAGTGATGGTGGTTTTTACCGCAGTGGGCTGCTCGTGGATCTCCTTGAGCATAAAGTGCGGATAGCCGCCCTTTTCTGCGCTGTCCTCGTCCCAGTCGGCGGTGTGAAGCTTCTTTTCTATCAGTCTGCCGTGCAGGCTGCAAAAGTGCACCGAGCCGTTTTGCAGCACGGCGATCTCGCCGTACTCAGGCAGATAGTAATCCTTGGTGTATTTGATGATGGCGGGTACGTCGGAGGCGACAAATACCTCGCCCTTGCCCTGACCTACTATCAGGGGGCTTTCGCAGCGCACCGCGTAAATGGTCTCGGGACGGTCGGCAAAGACGATGCCCAGCGCGAAGGAACCGCGCAGCTCGTGGAGCACCTTGCGTATGCAGCGGATGGGGTTGCCGTCGTAGTAGAAGTCGAGCAGCTGCGCCACGACCTCGGTGTCGGTGTCCGAGAGGAACTCGTCGCGCTCGTTGTCTATCAAAAACTGTTTAAGCTGCTTGTAATTCTCGATGATACCGTTGTGAACGATGGTCACCCTTCTGCCCGAGTGGGGGTGAGAGTTGACGTCCGACGGCTCGCCGTGGGTCGCCCAGCGGGTGTGACCTATGCCGGCGTGGCCCCGAGGCTTGCCCTCGCGCTCCATTTTTTCTGTCAGATCGGACAGCCTGCCTTTGGTTTTGGCAACTGCTATCTTTCCGTCCTCAAACACCGCGATGCCCGCGGAGTCATAGCCTCTGTATTCCAGCTTGGTCAGCGCGGAAACCAGCACGTCAGTACAGTCGCGGGGTCCCACATATCCTACTATGCCACACATATAATACTCTCCTTTGAAAACATCATCTTAACGCAAAAGGGCGCGGAAGACTTGATGCCTTCGGCGCCCTTGCCGTACCAATGAGGATATTATAACGCTTTGTGAAAGGATTGTCAAGCAAATCTGCAAGAGGTACGGCTGATTCTTGCAAATTAAATAAAAGCAGGAGGGATTTTAGCAAATATTTGCAGTTAAATTGAATCAAAGTTGCGCATAGCGTCAAGACCTGTCTGGCCTGTTCTGACCTTGACAACATCCTCCACATCATATACAAAGATCTTTCCGTCGCCGATATGTCCCGTGTACAGGGTCTTTTTGGCGGTTTCGATGACTTTGCTGACAGGCACGGTGCAGACGACGATGTTCACCTGCACCTTAGGCAGCAGGTTCGCCTCGATCTGAACTCCGCGGTAATACTCGGGAGTGCCCTTCTGTGTGCCGCAGCCCAGCACATGGGTAACTGTCATGCCGGTGATGCCTATAGCCATCATCGCGTTCTTAAGCGGCTCTAAGCGGGACTCCTTGCAGACGATCTCGACCTTGGTGATCTTGGGTCTGCCTTCGTCAAAGGTGGGTACCTTCTTGATCGGGATAGCCTCGGCAACGGGTGTGTCGCCGCTGACGAGAACAGGCGCGCTGCTGCCTTCCTCAACATATTCGGGGATCATCGAGAAGCCCGCGTAAGCGGAGGGCATGCCGTGCTCGGTGGCGTCGAGTCCGAGGACCTCCTCCTCACGGCTGACGCGCAGACCGAAGATAGCTTTGATTACAAGGAATACAACGGTCATGGTGACTGCGGTCCACGCCGCTACGGAAGCGAAGCCGAGCAGCTGCAGACCCAGCAGCTTGAAGCCGCCGCCGTAGAACAGACCCACGAGCTTTGCGCCGGAGGAGTCGGCGATAGAATAACCGGGAGCCGCGTCGGTGGCGAAAAGTCCCACCGCCAAGGTGCCCCAGATACCGTTCATCATGTGGACGGCTACAGCGCCTACGGGGTCGTCGATGTGCAGCTTGTAGTCGAGCAGCCATACGCCGAAGCATACGAGGAAGCCCGAAACTATGCCGATGCATACAGCGCCGAGGGCGTCGGTGACGTCACAGCCGGCGGTGATAGCCACCAAGCCCGCCAAGGAGGCGTTAAGGCACATGCTTACGTCGGGCTTGCCGTATTTGAGCCAGGTGAAAACCATGCAGGTTACGGTGGCAAGCGCGGGCGCGACGGTCGTGGTGAGAAATACAGAGCCAAGCTGTTCTACCGAGGTCGCCGCGGCTCCGTTGAAGCCGTACCAGCCCAGCCACAGGATGAACACACCCAAAGCGCCCAGCGCGATGTTGTGACCCGGGAATGCGCCGACCTTGACTACCTTTCCGTTTTCGTCACGCTTGAATTTACCGATTCTAGCTCCGAGGATCTTAGCGCCGATGAGCGCCGAGATGCCGCCGACCATGTGGATGGCGCAGGAGCCTGCGAAGTCATGGAAGCCCAGCTGACTCAGCCAGCCGCCGCCCCAGATCCAGTGCGCTTCGATAGGGTAGATTACCGCGGAGATGACGCCCGAATACACGCAGTAGGAGAGGAATTTGGTGCGCTCTGCCATGGCGCCCGAAACGATGGTGGCGGTGGTGGCGCAGAAAACAAGGTTGAATACAAAGCTTGAAAAATCGAAATTCGCGTAGGACGTGAAAAGGTCAAACCCTGGCTTGCCGATGAAGCCTGCCGCGTCCTCGCCCATCAGCAAGCCAAAGCCGATAAGGATGAAGGTGACTGTGCCGATACAGAAGTCCATCAGATTTTTCATAATGATGTTGCCGGTGTTTTTCGCTCTGGTGAAGCCCGCCTCTACCATGGCGAAGCCCGCCTGCATCCAGAACACCAGCGCCGCGCCGATGAGGAACCATACGGCAAACAGCTGCTTGTTTGTCATTTCCATGACAAGTTCTTTTACAGTTTCATTCATAATGATCACTCCAATTGATTACTTGCAAACGACACAACGGCACGTCCCGAAGGCTCGGGAAACGCGCCGTTGCGTTGTCATATGTTA
This sequence comes from uncultured Ruminococcus sp., assembly GCA_902794395.1. Taxonomy (GTDB): domain Bacteria; phylum Bacillota; class Clostridia; order Oscillospirales; family Acutalibacteraceae; genus Ruminococcoides. Next base: position 20,106 of record CADBHB010000007.1, read on the forward strand.
GCCTATCACAGGATGATAGCTTTTTAAACAGTTGCAGGGAACGTCTGCTTTAGGAAACGTTCCCCGCAGAGGTAAGGGAAGTGGTATATCAAACACCAAAGAGCAGGTCGGTGTAATCGGGGTACGGCCAGTAGTCCGCAGAGGTCTCTGTTTCCATGCTGTCGCCAACCTCGCGCAGCTCCTCCATAGCGGCAAATACCTTGTTGCGGTAAGCGAACGCTTTTTCCTGATTGTCTGTGATGGCGGCTGCCTGAGCGGTCGCCTCCTCAAGCTGCGCTGTCAGCGCTACAAACTTTTCCTGCTTTGCGGAAAGGCTCTTTATCGCGTCCAGCTCCACCGAAACGGGGATGTCGTCGGAGAGCGCCTTTTTGGCAAGCGCCGTGTCGGCAAGCTCGCGCACATACAGCGACACCGCCGGAGTGATGTTCTTCTTTGCCATGTCCGCCATGGTCAGCGCTTCGATGTTTATCTGCTTGCAGTAGGTCTCCAAATCTATCTCATACCGCGCGCGCAGCTCCTGCTCGGAGCAGATGTTGTGGCTTACAAAGAGGTCGATGTTCTTCTTGTCCATAAAATGGCTCAGTGCCTCGGGCAGCGATTTCAAATTCAGCAGTCCGCGTCTTTCGGCTTCCGCTACCCATTCGTCGGAGTAGTTGTCGCCGTTGAAGATTATCCTCTTGTGCGCGGTAAGTGTGTCCTTGATAAGCGCCTTTACAGCCGCCTGCATGTCATCGGCGTCCTTGAGTACCTCGTAGAACTGACGCAGCTCCTCGGCTACCATGGTGTTGAGCATATAGTTGGGGCAGGCGATGTTGAGCGACGAGCCCAGCGCGCGGAATTCAAATTTATTGCCCGTGAACGCGAAGGGAGAGGTGCGGTTGCGGTCGGAGCTGTCCTTGCGGAAGTCGGGAAGCACGTCAACGCCGGTTTCCATTTTCGCGGCCTTGTGGCTGTGGTAATCCTTGCCCTCGATGATGCTGTCTACCAGCGCGCCCAGGTCGTCGCCGAGATACATCGAGATGATAGCGGGCGGAGCTTCATTCGCGCCCAAACGGTGGTCGTTGCCCGCGGACGCTACGGTGATCCTGAGAAGATCCTGGTACTCGTCGACCGCCTTGACGATAGCCGAGAGGAAAAGCAGGAACTGGATGTTGTCCTCGGGGTGCTTTCCGGGGGACAGCAGGTTTTCGCCGGTGTTGGTGGAGATGGACCAGTTGTTGTGCTTGCCCGATCCGTTTACGCCCTTGAAGGGCTTTTCGTGCAGCAGACATACCAGACCGTGCTTTTCGGCGACCTTCTGCATGACCTCCATCGTCAGCTCGTTGTGGTCGGTGGCGATGTTTGAGGTGGAGAAGATAGGCGCCAGCTCATGCTGTGACGGCGCTACCTCGTTGTGCTTGGTTTTTGCCAGGATGCCCAGCTTCCAAAGCTCCTCGTCCAAATCGCGCATATAGGCTGCGACGCGGGTCTTGATAGAGCCGAAGTAGTGGTCCTCAAGCTCCTGTCCCTTGGGAGCCTTTGCGCCGAAGAGCGTCCTGCCGCAGAGCTTCAGGTCCTCGCGCTGCTCATAGGCTTCTCTGTCTATCAAAAAGTACTCCTGTTCGGGGCCTACCGTGGTGGCTACGCGGGTCACGTCGGTTTTGCCCAGCAGGTGAAGCACCCGCACCGCTTCGGCGCTCAGGCGCTCCATCGAACGGAGCAGGGGAGTTTTTTTGTCCAGCACCTCGCCCGTGTAAGAGCAGAAGGCGGTGGGGATATACAGTGTGCTGTCGCGCACAAAAGCGGGAGAGGTGGGGTCCCAGGTGGTGTAGCCTCTTGCCTCAAAGGTAGCGCGGATGCCGCCGGAGGGGAAGGAGGAGGCGTCGGGCTCGCCCTTGATAAGTTCTTTTCCGGAAAACTCCATAATGACGCTGTCGCCGCAGGGTTGGATAAAGCTGTCGTGCTTTTCGGCGGTCACGCCCGTCATCGGCTGGAACCAGTGTGTGAAGTGGGTGCAGCCCAGCTCCACTGCCCAGTCCTTCATAGCGTTGGCAACGACGTTAGCTACGCTGATGTCCAGCGGCTCGCCGTTTTCAACGGTTTTTTTCAGTGCTTTGTAGGTAGCCTTCGGCAGACGCTCCTGCATTACTTTGTCGCCGAAAACCATGCTGCCGAATAATTCGGGAACCTTTGTCATAGAAATCTCTCCTATCCTTCATTTGACAAAACAAAAAGGGCGCCGAAACCTTAACGGCTTCAGCGTCCTTGCTGTGTCATTGGCGTTATTATAGCGCTTCGTTAAAAGTTTGTCAAGTAGTTTTGCAAGAAAATTTCTCGTTCTTGCAAATTATACAAGAAAAACCGCGGTATTCGCCAAAATTTTGCCATGCGACTGAATAAAATGCAAAATAAAAATTCAAAAACGGTCTTGACAACTCCCGCGCTTCGGTTATATAATACGAACATTGATTGATTTGCAGGTATTGCCGATTTTGCAAGATACAAGGTTCAAACTTGCAAAACATTAAAAACGCGAAAGGAAGGATAAGTATGGAAAAGTTCGGTAGCACCGCGGAGGGACGCGCGCGCGGTTCACTGTATTCCGAGGCGTTCGAGCATGAAAACTGCGGTATAGGAGCGGTAGTAAACATCAAGGGAATCCGCTCTCACGCGACAGTGTCGAACGCATTGACCATAGTTGAAACACTTGAGCACCGCGCGGGCAAAGACGCCGAGGGAAAGACCGGAGACGGCGTTGGTATCCTGCTTCAAATTTCGCATAAATTCTTTTCCAAAGCTGCAAAATCGCTGTCTATCCCTATCGGAAGCGAACGCGATTACGCGGTGGGTATGTTTTTCTTCCCGCAAAATGAATTAAGAAGAAACCAGGCAAAAAAGATGTTTGAGATCATCGCCGAAAAAGAGGGGCTAAATGTTCTCGGCTGGCGCGAGGTGCCCAGCGTTCCCTCGGTACTCGGCACAAAGGCGCTCGAGTGCATGCCGCACATCATGCAGTGCTTCATCGCTCGCCCCGAGGGTATCCAGCGCGGCATCGACTTCGACCGCAAGCTGTACGTCGCCCGCCGCTTTTTTGAGCAGAGCAACGAAGACACCTATGTAGTGTCGCTCTCAAGCCGCACCATAGTATATAAGGGTATGTTCCTCGTCGGCGATCTGCGCCGCTTCTTCCTCGATTTGCAGGACGAGGATTACGAATCCGCGATAGCCCTTGTACATTCGCGTTTTTCAACCAACACCTTCCCCAGCTGGCAGAAGGCGCACCCCAACCGCATGATCGTCCACAACGGCGAGATAAACACCATCCGCGGCAACGCCGACAAAATGCTCGCGCGCGAGGAGACCATGCAGAGCGAGCAGCTTATGGGCGACTTCGACAAGGTGCTGCCCGTCGTTAATCCCGACGGAAGCGACTCCGCGCGGCTCGACAACACCCTCGAGTTCCTTGTTATGAGCGGTATGGAGCTGCCGCTGGCGGTTATGATAACCATTCCCGAACCGTGGGACAACAACCACGCCATGCCCCAGAAGGAACGCGATTTCTACCAATACTACGCCACTATGATGGAGCCGTGGGACGGCCCCGCGTCTATTCTGTTCTCGGACGGCGACGTTATGGGCGCCGTGCTGGACCGCAACGGACTCAGACCTTCAAGATACTATATCACCGACGACGACAATCTTATCCTGTCCTCTGAGGTGGGCGCGCTGCCGGTCGCGGCTGAAAAGATCGTTAAAAAGGAGCGCCTGCATCCCGGCAAGATGCTGCTCGTAGACACTGTTTCGGGCAGGCTCATCGACGACGAGGAGATCAAAATGCGCTACGCGTCGCGCCGCCCCTACGGCGAATGGCTTGACGCTAACCTGACGCGCCTGAAATATATGAAGGTGCCCAACGCCAAGGTAGAGGAGCACGCCCGCCCCGAAAAGCGCAGGCTGCAAAAGGCGTTCGGCTACACCTACGAGGACATTATGACGACCATCCTGCCTATGGCGCAGGACGGCGCCGAGCCTATCGCCGCCATGGGCAGCGACACGCCCCTTGCGGTGCTTTCAAAGCAGCCGCGCCCGCTCTTTGACTACTTCAAGCAGAGCTTCGCGCAGGTGACAAATCCGCCTATCGACGCCATCCGCGAAAAGATAGTCACCTCCACCACCATCTATATCGGTAAAGACGGCAACCTGCTTGAGGAAAAAGCCGACAATTGCAGGGTAATCAAGGTAGTTAACCCTATCCTGACCTCAACGGGACTTTTGAAGTTAAAAAGAATGAAGCTTTCGGGCTTCAAGGTCGCCGTCATCCCCACGCTTTACTATAAGAACACCAAGCTCAGCAAGGCTATCCGCCGTTTGTTCATCGAGGCGGACAAGGCTTGCGCCGACGGCGCTAACATCCTTATCCTCTCGGACAGAGGCGTGGATGAAAACCGTCTTGCAATCCCGTCACTGCTGGCGGTCTCGGCGCTGCATCAGCATTTGGTAGCTACCAAAAAGCGCACCTCGCTGTCTATCGTTTTAGAGAGCGGCGAGCCCAGAGAGGTACACCACTTCGCTACGCTGCTCGCCTACGGCGCCAGCGCGGTCAACCCGTACCTGGTGCATGAGACCATCCACGAGCTCATCCATGACGACCTGCTCGACAAGGACTACTACGCCGCCGTCAACGACTACAACGACGCGGTGCTGCACGGCATCGTAAAGATCGCATCCAAGATGGGCATTTCCACCCTGCAATCGTACCAGGGCGCGAAGAATTTTGAGGCGATAGGACTTTCAAAAGAGCTGATAAACGAGTATTTCACGGGCACGGTCAGCCGAATCGGCGGCATCACGCTTGAGGATTTGGAACAAACAAACGACAAACTCCACACCGCCGCCTTTGACCCGCTGGGTCTGAGCGTAAAAGCCGATCTGCCGTCTCGCGGCGGGCATAAATCACGCAGCGGCAAGGAGGAGCACCTCTATAATCCTCAAACAATCCATGCCCTGCAAACAGCTACAAAGTACAATAACTATGAACGATACAAGGAGTACAGCCGACTGCTGACCGACGAGATGGAGCCGGTCAGCCTGCGCGGTCTGCTCGACTTCAACTACGCTGACGCTCCGCTTCCGCTCGACGAGATCGAGAGCGTCGACAGCATCGTGCGCCGCTTCAAGTCGGGAGCCATGAGCTACGGCTCCATTTCGCAGGAGGCGCATGAGGCGCTGGCGCTCGCCATGAACCGCCTCGGCGGCAAGTCAAATTCGGGCGAGGGCGGCGAAAGCGATGAGCGCATAGCAACAAAGGGCAAGGCGGAAAACCGCTGCTCGGCTATCAAGCAGGTCGCCTCGGGTCGCTTCGGCGTCACCTCGGCTTATCTTAACTCAGCCGACGAGCTGCAAATCAAGATGGCGCAGGGCGCAAAGCCCGGCGAGGGCGGTCATCTGCCCGGCAACAAGGTCTACCCGTGGATAGCGAAAACGCGTCACTCCACTCCGGGCGTGTCGCTCATTTCACCTCCGCCGCACCACGACATCTACTCTATCGAGGATCTGGCGCAGCTCATTTACGACCTCAAAAACGCCAATAAAAAGGCGCGTATCTCCGTCAAGCTCGTCTCCGAGGCGGGCGTAGGCACCGTCGCGGCGGGCGTCGCAAAGGCGGGCGCCGAGGTCATCCTCATCTCAGGCTATGACGGCGGCACGGGCGCCGCTCCCAGAAGTTCTATCTACAACGCGGGTCTGCCTTGGGAGCTGGGTCTCGCCGAGGCGCACCAGACACTCATCCTCAACGGCCTGCGCGACAAGGTCATCATCGAGACCGACGGCAAGCTTATGACCGGCCGCGACGTCGCAATCGCCGCGATTTTGGGCGCTGAGGAATTCGGCTTTGCCACCGCTCCTTTGGTCACCTTGGGCTGTGCGATGATGCGCGTCTGCAATCTGGACAGCTGCCCCTTCGGCGTGGCTACCCAGAATCCGGAGCTGAGAAAACGCTTCGCGGGCAAGCCCGAATACGTGATGAACTTTATGCTGTTCATCGCGCAGGAGCTGCGTGAATACATGGCAAAGCTCGGTGTGCGCACCGTAGACGAGCTTGTCGGCAGGACCGACCTGCTCAGACAGCGCGAAGGAAACGGCAAGCTCGACCTGTCGCTGCTGCTCAACACCGACTTCGCGGGCGAAAAAATTTCCTATAACAATAAAAACAAGTTCGATTTCAAGCTTTCCGAAACGATCGACGAGCGCGTTATCGAGAAGAAGCTCAAAAAAGCGAAAACCATCGAGATCGACGTCAAGAACACCGACCGCTCCCTCGGTACCGCCTTCGGCTCCGAGCTCACCAAAAAGTACGGCGACACCCTGGCGGACGATACCTACCGCGTAGTCTGCAACGGCTCGGGCGGTCAAAGTTTCGGCGCGTTCATCCCTAAGGGCCTTACGCTGGAGCTGCGCGGCGACAGCAACGACTACTTCGGCAAGGGGCTCTCGGGCGGCAGACTCATCGTATATCCGCCCAAGGGCAGCCGCTTCAAGGCTGAGGAGAATATCATCATCGGCAACGTGGCGCTTTACGGAGCCACCGGCGGAAAAGCGTTCATCAACGGCGTGGCGGGCGAACGCTTCTGCGTCAGAAATTCCGGCGCCGCGGCTGTAGTCGAGGGCGTCGGCGAGCACGGCTGCGAGTACATGACGGGCGGCGTCGTCGTCATCCTCGGCAGGACCGGAAAGAACTTCGCGGCGGGCATGTCGGGCGGCGTGGCATACGTCCTCGACGAGCACCACCACCTCTATAAGCGGCTCAACAAGGAGCCCGTGGAGTGCTCCGAGGTGACCGAAAAGCGCGACATCGACGCGCTCAAGGCGCTCATTTCCGAGCACGTCGAGGTTACCGGCAGCGAAAAGGGCAGAAGGGTACTGGAGAACTTCGCGGACTATCTGCCCCTGTTCAAAAAGGTCATCCCGCATGACTACAAGCTTGTCACCGAAGCTATCGAAGCAAACGAAACAAGCGGTATGGACGCCGAGCAATCGAGAATAGAGGCGTTTTATCAGCTTATCCACGCAAGAGAGGAGCAGAGCGAATGAACAACCCATTTGGATTCATGGACTACGCAAGGCAGGACGCGCCTGCGGACAGCGTGCAGGAGCGCATAAAGCATTACAACGAATTCCATAAGCCTCTCACGGAAGGCGAGCAAAAGCTCCAGGGCGAGCGCTGTATGCACTGCGGCGTGCCGTTTTGTCAGTCGGGCATGCCGATAAACGGCATGATCTCCGGCTGTCCGCTCAACAACCTCGTGCCCGAGTGGAACTATCTTGTCAGCCTCGGCTCGTGGAAGCGGGCGTATCAGCGGCTCACACTCACCAATCCCTTTCCGGAGTTCACCTCGCGCGTCTGTCCCGCTTTGTGTGAAAAAGCCTGCACCTGCGGCGCGAACGGCGAGGCTGTGACCGTCAGAGCCAATGAGTACAGCATAATCGAAAAAGCCTATTCCGAGGGCTACGCAAAGCCCGAGCCGCCCAAGACGCGGACGGGCAAAAGGATAGCGGTCATCGGCTCGGGTCCCTCGGGACTTGCCGCCGCCGACCTGCTGAACCGCAGGGGACATTCCGTGACGGTCTACGAAAGGTCGGACCGCGCCGGCGGTCTGCTGATGTACGGTATTCCGAACATGAAGCTCGAAAAGCAGATAGTCGAGCGCAAACTGAATGTAATGAGCGAGGAGGGCGTCGTCTTTGTCACGAATACCGACGTGGGCAAAGATATTTCCGCAGAAGAATTAAAAGGGCGCTTCGACAGCATCATCCTCGCCTGCGGAGCATCACATCCGCGCGATATAAACGTGAGCGGACGTGACGCCAAGGGAATATACTTCGCGGTGGATTTCCTCCGCTCGACCACCAAGGCGCTGCTCGACAACGGCTTGCGTGAGGGCACGTATATCTCCGCTAAGGATAAGGACGTCATTGTCATCGGCGGCGGCGACACCGGCAACGACTGTGTGGGCACCTGTGTGCGCCACGGCGCCAATAGTGTGCTGCAGCTTGAAATGATGCCCAAGCTTCCCGACGAAAGGCGCGAGGACAACCCGTGGCCCGAATGGCCGAGAGTCTGCAAGACCGACTACGGTCAGGAGGAAGCGGCGGCGGTTTACGGCGCCGACCCCAGAATGTACCAAACTACCGTCAAGGAGTTCCTTAAGGACGAAAACGGAGAGCTTCGCGGCGCTGTTCTGGTTAAGCTTGAACGCGGCAGTGACGGCAGGATGACCGCCGTTGAGGGCAGCGAAACCGAGGTAAAGGCTCAGCTTGTGCTTATAGCGGCGGGCTTCCTCGGCAGCGAGAGCTATGTGACCGAAGCCTTCGGCGTCGAGACCGACAGCCGCACAAACGTAGTTGCCGAGAAATACTCACATCGCACCAACATCCCCAAGGTATACACCGCGGGCGATATGCACATCGGGCAGTCGCTCGTCGTCCGCGCCATCAGAGAGGGCGTGGACTGCGCAAGAGAAGTAGACGGGGATCTGATGGGATACTCAAATCTGTAATCAATATGTCATACTGAGCGGTTTTGCGGAAGGAGACAAAATGACAAAATATATCTTTGTAACCGGCGGCGTTGTTTCGGGACTCGGCAAGGGTATCACCGCCGCTTCGCTCGGCAGGCTTCTTAAGGCGCGCGGTCTGAAGGTCGCGGCGCAGAAGCTCGACCCCTACATCAATGTCGATCCCGGCACGATGAGCCCTTACCAGCACGGCGAGGTCTACGTGACCGAGGACGGTGCCGAAACCGACCTCGACCTGGGTCACTACGAGCGCTTTATCGACGAGGACCTTAACAAATACTCCAACCTTACCACAGGCAAGGTCTACTCAAACGTCCTTGCAAAGGAGCGCAGGGGAGAGTATCTCGGCAAGACGGTGCAGGTCATCCCGCACGTCACCGATGAAATCAAGCGCTTCATATATTCCGTCGGAAAAAAGACCGACGCGGACGTCGTGATAACCGAGATCGGCGGCACCATAGGCGACATCGAGAGCCAGCCGTTTTTGGAGGCGATCCGCCAGGTAGGGCAGGAGGTAGGACAGGAAAACCGCCTCTACATCCACGTTACGCTGGTGCCGTACCTGAAAGCCTCGGGCGAGCACAAAAGCAAACCCACCCAGCACTCCGTAAAGGAGATGCAGAGCTTCGGCATCTCGCCCGACATCATCATTTTAAGAGTTGACGAGCCTATCACGGACGAGAGCATCTTTGACAAGATAGCGCATTTCTGCAACGTGCAGAGGGACTGCGTTATAGAAAACCTAACCCTGCCCGTGCTATACGAGGCGCCGCTTATGCTTGAAAAGGCGGGCTTCTCCGACATAGTTTGCAGAAACCTTAAAATTCAAGCCAAAGCCCCCGAGCTTTCCGACTGGGAGCAGATGGTGCGGCGTATCAAGACCCGCGAAAAGACGGTGACCATCGGCTTGGTCGGCAAGTATGTAGAGCTGCACGACGCCTATCTCTCGGTCGCGGAAGCGCTGCGGCACGCGGGCTACTTCTGCGGCGCGCAGGTGGACATCAGATGGATAGATTCCGAAACGCTCACCGCGGAAAGCCTGAAAGACGTTGACGGAATCATCGTCCCGGGCGGCTTCGGAAAGCGCGGCATCGAGGGCATGATAACCGCGGCTGAATACGCCAGAGAGAACCGCGTGCCCTACTTCGGCATTTGCTTGGGCATGCAGGTGGCGGTGATCGAATATGCGCGTAACGTCGCAAACATCCCCAATGCCCACTCGGGCGAGTTTAAGCAGGACGCCGAAAAGGTCATAGATTTTCTGCCCGACCAGAGCAAAAGCATCGACAAGGGCGGCACGCTGCGGCTCGGCGCTTATCCCTGCGTTCTGCAGGATGACACGGTCATACGGCGCGCTTACGGCAGAGCCGACATCAGCGAGCGCCACCGTCACCGCTACGAGTTCAACAACGACTACCGCCAAGCGCTGCAACAGGCGGGCTTGACGCTCTCGGGTCTTTCGCCCGACGGCTCGTTGGTAGAAACAGTAGAGCTCAGCGACCGCGATTTCTACATCGGCGTACAGTACCACCCCGAATTCAAATCCAGACCCAACAAGCCGCACCCGCTGTTTTCGGCGTTCATAAGGGCGTCGTTGAAAGGAGCAACCAATGAAGATAAACCGTAATTTCGATAATTTAGTGCCTAACTATCTTTTTGCCGACGTCGCCCGCAAGACCAACGAATTTGCCGCCGCTCACCCCGACCGCGAGATAATCAAGCTGGGCATAGGCGACGTCACCCTGCCGCTGGCGCCCATAGTCGTCGCCGCCATGAAAAAGGGCTGCGAGGACCTGAAGTTCAAGGAGACCTTTAAGGGCTATCCCGAGTATGAGGGCTACGACTTCGTAAGAGAGGCGATAGCGGGCTACTACAAGACCTTCGGCGTAAACGTAGCCGCGGACGAGATCTTCGTCTCGGACGGAGCAAAATCCGACTGCGGCAATCTGCCCGACATTTTTTCGCGGGACAATACGGTGCTGGTCACCGACCCTGTCTATCCCGTCTATGTCGACGCGAATATCATGGCGGGCAGGAAAATCGTCTACGCTTCCTCAAATAAAGAAAACCACTTCCTCGCCATGCCCGACGACAGCGTAAAGGCGGACATCATCTACCTCTGCTCGCCTAACAACCCCACGGGCGCCGCCTACAGCGCCGAACAGCTCAAGCTCTGGATAGACTACGCGCTGAAAAACGACGCGGTCATCCTCTACGACGCGGCGTATGAGGCGTTCATCGAGGACGACAGCCCCCGCTCCATCTTTGCGATAGACGGCGCGAGAGAGTGCGCCATAGAGCTTTGCTCGCTCTCTAAGACCGCCGGCTTTACGGGCACGCGCTGCGGCTACACGGTCATCCCCAAGGAGCTAAAGCGCGACGGTCACGGCCTGCGCGACCTCTGGTACCGCCGCCAGGCTACCAAGTTCAACGGTGTTTCGTGGCCTGTACAGTGCGCCGCCGCCGAGGTTTTCAGCAACGAGGGCTTGAACCAGATACGCGAAAACCTTGAGTATTACAAGCAGAACGCCAAGATCATCAGCCAAGCGCTCGACTCGCTCGGCATTTACTACACGGGCGGCAAAAACGCGCCCTACATCTGGATGGAATGTCCCAACGGCATGGGCAGCTGGGAATTTTTCGATCATCTTTTGCAGAACGCCGCGGTCGTCGGCACGCCCGGCGAGGGCTTCGGCGAAAACGGCAGGGGTTATTTCCGCTTGACCTCCTTCAATTCCCGCGAAAAAACTCAGGAAGCGGTGGAGCGCATAGGCGCCTTGCTGGGATAAGTCGATCGCTTTCGGTGATTGACACGGTGCGGCGCAGGTGATATACTGTGATTTGAAAGGGCAGGGGATCACTATGAGAAAACAAAGGCGCCGCCTGCTGCGCAAGGCGTTCCAAACCGCCGGCGCGGACAAAATCATAGGCGGATACATGATCTGGTTTTTTGCTTCGGCACTCATCATTTGGATACGGGAGCCGCACATAAACAGCTATGCCGACAGCCTGTGGTTCTGCTTTGCTTCGGCTACCTCTATAGGCTACGGCGACCGCATCGCGGTCACCCTTATCGGCAGACTTACTACGGTGGTGCTCACCATCTATTCCATCGCGGTCATCGCTATCTTCACGGCGGTCATCGTCAGCTTCTTTAACGAAGTGTCGGGTTTTCGCGCAAGCGACAGCGCGCGCGAGTTCATCGACGAGCTCGAGCATCTGCCCGAACTGTCAAAGGAGGAGCTGGAGGATCTTTCGCGCAGGGTGAAGGAGTATACAAAAAAATGATACGGCAGGAGAACGGCTTTTCCTGCCGTTTTTCTTTTGCTGCGGGCGATTTGCCTAAAATTACCGTCTGAGTGTATTGCTTTTTGTCGGAAAATGTGGTATGATGAAAACGTAAGGGAAGCGGTGAAATCTTTACTGCTTTACGCCGATCTTCTCGGTTTTATTTACGAACGGAGGTAACCACGATGAAACGCATTTTATCTTTTACGCTCTGTCTGCTGCTCTGCGCGGTAATGTTTACTTTGCCGGTCAGCGCGGTTGAAAAGGTGACCATCACCTATGACCTTATGTATAACGGACTGACAATGACCGAGACCATCAACAAGGGCTCTGTGCCCTGGACCGAGCAGCCCGAGCGCGAGGGCTATGAGTTTTTCGGCTACTACGCCGACCCCGCCTGCACACAGCCGTATGATATAGGTGCGCCGCAGTACCAAGATGTGACTGTTTATGTGCGCTGGGTAGCTGAGGAGGATATAATTTATATCAGTTTATATCTCCACCCGGACGACGAAGACCCCGTTGCGTCGGCTTCCGGCGTTAAGGGAGAGGCGTACGGTCAGCCCGTTGAGCCCGCCGTACAGGGTATGGTGTTCGCGGGCTGGTATCTCAACAAAGCCTGCTCAGTCGCCTATAATCCCACTCAGAATCTATACAATGACACTGACCTCTATGCCTGCTTTGTTTCGTCGCAAAGCGAGGTAACGGGCTACAACGTCTTTGACAGCCCCGACGCCGACTATCCTGTTGTCGGCGGCTACATCCGCCGCGGCGGATATATGTTCATCCCCAACGACCCCGACATGGGTGAAGACGAGCTGCTTTTGGGCTGGTACACCGACCGTGAGCTGACCACGCCCTTCAACGCCGCTCAGCCCGTGACTTCGGAGTTCATCTCGCTTTATCCCAAGGTAGTCAGCGAGGACGACGTCTACTGGATCGGCTTGTATCTTAACGCTCAGGATGAATACCCCATCAGCTACGGATGTAACGAAAAGGGCAGCCCTATCCCGCAGCCCGATGATCCCGGCAGGGATGATTTTACCTTCGGCGGCTGGTATTTTGACAGCGCCCTAACTCAGCCTGCTGATTTCAGCACGCCTTGGTACACCGATGCGTCGCTCTATCCCCGCTGGGACGCGGTGCACAACCATACGCTTACGGAGATAGCCGAGGTACCCGCTACCGCCGTCACCGACGGTTACCAGTCCTATCTGGTCTGCGACGTCTGCGGCAAGCGGTTTTACAACATGGCTTCCGCGCTTATCGAGGTCGAAGACCCAGAAAGCCTGGTCATACCCGCCACAGGTCCCTTCCTTACGGGTGACGCCAACGGCGACGGAAAGGTAAACGTGAACGACGTCACCGACATCCAGCGTTTTCTGGCTCAGGTAGAGTGCCCGCGCTTCTGCCGCGCCGCCGCCAATGTGATTTCCACCGACGGGCTGAACATCTCGGACGTCACGAAGATACAGCGCTACCTCGCTGAGTTTATTACAAGCTTATGATTCTTTGGGGTCGGTTTTCCGACCCCAAGCTTTATAAATAGACAATAAAACATTATCGAAATATTGATAATTGTTGTTGATTTTATCCTCAAAATATGATATAATAAATCAAATAGACTATCGTATAGGCAACACCGCATCACCTGCGGTATTGCCTTAAGGTTTGTTTTAATAAGCGTGTAAAATGTGTTTGCGTCGCCCCCTGAAACACGCAAAATGTTTGGAGGAACGATTATGAAAACAAAATCATGCAAATGGCTGAGTTTACTGCTCGCTGTCGCCATGCTCGCGGGGCTTTTTGCCTGCGCGCCCTTTACGGCGACTGCCGCCGGCTCTGATCCCTACCATGGCATGGGCTATTGCGGTGCCGATGCTGACCAAAAAAACGTGGAGTGGTACCTGTTTGAGGACGGTTCCATAGCTTTCTTCGGCAGCGGTGCAATGAAAAACTTTGACACGCCCGCCGCTATGAGCCCTTCTTCTCCGTGGTACATCAACCGTACTATGGAGGCTTTGATGGGCAACAAGATTGCCATTGAGGACGGCATAACCACCGTTGGCGACTACGCCTTTTATCTGCCTCCGGTGTACACGTTCTACTTGCAGACCTACAATATCGATCTGCCGAACTCACTGACCACTATCGGTGCGCATGCGTTTGAAAACCAGAACAAGCTGCAAAAGATAGCCATTCCGAAGAACGTCACCTCTATCGGAGAAGGCGCGTTCAACGGCTGCTCCGCCGTGACTAACATCGACCTCTACTGCGATCCGTCCGGATTGGAATGGGTTCCGAGTCGTTTTACCAAGACGGTCACCTGTCACATCCTGCCGGATTATCAGTCTCAGCTGTCGGCTTTGCAGACACGCTTTGCCGATAAAAACATCGTGTTTGAAGCCAATCTTCACGTTGACCGCGGCTTGGTCGACGACAACGTTGACAGAAACATCAAGGCTTATTTCGGCACCGAAAACGATAAGATCTTCGGCGGCGCCGCTCCTATTGTGATCGTAGGCACCTTCTCGGGAGCCAAAAAATCCGTTACCCACGGCAACAACGGCTTTGTAAGCTGCGTTAAGGTCGGCAGCGAATACTATGTTCACACCAGCAACCAGTCAGGCTCTATTCAAAAGGCAAACGTTAACGGCACTACGGGCATTGTGGAAAGCCTGGGCGCTCAGCATACGTCGCTTTACCTGACCGTCACCCGCGACTATATCGGCACCAATATAGTCAGGCTGAAGTATCATCTTGAAAACCGCGGCAGCTCCGCTGTGAATGATGTCATGCTCGGCGGCACCGGCGACATAAAGATCGGCGCGGATGACTTGGCAACTATCGAGCCTCTTAACGAAACCGTAGGCGGAGAGGAAAAGCAGGTCGGCTTTTATATGAAGTCCGGTCAGGACTACGACAAAGGCGACGACAATAAATATGCAACCCTCGGCTTTATCGGAAAAAATGTAGATATAACCGAGGAACAAAAAAGCGATGACGCCACCTTCTTCTACGGAAAGGCTGCCGCAAATATCACCGAGTCCGCCACGGGCGCTTACCGCCTCAGGCTGATGCCTCAGCGCGTTTTTGAGAAGAATAATCCTGTGTCACAGGAATCAGATAGTTTCTCAGGAGCCGACTCCGGCATGTCCTATTACTGGAATATCGGAACACTTGAAAGTAATGACTATAAGGATTACGCGGTGCTTTTCAGCGTATACGGCACCAGTACCGAAGAGGGAGGCAGCAAAGGTACCGAGATGGTCACCGATAAAGGCGCGACCTATCACACCGTGACTTGGAGAAATGCCGACACCGACAGAACGGTTTTGGTGCAGCAGGTAGTAAAAGACGGCGAGACCCCTGTTTATCCGCTTGAAACCCCGGTCAAAGCGGAGGATAATTCGCATTATTACACATTTAAGAATTGGACAACAGACGGAACAACTGAAGCTGCAATAGGACCCTGCAACGAGGACACCACCTATATCGCAAGCTACGACAAACACCAAAAAGCCTTCTTTAAGGGTCACTCACTGACCCTCGGCGGCGACATCGGCGTCAATTTCTTCATCGATCCCACTGTTGCCGACAGCACAAAGTATGGTTCGATCACCAAAGAAAACATAAATGACGGTACCCATAAGGTAGTCGTCCGGTTCAGCTGGTACGATAAGAATTCCGAACACATCATTCAAACGGGTGATGTGGATTACGACAGCGAGACGAACTGCTTTATCGCCACCTGCAACGTCGCTGCTGCTGAAATGGCGTACGACATCCACGCGATTGCCTATATCGACGGCAAGCGTTACGAGGAGGAAGAAAACCACTACAGCGTGCGGCAGTACGGAAACGAGATCATTTATCCGACTACCGATGAAATAAAAAACATGCAGACTAACGATAACGCCAGGTACCTCAAGCTGAGAAGACTTGCCTGCACCATGCTAGACTACGGCGCCAAGTCGCAGGAGTTCTTTGACCGCAAAAAGAATGTCAACGGCACCTCCATCCCCTTTGCCAACGCCGACGTCAAGGCAGAGGACTACACTATGGAATCTCACACTATAGAGGGTGAATTTCCCGATATGAACACCGGACTGGACGCTTATGGTCTGAAGTACTACGGTACCACCGTGGTATTCCTGTCCAAAACATCGCTCCGTCAGTACTATCAGGTTATCGATCGAAGCAAGTTTGAGTCCACGCTTTCCGAGGAGGAAAGGGCTTGCTTTGTACCAAACGGAAATCTCTATTATCTTGAGGTCTCTGATATAAAGTCCTCGGAACTGGATAAAAAGCAGCCCTTTACTATCGGATCGGTCAGCCATTCCTGCTCCGCGCTGGACTACGGCATCAAGCTGCAAAGCTCAAGCTCGCAAGCCGCGCAGGATCTGGGAACAGCTCTCTATTGGTACAACCAAGCGGCGAAGAATTATTTTCCGCAGATTTCGGATTAAAGGAGGTACGGACTCATGACTGAAAACTATGAACGCACCGAATTGATAATCACCGAATTTGACACCGAAGATGCGATCACCACCTCCGGTGAGGTCAGATACGCACTCCAGGAATACGAAGGTTGGTTGCTATGAAAAAGGCATTTATTCTTGCTCTTGCTGTTGTGATTACCGCCGTCACGGTCATCTCGCTGTTCCCCGTGTCCTCGGCACAGGGAGACGGTTATTTGCTGGGCGACGCCAACGGCGACGGAAAGATCAATGTAAACGACATCACTTTTATTCAGCGCCTGCTGTGCGGCGTTGAAGAGGATCCCGACGGCTCTGCCGCCAAACGTGGAGATGTGGACGGCAACGGATTAGACATCAATGACGTCACGTTTTTGCAGGGATACATCGTCGAGTACGCGGTCGTGTTCCCAATCGGCACTCCGGTGACTACCGCGCCGCAAAGCACCACGCGTAACAATGAACTGCCGTTTGTTCCTGCTCAACATTAACCCGAAGGGCTGATATGCTTCAGCCCTTCTTTTGCGAAGGAAGTATCCCAATGAAGCTTAACAAAGAATTTATCAAGCATACCATGGACGGTCAAACCGTCCTTGTGCCCACTGCCCAAGCCCCCTTTCACGGGCTGATCCAGGGCAACCGCACCGTGGGCGTTATTTTGGACTGTCTGCTTTCCGACACCACCGAGGAAGAGATAGTCCGCGCGCTCAGCGAACGCTTTGACGGCGACGAGGCGGTTATCCGCGAGGATGTTTCTGACACCCTGCGGCAGTTGATGGAAATCGGCGCTATAGATGAGTAAGACAAAGCATTTTGAGGACATAATCGCTTCTCAGGGCAGGCTCATTTATACAAACAAGGGCGACAGCATGTTTCCCTTCATCCAACCCCGCGACCTGCTGGTCATAGAAAAGGCGGAGCAGCCGCTAAAGCGCTGGGACATCCCGCTATACAAGCGCGACAGCGGACAGTATGTGCTCCACCGCATAGTCGACATAAACGAAAACGGCTATGTTATGTGCGGCGACAACCGCTCCCAATGCGAGTACGGCGTTTTGCAGCGGCAGATTATCGGGTCGCTTACCGCGATAATAAGAGAAGGCGACACTATACCTGTAGAGCAGATTCCAAATCCGAGCGTTGTCAAGGCAGCCGACGACCTGCTCTATCTTGTGTCCTGCGCCGTAAACGAACGGCAGCCCTCTCCCGAACGCTGCAAGGCGATGTATCTGCCCTCGGTCTATGGGCTGGCGTCCGCGCATTATCTCACCTCGGCAGCAGCTATTGCGCTGGAGCAGGTCATGCCGCTGCCGCACGCCTTCGACCAGTCAAAGAAAAAAGCCATACGCAAGCTCTCACTCTTTGACATCGAGCGTGAGGACATCCTGCGAGCCTTCGACGAAGCCGGGATTTGGCATGTCCCGCTCAAGGGCATCGTGATAAAGGAGCTTTATCCCAAAAGCGCCATGCGCGAGATGTCCGACAACGACATCCTCTGCGACCCGTCAAAAATGGGGGAGATAAAGGCGCTGATGGAGCGGAAGGGTTACGTTTGCAACAGGTTTGAAGAGTTAAACCATGACGAGTACTCAAAGCCTCCGACGCTTGAGTTTGAAATGCACCACTCACTTTTTGTAGAGAAGGAAATGCCCCGCTTTGCCAAGTATTACGCCGACATCAAAGAGCGGCTTGAGCCGGTAGGGGGCTGCGGCTGCCGCTTCGGCGACGAGGATTTTTATATCTATATGCTCTGCCATATGTACAAGCACTACACCCACGCGGGCACCGGACTGCGATCGCTGCTGGATATATATGTCTATCTCAGAGCAAAGCCCGGGCTGGACAGGGTTTATCTTCACAAAGAGCTGAAAAAGCTTCGACTGGACGCCTTTGAAAAAGAGATGCGCGATTTGTCGCAGAAAGTTTTTGCCTTGCAGCCGCTCAGTACGCGAGAACACAAGGAGCAGATGCGCTTTGTCTTTGCCGGTACCTACGGTACCGAGGAGAGAATGGAGTACAGCAGTTGGCTTAAACGCCTCGGCGATGACAGCCGCAGCTCCAAGCGGCGTTACTTTTGGAAACGAGTGTTTATTTCGGGAGACAGCCTGCGGGAATGTTATCCCTTTGTCGCGAGGCATAAAATACTTTACCCGTTCTTGATTGTTTATCGCCCCTTTAAGGGTGTGTTTACTCACCCCAAGGGGATAATAAGAGAAATAAAAGCATTAAACAAATTTAAAAAGAAGGATTGACAGCATATGAAAAGAAAAATATTCGGTTATCTTATCACCGGGCTTCTGTGCGCTGCTCTGTTGACAGCCTGCGGCAAAGCCTCCAATGAAAAAAAGTCATCCCCGGACTCCGCCGCGTCACAGACCACCACTGCGGCTGCCGACACCACGGCTCCGGCTCAGACCACGGCTCCCACAGGCGGCGCCGACGTTCAAAACAGCACCTCTCAGAGCGCCGCGCAGACCTCAAGCGGCACTGACAGCAACGGCAACACCGCCGATAACGGCAATACAAACCAAAACAGCTCCTCAGGCAGCAACAACACCTCCGGCGGCAGCGCTTCCTCGGGCAGCGGCTCAGGCAACAGCGGCAGCTCGGGCAACCAAAGCCCCAAGCGCACGCCCGACTCGCCTCAGGCGCAGCCCTCCACCTCCGCTCAGCAGCCGTCAAATGTGCAGGTGCCTACCACCGAGGCAGTTCCCGATATATCCTTTGAGGAGTACGAGCTTCCCTTTGTTCCCGCATGATCCTTTCCCCGGGTGTGTACGCCCGGGGTCTTTTTTATGCCAAACTCAAAAAATCATAAGAAAACTATTGACAGTCACGTGAACCTGTGGTATAATCAAGCAAACGAAATCAAATGAGGTGATTCGATTGCAGCGTTTGGATACCGACAACGCCGTTTCAACTGACGGTATGTTCGCGGCGTTCCGCCCGCTGATACAGGCGGCGGACGGCTTGACGCTGCGCCAGGTCTGCACACTTACGGGTCTGGAGGGCAGCACCATCCAAAACTGGATAAAGCGCGGCTTTGTGCCGCACCCGGTTGAAAAAAAGTACCGTGAACGCCAGCTGGCGCGAATACTGCTGATCGCCGCACTGCGCGACTGTATGCAGATAGACGGCATCGGCGCTCTGCTCGCCTTTGTAAACGGCGACACCGAGGACGAGGGCGACGACATCATTTCCGAGGACTGTCTTTACGACTATCTCTGCGCCGTCATCGGTACCGCAAAACAGAGCGCGCTGTCATTTGAGGCGATACCCGAGGCGGTACGCGGGGTCACGGCAGACTACGTACCCACCGACGACACCGCCGCGCGGCGGCTGAACGAGGCGCTGACGGTCATGGCTTACGCCTACACCGCGGGGCAGTACAAAAAAGAAGCAGACCGTCGTTTGCAGGGCATAACAGATAACTGCTAAAAGACGGTCGCCGCAATCAAAAAGGAGATATACTATGGGATTCCTGATTTTTCTTGTGTTTATTATCGTAGGAGTGCTTGTGGCAGTTATGGTCCGCAGCTTCAACTACAACCATCGCATCGGCGAGGGCATGTTCAAAAACAGCGAGTACAACCTCGACGAGCCGGACGATTTCGTAGACAAAAACTACTACGACAAAGACGCCTTCAACGATTACATCCGCCACGACAAATAAGCGCGACGGGCGCTTTCTTCGGCTTTGTAAAGGTCGAGCGACTTTTTTCTGAAAATCAAAAAGCACCGGGGGTTGGCTCTGTTGAGTCAGCCCCTGATGCTATTTCAGGAAATTTTCTATTTGTTTCAGCTTGTCCTGCGCGTACATATACGAAAACCTAAAAGCGTTTTCCAGCTTTTCGCGGTTCATCTCAAAGGTGCCCACCATGGTTTTGGGCGGTCGTATGGGCAATATCCTGCCTTCGTCAACATACTTCTGCATAGCGGCGAGCTGCGCGTTGTAGCGCTCAAGGCGGTCCAGCAGCCGTTCGGTGAATTTTGGATAGTTTTTGTAGCGCATCTGCATCGTGCGGCGGTAGCGGCTGTAGTCCGTAGCCTGCTCCGTGGGCGGCTTGGACATCAGTATCACCAGTCGGTCGCAGCCCATGGCAAAGGCGTGCTCATAGGGCAGGGCGTCGGCTATGCTTCCGTCCATATACTCTCTGCCGTCTATGTTTACCTTTGGGTACAGCACGGGCAAAGAGCAGGAGGCAAGCAGAATGTCCAGCAGACGGTTTTCGTCGCTGTGTTCCGAAAAATACTCGGCTTCTCCCGTGGCGCAGTCAGTGGCGACTATCTCGGTAGTCACCGGAGAGGCAAAAAACTCCCTGAAGTTAAAGGGGAAACGTCCGTAGGGGTATTCGTAGACCATTTTTTTCAAATCGCCCGCGAACATTTTCTTAAGTCCCAGCCCCGTCCAGCCGTCCTTTGGGGGAATGATGATTTGTTTGGTGCGCTCGCTCTGTCCTGCGACAAAGTTCAGCGCTGCCTGAGCGCCGGAGGAAATGCCGATCACATATTCAAAGCCTATGCCGTGCTCCGCCAAAAGCTCCAGCACGCCTGCGGCGAATATTCCGCGTCTGCCCCCGCCTTCGATTATAAGACCGTTCATGCTTCCTCCTTTCGTGCCGTTTCAATGCTCATGCCTGCCTGTTCGGCAAAAAATGCTCGCCCGCAAGCAGACCGAAGCCCTTTGCGGTGAGTATGGGTTTTGATATTTTTTCAAGGGTTTGGGGGCTTAGCTGCAGCTGCCGCGCAAACTCGCCGCCCGCGTCCCGAATGTCCGATAAATAGTTCTCGCGCTGACGTATCGGGTGATTTGCTGTAAAGATCTCGCCCTGCGCGCAGAGGATAGGCGTGTATTTGCGTCCGCCCAAAATCAAATCGAGCTGTCCCAGCAGGGCGCCGTACATCGCCTCGGTCTCAACATATCCGCAGCTGGAGATCACCACCAGCTTTTTTTCCGCCAGGCTTTTGTCCCTGAACTCGTGGAAGGAAGCGCGGTGCGGGTCCTTGCTTTCGGACATGTAGGGAACCATCAGCGGCAGGCTGCGGTCGATAAGCGCCTTAAGCTGCGAGGGCATGCCGAAAAAGTAGAGCGGAAAGCTGAAGATGATAACATCCGCGTCAAGCATCCTTTGCTGTATGGCGGCGACGTCATCCTTCAGCACGCAGCGTCCCGTGCCGCTTTTCCAGCAGTAGTAGCAGCCTGTGCAGGGCTTTACCTCGCTTTGATACAGGGTGACTGTGTCTATCTCGGTCTGCTGCGGAAAGCCGCTTACAAACGCCCGCGTTATATTCATTGTGTTGCTTTTTTCGCGCTTGGGGCTTGCGTTGATTACCAATACCTTCATCAGGCGTACACCTGTTCCTTGTCCATCGAGGTGAACATCAGGCTGCCCTTCGCCTTTACCGTGCCGTCAACGCTGACAACAGCCGAAAACTCATAGGCGGCTGCGGTGGCGCGGGTAACCTCGACCGTGATCTCCAGGCGGTCGCCGGGGATAACGGGGCGGATGAATTTGAAATCCTTAACCTTGAGCAGCACGTAAAGCTTGTTTTCGTCTGCCTGTTCGGGTGAGATCACCAGACTGCACAGCTGCGCCGCGCTCTCAATGAGCAGCACACCGGGCATTATGGGGGCGTCGGGAAAGTGCCCCGAAAAATGCGGCTCGTTGACCGAAACACACTTGATGCCGGTGGCGCTCTTGTTTTCCTCAAGCGCCGTCACGCGCTCTATCATCTGGAACGGCGGGCGCTGTTTAATTCTTTTGTTGATTTCAAGGAGGTTCATCATAAGCTCAGTCCTCCGTCCAGCACTATGGTCTGACCCGTCAGGTATGAGAAGTCGTCCGAGCAGAGCGCCGCGACAGCGGCGGCTACCTCCTTGGGGGAGGCGAAGCGGTGCATAGGCACCTCTTCCAGATACCTCGCCTTAAGCTCCTCGGGTATCGAGTCCATCATCTCGGTGGCGATAAAGCCGGGCGCAACGGCGTTTACGGTGATGCCCTTGGGGGCAAGCTCCTTGGCCATCACGGCGGTCATCGAGTTGACCGCGCCCTTGGTGGCGCTGTATACCGCCTGACCCTCCACCGCCAGCACCGAGCTGACCGAGGAGATATTGATGATCTTGCCCTGCTTTTTGCCGAACATTTTCAGAGCTGCCTGCTGAGCGCAGTGGAAATAGCCCTTGATGTTTATGTCAAGGCTGCGTGACAGGCTGTCCTCGCGTATCATCAGCAGATAGGCGTCGTCAACCACGCCGGCGTTGTTCACCAGCACGTCCAGCTTGCCGAATTCCTTGATGACGGCGCGGAACATCTGCTTGACCGCGTCCAAATCTGCGGTGTTCGCCTTGTAGGCGACCGCCTTTCTGCCCAGCGCGGTTATTTCTTCCACTACCTCCTGTGCCTTTTGGTCGTTTGAGTTGTAGTTTACCGCGATGTCATAGCCTCTCTCGGCAAGGGCGAGAGCGCAAGCTCTGCCTATTCCGCGCGAGGCGCCCGTGATAAGCGCGACCTTGTCCATAATTCCCTCCGTATTTAAATCGTAACAGCTTTGGGCGGCAAATAGCCGCCTGCCGGTATATCGTGTTTTAAGTGCGCTTTATGGCGCTTTTTTTATTACGACTGCCGAGTAGGAGCCTCCCAGACCGAAGGAGGTCGCCAGCAGGTATCGCGCGGAGCCGGTGTTGAATCGACCTTCCGCTACTCCGTCGGCAGACACGGTGTAACAGTTAACTTCGCTGTCCGTCATGCCCGCTAAAAGCTCGGCCGCGTAGGCGGCGCTCAGCGCGGCTGCGGCGGCTCTTGCCTCGCCGCAGGTCTCCTTGACGCACAGCACGGGGATGTCTTTGCCGAACACCTTGCGGTAAGCATCGGCTTCAAGGGCGTCTACCGCCTCGTTGCCGTCGGCAAAGCCGCATACGGCGTCGATTTGAGCGGGAGTAATGCCGGCGTCGGCGCAGGCGTCCTCGATAGCCTGCTCCAAGGCGCTCATTGTGCCGCTGATCTTATACGCCTCCGTGCCGCAGTGAGCGGTGGCGCAGCCCGCGACCTCAGCGAGGATCTTGCTGCCTCTGGCGGAGGCGGTGCTTTCCTTTTCAAGAACGAGCGTCACCGAGCCCTCGCCCAGCGCGATTCCGCCCTTGCTGTAGGGCTTGCCGCTGCCGAGGATGCCTAGCTCTGCGCAGAGGGAAGATTCGATGTCGGTGTTTTCATCGGTGCCCGCCGCGAGCATGGTGTCCGCTTCGCCGCACCTGATAACGTCTACCGCATAGCAAATGCTCTGCAAGCCCGCCTGGATGCCGTTGGCGACAGTGGCGTTGTAGCCGCGGATGTCGGAGAAGATGCTCAAATATCCGCCCGCCGCGTTGTAAACGGTGTTGGGGAAAGCAAAGGCGCTGCCTTTTTCGGTGCCGTTTTTGATGGCGTTGATCTGAAAATCGGCGATCTCCTTGAGCGGACCGTCGGCGGTGCCGATCACTATGCCGATGTTATTTTCATTGGTTTCGTCAACGGTGATGCCCGCGTTTTCAAGCGCGGATACGCCGCTGAGAAGCTGAAGCTGGCTGAAACGGTCAAGCTTACGGAAGAACGCCATCTTCACGCCGTGAGCCTTGAAATCCGCTGAGCCGAACTGCGCGCGCAGCCCTTCCGCCTCATTCTCTGTTTTTTCGCCGAGCAGCTTGCCTATACCGGTGACGAATATCCTCTCGTCTACCTTCTTTTCGGGAAGCTCGGCGGGTACTTTTGAAAAAATGATGCTCGCGTTGTTGCCGCCGAAGGCAAAGGAGTTGGACATCACATGCGTGACAGCCTTCTCGCGCTTTTGGTTGGGCACAAAGTCGAGCTTGCCCGCTTTTTCCTTGAGGGTCTTCAAATCCTCCTCGCTGTAGCCGATAGTGGGGGGGATAACGTTGTCGCAGACGGACTTGACGGAGAACACCGCCTCAATAGAGCCCGCCGCGCCCAGGCAGTGACCCGTCATGGACTTGGTGGAGCTGACGCTGAGGTTGTCGCTTTCGTCAAAGAGCGTGTGCAGCGACAAAAACTCGGCTTCGTCATTTTTGGCGGTGCCGGTGCCGTGCGCGTTGATATAGTCTATGTCCTGCGGCTTGAGCGCGGAATTTTCCATGGCACGGCGGATCGCCGCCATCTGACCCATGCCGTCGGGACGGGGCGCGGTGATGTGGTGGGCGTCGCTGCTGACGCCGGAGCCCAGCACGTCGCAATATATCTTGGCTCCGCGCGCCTTGGCGTGCTCGTAGCTCTCCACGATAAGCACGCCCGAGCCTTCGCCCAGCGTTATGCCGCTGCTGCGGTTGAAGGGCGAACAGCTGTCCGCGTCAAGCGCGTGCAGGGCGTGAAAGCCGCTGAACGCCAGCGAAGAAAAGCTGTCGGTGCCGCCCGCCGCAAAAACGTCCGCCTTGCCCGCGCGGATCAGGTCGCAGGCGTAGGCTATGCTCATAGTGCCCGCGGCGCAGGCGTTTACGATGTTGGCTGTGGTGCCGTTCAGGGCAAAATGTTTTGCCACGTTGTTGGCGATCGCGGAGGCGGACATCTTCCAAATGTCCTGCGGGTCGCCCTTGCCGCCGTTGATTTCTTCGGTGTAGTATTTGTCGATGCTGGCGGCGCCGCCGACGCAGCTTCCGAGTATAACGCCGATGCGGCGGCTGTCCTCCTTAGATAGCTCCAGTCCCGCGTCGTCCAGCGCTTCCGCGGTCGCCTTGATGCACAGCAGGGAAGAGCGGTCGTAGTTTTCGTCCGACAGCTCCCCGTTGGGCAGGTCGACCTCGGCGCCCTTGCGGGCATAGCAGTTTTCGGTGTTTACGCTCTTGACGTCGTCAATGCCCGTTTTGCCGTTCAACGCGTTGCGCCAGCAGGTGTCAACGTCGTTTCCGAGTCCGCACACAAGTCCCAGACCCGTGACGACGACTCTTTTTTTGTTATCCATATTTTTACGCCTCTTTGTGGGTCTCTACGTAGTTTGTCAGGGTTTCGATGGTTTGGAAATCCTCTCTGGGAGCGCCGGTCATGTCGATGCCGAACAGCTCGTCGATGCAGGCGATGATCTCGATGGAGTCGATGGAGTCCAGACCGATGTCCTCGCCGAACAGCTCGGAGTCAAACTCCAGCTCATCCTCGGGGATCCTCAGGGTGTCTACAAGTACCTTCTTGATTTTCTCAGCAATTTCGATGTTCATAATTTTATTTCCTTTCCAGAATTATTTTTATATATGACAGTGCTTTTCAGCACTTATCGGCATAGGTTTCTTCAAAGTAGGTGCCGCATCTGCCGTACTTTTTCTCGGTAACGCCGTAAAGCCTGCGTACCTCCTCTTGGGACTGCGCCATAAGCGTCTTTGCGTATTTGGAGCGGCGCATGTCCTCGGGGCAGCGGCTCTCAATAGCTTTGCCCACGCGGGCGCGCTGGCGCTTGCCGAATACCATGTCGTATCTGCCGTAGATGGCGACGGGTATTATTCTCGCGCCGGTTTTGGCGCTAAGCATACCGGCTCCGCTTTTGAAATCGAGCATCCTTCCCTCACGAGCAACCGCGCCCTCAGGGAAGATCAGTATCGATTCGCCCTGCGCGATCAGCTTTTCGCCTGTCTGATACCACGAGGCGTCCAGCGTGTTGAGGTCGATGGGTATGCTCTTGGTCAGCTTGATGAATTTGCCGTAGCCCTCTTTGTCGTACCACTTGCGGCTGACTACGGAATACGGCTTGAATTTTTTGGCGACGGCAGCGGCGAACACTCCGTCAAAGTGGTGGGTATGGTTGGCGACAAAGATAAACGGTTCCTTGCCCGCGCGCTTTTTCAGCGACTTGTCCTCCCACACTATCTGCGGCCTCAGCGCTACGGTTACAGCGAGGTTGAGCAGGTGCGTAAACAGTCTGCTTTTCAGGCTTTGTCTGTTGTTACCGCTCATTTCGTTCCCTCCGTTTCCCGCGTGATTTTCGCACAACTTATATTATACAAATCTAAATCGGGTTTTTCAATAGACAAAATAAGGGAAAACTGTTACATTTTTCGCTGTTTTTGGTGGATATGTAGAAAAATGTCGCAAAAACTTCTGTTGAAAAAACACTTGCAAAAAATTTAGAATAGTGCTATCATAGGGAAAGATAACACGGCGACGGAGAGAGTAGCCCAAAACCCTGCCCTGAAAGAGAGACGCGTCAGCGGCTGAAAGCGCGTTACGGCAGATTTGTGTGAAGTTCGCTCCCGAGTGGCGCCTTTGAAGCAATAGTAGGAGGCGACGGGCAACACCGTTATATGTTCTTGAGAGCCTGTTTTAAATAACGGGAATCAGGGTGGTACCGCGGATCTTCCGTCCCTGCGCATTTTTGCGCAGGGCTTTTTTATTTAATCAATAATCATTCAAAAAATACAGGAGGAAATCATGGACAAAATCAGAGAATTGCGAGAAGAATTTGAACAAAAGCTCGCGCAGACGTCCGACCTTGCCTTGCTTGACAAGGTGCGCGTCGACTATCTGGGAAAAAAAGGCAGCATCACCGCGCTGCTGAAGGGAATGAAGGAGCTGTCAAACGAGCAGAAGAAATCCTTCGGCGCCGAGGTCAACAAGCTCAAGGGCTACGCCGCCAAGCGCATAGAGGAAAGGGTAGAGGAGCTCCGCAGGCTGGAGACCGAGCGCGAGATCGCCCTGATGCCCCGCTTCGACATCACCGCGCCCGCCGACCTGACGCGCGGCTCTTATCACCCCATCACGCTGGTGCAGCGCCAGTGCGAGAACATCTTCAAGTCGATGGGCTTCACCGTGGAGGACTACCCCGAGGTCGTCACCGACTACGAGTGCTTTGAGTCGGTAAACATCCCCAAGCACCACCCCGCCAGAGATATGCAGGACACCTACTACCTTACCAACGGTCAGCTGCTCAAATCTCAGACATCCGCCGCGCAGAATGCCATTCTCAAAAAGTACGGCAAGAACCTCAAAGAAAACGGCGTGCCCATCAAGGCTATTTTCCCCGGACGCTGCTTTAGGAACGAGGCGACCGACGCCAGCCACGAAAACACCTTCTTCCAGATGGAGGGCATGATGGTCGACCGTGACATCTCCATCTCCAATCTGATATTCTTTATGAAAACAATGCTCTCAGAGGTCTTTCAAAGGGACGTCAAGGTGCGCCTGCGCCCGGGCTTTTTCCCCTTCGTTGAACCCGGCTTCGAGCTTGACATCAACTGCCTGATCTGCGGCGGCGAGGGCTGTGCCTCCTGCAAGCACAGCGGCTGGCTGGAGCTGTGCCCCTGCGGCATGATCCACCCCAACGTACTGCGCGAGGGCGGCATCGACCCCGACGAGTACACCGGCTTCGCCTTCGGTCTGGGTCTTACCAGACTGGCGATGATGGAATACAAGATCAAGGATATCCGCGACCTCAACAGCGGCAGCCTAAAGGCGCTGTCTCAGTTTACGGACGACGAATAAAGGAGGAGAATTAGCTATGTTTTTATCTATGAACTGGATTTCCGACTTCGTTGACCTCTCGGGTCTGGATAAGCAGGAACTCATCCGTCAGTTTTCACTGTCCACCGCCGAGGTGGAAAATGATATATTCTTCAAGGGCAGCGACATCAGCGGCATAGTGGTCGCCGAAATCAAGTCGGTGGAAAACCACCCCGAATCCAAAAAGCTGCACCTGCTAAAGGTCGACATCGGCTCGGATGAGCTGATAGACGTGGTCTGCGGCGCACCCAATGTGCGCGTAGGCATGAAAACCGCCTTTGCCAAGGTGGGCGCTCAAATCGGCGACATCACCATCGCGCCCCGCAAGCTGGCTGGCTTCACCTCAAACGGCATGTGCTGCGGCGAGGCGGAGATCGGCATAAGCGACGACAACTCGGGCATCATGGAGATCACCGACGACATCCCCAACGGCACCGACCTCAAGAGCGTATACGAGATCGACGACATTGTATTCGAGGTTGACAACAAGTCGCTCACCAACCGCCCCGACCTCTGGGGACACTACGGCATCGCCCGCGAATTCGCGGCGCTGGCAGGCAGACCGCTCAAGCCCCTCGACACCGAGGACCTGACCGCCTTTGACAGCTTGCCTAAGGTTGACCTCAGAATAGAGGACCCGCTGTGCTACCGCTATTCCTGCTTGCAGGTGGAGAACATCAAGCGCGGCATCAGCCCCGTAAACATGCGCATCCGCCTCTACTACTGCGGAATGCGCGCCATCAACTTCCTCGCCGACCTCACCAACTACCTCATGCTCGAGATGGGTCAGCCCATGCACGCCTTCGACTCCCGCAAGGTAGGCAAGATCCGCATCAAACGCTTTGAAAAGCCCTTTGTGTTCCAAACCCTCGACGGCGTGGAGCGCAACATCGACGAAAATACCCTGATGATCTGCAACGGCGACACGCCCGTGGCGATCGCAGGCATCATGGGCGGTCTGGACTCCGAGATCGTCGACGATACCACCACCCTCACGCTGGAATCCGCCACCTTTGACGCGGCTTCAATCCGCAAGTCCACCGTCCGTCTGGCGCACCGCACCGACGCCTCCATGCGCTACGAAAAGAGCCTCGACCCCGAGCTGACCGACGTTGCTATCGCGCGCTTTTTAAATCTTTTAAAGAAATATGACAGCGGCGCCGTGGTCGTTTCCGCCCTCACCGACGAGTACGCCTTCCGCTACGACACCGTGGAGCTCAACTTCACCAAGGCGTTCGTGGACCGCTACACCGGAATCGAGATCGACAACGAAACCATCGTCAAGACCCTGCAAAGCCTCGGCTTCAAGGTGTCGGTAGACAACGACACCTTCGACGTTGTGGTGCCCTCGTGGAGAGCCACCAAGGACGTGACCATGAACGCCGACATCATCGAAGAGATCACCCGTATCTACGGCTACGACAACTTTGAGATACACACCACCCGCAGCCCGCTGTATCCCGTCCGTATGGACGAGGTAAAGCGCAACGAGGAGAAGATAAAGGACATCCTCGTAAAGAGATACAGCCTTCACGAGCTGCACTCCTATGTTTGGGCGTATTACGACGAGCTGAAAGCCCTCGGCATCCCCGTAGAGGACAACATTCGCCTCTTGAACGCCACCAACCCCAACATCGAGACCATCCGCAATTCGATGATCCCCACCCAGCTCTGCCAGGTCAAGACAAATGTGGGCTACGCGCCCGACTTCGGCATCTTTGAGGTCGGCAGAGTAGTCACCGGCATGACAGAGGACGACCTCTGTGTCGAGAAGAAAATGCTGGCGGTCACCCTCTACAGCAAGACCCGCGAGGTCAAGGAGCTTTACTTCGCTCTGCGCGACATGCTGGCGGTCATCACCGATGACATCAAGCACCGCGCTCTCGACTTTGCCGCCGCCGAGCCCGCTCACAGCTACGAGCACCCCGTAAACCTCAATACCATTTTGCTTGACGGCAAGGCTATCGGCACCATCGGTATCGTCCACCCCAATGTCGGCAAAAAAATCGACAAAAAGGCGGCTATCGTGTTTGCCGAGGTGGATATGCAGGCGTTTGCGGATGTTGAAAACGCTTCCATCGTCTACGCCGAGCCGTCCAAGTTCCCGCCCATGGATTACGACATCAGCGTGGTCATCCCCAAGGGCGTGCTTTTCGCTGATATGGCCAAGTGCTGGAAAAACGAGGGCAAAGGCATCCTCAAATCAGCCAAAGTGGTTGACAGCTACAACACCGAAACCTTCCACAGCGAGACCATCCGTTTTGAGTTCTCGTCCAACGAGCGCACCCTCTCCTCAAACGAGGTGCAGGAGATCATGGACGCCGTGATCGCGAACCTTAAGGAAATCGACGTAAAACTCAGATAACGGCTCTGTTTGCCGAATAAAGGGCAGGCTCATTTGTTTGAGTCTGCCCCTTGCTTTTGTGCTTTCCGCAAAAAAGGCTTGCACTTTCGGCGGTAATGATGTATAATAGTTAAATAGATTACTTGGGAGGTGTTTCCGCATGTTGGAGAAAACGATGATTTTTTCTCTCGGCGACGAAAAGGATGATCAAATCAAGACAGGGCTTACCATTGTTTATGACGCGTTGAGGCAGAAGGGCTACAACCCCATCAATCAGATCGTGGGCTATATCCTCTCGGAGGATCCCACTTATATCACCACCTACAACAACGCCCGAAACATCATCAGCAAAATCGATCGCGACGACCTGTTGGAAGCACTGGTTAAGTCATATCTGAACGTATAATCTCTTCGGAAAGGATGGTGCCTTGTGGCAGACAGCAAGAAGGCAGGGGAGTTCTTTACCTATAAGGGCAGACCTCTGGTGCGCTGCGGCGACGAGATCTACTACGGCAACATGGAAGAGCCGTATGTGATAAGAATGCAGATAAAAAGCAAAAAAGAAGTGGACGGTAAGGAAATCGCCGATAAGGTGACGGTGCAGCTTATGGCTACCGACCCCTATCTTTCACCGCGCAAGCAGCTGGTGAAGTCCAGCGAGAAAAACGGACTTTACCTGGCGCTGGATATAGCGGATATCTGGCTGGAGCGCGCTTTGGCGGGACCAAAGAAAAAATAAGACATAAAAAAGGTCGGCTCATCGGAGTCGACCGTTTTTTGTTTTACATGGAATTGTTTAGGCAGGCGTGGCGGCTTACAGCGCGGCGCCCTTTTTGAAAATACCTGTGATCTGCTCGGCGTTGTCGGAAACGATCATCGTGACATACAGACCGTTTTTCTCGACCTTGCAGCCCTCTATCATCTTTGCCTGCTCGGCGTTGTAGTTCTTGTTTTGATTAAGCTTTGACTGGAACTTGGTTTCCAGGCTCTGGCGTACCGCCTCGGCGTTTTCCTCGTTGGTCGCCTTTATCAGGACTATCTCCTCCTGGTTGACGCCCGAGCCGTTTTTGCCGCCCGCAAATTCAGCCACCATGTCCTCGGTGATGCCGTAGTTGCGGTTGAGCTTTGCCACATCGTCATATTCGCTGAAATCCTCAAAGGTGACCTCGTTTTTGATCTGGCTCCAGATCTCGCTGATGGGCTTTGCCTTTGCCTTAGCTTTTCCGCAGGCGCACAGCAGTGCGCATACCGCCGTTAATACGGCTAGTGTCAGTGCTATTCTTTTCATATCGCATTCTCCTTTAAATAAGTTGCCCACAGCTCGCATGCCGCGTCGGTAAAGTGGATGCCCTGCGCGTCGGGGTCGCCGCAGTATTCCAGCGGCAGACAGCCGTTTGCATCGGCGAGAGCGCTGTAGATGTCCAAATACTGATAGCCCTGCTCCGCGCAGTACTGCTGCAGGAGTGTGTTGAACGATTGGATTTTTTGATTGTTTAGTATCTCGCCCTCTTTTGCCTGAATCATCGGGGTGACCGACTGAATATAAATGGTAGCGTCGGGCGAGGTGTTTTTGATGTTGCCGATCAGGGTGCGGGCGCTCTCAAGTGTGCCGTCCTCACCGTAAAGGGCTATGTCATTCATGCCCAGCATGACAAACACCTTTGTAGCGCCTGTTATCTTGGCGCAGTCCTGTGACAGGTAGTTTTGACCCTGGTAGTAGGGGTGGACGCTGTCCTC
Organism: uncultured Ruminococcus sp.; assembly: GCA_902794395.1. Lineage (GTDB taxonomy): Bacteria > Bacillota > Clostridia > Oscillospirales > Acutalibacteraceae > Ruminococcoides. The sequence goes on from CADBHB010000007.1 coordinate 51,973, forward strand.
GCGGTCCAGATCCCACAGCGCGTTGGTGTAGCCCAGGCTGCCGGCACAGAAAAACTGCGCTCCGCCCAGTGTTTCAGGGTGATTCTCGCAGTAGTAGCTCAGCTTCAGCGTAACGCTGTCGCCTACAAACACCGCGTCGTTGAACCAGGCGGCGTCTTTCGCGCCGCTTTGGGGCTGTTCCGAGGGGGTGGAGCTCTGCTTTGATGAAGATTTTGAAGCGCCTGTAGCCGGTTCGGAGGAAGCCGCCTGTGTGGGGGCTATGGTAACGGTTTTCAGGTCGCTCAGTCGGCTGCGTTCGCCGCAGCCCGCGAGAGAAAGAAGCAGTGCCGCGGCAAGGCACACGGCGCAAAGCATAGATCTTTTCATATCAGTCTCCGTTTTTTCGACTTTTTTTCATATTGGTATGTCATATTATAGTGCTTTTCGTCGGCGATGTCAAGCAGGGCAGGCAGAAACGACCTTTGCCGAGGGACAGATTTGGCTAAATTATTAAAAAAATATTTTACTGAGTACTCAGTTTGTGCAAAAAAATTGTAGAAAATTGCTTGCAAGTATGCTACAATAAGACTAAGTAGGCATAGGTCGGTTAGGGCGCGCGCTTCGCGCCGTCAGGCTCGGGCCGATCGGTGTCCGCTCCGCGTTTTGCGGACGAGAGGTTATAGAATATAGAGAAAAACGTTACGAAAACGGCATTTATTGCAGTTAGGACGGAAATTATGGACACAGGTATCATTTTTAATGTGATCAGCGTCTTGGGCGGTCTGGGTCTGTTCCTCATCGGTATGAAGATGATGGGCGAAGGTCTGGAGCTCGCCGCCGGTAATAAGCTGAGAACGATGCTGGAAAAGATAACCAGCAACAAGTTTATTGCCATGCTTGTCGGCGTTATGGTCACCGCCGTTATCCAAAGCTCCTCCGCCACCGACGCGATGGTAGTGGGCTTTGTCAACGCGGGTCTTATGGATATTTACCAGAGCATAGGTATCCTGTTCGGTTCCAAAATCGGTACCACCGCGACATCACTTTTGCTCTCCTTTGACATCAAGGCGATCGTCCCGATATTCACCTTCGCGGGCGCGCTGGTCATCACCTTCGCTAAAAAGAACAACTACAAGTACTACGGTCAAATAGCCGCGGGCTTCGGTATCCTGTTCATGGGCATGGGAATAATGAGCGACAACTTCGGTTTCCTCAAGCACTCTCCCGTGTTCACCAACATGGTCTCCACCATGTCCTCGCCTGTGCTGGGACTTCTGGTGGGTATGGTGTTTACCGGCATCATCCAAAGCTCTTCGGCTTCGGTAGGTATCCTCATGGCGCTGGGCGCCAGCGGGGTCGTCCGTTTGGATCAGTGTATTTTCATCATCTTCGGTATGAACGTCGGCGCATGTATGCCGGTGTTCCTCTCGGCGGCGGGAGCCAACCGCGAGTCGAAGCAGGTGGCGCTGTCCAACTTCCTCACCAGCTTTTTTGCCTCGATACTCATTTCCGTTATCGTGGTGCTGATGGGATTAACACCGTTTTCGGTGCCTGCCATCTTCGATTCCGTTCCCTTCCTCAAGGGCAACACCGCGGGTCAGATCTCCACGGCGCACATCGCCTTCAACGTGCTGCGCACCGTCATTTTCCTGCCGCTCTCGACTCCCATCATCAAGCTGACCAAGCTTATTTTACGCGATGTGGACGAGGAGCGCGAGAAGATGGAGACCGTCTACCTCGATACCCGTATACTCACCACGCCCCCTATGGCGGTTTTGCAGGTTGAAAACGAGTGCAAGCGCCTGGGCGAGCTGGCTAGAAAGAACTATCACTACGCTATGCGCGCCTTCTTTGAGGGCGACGAGCATCTCATCGAAAAGGTCAACAAAAACGAGAAGGTCATCGACTACCTCACCCATGAGATCACGCGGTACATCGTAAAGATCAACGGTCTGGACATCGTCGACAGCGACCGCAAGACCATGGGTGTCATGTACTCGGCTATCCAGGACATCGAGCGCATAGGCGACCACGCTGAGAACATTACCGAGCACGCCAAGGAAATGATGGCTAACAAGGTCAAGTTCTCTAACGACGCGATGGAGGAGCTGCACAACCTCGACGAGATGGTAACCAAGCTGCTTGACGACGGCTTGACGCTGTTCAACGCACAAAACGTTGACTTTGACATAGCCAAGGCGGTCATCGAAACCGAGAGCTCGCTTGACAGCCATGTGAAGATCTATAAATTCAACCACATCAACCGCATGAACAACGGCATATGCAGCGCCGAAAACGGCACTATCTTCCTGGATATGCTCACTATTCTCGAAAGAGTGGGCGACCACGCCAACAACGTCGCCTTCTCCATTCCCCGCAACAAGCTCGGCGCTATCGCCAAGAGGACCTGATACCGCGGGGATTCACAACTTCCGATCAAAGAGGCTTAGGTATATGAAACATAAAATACTGCCGATTTTGCTCGCGATCATTGCGGGTGCGGCTATCCTCACCGCCTGCGCGTCGGGAAAATCCGCCGTCGATTCGGGCGAAGTGACAAATCTGGTGCATCCCGTGGGAGAGGGCAACTTCTACACCACGGACGCCGCCGTGTCAACCGAGGCTGAAGGCTCTACAGCCGACGCTTCTGCCGAAACAACGCAGCAGCCCACAACGCAAAAGCCCAAAAAGAATAAAAAGCAAAACACCACACAGCCCACCACTCAGCGCACGACGCAGCCGAGCACCCGTCCGACTACCAACCCCAACATCCCCAAGGACAACATCGGACCCGCCAACGTCAACCCGGGCATCAGCTCTATCCAGGCGCGGATGATGTCTATCATCAACTCGCTGGAGCTCAAGTCGATCGCGTTCAACAAGACCTCGCTTGAGATAGAGGTGGGGCAGAGCGAAACGCTGGAGCTGAAATTCAGCCCCACCGACGCGCCCAATAAGTCCTGCACCTATTCCACCGACAGCTCCAACGCCGCGATAAAGCTCTCAGGCACCACCTTTACCGTTACCGGCAAAAACGCGGGCCTGTGTACCCTGACCGTCACCTCTCACAACGGTCACAAGGCAGTGTGCGACATCACCGTAAAGCGCGCGGACGCGCCGACCACTCAGGCGACCGCCGCCACCGAGGCGCCCTCTACCGCGGCACAGACCACAGTTGCCGAAAGCGAGCCCGAGGAGCCCTCAGACAACTGATAAAATATTGCGCCATCAAAACGCTTCCGCCGTATGTGCGGGAGCGTTTTTTGTTTGCTGAAAGAATGACGACCGATGAAGGCACCGCTGTATCGAGTTTTTTCTGCCGATATTACCGTGACAGCGGGCATATTTGTTGAACCTGTATAAAAAAACTGATTATTATACACATATTTTACAACTGGCGCTTGACATGACGTTTTGCACAGTGTAAAATAGTAGTGTATAAAAATGATAGGGGATATGATATGGAAATCCAAAGAACAGTGTATTATCAGCCCGCGCCTCAGCTTCCGGCGACGCTGCTGGTCATCGACTGCACATGCAGACCGAAGCTGATACCGCTCAAGGGCGATATGTCCTTCGGCAGGATATACGACGGTGAGCTGTGTGACATCACGGTTAAATCCGCCATCACCGGCAGACATCACGGCGAGTTCATCTATGATGACAGCGAGGGTGTTTACTACTATATCGACAACAACAGCCTCAACGGTACATACATCAACGGCACCAAGCTTGAGAAATTCAACGAGCGCGGTTCGCGCGCTTTCCGCCTGACCGACGGCGACATCCTCCGCGTTGACCGCAAAACGCTGGAAAAGCCGCATCCAGAGGCGGTAATAATGATTTACTGTACCAGCGTGCGCTACGACGAGTCGTGGAAGCTCTTTGACACCCGCCGACTGGTAAATATCACCATAGGCCGCGGCGAAAACAACGTCATCCGCCTCACCGACATCGCGGCGTCACGCGAGCACGCGGTGCTGCGGCGCAATCCCAACGGCTGGACGGTGTTTGATAACAACAGCCAAAACGGTATCAGCGTAAACGGCAGGGGCGTCAACGGCAGCTCTCATGTCAGCGACCACGATGTGCTGAAGCTTGCGAACACCACGATCATCGTCTTCGGCAACACGCTGATATTCAACAACCCCAAGGAAAGCACGGGCAATCTGGTGGTGCGCATCGACCGCAAAACCGTTGACTTCGGCAGAAAGACCCTGCTTCGCGACATCGGCTTCCAGGTGGACAGCGGCGACTTTGTGTTGATACTCGGCGGCTCCGGCGCGGGTAAAACCACTCTCGTCAAGGCTATCCTGGGCGACGGCAAGGCAGAGGGACGCATCATCCTCAACGGTCAAAACCTGTATGAGAACTTCAAGAGCCTGAAGTCGCAGATAGGTCTGGTGCCGCAGTTTTTGACCCTTCGCGTCAACGACAGCGTCAAGAGCACCCTGATGGATATTGCCGATATAAAGCTTGACAGAAAGAACTATTCCAAGGAAGACAAGCTCCGCCGTATTAACGAGATTATGGAGAAGGTGGGTATTACCAACCTGCAAAACCACCTCATTCGCCAGCTCAGCGGCGGTCAGAAAAAGAAGGTCTCGGTTGCTTATCAGCTTGTCGGTTTCCAAAAGGTATTCATCTGCGACGAGCCCGACTCCGGTCTGGACGCGGCTTCACGTACCCAGCAAATGGAGATACTCAAGGAAATATCGCAGAACGACAAGATCGTTATGGTCATATCGCACGAGCCTGACGACGCTATCAATGTAGACACAGGCGAATCGCTCTTTACCAAGGTGGTCGTACTTGCCAAGAGTTCCAAGGACAACGCCGGTCATCTGGCGTTCTTCGGAAATGTAGAGGACGCCAAGGCTCACTTCGGCGTGAAAAAGCTGCAGGATATTATGATAGAGATCAATCCTCCTTACGAGGGAGGCAAGGGCAAAGCCGACTACTATATCGACAAATATTTAGCGTCACAAAGGAGACCCCGTTATGAATGATACCTCATTTGGCACCCAAACAGGCGTATATTTCAAAAAGATAGCACGTATCTCCATGCGCGAAAAGGCGTGGAAGTATCTGATTTTCGCGGCGATCATCGGCTCTATAGTCGTGTTCATCGTCGGCAAAAACATGTTTAAGACCTACGAGCAGACCAACTCGGGCTTTTTCACCCTCGCTTCCGCCTGCATCTGGATCGGCATTTTCAACTCCATCCAGAGCATATGCAAGGAGCACGAGATCGTGCGCGCCGAGTACCGTCAGGGCATGAAGCTCTCCGCCTACATCGCCGCACATACCCTGTGGCAGGCGCTGCTGTGCCTTGCCGAAAGCCTGGTCGTGTTCATCCTTTGCTGCATCAATATGCACTTTGACAAATCGCCCAGCCTTATGGCGAGCGCCTATGTAGAGAACTTCATCACCATATACCTGCTCACCTTCGGCGCGGCGGTGCTGGGACTTATGATCTCCTCCATCTCGGGCAACCCCACCACGGCTATGACCATCATGCCTTTCGTTTTGATAGTTCAGCTCATCCTCAGCGGCGTGCTCTTCAAGCTGAGCGGCGCCAGCGAGTTCTTCTCAAACTTTACGCTCAGCAAGTGGGGAATGTCGGCGTTCGGCGCAGAGTCCGATCTCAACAAGCTCGATCTGACCATAAACGCCAGACTGCTGTCGGAGCAGCCTATGCGATATAATTACCCCATCGACCCCAACACTCTGCAGCCCATGATGCTCAAGCTTGACCCTCCCAACAAATTCTACAACCATGAGGTGGGCAGACTGCTGCTGGCGTGGTTGGTATGCATCGCGATCACCGCGTTCAACGCTGTTGTCAGCGTGGTCGCGCTTATGTTCAAAAACAGAGATTCTTGATTTGGTACGATAATATGGATGCTTTAGACAACAAACCTCGCTCAATCGAGCGTTATCGGGTTTATCTCACCTCGCACAAGGGCGCCGTGCGCGACAACAACGAGGATAATTTTGCTGTGAACGACGTGGCTAAGAAGCTGGATCAAAAAAATGTCAGCTTCATCGCCGACCATGACGCGCCGCTGTTTGCCGCCGTGTTTGACGGGATGGGCGGCGAGTCAAAGGGCGAATACGCCTCGTATATCTCCGCCAAGGTGGGAAACAGCTTTTACAATACCATGAAGGACAATCCCGAAACGCCGCTCGATCTGCTGGCAGGGGAGTTCATTCAGCGCGCCAACAATAAGATACGCGATTTTCTCGAGGAAAACCGCTGCACCACCGGCGGCAGCACCGTGGTGGCGGCAGTGTTCCGCAACGAGATCATCTATCCCTTCTCGCTGGGCGACAGCCGCATCTACCTGTTCCGCGGCGGAAAGCTTACGCAGATATCAAAGGATCAGACGCTGGCTATGAAAAAGTACGAGGCGAATATCTACACCCTTGAGGAAGCCGAAAAAAGCGTTGACAGCCACAAGTTGACGGCGTTTTTGGGGGTGGACTACTACCGCCAGGGCGTAAAGCCGCAGTACTACGACGCCATTGTCATGCAGCCTGCCGACAAGCTGCTGCTGTGCAGCGACGGCTTGTATGACGAGGTGAGCTTGAGCGAGATACAGGACACCATCATCAATTATCCCGACAATCCGGCGTTTGAGCTTGCCAGAACGGCAATCAAAAACGGAGGCGGCGACAACGTCACCTGCATGGTGATTGAACGGGCATTATAATTCTTTAAAAGGAGAGTACTTTATGGATTTTTCATTTCTGACAAAAATGGGCTTTAGTATGGATGACATCGGCAAGATCGGCGAAATCGTTATGAGCGGCGGCGACGAGGATAAGATCGCCGACGAGCTGAACGCTAAATTCGGCATGGATAAGGGACAGGCTAAGGACATCATCAAGCAGTCCAAGGGCGTGCTCGGCAACATTCCCAACCCCTTTGCCAAATAATAAATAAATGCAAAACTCAAGGGATACACAGTCGTTTGACGGTGTATCCCTTTTTTAGCTATGTGCGGGTAGGAGGCTGTTACGAATCGAAGAAGTGCTGTCCCTCGTCGCTCACCGGACGCTCAGTGTTCGGGTAGGTGAAAATGTCGCCGTTATCGGCGTTTGCCTCAAGGTATGCGGCAAACTCGTTAGCGTACCACTTTGCCATGTCTAGGTTGTGCATGCGGAAGTAGCCGCAGTTCTCGGGAGCCGTGCCGGGCACCTCCTGCGCGTCGTCTACCGCTTTAAAGGCTTTAAGTATCAGCGTATACAGGTCCCGTGCGGAGCGATCGCCTTTGAGAATCAGGTAGAAGCCCGTAAGACAGCCCATGGGTCCCCAGTATATGACCTCGTCCTTCCAATCGGGGTCGTTGCGCAGGTAGGTAGCTATGATATGCTCAAGCGAGTGCATCGCCGCCACATCCATTACCGGCTCTCTGTTAGGGCGCTTCAGACGGACGTCGTAGGTAGTAACGGGACAGCCGCCCACCTGATCTACTCTGCTGGTAAAAATACCGGGCACTATGCGGGTGTGATCTACCGAAAAGCTCTGTATCATCTTCATATGGTTTTCCTCCTGTGTAATGGTGTTCGGGCCGGATCTCAGCCTTATATCATCTGTTCTGTTGCCGCGACGGCGTATTATTGCTGCTATCATTATATCCTTACGCCGCGGTAAAGTCAACTCTTATTGACAATCGTTACGGAAGCCTTGCCGCGCAAACTGCGGCATAATGCAAAAACGGCAGCCCGAAAGCGGACTGCCGTTTATTGTCAGTTATCAAATATCAACATTCTTGATAGAGTCAAATTCCTCGATGATCTCATCGGAGGGCTTTTTGGTGATCAGGCTGACGATCACATTGATGATCAGCGCCAGCGGGAAGCCTATAGCCAGAGAATAGATACCGGTGCTGTTGGAAAGCGTCTGACCGCCAGCCAGCGGGAGGTAAGACCACACCAGAATCGTAGCCGCGCCGGTCGCCATACCCGCGATAGCGCCCGCGAGGTTGGAGCGCTTCCAGAACAGCGCCAACAATACAACGGGACCAAACGCCGCCCCAAAGCCGCCCCAGGCATCCTCAACCAGCTTCATAACGCTTGAGTTGGGGTTGAGCGCAATAAGGAAGGCGATGATCGCCACCAGAACAACGACGACTCTGCCGATCATCAGCGCTTTCTTTTCGTCCGCGTTCTTTTTGATGACGCCCTTATAAATATCCTCGGAGATCGCCGAGGAGGTGACCAGCAGCTGGCTGTCCGCAGTGGACATGATCGCCGCCAGAATACCGCAGAGGAAGATGCCGCCGATAAAGATTAGTACGCCGTTGCCCGAGAACACCTGACGAATCAGTTCGATAAAGGCGTTTTCGCTGTTGTCGACAATGTTGCCCGCAGCGTCGGTGGTGACCAGCGCTTTGCTGAGCGCGCCTCTTGCGATCAAGCCGACAAGGCAGGCGGCGGTGAGGGAAAGGACGACCCAAACGATCGCGATCTTTCTGGACTTTTTAACTTCGGTTTCGTTCTTGATAGCCATAAAGCGGATGATGATATGCGGCATACCGAAGTAGCCAAGACCCCACGCAAGACCCGAAATGATATCCTTCGCGTTGATTGCGGAGCCGTCGGCGCTGTGGAAAAGGCTCATAAAGCCGTTCACATCGGTGATCTCGTTTTTGGGAAGGTTGGCGTGGCTCATCAGAGCGGTAGAGAAGCCCTGATCCCAGGTCATGATCGTGTAAGCCGCGACCGGAACCGCAAGGATAGCTACAAGCATCAGCATACCCTGAATGAAGTCGGTGGTGCAAACTGCCTTAAAGCCGCCGAGCAGGGTGTAAACCAGAATAACCACTGCCGCGATCGCCAAGCCTACGGTGTAGGCGTTGTCGATGCTGTCACCGAACAGCACGGAAAACAGCTTTGCGCCCGCGCTGAACGCGGAAGCGGTGTACACCGCAAAGAATATGGCGATGATGATAGCCGCGGTGATCTTGATGATGCCGTGCTTGTCACGGTAGCGATTCTGGAAGAAGCTGGGAATGGTGAGCGAGTTGCCCGAAACGATGGTGTATTTTCTGAGGCGCGAAGCCACAAAGAACCAGTTGAGCACGGTGCCGATCAGCAAACCGATGGCGATCCACATTTTGCCGGTGCCCGCCAGATAGATGGAGCCGGGAAGACCCATCAGCAGCCAGCCGCTCATATCGGACGCCTGCGCCGACAGCGCTGCAGTCCAGCCGCCGAGGTTTCTGCCGCCCAGAAAATAATCCTCGTTGTTCTTGGTTTTCTTTGAGTAGAAGACGCCGATGCCTATCATCAGCACCATATAAAACGCAAAGGCAACCAAGGTGATGGTTTGATTTTGAGTCATGTTGTCCTCCTCAATGTAAAATTTTAGTGCGTTAAAGCACAAATGCAAATCTCATTTTAGCAAAAAAACTCATAAAAATCAAGAGGAAACGCAAGAAAATGAAAAAAACACAAAAATCCTCTCGAAAATCATCGGAAATGTTGATTTGCTACGCAAAAAATAGTATAATAAATTTATCTATGATTACCTTAAAATAAGGAGATTGCTATGGATTTTGTCAAGAGAACATGGGCTGAGATTTCGCTGGACGCCATCGCCCATAATTTTCACGAAATAAAGCGTAAGATCGGCGACGCGCCCAAGCTTTGCTGCGTCATCAAAGCCGACGGCTACGGTCACGGCGCCGTGGAGCTGGCGCAGACCTACGAAAAGCTCGGGGCGGACTTTTTCGCCGTTTCAAACATCGACGAGGGCATCGAGATCCGCGCCTCGGGCGTCAAGCTGCCCATAGTCATTTTGGGCTACACTCCCGTGCGCGACGCGCAAAGGCTGGCGCAGTACAATATTTCTCAGGCGGTTTTTTCGCTGGATTACGCCGAATCGCTGTCGGCTCAGTGCGCCGAATACGGCTGCGTCTGCAAGATCCACATCAAGTGCGACACGGGCATGAGCCGCATAGGTTTTATGTGCCAGCAGTTCCCGCGTGATGAATATTCTATCAAAGAAATATATGACGCCTGCTCGCTGACCAATCTACAGCCCGAGGGCTTGTTCACCCATTTTTGCGTGTCTGATGAACGGGAGGGAGGAGGGAAGAGCCTTCACCGAACAGCAGTACCATAACTTTACACATGTGCGCGTGGGACTTGAGCAGCTGGGGCTGCACATTCCTATTTACCACTGCGCCAACAGCGGCGCCATCGAGGACTACGACAACACCTACTGCGACATGGTGCGCGCGGGTATCATCCTCTACGGCTTGGCGCCCTCGTCTAAGCTTGCCGGCAAGCTCGACCTGCAGCCCGCCATGACGCTGAAAACCACCGTCGCCTATGTCAAGACCCTCAAGGCTGGCTCCGACATTTCCTACGGCAGGACCTATACCGCACAAAAGGACATGAAAATAGCCACAGTGCCCATCGGCTACGCCGACGGCTTTGTGCGCCGCAACGCCGAGGACGGCTATATGCTGGTCAACGGAAAGCCGGCGAAGATCGTGGGCAGGATATGCATGGATCAGACTATGCTCGATGTCACGGACATCGGCGACGCAGCCATCGGCGACGAGGTCATCGTCTTTGGCACGGGCGAGCACGGCGAACCCACCGCCGACACCCTGGCAGAAAACACCGGCACCATCAACTATGAGGTGGTGTGCCTGGTCGGCAAGCGCGTGCCCCGCATTTACTATAAAAACGGAGTAATAACGGAAGTGATGTATAAGCTATGAAAATGTTGGTCGTTGACGGAAACAGCATAGTCAACCGCGCGTTCTACGGCATCCGCCCCCTTACCAATAAAGAGGGGCAGTTTACCCACGCCATCTACGGTTTTTTGACTATGCTGCGCAAAATCGAAAATGAAGAGGTTCCCGACGCGGTAGCTATCGCATTCGATTTAAAGGCTCCCACCTTCCGCCATAAGGCATACAGCGGCTACAAGGCGACCCGCAAGGGCATGCCGTCGGAGCTTGCCTGCCAGATGCCGCCGCTGAAGGAGCTGCTGGGTCTGCTGGGCTACACCCTTGTGACCTGCGAGGGCTATGAGGCGGACGATATTCTCGGCACCTTTGCCGCCGCCTGTGAGCGCGGCGGCGACACCTGCGTAATAGCTACCGGCGACCGCGACAGCCTGCAGCTGGTGACAGACAAAACCCATGTGCGCCTCTGTACCAACCGCGGCGACATCCTCTACACCCCCGAAAAGATCATGGAGGACTACGGCGTAACGCCGCCCGAGCTGATCGAGATAAAGGCGATACAGGGCGATACCTCCGACAACATCCCCGGCGTGGCGGGCATCGGTCCCAAGGGCGCGGGCGAGCTTATTAGGCGCTTCCACAGCGTGCGCTCTGTCTACGACCACATCGACGACCCAAATATAAAGGACGGCGTGCGCAAAAAGCTGCTTGCCTCCAAGGAAAACGCCTTTCTCAGCCTAATGCTCGGCGAGATCGCCAAGGACGCGCCGATCGACACCGATATTTCCCTTTACACGGTCAAAATCGAGGACAAGGCAGCCTGCGCGCGATTCATGGCAAAGCTGGAACTATTTTCTTTAATAGAAAAATACGGCTTAGATGAGGCTGATTCTGTCCCTGAGCAGACCTCGTCCGCCGCTGTTTTGGAGGTTTCGGAAGGTAATATTTCTTTAAAGAAAATAAAAGAAAACAATAAGGTCTATTTGACATTTAATATTTCTGATAACGAATTAAAATCCTTTGCCGTTATGATGGACGGCAAGGTCTGGCTCTCTGATGACGCCGCGGCGTTTGACGAAATCATCACCGACGGCAGCCTGACCGTCTGTCTGCGCGACAGCAAGGCGCTTTTTGCCTACGCGGACAGCAAGGGTCTGGACGCTGCCTGCAAAAAATTCGACGTGGAGCTGGCGGCATATCTGCTCGAGCCTTCCTCCAAGGACTACACCGACGCAAACCTCTGCGCGGCAAATCAGATCGAGCTGCCCGTCTGTGCGGACGAGAGCTACGCGCCTTACCGCGCTCTGGCGGTGTACGACAGGCTCTGCGCCAAGCTTCAAAATGAGATAGAGGCGAACGGACAGGAGCGGCTCCTGTTTGACATCGAGATACCCCTGGCTAAGGTGCTGGCAAAGATGGAAAACCTGGGCTTTGCCGTTGACAGGCAGGGCATCGCCGACTACGGCGCGGCTCTCTCGGAGCGTATCGCCGCTTTGGAGGCTGAGATCTACCAAAGCGCCGGCAGCAGGTTCAACATCAACTCGCCCAAGCAGCTGGGAAAGGTGCTGTTTGAGGATCTGGGGCTGCCCGTAAAGAAAAAGACAAAAAGCGGCTACAGCACCAACGCCGAGGTGCTTGAAAGCCTGCGGTACGAGCACCCCGTGGTGGATATGGTCCTGCAGTACCGCACCCTCGCCAAGCTTAATTCCACCTACTGCGAGGGCTTGCTGAAGGTGATCGGCGACGACGGCAGGATCCACTCAAGCTTCAACCAGACCGAGACCCGCACGGGACGCATCAGCTCCACCGAGCCGAATTTACAGAACATCCCCGTCCGCACCGAGCTAGGCAGAGAAATGCGCAAGTTTTTCTGTGCGCGTGAGGACTGGGTGCTGGTAGACGCGGACTACTCGCAGATAGAACTGCGTGTACTCGCCCATATCGCGCGGGATGAAAACATGATCGCCGCCTTCCGCAACGGCGACGATATTCACGCCATCACCGCCTCGCAGGTGTTCAATATGCCCCTCGATATGGTCACGCCCGCTATGCGCGGCAGTGCCAAAGCGGTCAACTTCGGCATCGTTTACGGCATCGGAGCGTTTTCGCTGGGCAAGGACATCGGCGTTTCTACCAAGGAGGCGTCGCGCTATATAAAGAATTATCTGTCGCACTACAGCGGTGTGGATAAGTATATGCAGGAGGTCGTCGAGCGCGCAAAGCTGGACGGCTATGTCGAGACCCTCTTCGGCAGGCGGCGCTATCTTCCCGAGCTTAGCTCGGGCAAGCATATGCTGCGCGCCTTCGGTGAGCGCGTCGCGCGCAACATGCCGATTCAGGGCACAGCGGCTGACATCATCAAAATAGCCATGGTGCGTGTGGACGAGCGTCTCAGGCGCGAGGGTCTGCGGGCGCGGCTTATTTTGCAGGTGCACGACGAGCTCATCGTCGAGGCGCCCGAGGACGAGAGCGCGCGGGTCGCCGCCCTGCTTCAGGAGGAAATGGAAAATGCCGTCAACTGGGAAGTGCCGCTGACAGCCGAGGCGGCTATAGGAAGGACGTGGTACGATGCAAAAGGATAACAGACTGATCGCCTTCGTCTGCACGGGCAACACCTGCCGCAGTCCGATGGCGGAGGGCATCTTTAATAAAAAAGCGGAGGAAAAAGGGCTGGGCGTCCGCGCGGTCAGCTTCGGCATGGCGGCGGTGAGGGGCATGCCTCCCTCAAAAAACGCCGTAGAGGTCTGCCGAGAGATTGGCGTGGACATCGAAAGCCACCGCTCGCGCTTTATATACGACTTCCAGCTCGGAGAATTTGAGAAAATATACTGCATGTCCCGTGAGCACCAAATGATACTCTCTCAGAGTGTGGGCTGTCCTCCGGAGCTTCTGGAGGTGCTCGACGTTTCCGACCCGTACGGCGGCAGCATCGAGATATACCGCATGTGCCGCGACATTATCGTGACCTGCGTTGACGAGGTTTTGAGAGCCTATGAAGATTGAGCCTATGACAGCGGCGCATCTCGACGGGGTTTGCGCCCTTGAAAACGCCTGCTTTGTCCATCCGTGGTCGCTGCAGAGCTTGCAGGATGAGCTTCAAAACCCGCAGTCGCTGTTTTATGTTGCCATTGAGGACGGCGAGGTGCTGGGCTACATCGGCATGAGCTTCGTGCTGGACGAGGGCTACATCTACAACGTCGCGGTGGATCGGCGGCACAGGCGCAGGGGCGTAGGCAGCGCCCTTATACGTACGCTGGTCACTCACTGCAAAAAGCACGGCTTCGCGTTTTTGACCCTTGAGGTGCGCGAAAGCAACCGCGCCGCGCGGTCGCTCTATGAGGATTTCGGCTTTGTCAAGGTGGGGGAGCGCAAAAGCTACTACATCGAGCCGACCGAAAACGCGGTGCTTATGACTTTATATTTCTAACGGAGAATAAAAATATGAAAATACTCGCTATTGAATCATCCTGTGACGAAACCGCGGCGGCGGTGGTGGAGGACGGCAGGACCGTGCTCTCCTCGGTTATCGCCTCTCAGGTGGAGGAGCACAGGCTATACGGAGGCGTGGTGCCAGAAATAGCCTCGCGCCGTCACGCCGAGGCTATCGTGCCCGTGGTGTCGCAGGCGCTTGAGCAGGCAGGCCTGTCGCTCGGCGACATCGACGCGCTGGCTGTTACCTACGCGCCCGGACTCATCGGCGCGCTGTTGGTGGGTGTGAACTTCGCGAAGGGCTTGGCGCTGTCAACGGGGCTGCCGCTGGTGCCGGTGCATCATCTGCGTTCACATATAGCTTCTAATTATATTTCCAACAAAGAATTAAAGCCGCCGTTTCTGTGCCTTGTCGTCTCGGGCGGACACAGTCACATCGTGTTGGCGGAGGACTACACTAAAATGAAGATCATCGGCAGGACTCGCGACGACGCCGCGGGCGAAGCCTTTGACAAGGCGGCGCGCACTATGGGTATGCCTTATCCGGGCGGCATCGCGCTGGACAAGGTCGCCGAGGACGGCGACCCGCACGCTTTCAAACTGCCGCGACCCGTGGTGCATGACGCGCCCTATGATTTCAGCTTTTCGGGGCTTAAAACCGCGGTCATCAACCTCATCCACAATGCCGCGCAAAAGGGCGAGGAGCTGAACAAAGCCGACGTCTGCGCGTCCTTCCGCTACGCGGTGGTCAACTGCCTTACTTCAAACTTTATAAAGGCGGCGGAGGATATCGGCGTCAAAAAGCTGGTTATAGCGGGCGGCGTGTCCGCGAACTCGCTGCTGCGCAGAACGCTCGCTGAGGAGTGTGAAAAGCGCGGTCTAAAGTTTTATATGCCTGAAAAATCGCTTTGCGGTGACAACGCCGCCATGGTAGGAGCGCAGGCGTATTATGAGTACCTCAGCGGCAAACGCGCCGGCGCCGACCTGAACGCCTACGCTACCATGAGCATCGAAGAAAACTGAACCGCTTTTTGAAAGGAGAAAAGTATGAAGCCTTTTATTACAAGAACCGGACCTAAGCTTTCCTACATAGCTTTGGGGCTGGGCGTTGCGGCAGCGGCGGCAACCCTGCTTTTCGGTTTTTTTGCCTCTGAGCCTACGGATGGTGACAGTAATACTTCCTTTTTTTCCATGTTATTGATCGCCGCTGTGGTGCTGAGCATTATCGCGCTGTGCAAGCGCGCGGAAAAACCCTTGCTGCCGCTTATCGGCATGGTCGCCGCTCTGGGCGGCGCCGTCGGAGGTATAGTCGTTGCGGTTTTGACGGATAAGCCGCAGTTCATTGGCAGTTTGAGGGGAACGGCGATTTTGGCGGGCGTGGGCTTTATAGCCTGTCTTATACTGTTTTTGGTAAAGTGGAACACCGTGCCGCCCGCTCCAAAGCCTCGCCCCGTGCCGATAAACCGCCCTGTGCCCGTAAACAGTCCCGTGCCTCGGCAAAGTGTGCCGCGCCGGCTTTCTCCGCCCAAACCTACAAGGCATTTTCTGTCCTTTCTCGGCTTGATCCTGGGCGGCGCAGCGTTGACTTTTGTATTGATAAACTTGTTTTGCATCCTTATTTCTGTGGAATTCGGAAATGAGACCGCGGCTTTGAGAGCTGTGAAAAACATAACGCGTGAGCAAAACAGAGAGCTGGTATCAAGGGATATTGCCGCAATAATCGGGTCGCTTTGCTTTTTCTTTTTAATGTTCATCCAGTCGGCACTCGGACTTGCGGCGCTCACCGTTTCAACAATCGGAATGACCCTGAAAACCAAGAACCGCATGCTTGCCGTCATCGGATGTGTGATGGGCGCCGTAACAGTGATAGCTTCGGTGCCTATGTGGTACTATTTTGCAACGATGCCGTCTGTACAGTCTATTTTTAAGGCTTTGTAAAGGGGGACGGAAAATGGATGATCGTCAAGACAGAGATTACGACGCTATGTTCGCGCAGTCGCAGATAAACCCCTTTATCAAAGAGGATGAGGCAAAGGGGGAGAGCTATGACGCCCAATTCCGGAAAAGCTATGCCAAAAAAGAAAAGGGCGCGAAAAAATCTCCCGAAAACCCCGAGGTGCTTGACGCTACCGGCAGACCGATAAATCCCAAAAGGTCCGGTATGTCGGCGCATATGATGGGTCTGATCTCCCTGATTATCGGCGGGGTCGCGTTGGTAATGGTGTTTGCGGGAATGTTTTTTCACGCGCTGCTGTGGCTTAATCTCCTGCTTTGTATAGTGGGCATCGGCTTCGGCGCGGCGTCGGTTTTCAAAAACTCCCTCGACCGTGTGCCCGGCATACTGGGCATCTTGCTGTGCCTGTTCGTGCTGCTTGTGGATATAATCTGCCTGATAATAACGGCGGTAATATCCGGCGCGGCGGCTTTAATACATCTGGTCAATAAATAATATAAAGGAATGATACAAATGAAAAACCCTATCGTTACAATCGAAATGGAAAACGGCGGTGTGATGAAGGCGGAGCTATATCCCGAGATCGCGCCTAACACCGTGGCAAATTTTATCAGCTTGGTTAACAGCGGCTTCTATGACGGGCTGACCTTTCACCGCGTGATCTACGGCTTTATGATCCAGGGCGGCTGTCCCGACGGCACCGGCATGGGCGGTCCCGGCTATCACATCAAGGGCGAGTTCGCCATGAACGGCTTCCCCAACGATTTGAAGCACACCGAGGGCGTGCTGTCGATGGCGCGCTCCATGATGCCCGACTCCGCCGGTTCGCAGTTCTTCATCATGCACAAGACCTCTCCTCACCTCGACGGTCAGTACGCCGCCTTCGGCAAGGTCATCGAGGGCATGGACGTTGTAAACGCCATAGCCGAGTGTGACACCGATTTCAGCGACAAGCCGCTCGACCCGCAGGTAATCAAAAGAATGACGGCGGAGACCTTCGGCGAGGAGTACGAATTGACAAAGTGCTGAGCGCGATTCCATCTGTCGTAAAACCGTATACTATATATAGTATATAAATTTGATACTTATAAGATAACACGTATCCCGCCGTCGGGCGCTGCTGCGGCGTTTAACAGGCGGGAAAAGTGCCGTAACGGCACATCACACGAAAGGAAGTGCATCCAATGAACGTATTATTGGCAGGCGGCGCCGGTTACATAGGCAGCCACACCTGCGTAGAGCTGATCGAGGCGGGACACACCGTGGTCATCGCCGACAATTTCGCGAATTCCTGTCCCGAGGCGGTCCGCCGCGTGGAGGAGATCACAGGCGCGCATATCCCGCTGTACGAGGCGGACGTCTGCGACAAGGTGGCTATGGAAAAGGTGTTTTCCGAAAACAAGCTCGACGCCGTAATCCACTTCGCGGGACTCAAGGCGGTGGGAGAGAGCGTTGAAAAGCCGCTGCTCTACTACCGCAACAACATCGACTCCACCCTGACGCTGCTTGAAACCATGGAAAAGTTCGGCGTCAACAACTTCATTTTCAGCTCCTCGGCGACCGTTTACGGCACTCCCGAAACCGTGCCGCTGGTGGAAACCATGCCCACGGGCAGTCCCACCAATCCCTACGGCTGGACAAAGCTGATGATGGAGCAGATACTCAGCGACACCGCCAAGGCGCGTCCCGAGATGTCTATGGTCATCCTGCGCTACTTCAATCCCATCGGCGCGCACGAGAGCGGTAGGATAGGCGAGGACCCCAACGGCATCCCCAACAACCTCATGCCCTACATAACGCAGGTGGCTGCGGGCAGGCTGCCTCAGCTGGGCGTGTTCGGCGACGATTATCCCACCCACGACGGCACCGGCGTGCGCGACTACATCCACGTGGTCGACCTTGCCAAGGGTCATGTAAAGGCGATAGATTACGCCGGCGAGCACAAGGGCGTGGAGATAGTTAACCTGGGCACCGGCACCGGCTACAGTGTGCTTGACATTGTAAAGGCTTTTGAACGGGTAAATAACATCAAGATACCATATGTCATCAAACCGCGCAGAGCCGGCGATGTAGCCGAATGTTACGCTAACGCCGAGAAAGCCGAGCGCGTTTTGGGCTGGAAAGCTGAAAAAAATTTGGAAGATATGTGCTATGATTCGTGGAATTGGCAGTCAAATAATGTGAATGGTTACAAATGATACTATTGCCTATTGTGATTTATGACAAATTGCGATTAAAATACTGGTCAAAATAAACGAAAACTTAAAAAACCTAAAAAAACTGTTTTCCAATTTAGAATTTTTATTGACTTTTGGAAGGCACTTGTATTATAATAGTATTGCTTATAGAAGCATTATCTTTAAAGGAGGAAAAAGAAGAAATGTACAAGAAAGCACTAAGCCTTCTGCTTGCGCTGATGCTTATCGTTACATCCTTTTCCGTAGCACTGTTCACAGTTGCCGCGGCAGGTGACGACGGCAATGCGAGTTCTTCGGGTTTGAATGTAACAGCTACATCTAACTTCTTCCCCACGCAAAAGGCATCCTTAACACAGGATGATATTGATGCGGCGGATAGTAAGGTTACTGTAACCTATTTCATTCAGTCTACCCAGAGAATGGTGAACTGCGACTGGACGCTGACTTATGACGGCGACCTTCTCGAAGTTCGTAAAGCAGACAATCCTAACGTGATGCCCAATGCTACCGATGCTATGGTCAATTTTGCACCTGTAAGCACCGAGAATGCTATTGTTGGCAATGCGACAAACCTGTATGCTTACTGGCTTGACCAGGAGGATGGCGACAGAACCGCGTTCGTTACCGTTACTTTCAGAGTAAAGGGTTCCGGCGACGCTAATGTCAATCTGAATGTAAAAGATTTGAAAACCACCTCCACCGAAGGCAGTGGTATGTCCGTTGATACGGATGAAACCCAGTTGGTAGAAGATAGCGTTATTGTTAGTGACGCTGTTGTTTACACCACCTCATCCGAGATCTACGCAGGCGACTACAACGACGATTATGTAGCTCCCAGCACTGAGGAGCAGCCTTCTTCCGAGGCAGAGTCCACTACCGAGACTCAGCCCTCTACCGAGGCTCAGCCGAGCACTACCGAAGATAGCGGTGCCAGCACAGAGCCTCCCGTTGAGGACGAGACTGTTGTTATCGTTGCGGGCGATCAGGCTGAACTGTTCGGCGAAGTCTGGAACGGCAATAAACAAGAAAACGCTATGACCAAACAGGATGACGGTACCTTTACCAGACAGTACACTGCTAATACTGCGTACAGTGTTGTCCAGCTCAAGAGCGTTGTTAACGGCGGCAAATGGGTCGGCGACAAGGAAGGCAACAACGTTGCGTTCAGCGTGACCGCACCCGGCACATTTACTGTTATCTATCATCCCGAAAACGGCGATGAACCCGAGTACACCGAGGTAGTCGGTGACAACATCGGCGAGGTCGTATTTGAATATGAAACCGTATTCGCTGTCGGTAACGGCGAAGGCGCATGGCTGAACGGCATTTCCTGGACGCCCGACGCTGAGGCTAACCTGATGAATAAGGTTGCCGACGACGTATGGGACGGCGCCTGGACCTTTAACTTCGGCGGCGATTATGAGGACAGCGGTGTTACTTCTCCCGCAGCTTGGGACGGCGGTAATATCACCTTTGATACCGATGATCTCTGCAACGTCAAGGCTCAGCTCGACCTGAGAAACTTTGATTTTATATCTAAGCAGGGCGCTGCCTTCACCGTCACTATCACCTACGCCGGTCAGACCGGTACTACCGAGCCCAGCGATGCAACTACTCCTACCGATACCGGTACTACCGAGCCCATATCTGAGGATGTTCAGCCCTCCACAGCGCCTCCGGCGGATGACGATTCTCTGACTGTTATCGCTGATTCCAATTTCTTCCCCAAGAAGGTCGCGGTTTACAAGAATGTCAAAGAACTGGAAGATGAAAACGGCGACGTGTTCATCACCGTAGAATACAAGTTGAACGCTCCCGCTAAGTACCTCATCAACCTCGACATTGATGAACTCACTTGGGACAACAAGGTTCTTGAATTCAAAGAAGCTTACAACAAGATCGGCTCCGGCAGAAGTGCTCAGCTCAATCTGCTTCCCTTCGCTGTCAGCCAGGGTCGCGGCACAGGTATGATCAATACCTTCGGCGACAAGAACGGCGGCAGAATCGTAGGCAACTACACCAGCGTTTCACCCGCTGCGTTCGCATACGAAGAGGACGGCTCAGCTGTTACAGTTGTCAAGGCAATCTTTAAACTCATTGACAAGGATGCTAAGAGCACTACTGTCAACCTCGTAATCGACACTCTTTCGCTTTGCGACGATTCCAATGCCGAGCCCTACTCACAGTATGTTCCCGTAAGCAATGGCGTTATCAAAGATGAAGATTATGCTTTAAGCACCTATCAAACTGTCGTTGTCGGCGCTGAGGATGTTCCCGAAGAGACCTCTACCGAGGATATTCCCGTAGAGTCCACCACTGAGCAGAAAACTTCTGAGAGCAATACTTCAACCGAGCCTCCCGCATCGTCCGATCTCAAGGTTTCCGCTGCTTCCAACTATGCGACTGCTCCTGAAAGCCAGACCGTTAGTGTCGGTGATACTGTCACAGTTACCTTTAAGGCTCCCGAGTCTGCTCAGATCGTAGACATCCAGTGGGGTATGGACTATGACAAAGACAAGCTTCAGCTTACCGGAATCAGCACCATCGCTCCCACCGATATGCTTATCAATGCTAATGCAACGACTCACAATGTTCTGGGTAGCTTCTCCAATATCGAGACTCCCTGCACCGTTGCTGAGAATGATGACATGTTCACCTTCGTGTTCACCGCAAATAATGAGGGCGAAGCAGAAGTTGCTCTGACTATCATTGATATGACCGTCAGAACCGATGATACCGACACCATCGTTTATGAGAACGGTAATAAGAAGGAAACTCCTGTTGAAGATGTTGTTGTCGTAGCAGGTTCTCCCGCCGATATTTTCGGCACCAACTGGGATAGCACTAACGATGCCAACACCATGACCAAGCAGGAAGACGGCACCTACACCAAGGATTACACCGTAGATCATGCATTCGATGCTGTACAGCTCAAGAGCGTTGTCAACGGCACTAACTGGGTAGGCGACAAGACCGGCAACAACGTCACCTTCGCGGTGACCGGCCCCGGCACCTTTAAGGTTGTCTATCATCCCGCTACCGAAACCGAGGTTGCTTACACTGAGGTTATCGGTGACAATGTCGGCGAAGTCACTTTCGACTACACCGCTGTTTACGCTGTCGGTAACGGCGAAGGCGCATGGCTGAACGGCATTTCCTGGACGCCCGACGCTGAGGCTAACCTGATGAATAAGGTTGCCGACGACGTATGGGA
>CADBHB010000007.1:73499-73948 GCA_902794395.1 uncultured Ruminococcus sp.
CATGGCTGAACGGCATTTCCTGGACGCCCGACGCTGAGGCTAACCTGATGAATAAGGTTGCCGACGACGTATGGGAGATCGAGTTCAAGAATGTTCCCGACGGCTTCGAGCGTCAGATCAAGTTTGCTATCGACGGCGCTTGGACACACAACTTCGGCGCACCCAAGGAAGATGCTCCCGAAATTGAGAGCGGTGTTACCTATGATTCTACCTATGACGGCGGTAACATCACCTTCGATACAGACGAGCTCTGCACTGTTAAGGCGCAGATCGATCTGAGAGAATTCGATTTTGCTAACAAGACCGGTGCTAAATACACCATCACTATTACACCTAACGGCGATGAGCCCGGTTCCGATGACACCACTCCCACCGGTACTGATGACACCACTCCCACCGGTACTGATGACACCACTCCCACCGGTACTGATGACACCACTACCACCGGT
>CADBHB010000007.1:73965-116631 GCA_902794395.1 uncultured Ruminococcus sp.
GGTACCGACGAAACCACTCCCACCGGTACTGATGACACCACTCCCACCGGTACCGACGAAACCACTCCCACCGGTACTGACGCTACCACTCCCACCGGTACCGACGTTCCCAACCCGAGCGGTTCCGACGCGACTTCCGCAACTTCTGCTGATACCACCGGTTCAGCGGGCGGATCTACTTCCGATGGCGGAAGCACCTCAGACAGCGGCAACAGCGGCTACTCCGGCAACAACGGAGCTGTACAGACCGGTAACGCTTCCATGGCGCTTATCATTCTGCTTGTCCTTGTTTCTGCTACCGCAGGCATCTACTTTACCCGTAAAAGAGTAAAATAATTGCTTAAATAAACCAAACTGAGTTTTCCTCCGGGGGATTTCCCCCGGAGGTTTTGTTATGTGCCGGAATATGTCGGAATTTTCAGAAAATCATCACATTAAAAAGTTGAATTTTCAATTCAAATCATATATAATATATACATACAACACAGCATGATCCGCCGACCGAGCCGCGCGGTATCGCCTTAAAATCTTATATAAGGATTGAAACTATGAAAAAGCTTTTGACTCAAATGGCATCCCTTTGCATAGCGCTTGTTCTGCTTGCCTCGTCTTCGGTGATGATGGCTTTCGCGGAAGAGGGCGGTTTATCCGTCAACGGCGAGGATCAGGTTGATGTCGGCGAAACAATGACCTATACTCTGTATCTCAGTGAAGCCACCGAGCCTATAGTCGGATTTCAGATTTATATTTTCTATGATGACGAATATCTTGAGTATCAAAAGGACAGTCTAACCTTTGAAAAATTCAGCGTGGTTTTCTACAATGAGGATATTCCCGGAAAGATCCCCATGAATTGTTCTCAGATTATGGATATGCCCGTTTTCGCGCAAAAGACTCAGTTCGTTTCAGCTGATTTCAAGGTGCTCAAGCCGGGCAAGGCGAATATCAAATACTATGTTACCGACCTTTACGGCGAGGACATGACCTACCTTAAGAGCTACACCTTTACATATTCGCTGAAGGTGGGGGACAAGACCATAGTTGATGACAAGACTCCTCCGCTCGACACTCGCAAGGAGATCCAAGAAAGCTACGGCGGCGACTTTATCAACTACGGCGACGGTATGGGCGAGGTTAACAGCCCTAAGGAAGAAGCTCACCGTGAAATGGTTGAGGAGAACGGCTCGCTTGTGCCTTATATCAGGTCCGCGGTACAGTCGTATACAGAGGTCGTTCCCGGCACCGCCAAGGAAAAAAGCTGGTTTGCTAAAAACCGACTTGTTATTATCATTGTTCTGGCGCTGCTTCTCGGCGCTGTCGTGGCATCTGTAGTTTTCGTAGTGTTAGGCAGGAACAAGTCCGATATGTCTAAGTCCGCAAAAAAGAGTGATACCGGCAAAGGACCCGATATTTAAAAATAGGTTTTTCTTTGCTTTTCCCGCACAGTCGGCGTTTTGTCCGGCTGTGCGTTTTTTACTGCCTTCGGTTATCGGGGTTTTCGACAGTAACTGCATATTTTTAGGTTTTAAAGTGTTGATTACACAATCTGACAGGTTTCTTATTGATTTTTTGTCATTTTTTCCAAAACAATATTTTGCTTACCGCTTGATTTTTATAATTCTTTGTTATATAATGTTAGTAACCGAAATTCGGAAAATAAATGGAGGAATTAATATGAAAAAGTTATTCAGTATCGTTCTTGCCGGTACAATGGCTGCTTCCATGATGGCTGTAAGCGCTATGAGCGTTTCTGCCGATGAGGAGCTGGCTCCCGGCGGATTCGGCGTATTGGGCGAATACAAACCCACAGACGGCGTAAATACCAATCGTCTGCTGTTCGCTATGCCCGGTGCGTGGCAGAACGACACCACTAAGAAAGAACAGTGCGGCGGAGCTGCAGGTATCTACTGGTGGTCAGGTTACGACACCCCCGATAACGTTGCGGGCGGTCACGGTTGGCCGGGCTACAAGGCAAAGCAAGTAGCTGAAGAAGGCGTAGAGAACCTCTTTGAGATCGACGTTCCCTCTTACGGCAACGGCGAAACCGGTAACGCTACTCAGATCATCTGGGACAACTACCTCGACGGCGGTATGGAAAGAGATCCCGCAAAGAACCCCTTCTATGATGCTGCTGCTCAGACCAGAGATTTCCCCGGTCAGTATTATTCCAGAACCGACGAGCATTCTACCTATGACATTCTGTTCAGATACATCTACAAGCTTGCTTTCCAGCAGGCAGGTGTAGAAGGTGCCGATGATCTCGACATCAACGCGGACAGCTTCTGGGAAGCTGCCAACAAGCTGGCAGCTGAAGCTAATGGTGCGGATTGGGACAGCCTGAGCGGCGATGAAAAGACCTTCCAGGTTGATAACTTCCTCGACGACAATGGCGTTGATCTCTCCGCGTTTGGCGACTATGCTTCCAACTTCTTCAACGAGGACCTCGTTGGTGAAGATGACCTTTATCCCAGAGAAGAGAGCCAGGGTTTTGGTGAGTCCTTCCACTTCAACAACATGGTATTCGTAGTAAGCTTCGATCCCGACAAGATGCAGGCAAGCCCCGTAAGCGGCAAGATCGGCTTTGACGGTGACTTCTACTTCTACTATGGCGGCGGCGAGTACGGCTCATGGCCCACCAAGGAACTCAATGAAGAGATGAAGGGCGTTAGCGGCAACTTTATGAGCGACGCTTATTGGAAGTCCAAGATGGGAGACCTCAGCATCCCCTCAACTCCTACCAGTACGGATGGCGGCAACAGCGGCGGTAAGAAAGATGGCACTACCACTGTTCCTGCTCCCAGCGGCACCGACGCAGGTTCTTCCACCAGCGATACTGCTAACGGCAGCAACTCTTCCAACAACTCCAACGGCGCGATCGCGACCGGTCAGGCTTCTCTGGCTGTTATCGTATTCATCGTTCTCGTTGCAGGTATCGGCGCAGTGATCTTCACTCGCAGAAGAACTCAGAAATAATCAGATGATTTAAAAGGCTGTCTCTAAGGAGGCAGCCTTTTTGCGTGACGGGGTAGCGTGGGTAATAAACCATGCTTTGCAGTGGGCGACACGGCTGCCGCCGGTCCTTTCTTTGCCCGCCTTCGCGCTGCGGCGGTCAATACAGCCTTTAGCGCCCACTAAAGGTTGTAGCAGATGTAGCAGGTAAATATGTTGATTTCTATATATTTCTCTTTTATAGAGTTTAATGATTTTATCTGCTACACCTGCTACATAAAAGCTTATTGAACTCACTGTCGAGCTTGTGCCCAAAAACTATCGCGGCAGTGCCCTTACCGTTGATGAAGCTTTATTCTAATGCGAAGTCCTTAAAAGGCGGAGTGATGCAACGCTCCGTTGCCCTACGGGCGCTTGCTTTTGCTTGACTTTGGCGGTGTCGTTGTAGTATAATATAATTTAAGGCGAAACCGCACACCCGAATCAGGCGGTATTGCCTTAATGATAAGTTGTTACGGAGGTATGTATGATGTCAAAAATAGCGCCGCGTCTGATTTTGACCCTGCTCATGGCAGCCTCATTTCTGTTTTGCTCTTTGTCTGCTGTCGGCGCCGAGGAGACAGACGCGCCGAAAGCCTCCGAAACAAGCTCTCTGCCGAACGCCACGGGCGAAAGCGACCTGAGCTTCGCGGGGGACAATATGACGCCTGTCCTGCCTTCGGGCGCGGACTTAGGCGACTCCATTAAAAGAGAATCTCCGCAGCTTTCCAAGTCTGCGGTGCCTGTGCTGACAGTAAATGCCATCTCAAATTATTTCGGCAAGGCTTACGCCGAGTATAACGAGTACACCAAAGAGGTCATTGTTTCTTATCGCCTCAAGGCTTCAAAGCGGCTGATGTCCGCCGACTGGACGCTGACCTACGACGAAACCGTGCTCGGCATCGACCCGAACAAGAACTCGGTTGAGTCGATCTGCCCCACGATAGGTAAAGACGCGCTGGTCGATTTTGACGAGGAGGGCATGGTCTCGCTGTACGCCACCAGCCTTGATCTCTATGATTTTTCCGCCCATGAAACGGTGTTCGCGCAGATAGTCTTTGACGTCAAGGAGCTAAACATAGAGGAGCCTGAGATAACAAAGGTCGATCTTACCGTAAACAACCTTTGGGTATCGGAGCCGAATCCCGCCACGGGCAAGGCGATCCCGGGCAAGGAGATAGTTTTGGTTTCTCACAGCGAGGTCATCGAGAACGACAAAACCGAAAGCGTGCTGGTTTCCAAGGTGACGTCGCTGACCAGTTCTACCTTCAACGAGCTGGACTATACTCGCGCCTCGGCAGATCAGGCTGTTTCTGTCGCCACTACGGCAGCCACCACCGCGCCTCCGCCTCCGCCGAAGCCGGTCGCCACTCAGCCTCAGCCTCCGCAGGATCCCAAGAAGGAAGCCCGCATTTGGGTGCAGACTGGCAAGTGGTACATGGCGACATTGATACTGGGCGTGCTGTTTGCCTGTTCTACAGTGCTGTTTGTAATGCGCAAACGCGATATTTATGATGATTGATATATTTTAT
Source organism: uncultured Ruminococcus sp. (assembly GCA_902794395.1). GTDB lineage: Bacteria > Bacillota > Clostridia > Oscillospirales > Acutalibacteraceae > Ruminococcoides. Next base: position 78,486 of record CADBHB010000007.1, read on the forward strand.
ACTAAACTCAAATAAAAAACAGACAATCTTTGCGGTCTATTTTCCGCAATACTTCGTTGTCGTCCTTGCAAGGTGCCAGCCTTGCGGCGTCCTTCGCCTCGTCTTGCGAAAAATATCCTCGCAAATCTTTGTCCACTTTTTATCTGAGATTAGTATTAGTTTTCCGAAAAAGCAAACGGACGGCGGGTGCCGTCCGTTTTCACGTAAAATGAAAAAGGGCTGAAAGCTCAGCCCTTTAAGATGTAAATTGATTAGTTAGCTCTGGTAACCTTACCTGAACGCAAGCAACGGGTGCAAGCATATACGCGCTTCGGTGAACCGTCAACAATAGCCTTAACACGCTGTACGTTGGGCTTCCAGGTTCTGTTGGAACGTCTGTGAGAGTGAGATACCTTGATGCCGAATTTTACATCCTTACCGCAGAATTCACATTTTGCCATGCGTCTGCACCTCCTTAATCAAATCAAATAATTTTCCTAACTTTGTTATCATACCAGAAAACATGAAAAAAAGCAAGAGTTTTTTCAAAATTTCTTTACTTTGTTTTTTATCTTGTATTTTGCACTGTTTTGTTATATAATATATACTAAGTATAATATGTCCGGGAGAGAAAAATATGCTGTTAACGCTCTTATCAGGCAATATGACTATGCAGCAGGTCTTTGCGCAGATCCTCGCTGTTATCTTGATCGTGTTTTTGATCCTGCCGTTTCACGAGTGGGCGCATGCCTTTGCGGCTTCCTGTCTGGGAGACAAGGGCATCAAAAACAGGGGCAGGCTGTCTATCAATCCGCTAAGCCACATCGACATCATCGGCGCTCTTATGCTTCTGTTTGTGGGCTTCGGCTGGGCAAAGCCCGTGCCCGTAGACCCGCGTTACTTCAAGCGCCCCAAGCTCGGCATGGCTATCACAGCGCTGGCGGGTCCTCTCGCGAATCTGGTCGCGGCACTGGCGGGCTTGCTTATTTACAACTTCTTCGCCGTGTTCCATCCGGAGGTGTTGTTTGCATACAACAGGCTTCTTTGGTATTTCTTCAGTTTTTACATCATCGTCAACATCAATCTGGCGGTGTTCAACCTAATTCCCATCCCGCCGCTCGACGGTTCAAAGGTACTGTTCCTCTTCCTGCCCGACAAGGCGGTGGAGTTTTTCTACCGCTATCAGCAGATATTCTTTGTAGTGCTGTTTGTGCTGATGTGGCGCGGCGCGTTTACGGGCATCATGTCCAAGTGTACAGGCTGGCTGCTTGAAGGGCTTGATTGGCTCAGCCTGCTGCCTTACAAGCCGTTTTTGTAAGAGGCGCCTATGGAAACGCAGCAGCTGCAATACAAGCTCCCCGTATTTGAGGGACCGCTTGATCTGCTTTTGACCCTGATTTCAAAGAATAAGATAGATATTTACGACATCCGCATCTCCGATCTGCTCGACCAGTATATGGAGCAGATCAGCCGCATGCGGGAAAACCAAATGGACATCGCCTCCGAGTTTTTGACTATGGCTTCGCGGCTGGTTTACATCAAGTCAGTTATGCTTCTGCCTAAGTACGAGGAGGAAGCCGAGGAGCTCAAAAAGGAGCTTACCGGACAGCTTTTGGAATACGCGGTTTGCCGCGAGATCGCCGCTAAGCTGGGCGGCATATATGACTTCGACACCTTTTTCCGCGCGGCGTCTCCTGTGGAGTTTGATCTGACCTACAACCGCAGCCATCCGCCCGAGGACATATCCAAGGCGTATGTAAGCGCAGTCGGCAGGGGAAAGCGGCGTCTGCCGCCGAGCGAACAGGCTTTCTCCGGCATAGTAGCGCACAAGATCGTGTCGGTAAACAGCCGCATAATCCAGCTTATGCGCCGCCTTTGGCACGGCAAAAAGCTGGAGTACCACGAGATATTTGAGGTGTGCGAGGGCAAGAGCGATTTGGTCGCTACCTTCCTCGCCACACTGGAGCTTGTAAAGGGCAAGCGTATACGCATAGAGGGCGAGGGCGAGCACGCCGTGGTGCGCATGATAGAGAGAAATGAGGGAGAGCCGAGTGTGTGAACAGAGCGAAGAAATTAATATCCCCGCCGCGATAGAGGCTATTCTGTTCGCGAGCGGCGCATCGGTGGAAACCTCGCGCATCGCGCAGGCGCTGGACATCACCGAAGAGGAGGCGGCGCGGCATATCGCCGCCCTTGCAGAGGATTATAACAACGCCCAAAGGGGTATAACTATAATAAGACTTAAAAACAGTTACCAGATGGTGGCGCGCAAGGAATACGCGCCGCAGATACGCACGGTCATGGACCTGCGGCGCAACACACCGCTGTCGCAGGCGGCGCTTGAGGTGCTGGCGGTGGTCGCCTACAACCAGCCCGTTACCAAGGCGTTCGTAGAGCAGGTGCGCGGCGTCGATTGCAGCGGCGTCATCGGCAGCTTGACCGCTAAGGATCTGATAGAGGAGAAGGGCAGGCTGGAGCTTCCGGGCAGACCGCTGCTCTACGGCACCACCGAAAACTTCCTGCGCTGCTTCAATATCTCCTCGTTGGAGGAGCTGCCTCCGCTTCCCGAAAGCGAGGATGAGCCGCAGGCTGAGCCGAAGCAGGACGAGGCGGATTAACTGACACAGAGGAGGGATGATGGTGACGTGGCTATATATACTGCTCGGGATCATCCTCTTTCTTGTTCTGCTTATGCTGATCCCGATAGGAGTCAAGGCGGGCTTTGAGGACGAGCTGAAGGCTGTGCTTAAAATCGGCTTTGTTTCCGTCCGGCTGTATCCGCCGAAGCCTAAGAAGGAAAAGAAAAAACCAAAGAAGGAAAAGCCCAAGAAGGATTCCGAGAAAAAGGAGTCCGAAAAGAAAAAAACCAACCTGATCAAGGAAAAGGGCATACAATGGCTGATAGACCTCATCGGAGAGGCGGCGCGGCTGGCGATGGGTGCCATGAAAAGCTTTTTCAGGCATTTGGTCATAAAGCGCCTTAACATCAGCATCGTCTATCACGGCGAGGACGCCGACGATACGGCGGTCAAATACGGCTATCTTTGTCTGGCGGTTTATCCTGCCGTCAGCGTGCTGGTCAAGGCGTCCAAGTGCAGGCATTACGGCGTAGACATCGCGCCCGGCTTCAACGAGGACGAGCCTTCGCGGTACGCGGTGGATGCTTATGCTTACATCCGCGTTTTTTGGATACTGGCGCTGGCGTTCCGCTACGGCTTCAAGGCGATACGCCTGCTGTTTAAGCTCAGACGCGGCAAAACGAAAGAAGAAAAAAAAGAGATCCTAAATGATCAACTGTACAATAAAGGAGAGTTTGCTATGGAACATCCTATCGGTAATTTAATGAACATCACAATGGAAAAGATCAAGGAGATGGTCGACGTCAACACCATCGTCGGCAACCCGATCACTGCAGAGGACGGCACGCTGATAATCCCCGTTTCCAAGGTGAGCTACGGCTTCGCCTCGGGCGGCTCCGACCTGCCTACCAAGAACGAGAAGAAGGATCTCTTCGGCGGCGGCAGCGGCGCGGGAGTTACCATCCAGCCTATCGCGTTTTTGACGGTTTATCAGGGCAACGTGCGCCTGATCTCTGTCGGAGGCGGCGACGGCATCGACAAGGTGATGGGCATGGTGCCCGATGTGGTCGACAAGGTGAAGGGCTTCTTTAAGAAGGACAAAAAGGCCGAGATAGACGTGACCGACGACTTCTCCGAGATCACCGTAGACGATGTGGATCTTTGATACAGAACGCTGATCGTTAATAAGTCCCGACTCATATCCGCGCTTTTCACCGCATACCCTTTACTGGGGTGATGTCGTGAAAAAGTGTTTTGCGCTGATACTGTCATTTGTTATCCTGTTTTCATTCACGCCGGCGGTGCGCGCCGTTGACGAGCCCGAAACGGGCGCGGAGGCGTTTGTGCTGTACTGCGTTGAAAACCGCAAAATAATTCTTTCAAAGAATGAAAACAAGCGGATGAAGCCCGCCAGCACCACCAAGCTTATGACGGTGCTGCTTACTCTGGAGGAGGCGGCAAAGAACGACCGCGCCGTGACCTTCACCGAGGAAATGGCGGCTGAGGGCAGTTCGATGTATCTGCAATTCGGCGAACAGGTGCGCCTGAGCGACCTTGCCGCGGGAATGATGATGGCGTCGGGCAACGACGCGGCGAACGCGGCGGCTATCGCTACGGCGGGCAGCCTTGAAAAGTTTGCCCTGCGTATGAACGCGCGCGCGGCGGACATCGGTATGGAGCACACTCACTTTGTCACTCCCAGCGGGCTTGACGACGACGCCCACTACACCACCGCTTACGACATGGCGCTGCTGATGGAGGCAGGGCTGCGCAACAGCGCGTTTGCCGATCTGACCTACCAAAAGAGCGTTGGCGTTCAGTTTGTAAAGCCCTCCGACAAGCGAATAACCTACACCAATCACAACCGTCTGCTGCGGCTCTGCGAGGACTGCATCGGCGGCAAAACAGGCTATACCGACGCGGCGGGCAGGTGTTTGGTTTCGGCGGCGCGGCGAAACGGTCTGACGCTCATCTGCGTCACCCTGCATGACCGCAGCGACTGGAACGACCATATCGCGCTCTATAACTACGGCTTTTCGCGTTACTGCGGCTACCGAAGCGAGGACAGCTCGCTGCTGCTTGATTTGCCCTGTGTGGGCGGTGTTAGCGACAGCGTGACCGTGACGGGCGACAGCGACGTTTCACTGGTGCTTAAAAGCGGTGAAGCGGAACAGATACAAAAGAAAACGGTTCTTGACAGCTTTGTTTATGCGCCGGTAAAACAGGGGGAAACACTGGGGCGCATAGATTATCTGCTTCACGGCAGGGTCATACACAGCACGCCGCTGACAGCGGCGGAGGACGTGAAGCGCAGGACTGTCAAAAAGAGCCTTTGGAAAACAATAAAGGAATGGTTCAGCTATGGTTAAAAACGAACCGATGCGACTGCAAAAATACATTTCCCAATGCGGCATCGCCTCGCGCCGTAAGGCGGAGGAGCTTATCGAACAGGGAAAGGTGAAGATCAACGGAAAACCGGCGGTGCTGGGCGACAAGGTGCTGCCCTCCGATAAGGTCTACATCAGCGGCAAGCGTGTTATGCTGCCCAAGACAAAATTCAGATACATCATGCTCAACAAGCCGCGCGGCTACATCACAACCATGAGCGACGACCGCGGCAGAAAATGTGTAGCGGAGCTGGTGCGCGACGTTGGCGACAGGGTTTATCCCATCGGCAGACTGGACAAGGACTCCGAGGGCATGTTGGTGTTTACCAACGACGGCGACTTTGCCAACAAGGTCATGCACCCGCGCAACAGCGTATATAAATTTTACCGCGTCACCGTGCGCCCGGACATAACCGAGGAGCAGCTTGTAAAGCTGGAGACCGGCGTGGAGCTTGACGGAGAAAAGACCGCGCCCGCCATAGTGCACGTAGTCCACAAGGAGCCGGGCAGAGTGGTGCTCGAGATGATCCTCCACGAGGGCAAAAACCGCGAGATCCGCCGCATGTGCGACGCCGTGGGGCTTGAGGTAGCCCGCCTAAGACGCACCCAGATAGGCGGCGTCAAGATGGGTATGCTCAAGCAGGGCGACTGGCGCGACCTGACCGAAAAGGAAGTAAAGAACCTTCTTGCCAATCCCTTGGTAAACGGTCGTCTGATATAGCACAAAAGCCTTCCCGAAGGGGGAGGCTTTAATATGTTCTGCCGCAAAACTTCCTCTTGTGTTTTTGGCTGATTTGCGGTATAATATAAAAAGACTATGAACAGCAAGCATAGGGAGGAAATACAGATGGATATGACAAAGCTTCAATCGGTCAAGGCTGAGATCGCGGACAGTGCCGCGTTCAAGCTTCTTGCCGGTTTTTTTGATGCGGATACATTCTGCGAGATAGATGCGTTCGCAAAGTCGGGCGACGGTCTTTGCGAGGCGGTCGCGGGCTTCGGAACGGTAGAGGGACTGCCCGTATACGCGTTCGCGCAGAACAGCGATATTTGCGGCGGAGCCATGAGCAAGGCGCAGGCGGCAAAGCTGAAAAAGCTCTATAAGCTCGCGCTTAAAACCGGAGCGCCCGTAGTCGGCTTTTACGACAGCATAGGCGGCAGATTGGCGCAGGGCACCGAGCTGCTCGCGGGCTGCGGCGAGGTTCTCAACCTCACCTCAAAGCTCAGCGGAGCGGTACCTCAGGTTTCCGTGGTGCTGGGCAACTGCCTGGGCACCAACGCTCTGGCGGCGGTCAGCGCGGACTTTGTGCTGATGACCGAGGACGCCTCTCTCTCGCTCGACGTTACGGGACAAAACGCCGACGCGCAGTACAACGCGGCAAACGGCAACGCCGCCCTTGTCGTCAAGGACGCCGAGGAAGCGGTGAAAAAGGCGCGTGAGCTGGTGTGCTACCTGCCCTCAAACAACCTCACGCCCGCGCCCGAGGGCTTTGAAAACGAGCCTGTTCCCGAGGGCAGCTGCCTGGTCAGCAAAAATGTTGACGGCGGCTCCAAATTCAAGCTCGCCGACGCCTACGGCTCCACCGCGCGCATACGTTTGGCGCGTATGGGCGGCAGCGTTGTAGGTATAGTGCGCACCATCGGAAAGATAATAGACGAGCCATCCGCCGACAAGCTGGCGAGATTCGTTCGCTTTTGTGACGCTTTTTCACTTCCTGTCATCACATTCGCGGACTGCGGCGGCTTTGACACCCTCTCCGCGGCAGTGAAGCTCACCTCCGCCTACGCCGAGGCGACCACCGTTAAGATCTCGGTAGTTGTAGGCAAGGCTGTCGGCGCGGCGTATGTCGCTCTGGCGGGCACAGGAGCCAACGCGGATGTGGTATACGCCCTTCCGAACGCGATAATCTCGCCCGTAAATGTCGAGGCAGCGGCGTTCATTATGGCGCCCGAACAGATGAAGGTGCCTGCGGACAGGCAGGCTGAGGCGGCACAGACCTTTGCCGAGGAGAACCTCTCCGCCTTCAACGCGGCGCAAAACGGCTATGTGGACGGCATAGTGGAGGAAACGGAGCTTAGAGCGGCTCTGCTTTCAGCCCTCGATATGCTCGCGGGCAAGCGTGTTCCCACCGTCGCCAAAAAGCATAATACGATTTAATCAGCGGTCACTTGACCGAGGAAAATGAATAGAGAGCGGAGAATAGCTTCTCACGCATATCAACTTAGAAGGGGAATAAATATATGAAAAATCTGAGAATCACCGTAAACGGCACCGCATATGACGTTCAGGTAGAGGAGCTCGGCGAGACCGCCGCTCCCGCAGCAGCCGCGCCCGCTCCCAAGGCGGCTCCCGCTGCCAAGCCCTCCGCACCCGCAGGAGCGGTAGGCAACATCTCCGTAAAGGCGCCTATGCCCGGCACCGTAGTAAACGTGGTCGTAACTCCCGGTCAGGCAGTCAAGGCGGGCGAGGATCTGGTGTTCATCGAGGCTATGAAGATGGAAACACCCGTAAAGTCGCCGCAGGACGCGACTGTTGCCACCATCGAGGTCTCCAAGGGCGAGGCTGTCGATTCGGGCAAGGTATTGGTCACACTTAACTAAGGAGATTGTTCACCATGGCAAAGAAAATCAAAATCACCGAGACCGCGCTGCGCGACGCGCACCAGTCTTTGATAGCGACCAGAATGACCACGGAGGATATGCTCCCTATTCTGGACGCCCTCGATAAGGTCGGCTACTATTCGCTTGAGTGCTGGGGCGGAGCAACCTATGACGCCTGCCTGCGCTTCCTCAACGAGGATCCCTGGCAGCGCCTGCGCACCATCAAGGATCACTGTCCCCATACCAAGCTGCAAATGCTCTTCCGCGGACAGAATATGCTGGGTTACCGCCACTACGCCGACGACTGCGTTGAGTATCTGGTGCAGCGTTCTATCGCCAACGGCATAGATATAATCCGTATTTTTGACGCTCTCAACGACATCAAGAACCTAAAAACCGCCATCGACGCCGCTAACCGCGAGGGCGGTCACGCTCAGGTAGCGATAAGCTACACCACGGGACCCGTCTTTACCGACGAGTACTATGTGGAGTACGCCAAGAGAATCGCCGACGCGGGCGCTCATTCCATCTGCATCAAGGATATGGCGGCGCTGCTGACCCCGACTCGCACAGAAAGCCTTGTTAAGGCTATCAAGCAGGCGCTTCCCGAAATGCCCCTGCAGATCCACACCCACTACACCTCCGGTCTGGCTTCGATGTGTCTGCTCAAGGCGGTCGAGGCGGGCGCCGACGCTATAGACACCGCCATCAGCCCGCTGGCGCTGGGCACCTCTCACGCGCCCACCGAAAGCATGGTAGCCGCCCTTCAGGGTACGGAATATGACACGGGGCTGGACATCCGCGAGCTGGCGGAGATCCGCGCTTACTTTATGACCCTGCGCGAAAAGTATATAAAGAGCGGTCTGCTCGACCCCAAAATGCTCGCCACCGACGCCAAGGCGCTTATCTATCAGGTGCCGGGCGGCATGCTGTCCAACCTGCTCTCGCAGCTGAAGCAAGCGGGCAAGGAGGATAAGCTCACCGAGGTGCTCGAGGAGGTCCCGCGCGTGCGCGAGGATTCCGGTTATCCGCCTCTGGTCACGCCCACCTCTCAGATCGTCGGCACCCAGGCGGTGTTCAACGTCATCACGGGCGAGCGCTACAGCATGTGTACCCGCGAGTTCAAGGGAATGGTAGCCGGCGAGTACGGCACCACGCCTATGCCCATCGATCCCGAGTTTCAGAAGAAGATCTGCGGCGACATGGAGATCATCACCGGCAGACCCGCCGACAGGCTCGAGCCGGAGCTTGATAAGCTGCGCTCTGAGATAGCCGAATGGATGGAGCAGCCCGAGGATGTGCTGTCCTACGCGCAGTTCCCGAAGGTAGCTCTCGACTTCTTTGAAAAAAGAAGAAACGCCCGCGCGGGAATAAACGGCAAGCTTCTCGACAAAGCCAATATGATCCATCCGGTATAAAGATTAATAGTATATATGAAAAGAGCTTCTGCCGCTGCAGAAGCTCTTTTGCTTTACTGTTTTGTTTTATCCCGCAGGGGGAAGGGGATCATTCCGCCTGGACTCTCAGGAACTGTTCCTGCATATAGCTGTAAACGTCGTTGCTGACATTCTGGAACACATAGCATTTTTTGAGGTATTCCTCGGGCGGGAAGGTAAGCTCGCTGTTTTTGATGTCGTCGTCGAGATATTCGGGCGCGCCGGTGTTAGGAGTGCCGTAGCGGAGATATTTGCAGTTTTCTGCGGCTATCTCGGGCTTTTGCATGAAGTTGATGAACTTTTCGGCGTTGCCGGTGTTCTTGCTGCAGGTGGGTATGCACATCGCGTCATAGAAGAGGTTGGAGCCGCTTGCGGGCAGGCAGTAGTCCAGATCCTCGTTTTCTTCTATCATCGTGGCGATGTCGCCCGCGTAGTAGGAGGCGATGGCAGCCTGACCGCCCTCCATTTCGTTGAACACCTGATCCATAACGTACTTTTTAAGCAGCGGCTTCTGCTCCTTGAGCTTTTCGGTAGCCTTGTCGACGTCGGCGGTGGTGCAGTTTGAGGGATCGATGCCGCACTGCTGCATGGCGATAGCCATGGCGTCACGGCTGTTGTTGAACATCAGGATGTTGCCCTTCAAAGCGGGATCCCAAAGCGCGTCCCAGTCGGTGGGCTCGGACTTGACCATGGTTTTGTTGTATACCATAGCGGTCACGCCCCAGGAGTAGCAAACGGTGTATTTGCCCTCGGGATCGCAGGGAAGGCTCTTGAAGCGGTCGTCGATATACTGATAGTTTGGCACGTTGTCAAAGTCTATCTCCTTAAGCAGACCTTCGTCGATCAGCTTTGAGATCATATACTCCGAAGGGATGATGACGTCGTAGCTGTCGTTGCTCTGAGTCAGCTTGCTGTATAGCTCTTCGTTGGTATCATAGGTAGTGTAGTTTACCTTGATGCCCGTTTCTTTTTCAAACATTTCAATGACGTTTTCAATATCATCCTCTTGTCCGAGAGCCATGTATTCGCCCCAGTTGTAGACGTTTACCTCGCCGTTTTTGCCGGCTTTTGTCGCGCCGCAGCCCGGCATGCACGCCGCCGCGGATGCGATGAGAATGAGTGAAAGAAGTATGCTGAGTATTTTTTTCATTTTTGACCTCCCAAAAATATAGTTTCCGAATCGTTAGGTGTTGCCTTAAGAGCGTTTGGCGGCGCGCTTTTCGGCGCGGCGCTCATAAACGTTGATGATAACCAAAACCAAAATGATCGCCAAAAACAGCAGCGCGGACAAGGCGTTGACGGTTGGGCGGACCTGCTTGCGCAGCATCTCAAAAATTTTGGTGGAAAGGTTGTTGAACTTCGCGCCGCGGGTGAAGTGGGTGATTACCACGTCGTCCATCGAATAGGTGAAGCTCATCAGCATGCCCGAAAGTATGCCGGGCATCAGCTCGTGGATAACGACCTTGTAAAACGCCTGCCACTGGTTGCAGCCCAAATCGAGCGCCGCGTCGTATATGCTCCGGTCCATCCGCCGCAGACGGGGCATGACGTTGAGCACCACAAAGGGCACGCAGAAGCAGACGTGCGAGATAAGCACCGTCCAAAAGCCCATTTCAAAGTTGAGCAGCACGCCCACAAAGCTGAACAGCAGCATAAGCGACACGCCCATGACGATGTCGGGGCTGATGATAGGCAGATTTGAAACGTTTTGGATTACCGCGCGCGTTTTGCCCTTGAAGTTGTGTATGCCTATGGCGGCGGCGGTGCCCAGGATGGTGGCGAATATCGAGGCGAGCAGCGCGATTATCAGGGTGTTGCCCAGCGCGTTCATCAGCTCTTTGCTTTTGAACAGCTCGCCGTACCATTTAAAGGAAAAGCCCTTCCATACGGTTACGTTTCTGCCCTTGTTGAAGGACATGAAGATCAGTACGCCGATGGGGACATAGAGGAACAAAAATATCAGTCCGAGATATATCTTGGAGACGACGCCCAGTTTGTTTTTTTTCATTACGCGATCGCCTCCTCATCTCCGAACAGGTTCATCAACACCAGGAAGATGAGGATGAATACCATCAATATCAACGAGATCGCCGAGCCGGTGTTCTGGTCGGTGAGGAAGATGCGGTCGATGACGTCGCCGATCATCAGGTCGTTCATGCCGCCCAGATGCTCAGCCACTAAGAAGGTGCTGGCGCTGGGGACGAACACCATGGTTATGCCCGAGATAACGCCGGGGATGCTCAGCGGGAAGATCACCTTTTTGAACACCGCCAAGCCGTTGGAGCCCAGATCCTGTGCCGCTTCTATCAGGTTGGTGTCTATCTTGGACATGACCGTGAAGATCGGCAGCACCATGAACGGCAGATACTCATATACCATTCCCACGACCACCGCGCCGGTATTGCCGATGTAGGTGCCGTGGATACCCAGTATGGAAAGCGCCATATCCAGGGGGCCGTTCTTCTGTAAAAGGATCTTCCACGCGTAGATGCGAAGCAGAAAGTTCATCCACATCGGTATCATTATAATCAGCTGAACGGTGTTCTGGGTGGATTTTTTCATTTTTGTAAGCAGATACGCCACCGGATAGGCGAGTATCAGGCAAATTGCGGTGGACAGCAGCGCGATCCACAGAGATTTGAGAAAGACGTTCTTGTACTCAAACGCCTTTACAAAGGGGGTCAGCGAAAAATTGCCCGCTTTGTCGCGGAAGGCTGTCATGCCGATCATCACAACGGGGATCATCGTAAAAATCAGCATCCACAGGATGTAGGGGATAGAGAGCTTGCGTGATTTCAACTTGTCTCCTCCTCTCCGTCCGACATCAGCTCAAAGCTCGCCTTGCCGAAATCGAAGTACAGCGGCACATAGGTGGCCACCTGCTCGTCGGTGTCGCTGAGCATCAGCCACTTGCGCTCGTCGGATTCAAGGATGATCTCGTTGTGCTCGCCCTTGTATACGACAGACTCAATGTAAACATCCTTTAGGTCGCCGTCGCCCTCGCCGGTGATGGACAGCGCGTCAAAGGGCAGGTGGATGCGCACGCGGCTGCCTTCGGGGAAGTATTTTTTAGGTACGTTGACGGTCTCGTCCTCAAGCTCAAACTCAAAGTACTGTTCAGCCTCGTTTGAGTAGGTGACCGTGGTTTCTATTGTATTGCTGCTTATCGGGAGCAGCTTGTTCATTATCTGGATGTTGAAGGGGATGACCTTAAGACCGACGGTGCTGCCGAGCTCGGCGCTGTCGGTGGAATGTACCAATATCTCGCACTTGCCGACGCGCACGCTCATTTCGTAGTGAACGCCCTTGAAGGTCACGTTTTCCACCTTGCCTATCAGTTGTCCGTCCTCGGGGGTGGTGATTATCATGTCCTCGGGGCGTATCACCACATCCACGGGGGTGTTGGTGCCGAAGCCCTTGTCTACGCAGCGCAGCTCCTTGCCTAGGATGCGCACGCGGCAGTCGTCTATCATCACGCCGTTGAGGATGTTCGCTTCGCCTATGAAGTCGGCGACAAAGGCGTTTACAGGCTCGTTGTAGATGTCCTCGGGCGTGCCTATCTGCTCTATCACGCCGTTGTTCATTACCACGACGCGGTCGCTCATGGTCAGCGCTTCCTCCTGGTCGTGGGTTACGTATATAAAGGTCTTTTCGGTTTGCTGCTGTATCTCTTTCAGCTCGAGCTGCATACTCTTGCGCAGCTTGAGGTCGAGCGCGCCAAGCGGCTCATCCAGAAGGATTATCTCGGGGTCGCACACCAGCGCTCTGGCTATCGCCACACGCTGCTGCTGACCGCCCGAAAGCTTTGCCACCGAGCGTTTTTCATAGCCCTTGAGGTCTACGATAGCCAGCATTTTCAGGACCTTTCGTTTTATTTCAGCCTTGGGGACCTTTTTCAGCTTTAATCCGAAGGCGACGTTGTCAAACACATTGAGGTGGGGGAACAGCGAATATTTCTGAAAAACGGTGTTGACGTTTCTCTTGTGGGGAGGCAGACCGTTTATCCGCTCTCCGTCAAAGATGATGTCGCCGCTGTCGGGTTCCACAAAGCCGCCGATTATTCGCAGGGTAGTGGTTTTTCCGCAGCCGCTTGGACCGAGGATGGTGACAAATTCCTTTTCACGGATGTCGAGGTTGATATTATTTAAAATGACCTCGCCGTCGAACTTCACAAAAATATCCTTTAAAGATACGATGACCTTTTTGTTATTCTGTTCCATTTATGCACCCCTCTTTTTATTTGTGGATTTGATTTATAACAGAAAACCCGAAGCCGCACACGCTTCGCGGTCTGTATACTATATATAGTATGTTACGCAGCGGCAGACAAAAAATACAGGCTTTCATATGCCGCTGAAAAACCAACTTAGATTATATGACAAAACGACAAAAAAGTCAATAATTTTTGGTTTATCGAAATATATTTGTATCATCACGTAATGTTGCACAAAAAAAAGCTTGAGAATTTGTGGGTTAAAACATATACAAATATTTATAAATTTGGTATAATAATAATGAACTTTTATGAAAGGATGGTTTTTTGATGAAAATGTTCAGAAAACTCGTAAGCATTGTTGCGGCTGCAACGTTACTTACGTCGTCAATGGCATTGTCTGCGTCGGTCAGTGCCGCCCAGGTGGACCCCACCTCAGCGGTATCCAGCGAGCCGCAAACGCAGGATAATGTCAACAACGGCGTAATCTTGCATGCCTTCAACTGGTCTTACAATTCAATCAAAGCAAACTTGCCGCAGATCAAAGCGGCGGGCTATTCTGCTGTTCAGACATCACCTGTAACCCAGCCAAAAGACTTCGGTCCCTGGTCTGACGTTGCGGGTCAGTGGCCGAAGCTCTATCAGCCCGTCAGCATGTCTATCGCGCAAAAGTCTTGGTTGGGTACAAAGTCCGAGCTGTCCGCTCTGTGCGCGGAAGCCGACAAGTACGGTATCAAAATCGTGGTAGATATCGTTGCCAACCACATGGCTAACTACAAGGATCCCACATCCGGTACCATCAACAAAAACAAACTGAGCGACGAGGTCAAGACCTACGAGCCCACAATTTACAACAGCTATGGCACTTACTTCCACAGCGAAACCTATGATGCATCCGACAGTGACGCTTACACCATGACCCGCGGTCATGTTTCCGACTGTCCTGACCTGAACACCGGCAGCAGCGCCGTTCAGGGCAAGGTGCTCAACCTTCTTAAGGAATGTATCGACTGTGGCGTTGACGGTTTCCGCTTTGACGCTGCAAAGCACATCGAAACCGAAAGTGACGGCAGTGCTTACTCCAACTTCTGGGCACAGACCTTGGATCAGGCTAAGTCCTATTACAAGGGCAAGACCGGCAAAGAGCTGTTTGCTTACGGTGAGATTCTGAATACTCTCAGCGGCAGAAACGTTGGTGCTTACACCAAGCGTATGCGCGTCACCGAAAACAAATACTCCGACAACATCCTCGCCGGTGTCAACAACGGCAGTACCACCCAGGCTTCCAGCACCAACTATCAGTTGGCGGGCAGCGCTAATACCGCTGTAGTTTGGGCTGAGTCTCACGACACCAACATGGGCTCGTCCGGCTCCGCAGGTCTGAAGACCACCTCCGGCGTTTCCGACGAGAAGATCGTCAAGGCGTGGGCTATCCTTGCCGCAAGACAGGGTTCAGTGCCTCTGTTCTTCGCACGTCCCGGCACCGCCTCCATGGGTGAAGCCGCATCTGACCTCACCTACAAGAGCACAGCGGTATCCGAGGTCAACAAGTTCCACAACGCGTTCGCCAGTGTTTCCGCCGAGAAGGTCGGCGTTTCCGGCAGCTTCGTATATGTAGCCAGAGGCAACAGCGGTGTCGTTCTCTCCAACATCAACGGCAACGCTACCAACGCTTCCGTGACCGGTACCGGTCTGGCAGACGGCGACTATATCGATACCATTACCGGTAATGCGTTCAAGGTTTCCGGCGGCACCCTCACCGGTAGAGTCGGCGACACCGGCGTAGCGGTAGTTTATCACTCCACTGCTACTCCCAAAGCGACTGCTTCCGTTGAGTCCGGTGACTTCACCACCGACACACTCACCGTTCAGCTCGGTCTCGAGAACGCGGTAAAGGGCAGCTACGCGCTTGAAAACTACGCTCCCACCGAGTTCACCGGTTCTCCCTACATCAGAATCGGTTCGGACTACAAGGTCGGCGAAACCATCACCCTTAACCTCACCGCGGTTGACGCGGCGGGCAACACCTCAAAGAGCACCTATGTTTACAACAAGAAGGCGCCTACCTCTTCCGGCATTTATGTATACCTCAACCCCAACATCGCGAAGGGTTGGTCCAACATTAAGTGCTACATCTACGATGAGGACACCAAGAACAAGTCCATCACCTATGATAACGGCGGTTGGTCGGGCACCCTGATGAAGTTCGACTCCAAGCTCAACTACTACTATGTGGATGTTCCTATCCGCTGCACCCAGCACGTGAAATCCACAGGTGTAGCTTCCGAATCCGACTTCGACCTTGCTCACTCCAGCAACACCTACGTCATCTTCAACGGCGTTAAGAACAACCTTATGACCCAGTATCCCGGCGACGGCGCTACTCAGGCTATGAAGCTCAAGCTCGGCGGTCAGTCCCACGTCCTCGACGCGGCAAACACCTCCAGCTGGAAGGTCACCTCCATGACTCCCAGCCAGGAGCAGGTACAGGCTGTTGACGTCAAGAAGGGCGGTCAGGTAGTTGACGAAACCACTACCGAGCCCTCTTCCGGTACCACCGCTCCTCCCGAGCCTGTTACCAAGTTTGTGAAGCTCGGCGTATTCGGCGACGTTGACGGCAACGGTAAGGTTGACGTAAACGACATCACTACTATTCAAAGACACGTTGCGGAATTTGCTCCTCTCCTCGAAGGCGACGCCAAGATCCTGGCGGACGTTGACAAGGACGGCGACATCACCATCAAGGACGTTACCTACATCCAGATGTACCTCGCTGAGTATCCCAAGGCAAAGACCGCTTCCGTAGGCGAAGATTACGGCGAGATCCGTGAGGTCGATCCCAACGGCGAGAAGTTCAGCGTTACCGCTACCTCCAACTTCTTCGCTAAGAACACTGTCCAGTTTGACGCTGAAAGCACCACCGTCCTCACTGTTGCTTATTCTCTGAACTGCAACAAGGACCTGCTCGGCACTGATTGGATCCTCACCTATGACAACACTGTACTGCAGCCTCAGGGCAAGACTTATATGCCTGATGTTCCCGGCGCTGTTTACAACACTAAACCCGAATCCGCTTCCGGCGGTATCACCGGTAACTTCTCCAGCATCAGACTGGCTTCTCTCTCCAACGGCGGCAACCCCATCGGCTTCGTTTCCGTCACCTTCAAGGTGCTCAAGGCGAAGGACACCACGGTTGACCTGAACGTAAGAGACCTGCTTGGTTCTACACTCAGCGCGGGCGAGACCACTTCTAAGGCAGCCAACGAAGTTGAGATCGTTGAGAACAGCCATGTAAAGAAGCCCGACGCTACCAAGTATCAGGGTTACACCTCTGTATACGCAGGTTCTTATGATGCTTCCCGTAATGTAACCACCGATCCTAAGGTTGAGTACAATACGGTTGATCCCGATCCCACCACCGGTCCCGAGCCCATCACTGATGAGCCTCCCACAGGAACCAGAACCATCCTCTTTACCGATAACAAGGGTTGGGGCTCTGTAAACATCCACTTCTGGGGCAGCTCCCAGCAGGCTGATACCGAATGGCCCGGCGTTGCGATGACTCCCGCCGGCATGAACGGCTATAACGAGCCTCAGTTCAGTTACGAAATTCCTGTTGACGTTCAGGGCATGGTATTCAACGGCCCCGGCGGACAGACAGTAAACGTTGATTATGATAACACCGTTACCGGTTGGTATCCCATTGACACTACCGACGAGCTCGGTCACTACAATGTAGACAGCTGGATCGACGACAATCCTTACAATCCCGACAAGCCCGACAATCCCGACAAGCCCTCCGGCACCAGAACCATCGAGTTCACCGACAACCAGGGTTGGGGTACAGCGTACATCTATGTATACGGTCCCGACGGTGCTGAGAATGCGGCATGGCCCGGCGTTCTGATGAACAAGAAGGGCGACAACGGTTACGGCGGCACCAACTATTGGTATGAACTGCCCACCAACTGCGACCTCTTTATCTTCAACAACGGCAACGGCGATCAGACCGTTGATATCACAGACGACGGCGTTTCCACCGGTTGGTATCCGCTCGATCAGAGAGATGACGCAGGTCATCTGCAGGTTGGCTCTTGGGTCGACGAAAGCGGCGGCGGCACCGGCGGTGGCGGCGGTGACCTTACCATCACCTTCTCCAACAACAAGGGTTGGGGCTCTCCCAAGATCCACTACTTCGGCGGCTCCAGCGAATCCACCTGGCCCGGCGTTGGAATGACTTCCATCGGCAATAACGATTACGGCGAAGAGCAGTTCCAGGCTTCTATTCCTTCTGACTCCACCGGTATCGTTATCAACGACAACGGCGGTGCTCAGACCATTGACATCACCCTCGACGGCGCTGTAAACTTCTACCTCACCGATCAGAACGGCGAAGGCAAGTGGAACGTCGGTACTTGGGGCGACAACAACGGTGGCGGCGGTGGCGGCACCGCATCCGGCGATTACTATCTCGTCGGTTACATCAACGGCGCTGACGTAAGCGGCACCGACTATGCCTTCAACAACGGCTCTATCACCATGACCTTCACCGAAGAGAGCTACGTCTGCATCAGAGACGCAGCCGGCAACTGGTTCATGGCTAACGGCTTCCCGGGCATGGGCGTAACCTCCACTACTCTCTACAGCACCTCTATCACCGGCGAAAAGTCCGACAAGCTTTGGGCGCCTGCTGACACTGTTACCTTCACTCTGGTTGCAGGCAGCGACGGTACCTTCCAGCTCAGCGAGGGCGAAGGCGGCGATAATCCTTACATCCCCGATAATCCCGATCAGCCCTCCGGCGACACCAGAACCATCAAGTTCACCGACAACCAGGGTTGGGGCACGGTTTACTGCTACTGGTGGAACGACAACGGCGACAACGCTTGGCCCGGCACGCAGATGTCTCCTGCCGGCACCAATGATTACCAGCAGGCTCAGTTCTCCGTTGACATTCCCACCAGCGTGACCCATCTTATCTTCAGCAACGGCAACGGCACGCAGACCGTAGATCTGGATTACAACAGCACCTGCACCGGTTGGTATCCCACAACTCAGACCGATGGCAAGTGGAATTGTGATACCTGGACCGACGGCGGTTCCGGCGGCGATGATCCTAATCCTTCGAATCCCAGCAATACCATCACCATCACCTTCAGCAATAACAAGGGTTGGGGCACTCCCAAGATCCACTACTTCGGCGGATCCAGCCAATCCCAATGGCCCGGTGATACAATGCAGTCTATCGGCTACAACGATTATGGCGAACAGCAGTTCCAGGCTACTATCCCCGGTGATACCACCGGTATCGTTTTCAACGACAACGGCGGTACTCAGACCGTTGATATCACCCTCAGCGGCGCTGTAAACTTCTATCTCACCACCCAGGGTGGAGATGGTAAGTGGAACGTCGGAACTTGGTAATTGTTTCCAAGTTGAGCGTTGTTTCAACGATTGCTAACTAAATAAATTCTCCTCCCTCGTTTTTCGGGGGAGGAGTTTTTTTGGATGGAAAACTGAAAATTGAAAATGGAATACTATTGTTCTTTCCTTTTGGTTTAAATGACAGCGGAAAGAAAAAACGGCGGATCAAAACAAGGCTTGACCCGCCGTTATTGTTGTTGTATATTACTGCAGTGCTATTCATCGGGTGCGTGCAGCCCCCGCTCTTCACTATGCACCATGCACGAAATACTCAACCTTCCGTTTTCTCAAATCTTCTGATTCTTTTTCCGTCGCGGACGATGATCTCTTGGAACATCTTGTAGGGTCGCGCCCAGATCTGATCAGGGTTTTGCCGGCTTTTGTACAGCACCAGCTTTTCCTCGGTCTCACTGTGCGTGGCAAAGCCGATGACTTCATACTCGTTGCCCTTGAAGTGGCGGTATCTGCCGAGCGTCACTTCTTCCTCTTTTAATTCCTCAACGGAATTATCCGCAGGCTTTTCGACCGGCTGTTCCGCGGGCGCCGCGTCAATATCAAGCCTAAAGCTTCCGTCGTTGACCACGAGGATGCGCGAGGAGTAGGGCGGCATGGGGATCTCGCACCAGCCGTTGCAGTCAAAGACCTCATTGCCGTTGAGCACGTCGGTTAGCTTGGCGTTGCAGCGGGAGTCAAAGCCCGGATTCTCAAAGCGGTCGGTGAGGTTGAACATTACGAACACCGTTTGATTATCGGTAAAGCGCTTGTATACCAGCTTTTCGTTTTGTATGTTCACATTCTCAAACTTGCCGTATTTCAGCGCATCCAGCGCCAAACGCACGCGGCTGAGCTTTGAGATATGGTCGCAGAGCTGCTCGTTGGCGTTGGGTACATTGTTCAGGTCAAGGCAGGGGCGCAGATCGTAGTCGCTTTCCCAGGTGCGCTTGCCCTCTACGGCGAACTCGCTGCCGTAGTAGATAGACGGCACGCCGGGCATGGTGTAAAGCATGGAGTATACATTATATAGATGGTTTTTGTCGCGCAGCTCGCTGGCAAGTCGGTTAACGTCGTGGTTGTCCACGAAGTTGAAGGTGTAAAGATTCTGATAGATGCCGCCGTTTCCGAACTGGCGGTTGAGCGAGTGGGCAATCTCAAAGTAGTTGTGGTCGTTGTGACTGGAGTAAATGCCCTTGTAGCACTCGTAGTTTGTCACGGAGTCGAGCATCCCATCGCGGGTCAGGCGGTTGTAGTCGCCGCCGACTATCTCGCCGTACAGCCAGAAGTCGGGCTTTTTGCTTTTGCAAAGGCTGCTCAGCTTCTTGAAAAACTCGTTGTCGATAACATCCGCGGCGTCTATGCGCAGGCCGTCGATTCCGAATTCATCGATCCAAAAGGCGACGGAGTCGAGCAGATAGTTTACTACGTCGGGGTTTTGCAGGTTGAGCTTAACCAGGTCATAGTGACCTGCCCAGCCCTCGTACCAAAAGGGATCGCCGTAGGGGCTGTTGCCGCCGAAGTTCAGGTTCTGGAACCAGCCGCAGTAGGGGGAGTCCCATTTTTTCTCCTGAACATCCTTAAAGGCGAAGAATTCTCTGCCTACATGGTTGAACACGCCGTCGAGCATAACGCGGATGCCGTTTTCGCGCAGGGTGTCGCAAATATGCTTGAAGGAGGCGTTGTCGCCCAGGCGGCAGTCTACCCTGCGGTAATCTATGGTGTCATAGCCGTGGCGGCTGCTTTCAAACACGGGGTTAAAAAGCATGACGTTCACGCCCAGGCGCTTAAAGTGATCGATGCAGTCCAGCACCTTGTCCAGACGGTAGGTCTGCACGTGGTCGTTTTCCTTGGGCGCGCCGCAGTAGCCCAGGGGATAGATGTTGTATACGATTGATTCGTGAATAAAGCTCATGTGCTTCTTCCTTTCCTGTGTGTTCTCACACAAGTACCTAGTATATCACAAAATTGGCTATTGTGCAAATCGGATTTTTGTGTTACAATGGGAATACTGATGAAATGGAGGGTTTTTATGACGAAAAAACCGGATGTCGGAAGACGAAAAAAACTGCGGTACGCCATGTGCGCGCTGTATTTGCTGCAGATCGTGGTGTGCACTATGCCGTTTATTCAATTCACCAACGCCGACGGCGAACTCGATTCCGCCTCGCCGTTCTTTATGTTCACCATGCTGTTCGGTGTTGTCAACGGAATGACCTCGGACGCCATGATATACTGCGTTATGTGCATCATCATTATCCTGGTGCCCACCGCGGGCTTCTTCTTCTGCGCGCTGGATAAGGTACGAAATATCAAAAACATCGCATCTCTGCTGCTTTGCTTCATCGGCGTGTACATAGTTTTGGCGGTGTCACGGCGGGCGGTATCGCTCGGCGCGGTCATAGCGCTGGTGCTGTATATCATCCTCATGCTGCTCACCACCATGTCGATAGTGATGAGGCTGTCGAACGACGAAGAGGAAACGGACAAAAAAGAAGAAACAGAAAAGAAGTAAATAACGGAGCAGGTAATTGTGTGCCTGCTCCGTTTTGCTGTGCATATTCTCGAGTTTTCAAAACTCAGTAAAGATAAGGTGCGCCTGCATGTTGTCGAGCACCAGCGGCTCGGGGAGGTTCACGTTGTTGATGGTGCCGTAGAGCCTGCCGAAAATCACCGAGGTTTTGTCCATGCGCGCCATCATCGCGCTGCCTTTTACGGTAAATGGCTTGAAGGTGATGTCCACCGCCGAGGTGCCGCCCTGAAAGTAAAACGGGCGGTCAAGGCGCTTGGGATGTCCTTTTACATTGATGTTTGACAGCTTGAATATCCTGCCGTCCGCAAAAAAGCTGTTTTCGTTGCCGAAGCGGTTGTCGCCCACACGGCTGGCAAGGCAGAGCGATATGCGGTGACCGCCCGTCAGACAGTCGGCGCTCAGGCGCTGGTAGTAGTGGTGGCGCGGCTTGCAAAACCGCGTCCAGTCGAAGTAGGCGACAGAGGTATTTTCGTTTAAAGAATATTCCATGCCGCCGACCCTGATGACACCCGAAGCGGTGAACTTGGGGACGAAGCGCTTGAGGTAAAAGTATTTGCGGTTGCGTTCAAAGGGAGCAAGCTCGTTAAGACTTTCTCCCGTTGTTTTTTCCAGATGGAGGTTAAAATATAGATTCTTTATGTTCGCAAAGTCGATAAAGTCACATTTCAAAAACCTGCCCTGCGGGGTGTTGGTAAGCTGCAGCTGCACGCGCTTGTCGGTGTAGAGAAATTCGCCGTTGTCGCCTGCTTCGGGCAGCTCGTTTTTTATCAGGTTTAGCTTCTTTACCACAAAATCGCTTATCACGCCGCCGCGTTTAAGGTCGGCGACAGCTATCTTTATCGCAAATTCCAGCCCGAGGTTTTCCACCGACAGGTAAAGCGACACCTCGCCGTTGCTTATGAAATAGCAGTCGCGTTCGCAGTGTTTGCCGCTTGTTTTGCTTTGCGGCTCGTTATATACAAACACGGACGAGCGCGCCCAGCCGGCTTGACGCACCTCGCCGTTTTTCTCAAAAACATCACAGGTCTGTGTAATTTCACGCTGCACAGTTTTCACTCCGTTTCTTATTCATACCGATCCAAGTTAAATATACCAAATAACATTTTGCTTTTCAAGAATTATAACAAAAATGTAAAGGAATAAAAAGCGCCTGTCCCGAATATGCTGTGATAATAATACCTTGAGGATGGCGAAAAATATGAAGAAAACTGTCACGCTGCTTATGATTTTACTTTCCCTGCTGTTTTGCGGCTGCGAATCCCGCTCAAAGGGCAACGTTTACGAGCTGACCGGCTGTGACTGGGAGGCTGAGACCGAAGGAGGCGGAGTGCTGCGGCTCTCCTTTGACGGCGACAGCGCCAGGATTGAGATAGAAAACGGCGCCGACAGCACCGTGATAGAGGGAGAGATGCTCGCCGACGACGGGACCTTTGTGGTGTTTGACAAAGAGCTTAGGCAGAATTACGGCTTTTCCTATGTGCCGCGCGGCAGCCTGCTCGACCTGACCTACGGCGGTCATACCGTGGAAATGCATAAAACCTCCGGATAAATCCCGAAAGATAACTGTGATGTCGCTCTTGCGTTAGCGTGTGAAGTGTGGTATAATGTTTTAGAATGTATCATTATGCCATTTTGACGGAGGAATTGTTTTGGTAGTCTTTGGAATCGACCCCGGATACGCTATCGTCGGCTGGGGCGCCATCCGTTTTCAGTCTAATGCCTACAAGCCGCTCGGCTTCGGCGCGGTGGAAACCGAGGCGCACACCGACTTTAATCAGCGGCTCGAAACCATCTACGACGAGATCTACGCTATACTCGACCGCTGCCGCCCCGACGCGCTGGCAATCGAAAGGCTGTACTTCCAAACCAACAAAACCACCGCCATAAAGGTGGCTCAGGCACGCGGCGTAACGCTGCTGGCGGCGCAAAAGCTTAGGATACCTATTTTCGAGTACACGCCCTTGCAGGTCAAAACCGCCGTTACCGGCTATGGCAAGGCAAAAAAGCCGCAGGTTATGGAAATGACCCGCAGGCTCCTGCATCTTTCCGAGGTGCCTAAGCCCGACGACACCGCCGACGCTTTGGCTATTGCCATCTGTCACGCTCAGGCGGCGGGCTCTCAGCTGCGCATGGAGCTGAACAAACAGACATATTAAGCCAAACAGAAAAACACTCAAGAGGTAATTATGTTATATTCCGTCAGAGGAAAACTTATTCATACTACCGCGTCGTCGGCGGTTGTGGAGTGCGGCGGCGTCGGCTTTGACTGCCAGACCACGCTCAACACGCTCAAAACCCTGCGCTTGGGCAGCGAGGTGACGCTTTACACCTATCTCAACGTCCGCGAGGACGCCCTCGAGCTATTCGGCTTTGCCACTAAAACCGAGCTCGAGACCTTCAAGACCCTCATCAGCGTAAGCGGAGTCGGCCCCAAGGCGGGACTTTCGGTGCTCTCGGAGCTTTCGCCCGAGCAGGTGGCTATGGCTATCGCCACAGACGACATCAAAACCATCACCCGTGCGCAGGGCATCGGAAAAAAGATAGCTCAGCGCATCGTGCTGGAGCTAAAGGACAAGCTTGCCAAGGGCATGGCGACAGACAGCGGTTTTTCCGGCATCGGCGCGGGCGCGGCAGCGGCTACCGGCGGCAACGTCCCCAAGGCGCTTGAGGCGCTGGGCGTGCTGGGCTATACGCCCTCGGACGTCAGTCCCGTGCTGGCGACGCTTGACAGCAGCCTGCCGGTGGAACAGCTTATAGCATTGACATTAAAGCAGATGGGAAGACAGTAAGATGGCAAATATGCAATTTTCTGATGAATTTGATTTTGAAAACCGCATGATGGACCCCGCCGAGCTTCCCGAGGACGCCGCGGAGGGTGAAAACCCGCTGCGCCCGAAAAATCTGGATGAATACATCGGGCAGGAAAAGGCTAAGGAAAATCTCCGCGTATATATCGAGGCGGCTAAGATCCGCCATGAAACCCTCGATCACGTGCTGCTCTACGGACCTCCGGGTCTGGGCAAGACGACCCTGGCGGGCATAATCGCCAACGAGCTGGGGGTCAATATCCGTATCACCTCTGGTCCCGCTATCGAAAAGCCGGGCGATCTGGCGGCGCTGCTCACCAACCTCAACGAGGGCGATGTGTTGTTTATCGACGAGATACATCGCCTGAGCCGAGCGGTGGAGGAGGTGCTCTACCCCTCAATGGAGGACTTTGCCATCGACATCATCACCGGCAAGGGTCAGATGGCGGCGTCCTATCATCTTCCGCTGCCGCGCTTCACACTTGTCGGCGCAACTACAAGGGCGGGTCAGCTCACGGCGCCCCTGCGCGACCGCTTCGGCGTGCTGCTGCGGCTGGAGCTGTATACTCCCGAGGAGCTTGCGAGCATCGTCACCCGCAGCGCGGGTATCCTCGGCATCCAAATAGATTACGAGGGCGCAATTGAGATAGCGTCCCGTTCACGCGGCACTCCGCGTATAGCCAACCGTATGCTCAAGCGTGTGCGCGATTTCGCGCAGGTGATGAGCGACGGCGTTATCACGCTCGAAACTGCCCAAACCGCTCTCGACCGCCTTGAGATCGACGAGCTGGGGCTTGACAACAACGACAGGCGGATGCTCGAGGCGATCATCAAGTTTTACAACGGCGGTCCCGTGGGACTGGAAACGCTTGCCGCCGCCATCGGCGAGGAAGCGATCACCATCGAGGACGTATACGAGCCGTATCTGCTGCAAATCGGCTTTCTCAGCCGCACACCGCGCGGACGCTGCATCACCGCCGAGGGCTGCCGACATTTGGGCTATGACCTGCCCAAGGGCGCGGTTTACGGCACGGCGACCCAGCCGAACCTGTTGGATAACGGATAATTGATTATATTGAAAGATAATAATAAACACTTACTACTGACTGTTAAACCATGAGATTATCACAAAACTGGAAAGATTACGAATTGATAGATACCTCCGACGGCGAGCGTCTTGAGCGTTGGGGAGAGGTCATCCTCATCCGCCCCGACCCGCAGATCATCTGGTCATCGGAGAAAAAGAACCCGCTCTGGCGGCAGGCGCACGCGCGCTACCACCGCTCAAACAAGGGCGGCGGATACTGGGAGCCATACAAAAAGGTGCCCGACCGCTGGACGATAGGTTACGAGGGACTGACCCTTAACATCAAGCCCATGGGCTTCAAGCACACGGGCGTGTTTCCCGAGCAGGCGGTCAACTGGGACCTTGCCGCGAAAAAAATAGGGGAAGAAAAGCGTCAGCTCAGGATACTCAACCTTTTCGGCTACACGGGCTGTGCCACCCTCGCCTGCATGAAGGCAGGCGCGTCGGTCTGTCATGTGGACGCCTCCAAGGGAATGGTACAGTGGGCTAAGGAGAACGCGCAATCAAGCGGCATAGCCGACCTTCCGGTGCGCTGGCTGGTGGATGACTGCCTAAAATTCGTGCAACGCGAGATAAGGCGCGGCAACAAATACGACGGCATCATCATGGATCCGCCGTCCTACGGCAGAGGTCCCGGCGGTGAGGTCTGGAAGCTTGAGGAGCAGCTTTATCCGCTGGTGCAGCTCTGTAAGCAGGTGCTCAGCGACGACCCTGTTTTCTTCATCCTCAATTCCTACACCACCGGGTTATCGCCCGCGGTAATGGAGTATTTGTTGGGCATACTGCTGCAAAAGGACTTCGGCGGCAGGGTGTCCGGCGATGAAATCGGTTTGCGTGTGAGCGAAACGGGCTTGATTTTACCCTGCGGCTCCACAGCGATCTGGGAGAAATGTTAATGAGTTTTATTTCGATAGAGAATGTCAGCTTTTCCTACGACGAGGAAAACCCCGCCGCGTCTAAAGCGGTGGACGGCGTGAGTATGGAAATCGAAGCGGGCGAGTTTGTGGCGGTCATCGGTCACAACGGCTGCGGAAAATCCACCCTCGCCAAGCACCTCAACGCGATGCTGCTGCCCGACAGCGGCAGGGTCGTGGTGGACGGTGACGACACCGCCGAGGAGGAAAAGACCTTTGACATTCGTGAAAAGGTGGGCTTGGTGCTCCAAAACCCCGACAACCAGCTCGTGGCGAGCATAGTCGAGGAGGACGTCGCCTTCGGCCCCGAAAATCTGGGCGTGCCGCCCGAGGAGATACGCCAAAGGGTGGACGAGGCTCTAAAGGCAGTTGATATGTACGACTACCGCGAGCACGCGCCCTACAAGCTTTCCGGCGGACAAAAGCAGCGCGTCGCCATCGCGGGCATACTGGCTATACGGCCTCAGTGCATAGTGCTGGACGAGCCGACCGCCATGCTCGACCCCAGCGGCAGGGAAGAGGTCATCTCGACCTTGCTCAAGCTCAACCGTGAAAGGAAAATGACGGTTGTGCTTATCACCCACTACATGGACGAGGCGGTGCTTGCCGACCGAGTAGTGGTTATGGACAGCGGCAAGGTGCTGACGCAGGGCACTCCCGAGGAGGTCTTTGCGCAGGTTGAGCTGCTGAAAAAGCATCGTCTGGACGTGCCGCAATCCGCGGAGCTGATATACAGGCTTCGAGGCTGCGGCTTGCAGATAGATAAGATCCCGCTGACGCAGGACGACTGCGTGGCGCTGCTTGAGGAGGCAATCAAATGAGTTGTGTTCTTGAGCTGAAAAATCTAAGCTTTGTCTACGGCAAAGGGACTCCCTTTGAAAAAAAGGCGGTGGACAATGTAAGCCTAAAGATAGAAAAGGGCGAATTTATAGGCGTTATCGGACACACAGGCTCCGGCAAAAGTACCCTGATGCAGATGCTAAACGGACTGATACGCCCGTCAAGCGGTCAGGTGCTGCTCGATGGTAACGACATCTGGGCGCAGCCGAAAAAGATACGCGACGTGCGCTTCCGCGTGGGCATGGTGTTCCAATACCCCGAATACCAGCTTTTTGAGGAAACCGTTTACAAGGACATCTCCTTCGGCCCGCAAAATCAGGGCAAGGAGGGCGAAGCGCTCGACAAGGCGGTGCGCGACGCGGCGGACTTTACGGGACTCAAGCCCTCGCTGCTCGAAAAATCCCCGTTCGATCTGTCGGGAGGCGAAAAGCGCCGCGCGGCTATCGCGGGCGTAATCGCCATGGACCCCGAGGTGCTGGTGCTCGACGAGCCAACCGCGGGACTCGACCCCATGGGACGCGAGGTGCTGCTCAGTCAGATAGTGCGCTACCACAAGGAGCGTCAAAACACGGTGCTGCTGGTGACCCACACGATGGAGGACATCGCGCGCGTAGCCGACAGGATAATTGTTATGAACAAGGGCAGACCCGAAATGTTCGCTCCCACCAAGGAGATCTTTAGCCGAGGCGACGAGCTGGAGGCGTTCGGACTGCGCGTGCCGCAGATAACCGCTATAATGCGGCAGCTGCGCGACAAGGGCATTGACGTGCCCGAGGGCGTGCTGTCGGTGGATGAGGCGTTCGCAGCCTTGGTGCCCCTGCTGCAAAAGGAGGGTAAGCTGTGGTAAGAGACGTATCCTTTGGACAGTATTTCCCCGGAAAAAGCCCTATGCACAGGCTTGACCCGCGCGGAAAGCTCATTATGTTCATCGCGTTTATCGTGATAATCTTCTGCACCTTTAACTACGTGTCGCTTGGCATAACCGCCGCGTTTACCGTTTTGTTTTTGGTGCTCAGTCAAATATCTCCAAAGTTTTATTTCAAAAGCCTCAAGGTGATCATATTCATCGTCATCTTCACCTCTCTGCTCAATTTGTTTTACGGTAGCGGCGAGCCGCTGTGGCAGTGGGGCATCCTGCGTATCACGGTCAATGGCATCAACCGCGCCGTCTTTGTTACGGTGCGCATCGTCTGCCTTATCCTCGCCGGCTCCTGCCTGACGTTCACTACTTCGCCAACGGAGTTGACCGACGCGATCGAACGGCTGATGAAGCCGCTCAAGGTGATCCGTTTTCCCGTGCATGAGATAGCGATGATGATGTCGCTGGCGCTGCGCTTTGTGCCCACGCTGCTCGAGGAGACCGACAAAATAATGGCGGCGCAGAAGGCGCGCGGCGCGGATATGGAATCGGGCAACCTGTTCAAGCGCGTCAAGGCGCTAATACCTATTTTGATACCGCTGTTTGTCTCCGCCTTCAGGCGTGCCTACGACGTGGCTACCGCCATGGAGTGCCGCTGCTACCGCGGAGGCGCGGGTCGTACCCGCATGAAACAGATCCATTTGTCGGCGCGCGATGTCGCGGCGTTCATCGTGACCGCGCTGACGATCGGCGGAGTGATAGTATGCAACATCTTTTTGAAGAGAGTGCTGTGAGGAACCTGCTGCTCACCCTATGTTATGACGGCAAGTGCTTTCACGGCTGGCAGATACAGCAAAACGCCTTCACCGTGCAGGAAGCCCTGCAAACGGCGCTGGGCAAGATCATCGGCGACGGGTTTGACGTCAAAGGCTGCAGCCGCACCGACAGCGGCGTACACGCCAATATGTACTGCGTCAGCCTGAAAACCGCCCACCCGATCCCCTGCGAGAGGTTGAAGGCAGCGCTCAACCGCTGGCTTCCGCTGTCTGTAGCGGTGCTGGACTGCACGCAGGTCGACGCCGACTTTCACGCGCGTTACAGCTGTAAAAGCAAGGAATACATATATAAGATCTGGAATTCTCAGGTGCGCAACCCGTTTTTGGAGGGCTACGCCCTGCACTACCGCTATCCGCTCAACGTTCAGCAGCTTAACCGCGCGGCTCAGGCGTACGTCGGCTTGCACGACTTCACCTCCTTTTGCACGCTCGACAACCGCGAGCAAGGGGATATGCGCCGAAATGTTATGCTCTTTTCAGTGACCCGCGAGGGCGATATGGTTATCATGCGCGTAGAAGCCGACGGCTTCCTCTACAATATGGTGCGTATCATGGTAGGCACGCTGCTGCGTGTGGCACAGGGCAAGATACCGCCCGACGGCATTCCGGCTATCATCGAGAAGCGGGACAGAAAATACGCGGGACCCACCGCACAGGCGTGCGGCTTGTATTTGAATAAGGTAAGGTATTGAGAAGTTTATAATGAAAAATGAGAAAACAAAACGGAAAACCCGGTTTTAAGTTTGCGGTTTCCGCTATTGGATTTTTCTATAACCAATCACTTCCGTAAGTTGGGTGACACTATGTTTAAGAAAATAAAAGGGCGGTTCGCCGAGCGCAAGACTCAGAAAGAGCGCACCGTCATCAGCTACGAGGATATGCCGCTCGAGGATTACGAGCAGGAAAAAACCGAGATGTCCCCGAAGGCTGTCAAAAAAATAATCATCGGCGTGCTTATCGCCTTGGGCGTGGGACTCATCGTTTTTGCCATAGCCAACCGCGAAAAGCTGACCTGGGACAATATCACCATCTGGTGGAACTACGAGGTGCTGGGCACTGCGGGCAAGGGCTATCCCGTCAACGTGGTCGGCAGCGAGGTGGAATCGGGCAACTTCGCAATCAATCAGGGGCGCGTCGCCTATGCCTCCGACACCTCCTTCATCACCCTCAATTCTACCGGCAGGGAGATATGCAACTCTCAGCTGCGCTACACCAAGCCTGTTATGAAGGCGGCAGGCAACCGTTTCCTTGCCTTCGGCTTGGGCGAACAGGGCTTTCAGGTGCAGAAGTTTGACAAAAAGCTGTATTCCGGCACCGCTGAAAACGCGATATTCGCGGGCGACATCGCCTCCAACGGAAGGTATTGCATAGTAACGGAGGGCAACGGCTTCTACAGCGAGCTTTTTGCCTACGATAAAAACAATAACAGGATATTTAAATATTCTTTTTCGGAATATTATATCAATACAGTGGCAATCAATAAAAAGGGGACAGGCTGCGTAGCCTGCGGCATCAGCAATAATAACGGCGAGATGAAGACCGGCGTTTACGTGCTCGATTTCTCCAAAAAAGAGCCAAAAGCCACCTATGAGATCGAGGGCGACTACATTCTCGACTCCAAATACATCAGCACCAACCGCGTCGCGTTGGTGGGCGGCAGCGCCTCATATGTGGTGAAGGTAGATGATAAAATCATCAAAAAGGTAGAGTACGGGGGCATGCCTCTTGAAAACTACTGCTTCAATCCCTCCACCCATACCTTCTCGCTGGCGCTTTCTCAGAGCGGCGACGGCAGAAGCTGTGCTCTGATAACCTACAACGACGGCGGCGGACAAAACTCCCGTGTCAACAGCGAATACGGCTGCGACTCCCTGTCAACCTACAAGGGGACCATCGCCACGCTCGACGGCAACATGATCTACGCCTACTCGGGCGGCAAGCTCAAATACTCCTGTTACGCCGGCACCGGTTCAAAACGCATGATACTCAATTCAGGCAGCGAGGCGTTCGTGTTAAGCGTCAACCAGGTGCGGAAGATCGATCTGACCCGCCGTTCATCTCCCGATTCTGCGAAGAAATAGGTTGTTATGATTTTTGATATTCTGATAATTCTTATCATACTTTTGTTTGTGCTGCTCGGCGTATGGCGCGGGGCGGCAAGGACTCTGCTTAATCTCGCGGCTGTCACGGTGAGCGCCATAATCGCCCGCTTTGCCGCTTCGGCTTTGGCAGCGGCGGTGTATGAGCACTTTATCAAAAAAACAGTGACCGACAACATCACCCGTCTTATAACGGAAAGCGGCGAGCAGTACGCGGCGCAGCACAGTATGCAGGCGCTGCCCGGCGGAGTAAAAAGCCTGATAGGCGTCTTTTCGCGGATGTTCGGTGTAGCTCCCGACGATCTGCAAGGGCGGCTGGTATCGTCCACCGCTCAGCCTGAGCAGGTGGCGCGCGCTATCGAAAAGCCGCTGGGAGAGCTGACTATCTGCATCCTCAGCGTTTTGATAATGCTCGTTTTGTTTATCGCACTATCGCTGGTGTTGAAGGCGGTCATCCGCCTGACGCTAGGCTTCTTTGAGCTTCCCGTCGTGCGCGGACTTAACAAGCTGCTGGGCGGCGTGCTGGGCGCCGTAGAGGGCTTGGTGGTCGTTTTGGTCGCGGTCAACCTGGTCTATATCCTCGTTAGCTGCACCAACCCGGCGGCAGCGGAAAACAACGCCGTGTTCGGAAGGTTGTTTGAAGCGTTGATACTTTTCAAATAAGCAGGATCAAACGATAATTGCTTTTATTTTTCCGTCGGCGAGAAATACTTTAAAATCGTCGGCATTACCTTATTATAAATCTCAAAGCTTTTGCTCCTGCCCGAGCTTTTGGCGGCGGCAGGTACACTGAGCTTACAAAAATCTTACTGTGCGATCCGCATGGCAGAATATCGCGGTATCGCCTTAGAAAATGGTGATAACAATGGAAAGCTGGCATTTCAGTCGAAAGGACCTGGTGACGGTACCTAATATCCTCACTTACCTCCGTATCCTTTTGATTGCCCCATTTGTGTATTTTTTTCTTCAAAAGAACTATATTGTAGCGGCGGTGCTTATCGGTATTTCCGGACTTACCGACTGCTTTGACGGTTTTCTCGCCAGAAGTCTTAATCAGGTGACGTCGCTGGGAAAGATACTCGACCCCATAGCCGACAAGGTCACGCTGATCTCGGTGGCGGTTTGTATGCTTATCTATATGCCGAATATCCTGCCCATCATGCTGGTGCTGGTCGCCAAGGAATTTATGATGTTTTTGGGCGGTTTCATTCTGCTGCTCAAGCGCATCACGCCGCCGCCCGCAAATATCTTCGGCAAGATAGCGACCGTAGTGTTCTATTTCGTCATTTGCCTAATTATCTTTTTAAAGGCAGCTTACAACATAGAGATAGTCGAGCTTATCATCGCGGGCACCGTGTTTGTAGCCATAGTTATGCTGGTGGCGCTGGCGCAGTATATCGCCATGTATTTGCATTTAGTGCGCAAGTCAAACGAAAAATAACCGATCGTTTCAGGTGATCGTAAATATAGATCAATTCACATCAAAAAGCAAAGGAGAATATTATGCTTTGTACCAGATGCGGAAAACGACCCGCTGTCGTTTTTGTTTCCAACACAAATTCAAAGGATGCTCCCACCGTAGGCTATTGCCTTAGCTGCGCGAAGGAGCTTGGCATAAAGCCCGTTGAGGATCTTATCAACAAAATGGGCATTTCAGACGAGGACCTCGAGACCGTTCAGGATCAGATGAATACGCTGATGCAGAGCGGCGATATGTCGCAGCTTATGGAACAGCTGGGCGCAGACAACCTTGCCGAGCAGATGGATCAGTTCCGCGGCGAAAACGGCGGCAGCGAAGACGATGATTTCAGCCACGGCGCGCCGGCATTTCCCGCTTTCTTCAACAATATTTTCGGCGGTAAGCAGGACGCCAAGACCTCCGACGGCAAAGCGGGCGTCAAAAAAGATAAGAAAGAAAAAAAGAGAAAGCATATCAACCTCTACTGCGAGGACCTCACCCGCAAGGCGAGAGAGGGCAAGATCGACAATATCGTAGGAAGAGATACCGAGATAGCGCGTGTTATCCAGATCCTATCACGACGCACCAAAAACAATCCCTGTCTTATCGGCGAGCCCGGCGTCGGCAAAACAGCTATCGCCGAGGGTCTGGCGCTGCGCATAGCGCAGGGCAACGTGCCTCAGCGCCTTAAGGACAAGGAGATACAGCTGCTCGACCTCACGGCGCTGGTAGCGGGCACTCAGTTCCGCGGTCAGTTTGAAAGCCGCATAAAGGGGCTTGTCAGCGAGGTAAAGGAGAGCGGCAACGTCATCCTGTTTATAGACGAGGTTCACAGCCTCGTAGGTACGGGCGACAACGAGGGAACCATGAACGCCGCCAACATCCTAAAGCCCGCGCTCTCGCGCGGCGAGGTGCAGGTCATCGGCGCCACCACCTTCAACGAGTACCGCAAGTACATTGAAAAGGATTCCGCGCTGGAGCGCCGCTTCCAGCCGGTAAAGGTAGGAGAGCCTACTATCGCCCAGACCATCGAGGTCATAGCCGGCGTAAAGAGCTACTACGAGAACCATCACAACGTAGTTGTCGATGAGGATATAGTCCGCAAGACCGTGGTGCTTTCCGAGCGTTACATCACCGACCGCTTCCTGCCCGACAAGGCTATCGACCTGCTCGACGAAAGCTGCGCCTGCGCCGCCCTGCGCAACAAGGAGCTGGAGCGCTTTGAAAAGCTCACCGACGAGCGTCAGTCGCTGTCGCTTACCAAGGAGGAGCTTTCCACCATGGACGAGGTCGACTATGAAAAGCTCGCCGAGATAAATACCGCTCTGGCGCGCATCGACAATGAGCTCGAGGGCATTGACAGCGAAGCCCTGATGACAAAGGTCACCGAGGAGGACATCGCCAAGGTCATCGAGCTGTGGACCGGCATACCGGCGTCGCGCATCCGTGAAAACGAGCTTGCTAAGCTCGCCGATCTGGAAAGCGAAATGAAAAAGAAAATAATAGGACAGGACGAGGCTGTTGAGGTGCTCGCGTCTGCCATAAAGCGCAGCCGCTGCCAAATCTCACCGCGCCGCCGCCCCGCGTCCTTCATCTTTGTAGGTCCCACCGGTGTGGGAAAAACCGAGCTTGTCAAGGTGCTCAGCCGCCAGCTCTTCGATACCCCCGAAACTCTGATACGGCTCGATATGTCTGAGTTCATGGAGAAGCACTCGGTGTCTAAGATCATCGGTTCACCGCCCGGATACGTGGGCTACGATGAGGCGGGTCAGGTCACCGAAAAGGTGCGCCGCCGTCCCTATTCGGTGCTGCTCTTTGACGAGATCGAAAAGGCGCATCCCGATGTACTCAATATCCTTTTGCAGATCCTCGACGAGGGCAAGGTGACCGACGCCCACGGCAGAGCGGTCAACTTTGAAAACACCGTGATAGTAATGACCTCCAATGCCGGCTCCGCGGGCAGAGACACCGCTCTCGGCTTCGGCAAGACCTCTGAGGAAGCTTCTCACGAAAAGGTAATGAAGGCACTTCAGGACTTTTTGCGCCCCGAATTCATCGCCCGTGTGGATGAGATCATCGTGTTCAACCACCTCAGCGAGGAAAACTATGTAGACATAGCTCGTCTTATGCTCGAGGAATACATCCCCACGCTCGAGGAAAAGCACATCCGCTTCACCTTTGACGACAAGGCGTGCCGATACCTTGCGGGTAAATCCTGCAACGGCAAAAGCGGCGCCCGAGATTTGAGAAACACCATACGCCGCGAGGTAGAGGAGAAGATCGCCGAGGCTATGATACAAGCTCACAACGGCGCCCTCAGCGCGATCAACGTGACCTCCGACGGGGAAGGCATAGTGCTTGAATCTATATGATCCATTCTTTGTACCTCAAAACGCAGTAATGACTTAAGTGTAGGAAAAGAGGGTTATTATGGCTGTTTGTCCAAATTGCGGTTATCAATCTCAAGGAGATCCTCCGGTCTGTGTTAATTGCGGCGCGAGGTTTCGCCCTTACGGTGTACCCTATCCGGAGCCGGTGCCGGCAAATATCCCCCCGAAAAAGAAAAGCAAAACGCCCTACATCATTTTGTTCTCGCTTTTGGGTGTGCTGGTGGTCATGGCGGTAGCAGCCTGCGTTATGATGCTAAATTCCCCGCGCAAGCATAAAAAGGCTCCCGAGTATTCCTGCGCCCAGTTCACTGATGAATTCAACCGCGTCAACGCCGATGAAGAGGACGCGGTGCAGCTTGATCCCGAGGGCTGGACGGTCAACGATGAGCAGCAGTCATACGAGTACAACGGCGACGATTTCAAGATAATAGCCGCGACCGACGAGCCCTCAAACGAGGACGCTAAGATCTCTTCTGTAGCTATAAGCCCCACCACAACAAAGCAGGGGGAGCAAGCCGCCACCCAAAGCGTTATGGTGTTTGAGGAAGGCAAAACGCAGGACGAGATCGAGGAAGATATGAAACGCCTGAAAAACGGCGAGACCGATAAGGTCGTCTACGACAATACCGAGATCACCTACGACCCCGAAACTGATTCCGTTGTCATTACCCCGCACGGCGGTGAAAGCTCGGATACCAATTCGGATACGGAAAAATCCGAGAACGCTCCGGTGGGAGATGACATCGACAACAAGCCGCCTGAGTATTCCGACTTCGTCTCGGGCAACGGCTTTGTCAAGGCGGGCGGCAAGTATATATTCAGCGACGGAAAAACCATCTGCTATAAAACAAATATCGCCGACTCCGCTCAGACCGTCAAAGATGTCAACAATACCGGCTGGCTGCTTTCAAACGGTGAAACGCTGTACTATGCAGAGAAAACCGACAGCGGCTACGCCATGTGCTCGGTGGACATCGACGGAAAAAACGCTAAAACACTCTTCACGGAAAACGAAGAGATTTATCCTATCCACGTGGTCCATAAGTGTCTTTACTATCTTAAAGATTCGCAGACCTTTATCAAATACGATCTGACCGACAACACCTCCTCTGTCATAAAAGATGTCTCTTTTTCTCCGAACTATTATGTGGTGGAAAACGACGCGCTGTACTGTTCCGCGTCATGGAAGTCTTTTCAGGAAAGAAACAGCGTGACTGTTCAGTACTTCAATTTTGACACCGAGGATCATAAGGTCTTGATCTCCGGCTGCACGGCTACGCGCTTTGACTATATGCCGGGCAACGGACATCCTCATTTTAACGCCTATCAATTTGTAGATGACAGCGAGGCGCACTATTCCGAACAGTATATCTGCACACCCGTCAACGGCAAGCTTATTAAGTCCGAAAAGCTGCCCGATCACTCCGAGGCTATTGCCGTTTCACCTGCTTCGGGCGTTGCGGTGCTGTGCGGCAGATTCAACGGCGCTAAGGAAAAAAGATTCTATTGGTGGGACCCCACCACCGGAAAAGCGGATCTTCTGTTGACAGAGACCGATGATGATATTAGGGTGGTGGCCGTCTGTGATACGGATTATCCCGACGACATCTATCTATACGGTTTCACCTATGACGGCACCAAGGGTTACGAAGCAAAATATTTCTACAAGGCGTCAAAAGGTATCTTGAAGGCTTACGAGCTGGAGGACAACGCCACCAAGGTGGGCATCCTTACGATCGCACACGGGTATCTTGTAGATAAAAAGATGATCCCACACAAGCTGACGGAAAAGAAGGAAAGTCCCACTGAACCGACGGCAGAATCAACTGTCGAACCCAGCACCGCGTCTGCAACAGAAGCGTACACTGTGCCCTCGGAGCAGCCTACGGAAAAAACCTCAGACCGCTTTGAGCCTAACGACTACGGCGAATATGTCGGCACGTGGAAGAAGGATGGCATGGCGCGATCCTCGAAAAGCGTCGTCATCACTTCTGTTGACGGAAACAAGATAGTTTTTTGTGTCCGATATGTGCTTGCAGGCGGCGTTAAGTCCGTCTACACCGAAGAAATCTCAGCAACCATCGTTGACGGCAAGGCAGATTTCACCTATACCGACAACTACGGCAATACAGGCAGCGGAACGCTGGAGCTTTTGGACGACCACGTGCGCATATCAATTTCGTCCAACGGCGAAAACCGCCTCAAGTGCCTGAGCTTCGAGGAAGATCTATACGAATACAGCGTAGAAACATGACCCGTTTTCGGGCGACCAAAAGGGCTTGTCCGCGGATAAGCCCTTTGTTTTTGGAGAAACTATGGAAGAAAACACGCGACAATTTGACCGCGCGCGAGCGATAGAGGTCTCTCTCACTCGCCGCCGCAGATTCAGAGAAAAGCTGGTGCATCGCTTCGCAAAGGCTATCGCGGATTATCAGCTGGTGAAGCCCTTCGATAAAATTGCCGTCTGCATTTCAGGCGGCAAGGATTCAATGCTGATGGCAAAGCTGTTTCAGGAGCTAAAGCGGCGCAACAAATTCCCCTTTGAATTGGTTTTCCTGGTGATGGACCCGGGCTATCATCCCGAAAACCGCCGTAAGATAGAGAGCAACGCCGCTTTGTTGGATGTGCCTATCACCGTTTTTGAAAGCGACATATTCAACTCGGTAGTCAATGTGGAAAAATCGCCCTGTTATCTGTGTGCGCGTATGCGGCGCGGCCATCTCTACAAGAAGGCGAAGGAGCTGGGCTGCAACAAGATCGCGCTCGGACACCACTTCGACGACGTCATCGAAACCACCCTGATGAGCATGCTCTGGGGAGGACAGATCCAGACCATGATGCCCAAGCTGCACAGCACGAATTTTGAAGGTATGGAGCTTATCCGTCCCATGTATTACATCCGCGAGGAGGACATTATCGCCTGGCGCGACTCAAACGATCTGCAATTTTTACGCTGCGCCTGCCGCTTTACCGAAAAACTCGAAAATGAAGCCGGCGACATGGAGTCCGCTTCCAAGCGCAAGGAGACAAAGCAGCTCATTCAGCTGCTCAAAAAGACCAATCCCGCAGTGGAGGCGAACATCTTCAACAGTATGCACAACGTCGCCCTCGACGCGGTCATCGCCTATAAGACCAAGGGAGAAAAACACTATTTTTTGGATGATTATCAGGAGGAAACCATGTTGCCTAACGACCCTATGATACTTCTCAGCTACATCAACACCAAGCTCCGCGACGACTACTCAAATCTCGATATGCTCTGCGAGGATATGCAGGCGGACAGGGCAGAAATCGAGCAAAAACTGGCCGCGGCAGACTATAAATATGACGAAAAGCTGAACCGCTTTGTTTAGGAGAAAATACGGGAAATTTTGTTTCTATTGAACAAAATAACTAATATTGTGACAAATTTTTATAGAGATAACAAAAATGAAATTTTTTCAAAACTTTTTGAAAAAAATCCCTTGACAACCGCGCGTTTTTAATATATAATAACGCTTGTACTGCTGAGGTGCGGTGCTGAGAAATCAGCACTAAAGACACTCAAATAGTACAAAAGGACCTTGAAAATTAAACAACGAAAAGAAAGAGACCCGTAATGACTTTGAGTAAAAGATACTCAAGAAATTACAGTGAGTACACACTAAGATGTACAGTAAATTCACGAACGTGTCAGCAATGATAAGTTCTGGATAAGAGATTAAAGCTCTAA
>CADBHB010000008.1 GCA_902794395.1 uncultured Ruminococcus sp.
AAAATGACGATCGTATTTTATGAGAAGGATTGAAACGATGATACACATGCTGAATTGTATCGAGAATTGCCCTTGCTGAAATGCGGCTATACGGAAGCTGATATTGATACCGCAAAACCGGAAGATATGGATTTATATTATACTCCTGAACAGCAGAGTAAATATGGCGTTTTGGGTATAGAAATCAAAGTGATAAAATGAGGTCGATTATGAGCGACAACAAATTCTTAGAAAACTTTTACAATGAATACGATGAGGATGGACGACTTGAAAACAGCCGTCTCGGCAAGGTGGAATATCTTACCACACGCAGATATATAGATTCGTTGTTGACCGCTGACTGCAAAATAGCGGAAATCGGAGCAGGTACGGGCAGATACAGCGTTACCCTTGCCAAAGAGGGCTATGATGTTACCGCAGTAGAGTTGGTACAGCACAATCTTGATATTCTCAACAGCAAGCTCAACGGCAGCGAGAACATCAAAACCTATCTTGGAAACGCTCTTGATTTGAATATGCTGGAGGATGACACCTATGATATCACTCTCCTGCTCGGCCCGATGTATCATCTGTATTCCGACGAGGACAAGATAACCGCCCTCAAAGAAGCGGTCAGGATCACAAAGCA
Organism: uncultured Ruminococcus sp.; assembly: GCA_902794395.1. Taxonomy (GTDB): domain Bacteria; phylum Bacillota; class Clostridia; order Oscillospirales; family Acutalibacteraceae; genus Ruminococcoides. The sequence goes on from CADBHB010000008.1 coordinate 629, forward strand.
GGGCGGCTATATTTTGGTTGCTTATTGTATGAATGAAGCGACAGTCATTCAATATGTTTTCGGCTGCAATCAGCTTAAATCGGTCATGGATTTGAATATGCTGACCGATGACTGGAAATGTATCAGCGAGCCGAAGGATTTGTTTGAAATGGTGCGTGTTGAGGATATCGAGCGCTTGAACGCCGCAATACCTGTAGAACGAATCAAGCTCGTCGCCACTGACGGCGCAAGCAGATATATCAGGGAATATCTCGAAGAATTTGACGATGAAACCTTTGAGAAATGGTTATCCTATCATTTTGCAACCTGCGAAAGGCAGGATTTGATAGGCGCGACCAATCACGCCTTGGATATTCTGAAAAAATTATAGGTGATAATAATGGCGGCTCCAAAACTAAAGTTAGGCGATGGAATCAGAGTCATCGCACCGTCATGCGGAGGAAGTGAAATGATCTTTAAGGTTGCTGTTCTTCAAAAGCGTTCCGAAAAACGGGCGTATGAAGAAAATATCAAAACGATTATCAAATACATGGCAGAAGCAAAGAAAGAAAATGCGGACATTCTTTTGCTGCCGGAATGTTTTATCACCGGCTATGATCTGACAGTCGATAACGATTCGGCTCTTTCGGAACAGGACTTAAATCCGCTTTGCGATACTGCAAAAATAATGGGCATCGGGCTTGTCGCGACTTCATTGACAAAGGGCAAAAACAGTCCTCAAAACACTGCTTTTGTAATCAGCAAAAACGGCGAGATCCTGATGAAGTATTCCAAGGTCCACACCTGTGACTTTGCCGATGAAAGAGTATTGGAGCCGGGAACAGCGTTTAAGGTTTGTGACTTTGACGGCGTAAAAATCGGCGTGATGATCTGCTACGACAGAGAATATCCCGAAAGCGCAAGGATACTTATGCTCAAAGGCGCAGAAATCATTTTGGTTCCAAACGATTGCGTCAGTATGCGCCCTCGCTTGCAGGCACTGTCTACAAGAGCGTATGAGAATATGTGCGCCGTTGCGATGGCAAACCCTGACGGCAAAAACGCCGGAAACTCCTGCGCGTACAGCCCGATTTGCTGGAATGACAACGAAGAATGTGTGGATAACACGCTGCTGCTTGCGGACGCTGAAACAGAGGGGTTGTTTTACGCCGATTTTGATATGAACGCGATCCGCGCGTATCGTGAGCACGAAATGATGGGAAATACATTCAGAAAAGTAAAGGCATATTCTGAATTGTTAAACGGCGAAATACAATACCCGTTTATTAGAAAAGATAATTGAAAGTATTACTACTATAAAAAGGTGTAATAGAGGAAAGGGTTACGCAACCGCCTGTCTGAATCACGCAAAAGAATTGGCTGTCAAGGCTGATTGTTATAAAATGATGCTTCTCACGGGTTCAAAAAGCGAAAGCACACTCAACTTCTACAGACAAGCAGGCTACAACTGCACGGATAAAACCGCGTTTATACAATGGCTGTGAGGAACGAAAACGGACAAAAAAACTACTTCTCACAAAAAATAAACCGAATGAAACCTAAAAAACACATCCCGGATATAAACGCGAACAGCGGGCTGACTTTTGTCAAACCCGCTGTTTTTATAGGCTGTCTGGCAAGCCGATATTGTCGTTTGACGGAAACTCCGCACATTGTTATTGCTAATATGATCCAGTTTACATTATTACACAATTCGCTTATCGACGAATCGAAAACGCGCCTCACAGCGTATCGGGCATTTTTGCGCCGCTCTTATTTCTCCTTTGATTTCGTCTGTATTGTGACGGCGTCATATTATACTTCTTATAAAACGCGCGGGTAAAATACGAAAGATTTGAAAAGCCGCACGACAACGCGATGTCCGAAATAGTTGCTTTTTCATTCCTGAGCCGGTTTGCGGCGGACTCCAGCCGGTAGTTTTTCAGGTATTGTGTAAAAGACGCTCCCGTCAACTGCTTGAAAAGCTTTGAAAAATGACTTACCGAATAATTGCTTACTGCCGCCATAGTATCAATGGCTATATTGTCGGCATAGTTTTCCTTGATATACTGCAAAGAGTGCTTCAGCTTTTCAAAAATTATATCTTCATAAACCTGTGCGTTATTGGAACTCTCACAGTACCCTATGATAACGGACATCATTTCATACAGCTTTCCCTTGATCCTCAGCTCGTCACCCGGTCTTTTAGCGTCAATATTGTCCGTCAGCTCAATGATGATCGGCGTGATGCACGGATTCAACGGATGATCGAGAGATATATACTCCGGCATCAATGCTTTGCGGCTGTAGATCGGCTCAAGATACTTTTCGCGGCATATGTCATTTGAGCCGCTCTCAAGCATCGAAAACCTAAACAGGATATTTACATATAAGCCGCGGCTGTCTTCATGCTGTTTGATGGCGTGGATCATCTGCGGGTGTATCAAGAGGAACTCTCCGCTGTTCACCGTATATTCGTTGTTTCCGACAGAGATGTTGACGCTTCCCTCCCGCACAGAGATGATCTCCATTTCTTCGTGCCAGTGAAGCGGAAAACCGCTGAGCCAGTCCGGAATTAGTCCCCAATATACCGCAAACGGGAAAGAAGGCGTCCCGTGAACTTTAGTTTCCTGATATACAGACATTTTTTACCTCAACAATTGCTTTATGTTAAAGAATAGGAATCCGACTTATATATGGTTATTATAAAACAATTACGCGTAATAAACAAACACTATTGTATTTTCTGATTAACACAAAACGGGGAAATTGATGTAATATTACAATTGAAGTCGTTTTGCGTTAAAATATCGGTGAATATATGCAAGAATTATACATCACATAATAGTATAATACAAGCAGATACAAAATGAAATCAGGCGAAACAATGAAAAAAATGAATCTTTTCAGCCTTGCGTGGCCGATTTTTATTGAAACTGCGCTGTTCATGCTGCTCGGCATGATCGACGTTTGGATACTCAGCGGATACAACGATCTGGCGGCGTCCGCAGTCGGCACGGCAAATCAAGCGGTGTCTATCGTCACGATCGTGTTCAATATCATAGCTACGGCGAGCGCCGTGATGATCTCGCAGTATCTCGGAGCGGGAAAAAGGAACTCCGCTTCACAGACGGCGGCGCTGTCCATAGTACTGCAATTATGCTTTGGAATACTTATCAGCATTGGCTTTTTGCTGTTTCACCGCCCGCTGCTTATGCTTATCGGCACGGACGGTCAGTTGCTTGACTTTGCGGGTCGGTACCTGTCGATAGTCGGAGGCACGATCTTTTTACAGGCGGTGATGACGGCGATCTCGGTGATAATCCGCAATCACGGACTAACCAAGATAATGATGTATGTCTCTGCCGGGATGAACCTTTTGAACACGGCGCTGGATCTGGTGCTCGTGCCGCGTATGGGCGTTACGGGAGCGGCTGCCGCGACATGCGCCTGCCGTTTGATCGGCTGTATCCTTCTGGCGGTCATCCTGTTTACCAAGATAGAAAAACCGTCTGTATTCCGAACGCTGATACCGTTTCCTGTCGGGCAGTTCGGTATGATGCTGAAGATCGGCGTACCCTCCGCGACGGAGACCTTTCTTTATAATCTTTCTCAGCTCGTCATCACGTCGATCGTGCTCAACTGCCTTTCGGAGAACGAGCTGATCGCCAAGACCTATGTGCAAAGCATTACGATGCTGTTTTATCTTTGCTCGCTCGCCATCGGACAGGCTTCTCAGATCATGATAGGGCATCTTGTCGGCGCGGGCAAGGTCGACGAGGCGTACCGTCAGGGCCGCCGTTCTCACAGGACAGCGCTGATTATCATGGCGATCACCTGCACTGTAGGCGTGCTGCTGAGAGGACCGCTGATTGGGCTGTTCACCGATAACCCGGAGGTCGTTTCCGTTTGCAGTGATATTATATTGCTCAACTGTATTCTGGAGCTGGGCAGGACAACGAATCTGGTTTTGATAGCCTGTATGCGCGGAGCCGGAGATGTATATTTCCCGACCGCGTGCGCGATCTTCTCCAACTGGCTCCTCAGCGTGCTCGGCTCCTATATCATGGCTGTCGTATTCGGAATGGGGCTTTACGGAATGTGGATAGCTCTTGCCGCAGATGAATGTGTTCGCGGCATGCTGATGCTCGTGCGATGGAAAAGAGGAAGATGGCGCAGCAAGCGAATAGTCCGCCCCGACGCGTCGGACGGAGAAAAGGAAGTGACCTTGCAATTACAGCACAACGCCACCTGAATCCCCGAAAGCATGTATGGAATACCGATGCCGGTATATCGCATAAAGCTTAATACTCTGCCTTACTCAACCTTGTCCGCTTGATTTTAATAGAAACGATAGACCGCCGATATTTTTCCTTCATTTTTCTGCTGTCGGAATCAATTTGACAGCTTTCGCACATTCTCGGAAATCTTGGCATGAGAAAAGGGACAGTTCGGATAACTGTCCCTTTGGTGCAGGTAACAGGACTTGAACCTGCATGAAATTGCTTTCACATGGACCTGAACCATGCGCGTCTGCCAATTCCGCCATACCTGCGTTTTATTTGGGTGGGTCTTTCTCGACCCGCAAGTGCTATTATAGCAAATATCTTTTCAAATGTCAATCGTTATTTGAAAAAAGTTTGAAAATTCGCTCGCTTGCGGACTGCGCGGCAAGGCAACAGGCAGGGTCGCCCCTGCCTGCCGATATGAAAGAAGGATCGCTCATAAAAGTTGTATTAGTCCTCATCGGGCTTTGCGGGAGGTTCTCCGCTCGGCTTGTCGCCGTCGGGTTTTTCGGGAGGCTCTCCGCTCGGCTTGTCGCCGCCGGGCATATCGCCGGGTGCTCCGCCGCCGGAGGTTGAAACCACGGCCTCTATCGCCGTGCCGGTGGAGGCGCTGCCCTGAGTGTATTCCTTGCCGTCGACATAGAGCTTGTGACCGTTGAGGTCAATGGCTCCAGTGCCGCAGGAAAGGCTTGTGATATAGCTGTCTGCCGTGAGTGTCCAGGTCGAGCCGTCCTCGATCTCCACATAGACCTCGCCTGCCTCACCGTCGCTGTTGATAGCGCCCGTAAAGGTCGAGCTGTTTTTGAGGTAGAGATTCAGATTTGAAACGCTGTCTACGACCATGTCGCCGTTGATGGTCTGGCTGTCGGCATTGAGCGTCACCTGTCCGCCGTTGGAGCCCTCGTTGCCCCAGCCCGCTGCCGCCGCTCTGAGAAAGACGCCGTCGCCGTTATTGGTTATAGTCGCGTTGCTGAGCGAGATGTCGGTAACGGTGTTGTTGACAAAGAACACGTCGCCGTTTTGATTGGAGAGCGTGCCGCCGTTCATCGTAAAGGCGGACTTGCCCTGCGCCGCGTCGCCCGACATCGACTGATAGATCATGACCGCCTGATAGTTGTCGGACTTGTCGCTGTTGTGGACATTGTGATCGGCGGTGAGATCGACATTGTTGAGCGTAACGGAGTTTTTGCCTTCGACCACTACGCCCTCGGAAGCGGAGGAGCTGAGCTCAGCGTCGCTTACGGTGATGTCGGCGGTGGAATAAATGACGGGAGAGCCCTTGCCGCTTGTGGAATACCAGCCGCCCGTGACATTTACGGTGCCGCCGCCGCGGTCGGAGCGGATAGCCGCCGAGGAGTTGCCCGAAGTCTCGATAGTGAGGTTTTGGGCGTTCATTGTGCCGCCGCCCGTCGTCATCAAGCCGCCCGAGCAATTGCCCGCGGTGGAGATGTATGAGTCGGAGATGTTCACGGTGGTGCCTTCACCGTAGCTGAACACCGCGTTAGCGTGGGCGCCGTCGGTCTTGATGACCATATCGCTGAGCGTCAGCGTGCCGCCGTTGGTGGCGAATACCGCCGCGTTCTCGCCGTAGAAGTCGGCTTCGTCGCCATTTGAATCGCCTGTCTTGGTGACCAGGGTGTTGCTGATGGTCTTGCTTTCGCCGTCGGCTGTGACGGCGTGCTCGCCGCCCACGGAGTTTTCAATGGTATCATTAACAGTTATGTCGCTCTCGGAGAGCTTTTTTGAAGCTGATGCCGCGGAGGTCGCTTCCTCCGCGGAAGACTCCGGCGTGGCGCTGTCTGAGGTCGCTGTAGCGGATGCCGCCGAGGTCGCTGTTTTAGATGTGTTGTTTTGGTGGCAGGACGTCAGCGCCACCGCTGTGGCTGCCGCGGACAGTAATGCCAAAAACGCCATGCACTTTTTACTTACCTTTGCTTTCATAAGATTACCTCCTTTGATTGGTTTGACTGTATCTTACCATTCAAAGATTAAAAAAAGCTTAAAACACACCCCCAATTAAAAAATTTAGAAAAATACCAGCTTATATCCGCAAAAAGCGCCCTGCTTTCGGCAGGGCGCTCAAATATTAGATCATTTAGCCTTTTCCTCGGCTTTTTCTTCCTTTGCTTCCGCTTTCTTGGCGGCGGGCTTTTTTGCCGCAGCCTTTTTGGCGGGCGCCTTTTTAGCGGGCGCTTTCTTTGCGGGCGCTTTCTTCACGGTAGCCTTTTTCTTGGGAGCGGGCTTGGGCGGCGCGGGCAGCTCTTCCTTGAGCTTGTAGTAGGTCACGCCCAGAGGCGGCAGGGTGATGGCGATGCAGTAATCGAGATCGTGTTCCTTCTCGTTGATAGCCATGATGTCGCCCTCGTTCTTGATGTCGGTTCCGCCGAATTCGGCAGCCTCGGAGTTGAATACCTCCTCATAGATGCCGTATACGGGTACCGCTACGCGGTAATTCTCGCGGGTGACAGGCTGGAAGTTGCAAACAACCAAAATCTCGCTGCCGTCGAGAGCGATCCTGCGGAAGGCGATTACGCTATTCTGATAGTCGTCGAGGGCTACCCAGCGGAAGCCGTTCCAGTCGTAGTCGTTCTCATGCATGGCGGGAGTGTCAAGATAGAACTTGTTAGCGGTAGCGAAGAAGTGCTGCAGCTGGCGGTGCTTGTCGTAGTCGAGCAGGTTCCACTCGAGCTGGGTGTTGGCGTTCCACTCGTCAAACTGACCGATCTCGCTGCCCATGAACATCAGCTTCTTGCCGGGATGCGCGAGCATGTAGGAAACGAAGCCGCGCACGCCCTGGAACTTCTGATCGTAGCCGCCGGGCATTTTATTGATGAGAGAGCCCTTGCCGTAAACCACCTCGTCATGGGAGATGGGCAGCATGAAATTCTCGGAGAAGGCGTAAACCATGCTGAAGGTGAGGGTGTCGTGATGATAGTTTCTCCACAGGGGATCGAGGGAGATGTAGGAGAGCATATCGTTCATCCAACCCATGTTCCACTTGTAGTCGAAGCCCAGACCCAGACCCTCGATGGGATAACGGGTGACATTGGGCCAGGCGGTGCTTTCCTCGGCGATCATCATTACCTCGGGGTAGAACATGTGCACAACGTTGTTGAGCTTCTGGAGGAAGTCGACCGCGACGAGGTTCTCTCTGCCGCCGTAGGCGTTGGCGATCCACTCGCCGTCCTTGCGGTTGTAGTCAAGATAGAGCATAGAAGCCACCGCGTCGACACGGATGCCGTCGATGTGGTACATGTCGAGCCAGAACATAGCGGAGGAGATAAGGAAGCTGGTGACCTCGTATCTGCCGTAGTTGAAGATATAGGTGCCCCACTCCTTGTGCTCGCCTATTCTCCAGTCCTCGTACTCATAGCAGCCTGTGCCGTCAAAGCGCGCCAGACCGTGAGCGTCCTTGGGGAAGTGCGCGGGCACCCAGTCGAGGATTATGCCTATGCCCTCCTGATGGGCGCGGTCAACGAAATACATCAGATCCTTAGGCTCGCCGTAACGCGAAGTAGCGGCAAAGTAACCGGTTACCTGATAGCCCCAGCTGCCGTCGAAGGGGAACTCGGTGAGAGGCATGAACTCGATGTGAGTGTAGCCCATCTTCTTTACATAGGGGATAAGCTCGTCCGCCAGTGCGCGGTAGTTGTAGAAGTTGCCGTCCTCATACTTTTTCCATGAGCCAGCGTTGACCTCATAGACGTTGATAGCCTGGGTCTTGTGGGGATGATCTTTTTTCCACTGTGCCCACTCGCCGTCGTTCCACTGGTAATCATAGATATGATAGGTGCGCGACGCGTTGTCGGGACGTGTCTGGCAGTGGAAGGCGTAGGGGTCGGTTTTGAGGATACGCTCGTTCCAAGGGGTCTCTACGCAATACTTATAGCAAGCGAATTCCCAAACGCCCTCGATGAACAGCTCCCAGACGCCGGAGTCCGAGATGCGGTACATATAATGCGCGTCGGCATTCCAATCGTTAAAATCGCCCACTACGGAAACAGATTTCGCGTTAGGTGCCCATACTCTGAAAACGCAGCCCTGACGGCCGTCCCAGTTTTCAAAATGACAGCCCAGAAAATGGTAGGCTCTTGCTGCCTCGCCCTGCAAAAATTGCTCCAGAGGGGGTCTGTTGTCATTAATAGAAAAAGCCATAATATACCTCATTTCTTAAAGAATATAATGCCTGTAAATTTATCCCATTGTCAAATTTACAATTATTTATTATATTATACTCAATTTTATCCAAATTTACAAGAGTAAAAATTGTTTTTTATGTAAATCTTTTTAGACAAATTTGTACATCCGTCGATTTTTTTCGTTATTTTGCACTATTTTGGTGAATTATTTTTGTATGGTAGTCCGCACCGCAAGGTTTTACCCTTTTATAACCCAGCGCGGCGAGGTCGGTAGCCAGTATGTCCTTAAGCAAAAAATCAACATTTTCGCCGCCCGAACGCAGGGGCTTTGCCACGGATGTCACCACCTCAAAGGTGCAACTTTTCAACATTCCGGCGCCCGCGTCGGTAAAGCCGAGCACGCGGCAGTATGAGGCGCGCCGCGCCTGCAGCTCCTCGGTTATGTCCAGCGCCGCGCAGCAGAGTATGCGCCTGAGCCGCGCGTGGGTGTAGCGCTTGGTCTTAACGGCGTCTAATATTTCTTTAATAGAATTATAATCACGTACAGCGGCAGTCAGCCTATGCTCCAGCCCCTCGCCTACCTCGGGCAGCTTTTTAAAGTCGGAGGCGGTCATCGAGCGCAGCTTCCACAAAACGGCGCGCTCCGTCAGCTCGGGAAAGGTGATCTCCTCGGGAGTCAGAGGGAGATACCGAGAGGCGTCCTCTCCCCTGCGCAGCCTGGCACGCGCCTCGGAGGCGGACAAAAACTCCCCGTCGGCTTTTTCGCTGTCATGCGCCGCGCCCACTCTGCGTATGGGCAGGGGCTTGATTGCGCTGCCTTTAAGCGAGCGCAGGTACTCCACGGCGAGGATGTTGTTCGGCGAGCGCAGCACCTCAGCGGCGGCATCGCCGCAGACCGCCCTGACTGCCGCCTCAGCCGCCTGAGGATAGTAGGCGCCCTGCGACATAAGCTCGGCTATACGGTTATTTACCGTCTCGCTCTCCATGGCGTCGGCGGCGGCGCTCAGCAGGTCAAGGTCATCCGTTTCACAGCCGAACGCCAGGTGGGTAACGTCGCCGAAGGACGCCGCTATGTCCGCGCCGCCCTGCGCAAAGCGCCGCGCGCTTGCCACCGCGTAGACAGTCGGAAGCTCCGCCACCAGGTCTGCGCCGTTTTGCAGCGCTGCCTCTGCGCGGTGAAATTTGGAGCACACCGCAGCCTCTCCGCGCTGGGTAAAGCTTCCCGACATTACCGCAAGCACCGGTCCGCCCGTGAGTGATCGCGCCGTTTCCAATATATATTTATGCCCGTTGTGAAAGGGGTTAAATTCGCAAATGATCGCAACCGCCATAAATTTGCCCTCCGTTGTTTACTAAAGACACCGTTATCTATGTCGCTTTAACAAAAAATTTCAAAAAAAGCTTGCAAAGTGCCCATGTTTATAGTATTATATTAAAGTGTATTTGTAAAGATGTACATGAAAAATAGTTAAAATAAACGTGAAGGGATTGTATAAGATGAAAGTTTTAGTTATCAACGCGGGCAGCTCCTCGTTGAAGTATCAGCTTATCGATATGACAGACGAGAGCGTGCTGGCAAAAGGCAACTGCGAAAGAATAGGCACCGAAGGCGCGTTTATCGGCTACAAGGCAGCCGACGGCAGCAAGATCGAAGAAGCTGCGGAAATGAAGATCCACACCCAGGCGTTTGAGGCAGTGAAGAACGCGCTGCTCGACCCCCGCGTAAACGCCATAAAGGACCTGAGCGAAGTTACCGCCATCGGTCACCGCGTAGTACAGGGCGGCTCTTTTTTTGACCACTCCGTGCTGATTAACGCGGACGTTCTCGACAAGATCAAGGAGCTATCACCTCTTGCGCCTCTGCACAATCCCGCGCACGTCCAGGGCATCGACGCCTGCACCGAGGTGTTCGGCAGCGAGATACCGCAGGTTGCGGTATTCGACACCGCGTTCCATCAGACCATGCCCGAAAAGGCTTACATGTTCGCTGTCCCCTATGAGTATTACGAGAAGTACGGCGTGAGAAAATACGGCTTCCACGGCACCTCTCACCGCTATGTCAGCGCGAAGATGGCTGAGCTGATGGGCAAGCCTATTGAAGATTTGAAAATAATCACCTGCCACATCGGCAACGGCTCCTCTATAACCGCCGTCAAGAACGGCAAGGTAGTGGACACCACCATGGGCCTTACCCCCTTGGGCGGCTTTATGATGGGCACCCGTTCCGGCTCGCTCGACCCCTCGGTAGTCACCTTCATCGCCGAAAAGGAAGGTCTCTCCCTCAGCGAGATCGAGACCGTTCTCAATAAAAAGTCCGGTCTGCTCGGCGTTTCGGGCATTTCCTCAGACGACAGAGACGTCACCGCCGCCGAGGAAGCGGGCAACGCCCGCGCCAAGCTCGCGCACGAGATGCTCTACTACCAGATCGCCCAGTATGTCGGCAGCTACTTTGTAGCCATGGGCGGCTGCGACGCGATCGTATTCACCGCGGGCCTCGGCGAAAACCAGCCGATCCTGCGCGAGAAGGTCTGCGAATACCTGAGCTGCCTCGGCGTAGACCTCGACAAGGACGCCAACAACGCCGCCATCCACGGCAAGCAGGGCACCCTCACCAAGCCCGACAGCAAGATCCGCGTCGAGCTGATCGCTACCGACGAGGAAATGGTCATCGCCAGAGATACCAAGGCGATCGTCGAAACGCTGTAAATCAAAACCAAAATATGAGCGCTCCGTTTTCTGACGGAGCGCCTTTTTTCTTCATGTGTTTTAACCCGTAATCTCGGTGTCATGCCGTACACTCCCACCGAAAAAAGAGCGTCCGCCTCAAAAGCGAACGCTCTTTGAATTTACGCCTGTCTGACATGCCTGTCCTTGACAACGGTATCGCGGGTGTCGCGGAACAGCAGGGAAATGCACCACACCGCCGCCAGTGCCACCACGATATAAATGATACGGGCGACAACGCCGTTTTGACCGCCGCCGATAAAACCGACCAAGTCAAACTGGAAAATGCCGATGCTTCCCCAGTTGAGACCGCCGATTATCAAAAGCGTCAACGCTATTTTATCTAACATTCCTGATCCTCCTTACAGAATGATGATACTAGTATTGACGCAAAAATCTGTTTTATGCAAAAATCATTGAATTACAAAAAGCAGACCCAGAATTGCGAATCCCAGCGCGATGACAGCGCCGCCGAAAGCGCGGCTCATATTGATAGCCTTTTGCAGCTTGTGCTTGCGGATCATGCCCTCGGTGGGAAACGGCAGAGCGATAAGCATAGCGCCCAGCACGATACAGCACGCGGAGGCTGTCGGCAAGCCGATGTATTTTCTGAAGGCGGCTAAAAACAGACCCACCGGTATGCCGAAAACGCAGATAGTATTTACTATGAGGAACATCTTTGAAAAGCGTTCCGCCTTTAAATGATATTCCACGGTTTTCTGCTCACATTCCTCACAGCAGTACTGTTCAAAATAGGTGATCTCCTTGCCGCAGTAGTCGCATTTTTTCATATTTTACCCTTCTCTGTTCTGCCCGAAAGCCGATCGTTTTATCCGTTTCAAATTATTCTAGCACATTTTGCCCGATTTTTCAACCGCATTTTCAACATGAGAAAAAACAAAGCGCAACACACTTTTTTCTTCGCATTTTCAAAAAAATATGTTATAATATGAAAAACCAAAGCCAAAGCACGGGCGGCGTTTTTGATTTGAGCGCGGCAGGCAGAAAAGGATTAAAGAGGTAATTATGGATCATTATTTTTCTAATATAGAATTATTAAAGAACCTTCCCACCTATGTGTTCCGCCAGAGCGACCCCAAGGTGGCAAATCTGAAATACGGCAGGTTAGGCAGGAGGTTCGAGCAGGTAGGCTGCGGTATGGCGGCGACCTACAATGTTATGAAAAAGCTCGGCCGCGAGCAGCCGCTGCCCAACATAATCCGCGACGCCGAGCGCCTTCACATGCCGTGGCTGTTCGGGCTGTTCGGCACAAAACCGAAGTCGCTCGGGCGCTACTTCAAAAGCAAGAGCGTCCCCTTTGCCCAAGCCACCGACTGTCAGTCGTTCAAAGACCGGCTTTCTTCCGCCCGCGCCGCGATAATCTGCACATGGAACGACAAGCGCTTAGACGGCATCCACTTTTACGCTGTGTTCAACGAAGGCGGCAGGCTGCGCGCGCTCAACTACTACGACGAGGACGAGGCAACGCTGTTCTCCGCCGACGAGCTGAGGTCGGACAGGTTCATCGTAGGGTATCTTTTCGGATAAAAATAACCTCCGGTTCAAACGCCTTATGACGTCTGAGCCGGAGGTTTTGCTTTGGGGTATCAGACAAACTTGACCGCGGTGCCGTATGCGAGCACCTCGGCAGCGCCCTGTGTGATAGAGGAAGTTCCGAAGCGAACGCTCACTATCGCGTCGGCGCCCATCTGACGGGCGTTATCGACCATTCGGTTAGTAGCGATGTCGCGGGACTTGTTCATCATGTCGGTGTAGGATTTCAGCTCTCCGCCGACCATGTTTTTAAAGCTCTGTCCCATGTCGCTGAACATGTGCTTTGCCTGGATGGTGCTTCCGGACACAAGACCCAGCGTTTGCAGTTCTTTGCCTGTGATGGTTTCGGTTGTTACGATCAACATACTCATTACCTCTCTTTTTTATTCTTTGATTGTTTCGAGCTCCGAGTCTTTTACGCTTCGGAGTTCTTTTTTATTGAAAGCATCGTAAATCAAGGGGATGATATACAATGTCATCAATGTCGCGTAAAGCAGTCCGCCTATGCAGACTATAGCCAGCGGCTGCATCATTTCGGCGCCTGTGCCTATGCCCAGCGCCATGACCGAAAGTCCGAGCACGGTGGTGAGCGCTGTTATGAGGATGGGGCGCATGCGGGTCTTGCCCGCCTCTGTTATAGCCTCGACCCGCTCTTTGCCGTCGCGGCGCAGGATGTTGATGTAGTCCACCAGGACGATGCCGTTGTTTACGATTATGCCGCAGAGCATGATGAAGCCGATAAGCGAGATAACACTGACGTCAAAGCCCGTTACCAGCAGTCCGAGGAAGCCGCCCGTGAACGCCAGCGGGATGGTGAACATGATTATGAACGGCGACTTGAGGCTTTGGAACTGCGCCACCATTATCAGGTAGATAAGTATGAGCGCCAGTATCAGCATTTCCACAAGCTGTTTCATCGCGTCCATAGTAGCCTTGTCGCTGCCTCCGTATTCGATAGAGAAGCCCTTGGGCAGGTCGTAGTCCCTAAACATCGCCTTGGCTCGGCTGTTGACGTCGGTGAGGGTGTAGCCGTCGCGCACGGTGCCCGTTACGGTCACATAGCGCTTTTGGTTTTGGCGGTTGACGGTGTCCATCGCCTCGCCCTTTTCGATGTCGGCTACCGAGGACAGCGAGGTTTTGTTCTCCTCGCCCTTCGCGTCGGTATAGGTCAGGTTTATCGCGCCCAGGCGCTCGGGAGTGTAGCGCTGCTGCTCGTCCTTGACGGTAACTATATCTATCTGCTTGCCGCCCTCGGTTTTGAGGGTGGTAGAGGTCTTTTCGTCGGCGACTGCCGCCGCCACCTGCTGAAACACCTGCGCGGTGGTCAGCCCCTTCTCCGCAGCCTTGGCGCGGTTGACGGTCACGCGGATCTCGGGTGAGACCGCGCCCACGCCGCTGTTGACCTCGTCAATGCCCTTGAGCGTTTCGAGCTTTTTCGCAACTGTCTCGGCGGTCGCCTTCAGCGTGTTGAGGTCATCGCCGTAAATGGTTATCTGCACGCTGTCCTCACCCAGCATAGTGCTTAGCGAGGTGCCCGCGCCTACGGTGACCTTGCCGTTGATGTCCTCGAGCTGACGCTCTATCTCCTTTGAGAGCGCCCCGCTCTTTTTAGTGTGCTGCTTCTTCAGCACGCCGTATGCCATCAGCGAGCCCTTGTCCTCATTGGCGCCGCCTCCGGCTGAAATGCCCATCAGGCTCTGCGAGTTGCCGACCATAACGCCGACGGTCTCAAACTCATCGTATTCGCTGAGCACGGCGTTGACCTGCTTTGCCACCTCAACGGTCTCGTCGAAGGTGGTGTTGGGGTCAAGCTCCACCGTGACCTGTATCTCGGTGTTGCTCATGGAGGGCATGAAGCTGAAGCCCCTGGACAGCGCGCCGAAGCCGCTTGCCGCAAGCGCGGCAACTACCAGCAGAATAGTAACGAGCTTATGGCGCAGCACAAAACGCAGCGACCTTTCGTAGGTCTTTAAAATCTTTCCCTCGCCCTTTTTCTTTGGCTCGCGCACACGGCGCAGCATGCGCTGACTCATGGCGGGCACGAGCGTCAGGGCGACTATAAGGCTTGCCATTAGCGAGTAGGTTATGGTGAGCGCCATATCGACAAAGAGCTGACGGGTTATGCCCTCCACAAAAACGATGGGCAAAAACACGCAGACTGTGGTTAGGGTGGAGGCGAAGATCGCGCCCGCCACCTGATTGGCGCCGTTGAGCGCCGCCTGCACCGCGGGATAGCCCTTGTGCCGCAGGCGATAGGTGTTTTCGATAACGACTACCGAGTTGTCTACCAGCATACCGACGCCGATGGCGAGTCCCGAAAGCGAGATTATATTTAAGCTGATGCCGCTGAAATACATAAGCACCACCGCGAAGATGACACTTACCGGGATGGACACCGCCACTATGACGGTGGGCTTGATGTCGCGCAAAAACAGCAGCAGGATGATAACGGCGAGTCCCGCGCCCATCAAAAGGTTTTGAAGGACGCTTTTTATTATGATATTGATGTAGTCGCCCTGGTTGTAAAGGGTGGTGAAGCGCAGACCCTTGTACTCCTTTTGCAGGGCGGCAAGCTTGTTGTTGATATTTTCACATACCGCGGCGGTGGCGATATTGCTCTGCTTTGTGAAGCTGAGGATAATGCCGTCGCCGCCGTTTACCTTGGCGTAGATCTCATCGGAATCGTCCGCGAGGAACACATCCGCCACATCGCTGAGCTTTATGACGCCTATGCCGTCGATCTTGGAATCGAAGAGCGGCAGGCTGCTGAGGTCCTCCTCGCCTGCAAAGGTATCGCCAACGCGCACCAGATAGCGGTTGTTGCCGTCGTCCGTAACATAGCCCGCGGGCATAGAAAAGTTTTGCGCGGTGAGGATGCCCGAAACGGTGTCGAGCGTAACGAGCTGATTCGGGTCTGCCTTCTTCTTTGCCTGCTCCTTTTGCTCTGTAAGTGAGGTGAGGGATTTTTCCAGCTCCGCCTGCGCGGAAGCCAGCTGAGAAGCGGCGGCGCTTACCTCGCTCTGCTTGGCGGTGAGCGTCGCAAGCGCGCCCGACATCTTGAAGTCCGCGCTCGACTGCTGCTGCGCAAGGGTGGCAAGCGCCTGGTTGACCGAAACGGTGTTGTCCTCCAGTCCGCTGATAGCGGTGTCGAGCTGGGCGACGCCGGTGTTTATCTGTGAGATGCGTTCGCTGATGGTTGTGAGGGTTTCGTCGAGCTTAGAGGTGTCGGTGCCCAGCTCCGAGAGCTTTCGGTTGACCTCCTCAAGCGAGTAATCCACTCGGCTCAAAGCGGCGTTTGTCGCCGCGACAGTGACCGCCAGCTCCTCCTTTTTTATGCCGAAGGGCTCCAGCTGTGTGTCGATCTGACCGAGCTGCTCGCGCAGAGTCTCGCGGTCCTCCTGAGGGAGGGTGGGATCTATGAGCTGCTTGAGGATGGTGGTGTAGGTTTCGTTGATAGCGTTCAGCGTTTCGAGCTTTGTAGCCAGCTCCGACTTCTGCGAAATCAGTTCTTCGTAGTTGGTCTTTACTGTCAGCAGCGCCTGATAGGTGGTCTCGAGCAGCTGCTTGGTGGAGGTGAGGCTGGATTTTTGGTCGAGCAGATCCATTTTTGCTGAAAGCAGCTTGGTCCTGCCGTTGTCCGCCTCGTTCTGTGCCGCCGCCAGCTGGGCGGCAAGCGCCTCCTGCTGACTGTTGATGGAGGCGATGGAATCGTCTATGACCGCCGCGCCCTCCTGCGCCTGCGCGGCGCTTTCCTCAAGCTCCTGCTTGGCGGCGTTTATCTCGCCCTCGGCATCCGCGAACTGGAGATCGAGCGCCGCGTTTATCTTTTGGTTGAGTTGATTTATCTTTTCCTGCGAAAGCACGACATTTTCCTTTTCCGTCACAACGCCCTTGTTGCTGACGGAAGCGACACCGTCGATGCCGTCCAGACGGTTTAGCAGGGTGTCGCTGACAAAGCCGGAGATCTCGCGGCGATCCAAGCCCTCGTAATCGACGGCTACCATAGCCACGGGCAGGATGTTGGGGTTTATCTTTATCAAATAAGGCGTGCCCACCGCGTCGTCCCATGAGTCGGAAAGGGTGTCCAGCGCCGAGCGAACGTCCACCGTGGCGGAGTTCATATCTGTGCCGTCCTGAAAGGTTATGACGCACATGGAGTAGTTGTCGGTAGAGGTCGACTGCACCTGCTTGACGCCGTCTATGGTGTAGATAGACTGCTCAAGCGGCTTGGTGACGGTATTCTCCACTATTTCGGGAGTTTGACCGATGTAGGTGGTGAGGATCATCGCGTAGGGGAAATCCATATTGGGAAGAAGATCGGGCGTCATCTTGGTGAACGACACCACTCCCAACACAAGGACAAGCACGACCGCTACAAAGACCGTCATCGGTTTTTTGACACTGATCTTAGATAACATAGTACCTCCGTCGGAGTTGAAACGGGGTCTCCGTCACTCCACGCTAATCATTATTAGATAAGCAGAACCGCACAATTCGCAGAGCACATTTTGCGCGGTTCGCGCAAGAATAATGCGTTGTTGCCATAATTGTAGCAAAAAGCGCATAGGGTGTCAAGGGGATTTCGCCTGTTGCGCTTATGCCCACGGGCAGGCGCTTTTCAAAGCGGCGCGCCAAGTCGCAAAAGCGCTTATCACACGTTAGGTCATACGAAAAAAACACTCACAAATATGACTGTTTTAATTGTACAGGAGAATTATGCGCTTGTCAATCGAAAAGAGTCGGACGGGCAAAGGGCAAAAACCGTTCAAAAAAACGACAAACACGGGAAAATGTATAGTGTTTTGGTAGGATTTTTATTGAATTTATTTGAAAAGTATGATATGATATACGTTATGTAGGGCAACTTTCCCTATATTACTTCTTCATTTATGAAAGGAGAGAATATGGCTAAAAATATGTTGGACGCGATATGCGCCGCCGAAGAGGAATTCAGTAGGCGCGAACGCGAGGCAAAGGCACAGTCAGCGCAGACCGTAGCGCAGGCGAAAAAGGACGCCGACGCGCTGATAGCTCAGCGTGTGGAGAAGGCGAACGCCGACGCCGCGGCTACCCTTGACGCGGCAAGGTCGGAGAACGAAAAAACGCTCGCCGACGCCGACCGCGACGCGCAGAAGGAATGTGCGGCGATCTCGGCTGCCGCCGAAAAGAACCGCGACGCGGTGATAAAAAAAGCGGCGGGAACTATTTTGCGATAAAGCGGTATGGCATTATGCCGGCACGCTTATCGCGCGGCAATATCTTTTGTCGGACTGTACGAAACATAAAGGTCAGGCGGACGCCTTGCCGGACGCTTCGGTACGGACTGACGGAACATTATCGAATAAGGCGTATGCCGCGGTAAGCGCGGTTTAGCCTTAACACAGAAAAACCTATGGCTGCCGCAAAAGCGGCAACATCGGAGGTGATGCCGATTGGCAAAAATGAAAATGAAAACCGTGAGGATAATCGCTTTGCGACAGGACCGCAAGCGGCTGCTGGAGCATTTGCAGGACAGCGCGCTGGTGCAGGTGAATCAGAGCGATACCTCCCGCAAGGGCTTTCAGCGCGTGAACGTTTCGCCGCAGATGCAGGTGTTTGAGCGGAACGTAGACCTAACCGAACAGGCGCTGAAGATCCTCGAAGGCGTTTCGCCCGAAAAGGCAGGTCTGCTTGCCTCGTTCAAGGGGCGGCGCGAGATCGACCCCGACGAGATCGGTGAGATCGCCGCGCAGGCAAAGGACGTCATCGAAGCCTGCACGCAGATAGTTGAGCTCGACAAGCAGTGCGCCGACAACGCCGCCGAGCAGGTCCGCATAAAGACCCAGCTGGCGCAGCTTGAGAGCTGGCAAAAGCTGGACATCCCGCTGAACACCACGGGCACCAGATCCACTGCCGTCTTTATCGGCTCGCTGCCCGAGCAGTATTCCGAAGCGCGGCTAAAGGAGGCTATCGCCTCCGAAAACCCGAAGCTGGAATTCGAGCTTGAGATACAGTACAGCGAGTCTAACCTGACCAACGTGGTTGTGTTCGCGCCTCAAAGTCAAAAGACGATGATGGAGGAAGCGCTGAGGGCGCTGGGATTCGCAAGACCTATGTCCCCCACTCACAAGATACCAAAGGAAAAGGCGCAGAGGCTGCGTGAGAAAAGCGAGAGCCTGCTCAGCGCGGACAAACAGGCGCAGCAGGAGATAGCGGGATATGCCGATATGCGTGAGAAGATAAAGAGCACGCAGGACTATTTCCGCTTCCGCAGCGACAAATACAATGTAATAAACCACCTTGACCACTCAAAGCACGTCTTTGTGCTCGAGGGCTATGTGCCCGAGGAGGACTGCGAAAAGCTTGAGGCGCTGTGCAACCGCGTGGCGACCTGTGTGGTAGAATTCGGCGACGCGGGCGACAACGCTCCCGTCAAGCTGAAAAACAACAAATTCGCGGAACCCGCTCAGGGCATTTTGACAATGTACTCCGCGCCGGGCAAGACAGATGTAGACCCCACGCCGATATTGGCATTCTTCTTCTACTTCTTCTTCGGAATGATGTTCTCGGACGCGGGCTATGGCATTTTGATGATAATCGCGACAGGGCTGATGATAAAGCTCTTCAAGCCCGACAAGAAGATGAAAAACAACCTCAAGCTGTTCCAGTACTGCGGTATTTCGACCACCTTCTGGGGCTTGGTGTTCGGAAGCATCTTCGGCGACGCGCCCGCTTCGCTGTATAAGCTGTTCACGGGCACCGAGGTCGTTATGGCACATTCCGTTTCCAATTTGAGCGACCCAACGCCCGCGCTGCTGCCGTGGCCGGTCATCGACCCGCAGAAAGACGCGCTGACGCTGATGATAATTTCCATCGCCTTCGGTCTTGCCCATATTTTGGTGGGCATGGGCTGCAAGTTCGCGGTGTGCATAAAGCAAAAGGATTACCCGGGCGCGTTTTTCGACACCGGTCTGTGGATGCTGATGCTCGTCGGCTTCGCCGTTCTGGCGGCAGGTCTGGTGGGACCGTCCGTTCTGATGACCATCGGCGCGGTTATCGCAATAGCCTGCGCTGTGGGTCTGGTGCTGACACAGGGCAGAGGCAAAAAAGGCATAGTCGGCAAGGCTATCGGCGGCTTGGCGTCGCTGTATGACATAACCAGCTACATTTCCGACCTGCTGTCTTACTCGCGTCTGCTGGCGCTGGGTCTGACCACGGGCGTAATGGCGCAGGTGTTCAATATGCTGGCGACGATGATGGGTACCAGCATACCGGGCTTTATCTTTATGATAGTGATTTTCCTGCTCGGTCATGTGATAAACATCGGACTAAACGCGCTGGGCGCGTATGTACATACCATGCGTTTGCAGTATGTGGAAATGTTCAGTAAGTTTTATGAGGGCGGCGGAAAAGAATTTGAGCCTTTCTCATTAAACAGTAAATATATCAAAATTCAGGAGGATAAATAATTATGACTTACGCACTCTTTTTAACTATCTTAGGCGCGGCTATCGCGACAGTATTGGCAGGCATCGGCTCGGCGAAGGGCGTCGGCGGCGCTGCTCAGACCGCTATGGGCGTTCTCTCCGAGGACTCCTCCATGTTCGGTAAAATGCTGGTACTCACCCTGCTGCCCGGCACCCAGGGTCTGTACGGCTTCATCGTAGGCTTCTTGATTCTGGTCAGCAGCGGCGTGCTCAACGGCGCTCCCGAAATCACACTCGCGCAGGGCATGGCTTACGCGGGCGCTTCCCTCGCCATCGGTTTCGGCGGCCTGTTCTCGGGCATCGCGCAGGGCAAGGCGGCGGTTTCCGGCATAGCGATGACCGCCAAGGATGAGAAGAACTTCTCCAAGGGCATGGTTTCCGTAACCCTCGTTGAGATCTACGCGCTGCTCGCGTTCATCGTATCCCTCCTCGTTGTGATCCAGGTTCCCAACATCAACGCGTAAAAGCGAGTGAAGCCAACAACGAAAGGAAGGTGTCTGCATGAACGGCAGTGACAGAATTTTGAGCCGTATTCACACAGACTGCGACGAAAGCGTAAGGGCGATAGAGAGCGAAGCCAAGCAGGAGCGCGACCGCATCATCGCCGAGGCGCAGCATCAGGCTGACAAACGCGCCGCCGAGATAGCCGAAAAGGCGGATCAGAAGCGCGCGCAGATGAAGGCCTCAACGCAGAGCCGTGCGCAGCTGGCAGCCAGAAACGCGCTGCTTAAACGGCGCAGACTGGAGATAGACAAGACCGTTGAAGGGCTGGAGAGCTATTTGCTCGGCCTGGAGGTACATGAATACTTTGAGGCGCTTTACCGCCTTGCCGCCCAGCTAAGGGGCAAAGGCGGCGTGGTGTTCCTCAACCAAAAGGATCTTGACCGCAAGCCCGATAACTTTGAGGCGCGGCTGCAAGCGGCGGGGCTTGACGCCACCGTCAGCGACACGCCCGCCGACATAAGCGGCGGCTTTATCCTAAAGGACGGCGACATAGAGGAAAACATGGAGTTTTCCGCCATCATCAGCGCCAGGCGCGACGAAATTGAAGATTTCATCAATCAAGAGCTTTTCGCGCGGTAAGGGGGACTTATGGCTTTATCGTATGAATTTTCCATAGGCTCCGTGCGCGCAAGAGAGACCGCGCTGTTCAACAAGACCGATCTGGAGCAGCTGCTAGTCTGCAAGGACGTCGGCGAGCTGTGCACTATGCTGACAGACAAGGGCTACGGCAGCGGCGATGACTTTGCCGCGATAGTCGAAAGCCACATGAAGGATGTTTGGGCTTACCTGCGCAGCGTTGCCCCGGACTTTGCGATCTTTACACCGTTTTTGATACAAAATGACGTACACAACTTCAAGGTAGTGCTCAAGGGCACCATGTCCGCGCGCAGCTACTACACCGCCCTGCTGCTCTCCCCTTCTACGGTGGAGCATCAGGTGATGATCGACGCGGTGGAGCACCGCGATATGCGCGCGCTCCCCGAGTGGATGCAAGCTCCCGCCGAAAAGGCGTATGACCTGCTGGCTCACTCGGGCGACGCCAAGGCGTCGGACGCCGTGCTGGACAAGGCGCTGATGAAGGAGATGCTGCGCTTTGCGCAGGACTTCAGATCCGCGTTTTTGAAGGAGTATTTCCAAACCACTGTTTTCTATAACAATATTAAGATAGCGCTGCGTGCCGCGCGCACGGGCGCCGATAAAAACTACCTGAAAGCGGCGCTGGTGCGCCTTGACGGCTTTGACCGCGACAAGGTGACAGCCGCCGCCGTGAAGGGCAGCGACGCGCTGACAGACACGCTTTCCAAGACCGGCAGCTACGGCTGCAAACAGGCGATGGAAGCGTACAAGTCTTCGCCCTCCGACTTTGAAAAGTTCGTGGACGACAAGCTTATGACACTCGCCAAGGAAAGCTGCAAGCGCTCAAGCGAAGGCGCCGAGCCGCTGCTGGGCTACTACCTGGGCGAAGAGGCGCAGAAAAAGGCGCTCAATATCATCTACAGCGGCATAAAGACCGCTGCGGACCGGGAGATCATCAGGGAAAGGCTGCGTGAGATATATGGCTAAAAATATTGCGGTCCTCGGCGACAGCGAGAGCATAAAAGGCTTTTCCGCTGTCGGACTGGATATATACCCCTGCGACGAATTGACCGAAGCGGGCGCGCTGCTGCGCCGCGTGGCGGACAGCGACCGCTACGCCGTGATATATCTTACCGAAAGCGTCTATCTTTCGGTGGACAAAGTGCGCGCGCGCTATGAAGAGCGGATGAGCCCCGCAATCATCCCAATACCCGGGGTGGTAGGCAACAAGGGCACGGGCGTAAGCCGCCTGTCCTCCTTTGTTGAAAAGGCGGTCGGCTCCGACATTATCTTCAATCATCAGAATTAATTGAGGTGTATCATTTGAAACAAGGAATAATTACTAAGGTCGCGGGTCCTCTGGTAATCGCCGAGGGTATGCGCGACGCGAATATGTTTGACGTTGTGCGCGTAAGCTCGCAGCGTCTGATAGGCGAGATCATCGAGATGCACGGCGACCGCGCGTCTATCCAGGTTTATGAGGAGACCTCGGGCTTAGGCCCCGGAGAGACCGTTGAAAGCACCGGCGCTCCGCTGTCGGTCGAGCTGGGTCCCGGCCTTATCGGCGCTATCTACGACGGCATCCAGCGCCCTCTGGACGAAATCATGAAGGTGGCGGGCACCAACCTCAAGAGAGGCATCGACGTGCCCTCGCTCAACCACAACAAGGAATGGGACTTCACCCCCGTTGCAAAGGCGGGCGACAAGGTGAAGGCCGGCGACGTGCTCGGCACGGTGCAGGAGACTGCGGCAGTGCTGCACAAGATCCTGGTCCCCAACAAGGTGGAGGGCACCGTCAAGGACATCCAGGCGGGCACCTTCACGCTGGACGACGTCGTGGCGGTCATCCGCACCGACGCCGGCGACACGAACGTCAAAATGTTTACCACCTGGCCTGTCCGTGTGGGCAGACCGTATAAAAAGAAGCTGTCCCCCGACATTCTGCTGACCACGGGACAGCGCCCCATCGACACCCTCTTTCCGCTTGCCAAGGGCGGCGTCGCGGCGGTGCCCGGCCCCTTCGGTTCGGGCAAGACCGTGGTGCAGCACCAGCTGGCGAAGTGGGCGGCGGCGGACATCATCGTTTACATCGGCTGCGGTGAGCGCGGCAACGAGATGACCGACGTACTCAACGAGTTCCCCGAGCTGAAGGATCCGCGCACCGGCAACTCGCTGATGGAGCGTACCGTGCTGATCGCCAACACCTCCGACATGCCCGTGGCGGCGCGTGAAGCGAGCATCTACACCGGCATCACCATAGCCGAGTACTTCCGCGACATGGGCTACACCGTCGCGCTTATGGCGGACTCCACCTCGCGCTGGGCAGAGGCGCTACGCGAAATGTCAGGTCGTCTGGAGGAAATGCCCGGTGAGGAAGGCTATCCCGCATATCTGGGCAGCCGTTTGGCACAGTTCTACGAGAGAGCCGGCCGCGTGCTGGTAAACGGTACCGAGGACACCGAGGGCGCCCTGTCGGTCATCGGCGCGGTATCGCCTCCCGGCGGCGACATCTCGGAGCCGGTATCACAGGCGACCCTGCGCATAGTCAAGGTATTCTGGGGCCTGGACGCACAGCTCGCGTATAAGCGCCACTTCCCCGCCATCAACTGGCTGACCTCCTACTCGCTGTACACCGACCAGCTCGAAAAGTGGTTCGCCGAGAACGCCGCTCCCGACTTTATGGCGCTGCGCGGCAGACTGATGGCGTTATTGCAGGACGAAAGCGAACTACAGGAGATAGTGAACCTGGTGGGTATGGACGCGCTGTCCGCGCCCGACAGACTAAAGCTCGAGAGCGCGCGCTCCATCCGCGAGGACTATCTGCATCAAAACGCCTTTGACCCCACCGACACCTACACCTCGCTGCCCAAGCAGGTGTTGATGATGCGCGCCATCCTGAACTACTACGACAAGGCGCGCGAGGCGCTGAAGCAGGGCGCAGACATAGAAATGCTGGTAAACATCCCCGTGCGCGAGCGCATAGGACGTTTGAAATATGAGCCTGAGGACAAGGTACAGGCTGAATTTGAGTCGATCGGATCGCAGCTTGACGCTGAGATCAGCGACGTTTTGAAAAGGAGTGATGACTGATGCCAAAGGAATACCGTACGATTCGAGAGGTAGCAGGTCCTCTGATGATGATAAGCGACGTCGATGACGTAAAGTACGACGAGCTGGGCGAGATAGAGCTGCCCAGCGGCGAAACACGCCGCTGCAAGGTGCTTGAGGTAGACGGCAGCAACGCTCTGGTGCAGCTGTTTGAGTCCGCCGCGGGTATCAACCTCGCAGGCTCCAAGGTGCGCTTTTTAGGCCGCTCGATGGAGCTGCCCGTATCGCCCGATATGCTGTCGCGCGTATTTGACGGTCTGGGCAACCCGATAGACGACGGCCCCGCGCTGATACCCGAAAAGCGCATGGACGTAAACGGCACCCCCATGAACCCCGCCGCGCGCAACTACCCGCAGGAGTTTATCCAGACGGGCGTTTCCGCGATAGACGGTCTTAACACTCTGGTAAGAGGTCAAAAGCTGCCCATCTTCTCCGCGTCGGGTCTGCCCCACGCTCAGCTTGCGGCGCAGATAGCCCGTCAGGCGACCGTAAGAGGCAAAAACGAGCAGTTTGCCGTTGTATTTGCCGCTATGGGTATCACCTTCGAGGAATCCGAGTACTTTGTGCAGTCCTTTAAGGAAACGGGCGCTATCGACCGTACCGTAATGTTCGTAAACCTCGCCAACGACCCCGCCATTGAGCGTATCGCCACCCCGAAGATGGCGCTGACCGCCGCGGAGTATCTGGCGTTCGACCTGGGCATGCACGTGCTGGTCATAATGACCGACATCACCAACTACGCCGACGCGCTGCGCGAGGTAAGTGCCGCGCGCAAGGAGGTTCCCGGACGCCGCGGCTACCCCGGCTATATGTACACCGACCTGGCGACCCTGTATGAGAGAGCGGGACGTCTGCGCGGCAAGGAAGGCTCTATCACGCTTATTCCCATCCTCACCATGCCCGAGGACGACAAGACCCACCCCATCCCCGACCTCACCGGCTACATCACCGAGGGTCAGATCATCCTCAGCCGTGAGCTGTACCGCAAGGGTGTCACCCCGCCCATCGACGTACTGCCCTCGCTGAGCCGTCTTAAGGACAAGGGCATAGGACCCGGCAGGACCAGAAAGGACCACGCGGCAACGATGAACCAGCTTTTCGCGGCATACGCGAGAGGTAAGGACGCCCGCGAGCTGATGGTAATTCTGGGCGAGGCGGCGCTGACCGAAATGGATAAAAAGTACGCCGAGTTCGCCGAGGCGTTTGAGAGAGAGTACGTGTCGCAGGGATACGACGCAAACCGCTCCATAGAGGAAACGCTGGACATCGGCTGGAAGCTGCTGGCTATCTTGCCGAGAAGCGAACTGAAACGTATCAAGGACGATATGTTGGACGAGTACTATCCGGGTTGATGATGAATTATAATACCGTGTGAAAGTGTCACTCCCGCGCAGTATCACCGCGCGGGTCGGAAGACCGCAAGGTTCTCCCAAACGATCATACCGAAGCAAAAGCGGTATTAACAGCACTTCATACATAGTAGAGGTTATTATATGGCAGTAATGAATGTAAACCCCACGCGCATGCAGCTTAGCAAGCTGAAAAAGCAGCTTACCACGGCTGTGCGGGGCCATAAAATGTTAAAGGATAAGCGTGACGAGCTGATGCGCCAATTCCTTGATCTGGTGCGTGAAACACGTGACCTGCGCGCCAAGGTCGAGCGGGAGCTGGAGCTGTGCAACGCCCACTTCGTCAACGCCTCTGCCGTAATGAGCAAACAGGCGCTGGACGGCGCGCTGCTGTCGCCAAAGCAGCAGGTGAATGTGGAGATCGGCGCGAAAAACGTGATGAGCGTGGAGATCCCGCAGTATGAAACCACCGCGCGCTCCTCCGACAAGGGCGACATCTTCCCCTACGGCTTCGCCTTCACCTCCTTTGAGCTGGACGATGCGGTGATGTCGCTCGACCGCGTGCTGCCCGATTTGATTTTGCTGGCGCAGTACGAAAAGAGCTGCGAGCTGATGTCCGCCGAGATAGAAAAGACCCGCCGCCGCGTAAACTCCTTAGAGCACGTGATGATCCCCCGCTATCAGGAGACGATAAAATACATCTCGATGAAGCTGGAGGAAAACGACCGCTCAAGCCGCACAAGGCTGATGAAGGTAAAGGATATGCTGCTCGACAAGGCGCACGGCTACAGCGAACGGCAATAATGATTCTTTAATAGAATAAAAAGAGCTGACTCCGCCCCGAAAGGGCTGCCGAGCCGGCTCTTTTTTCTACCCGAAAAGACACAAACATTTCTAATACTAAACTCCGCGCTCTAAGTCGAGTGCGCAGTTTTGTTATTCGTATGTATCAAAACTGTCCGGGCGGATACTGAGTGGGATTGTTATTGCCGCCGTTGTTCTTCTTGTTTTTTGATTTGAGCAAAACGACTACAAGCACCACCAGGATACCTATGAGCACCACTGCGCCGATTATCAGTCCCAATATCAAAGTCATCGGTACGCCGTCGTCGCTCTTTTTGCTGTCCGCTTTGGCTGCGGTCGGCAGGGTCGCCTCGGATGAAGGCTCGCTCTGCATCTGGATGACCTGCGGCACGGTAGTTTCCTCCGCAGTGGTATCTGCCGAAGAGGGTTCGGACGCCTCGGTAGCGGCAGTGGTACCGGCTGTGGTGGACGCAGCCACCGTAAGGTCGGTCAGGGTAAAGGAATAGGGACCGTTGTCACTTTCCATGCTGGCGTAATTCTTCTCAACAACAAAGTAGTAATTGCCCTTGCTAAGCGGGAACTGATCGTTGAGGATGCCGGCGTCGATGCCGTCGCCCTCGCAGCTTACGTTTTCGCTCCACTTCTCCTCACCCTTTTCGGTGCGGATCACCAGCTTTACTCTTTTTATCATTGTGGAATAATCCACCTTTAGCTCGCCGTCGTTCGCCATGCTGAACTTGAAAATATCGATGCTGTCGTTCATCGTCAAAGAGCCCTTCTGCTCCTCGCCCGATTTGCACTCATAAGCCTTCGTGTACTCGTCATTGATGGAGTTGAGGTTTTCCTGCTGGGTGTCGCTCCAGCCTTCAAACTCGAGCTTAAAATTGTAGTCGCCGGTCTTGTCTGAATACTCGGACAGCGAGACCTCAAAGTAGTAGTCACCCGATTTAAGATAGTAGTCCCTGTCCAAAGTCTTGGGATGAGTTTTATCCGCATCGTAGATGGTGTCCTTATCGATCTCCTTGTATGCGCCGTCATAGACCGTGACGTACGCGTTGGAAACGAAGATGTTGAGATTGACGCTGACCTTTCCCGAGTCCGCCAGAGTGAACTTATAAAAATGCTGCATTCCCTTTGAGAGCGTTTCGGAAACATCGGTACCCATCGTGTAAGCCTCCGCTGTTTCAAAGGAAGTTGCCGCAGCGCCCGCGGTAAACGGCACGACCGCGCACATCGCCGCCATCAACAGCAAAACGAGAACTGCGCAAATACTTGCTCGGATCGTTCTTTTCATAAAAAAACCCCTTTTTTGATTTTCGCTATATGCGATTTACACAAATTATTATAAACGGTTTCACGAATATTGTCAATACTCCGAAATGTTTTGTCAAAATGAAAAGCGCCGCGAACGAGCCGAAGCTCTTTCGCAGCGCCGATAGATTTGATTATTATTCGCAGGTAAACGTAAACTTGCCGTCCTTGCAGTCGCAGGTGACGTGAGAGCCGTCGGTGATTTCGCCGTCGAGCATCTTTTCACTTAGGACGTCCTCTATCTCGCTTTGGATAGCCCTTCTGAGGGGGCGTGCGCCGTAGGCGTCGTCAAAGCCCTTGTCGGCTATAGCGGTGATCGCCGCGTCGGTGAAGGAGATGGTGATGTCCATCGCTTCCAGCCGCGTTGAGAGGGTTTCGAGCATCTTGCCGGCGATCTGCTTTATCTCGTCCTGAGTGAGCTTGTTGAACACGATGATGTCGTCAACGCGGTTGAGGAACTCGGGGCGGAACACCTTTTTCAGCTCGCCCATGACCAGGCTCTTGATGTCCTCCTCCTTTTGCTCCTTGCTTTCCTGCGCGAAGCCCAGCGAACTCTGCTTGTCGGTGATGAGCCTTGCGCCGACGTTGGAGGTCATTATGATGACGGTGTTTTTGAAGTCTACCGTTCTGCCCTGGCTGTCGGTGAGCCTGCCGTCCTCCAAAATTTGAAGCAGCATATTGAACACGTCGGGATGCGCCTTTTCGATCTCGTCGAACAGCACTACGGAGTAGGGCTTGCGGCGCACCTTTTCGGTGAGCTGACCGCCCTCGTCAAAGCCCACATAGCCGGGCGGTGAGCCGATGAGCTTGGAAACGGTGTGCTTCTCCATATACTCGGACATATCGAGGCGGAGCATGGCGTTTTCGTCGCCGAACATCGCCTGAGCCAGCGCCTTGCACAGCTCGGTTTTGCCTACGCCGGTGGGTCCGAGGAAGATGAAGGAGCCTACGGGGCGCTTAGGGTCTTTCAGACCTACCCTGCCGCGGCGGATAGCCTTGGCGATAGAGGTGACAGCCTCGTCCTGACCGACCACGCGCTCGTGGAGCACCTGCTCCATGTTGAGCAGCCGCTCGCTCTCCTCCTTGGTGAGCTGCACCACGGGGATGCCGGTCCAGTCGGAAACGATCTTCGCGATGACCTCCGCGTCGACCTCGCCGCTGTCGTCCTTCTGGCGCTCCTGCCAGCTCTTTTTCGCCTCGTCCAGACGCTCCTGAACGGCTTTCTGCTCGTCGCGCACTTTAGCGGCGCGCTCGAAGTCCTGCTCGTTGACGGCGCTCGCCTTCTCATTTTCAAGCTCCTTGATCTTGTCCTCCAGCTCCTTGACGTTGTCGGGAGAGGTCATGGCGGCGAGGCGCACCTTGGACGCGCCCTCGTCGATGAGGTCGATAGCCTTGTCGGGAAGGTAGCGGTCGGCGATATAGCGGGAGCTGAGCTTGACAGCCGCCTCGATAGCCTCGTCGGTGATCTTGACCTTGTGGTGAGCTTCGTAGCTGTCGCGCAGTCCCTTGAGGATCTCCACCGCCTGCTCCTGTGTAGGCTCGCCGATCTTGACGGGCTGGAAGCGGCGCTCCAGAGCGGCGTCCTTTTCTATATACTTGCGGTACTCGTTGAGGGTGGTGGCGCCGATGACCTGGAAGTCGCCGCGCGCCAGCGAAGGCTTTAGGATGTTTGCCGCGTCGGCGCTGCCTTCTGCCGCGCCCGCGCCGATGATGGTGTGCAGCTCGTCGATGAACAGTATGGTGTTTCCGGATTTTTTCACCTCGTCTATCGCCGCCTTGATGCGCTCCTCAAAGTCGCCGCGGTATTTCGCGCCGGCGACCATGCCGGTGAGGTCGAGCGCCACTACGCGCTTGTCGCGGAGTATCTCGGGCACGTTGCCCTTGGAGATCTCCAGCGCCAGTCCCTCGGCGACGGCGGTCTTGCCGACTCCCGGCTCACCGATGAGCACGGGGTTGTTTTTGGTGCGGCGCGAGAGGATCTGTATGACGCGCTCTATCTCCTTTTCCCTGCCGATAACAGGGTCTATCTCGCCGTTCTTGGCGGCTTGGGTCAGGTCTCTGCCGAATTTATCAAGCGCGGAGCCGCCCTCCTGTGCGTTGCCTTGAGGCTCAAAGCCGCTGTCGGGGGTGTATCCGCCCTGAGGATCGCCGCCCAAGCTGTTGCGCAGCGCGCGAATCACGTCATTTACGCTTACGCCCGCCTCATTCAAAAAGCTTACGGCGTAGCTGTCGCTGTCTGACATCAGGGCGATAAGCAGATGCTCGGTGCCGACATATCCGCTGCCCAGCCTAGCGGAGACCGCCGTGGCGGAGCGCAGCACACGCTTGGTGCGCGGGGTGAACTCGTTGGGCGTAAGGCTTGTGGGAGCGCCGTAAACGCTTTTTTCCAGCTTGCTCTCTATCATCTCCGCGGTCACGCCGCAGCTGCTCAGCGCAGCATACGCCATGCCGGAGCCTTCCTTTAGCAGACCCAGCAGTACGTGCTCGGTGCCGATGTAGGTGTTACCGAGAGCTTCCGCCGCCTGTACGGAGAGGTTGAGCGCATTGTTTGCTTTTTCGGTGAATCCTTGAAATTTGAACATAGGAATACCCCCTTTGGTTATCTGTCAATGTTTGGTATAAGGTGGTGTGAGCCGCGGCAAAGCCGATCAACCCAGCTTTTCACGGATCAGCTTTGCCCTTTCTACGTCCCTTTCATGGGGCGAGAGATTTTTGCCCGCGTTTACCGAGAGAGTCGCGGGCTCGACGTCTGTCATAAGCTCATCGATAACTTCGGTGTCAACGTCGGTTATCTGTCCCGAGACCACGCCCAGACGGACGTTTGAAAGCAGCGTGAGCGCTTCGTCGTGGGAGATGACCCTGGCGTATCTGAGCAGTCCCAGACTGCGGGCTACGGTGTCCTGCACGTCGTCGCTGCGGCAAAGGCGTTCACGCGCCTGCTCCTCCTGCGCCACAAGCTGCGCGGTGATGTTTTTGAGGTTCTCTATAGCCGCCTGCTCCGAGATGCCCAGCGTTACCTGATTAGAAAGCTGGTACAGCGCGCCCTTGGGCTCGGTGCCTTCGCCGTGGGCACCGCGGATGGTAAGCCCCAGCTTTGACAGGTTGCCCGCGATGCGGCTGACGGCGCGGCTTTTCTCGAGCGCGGGCAGGTGGAGCATTACCGACGCTCTCATGCCCGTGCCCAGATTGGTGGGACACTGGGTAAGGTAGCCCAGCTTTTCGTCAAAGGCGAAATCGAGGTTTTCATCGAGGAGGGTGTCGAGCTTGTCGGCGGTGTCGTAGGCTTCGTCGAGCGACAGCCCCTTTGTGATGACCTGCAGGCGAATGTGATCCTCCTCGTTTATCATAACAGACAGGCTCTCGTCGCTGCTGAGCAGCAGCGCTCTGCCCGCCGAGTCACTGATGAACTCGGGGCTGACCAGACGCTTCTCTACCAGAGAGACCGCGCGGCGCGGGTCTACCTCGCTCATTTTGATGAAGGAGAAGTCATCGGCGAGCACGCTGTTGCTGTTTTTGACGGCGGAGCGCACCTTTTCGATCACCTCTTCCCTGCCCTGCTGACTGAGCCTGCACGGGAAGGGATAGTTTTTCAGGTTTCTTGCCAGCCGCACACGGGTGGAAATAACTACCTTGCTCACGCTTCTCCCTCCATTTCCTTTATTTTATCTCTCAGCTCGGCGGCGTGTTCAAAGTTCTGTTCGCCCACCGCCTGCTCAAGCTGTGTTTTCAGCTCCGCGATTTTTTCTTCCTTGGTCATTTCGGCAGCCTTGGGCTGTTTTGCAGCAGTCCTGCCGCTGTTTTTACCGCAGTGAGTGGTGTTGCCGTGTATCCTGCGGATGGACGGATAGAGCCGGTCGGCAAAGAGCGTGTAGCAATTTGCGCAGCCCACCTGCCCTGTTTTGGCAATATCGGGATAGGTGCTGCCGCAGAACTCGCAGCGGGTAGCCTCGGTTCTGGCGGGCAGAACGTTGGTGAAGAAGCTGCCCAGCAGCCCTGCGAACTCGTTGTCCATATCCGCGAACACGTTGGTGTAGCCCATCTTGTGCGCACATTCGCTGCACAGATCGTACTCTCGGAACTCGCCGTTGATTATTGTCTTGACATGGGTGTTGGCGTTATTGGCGCCGCATTTCTGACATTTCATATATATCACCTCTCGGTTAATGGTCGGTAGTTTGTATTCGGTTGCTTAGCTGTTAAGCGTCAGCAGCATGTTCTTGAACAGGTCGGCACGCAGCGCGTCGCGCTTTTCCTGCTCTACGCTTCTGAGGGACCTGTCGGAGAGCGCCGCCGCGATAGCCTTGGCGGTAGCCAGATCCATAAGCTGCCGCTGCAGCATATTGCGCAGCATGACCTCAGCCGACGCCTTTTCCAGCGTGTCGCCCACCGAATTGATGATGTGCATAAGCGCGGTGCCGTTGTCCATTTTGACGCGGCTTATGCGGATGAACCCGCCGCCGCCGCGACGGCTTTCGACGATGTAGCCCTGCTCGGGCGTGAACCGCGATGTTATGACGTAATTGATCTGACTGGGCACACAGCCCAGACTGCCCGCAAGCTCGTTGCGCCGTATCTCGGCGCTGCCGTTTTGCTCCTCTAACATTTCCAAAATGTATTGAGCTACCAAATCACTCATTCTCATTTTTGTTCCCTCTTTTCCCGCTCGTCTGAGCTTTGATTACAGTATAGCGTTAAGGTCAAAGAAAGTCAAAGTCAAATATAATCAAATTATTCGGGCTTTTCTCCGATATGCTCCTTAATTCTCTCAAATACTCTCATATACTAAAAAATGAAATATTTTTGACTTTTTTTGACCTTGCGCCGGCAGGCACTTTCTCTGCCTGTGTCGGCGTGCGCTCTTGCCTTCCGCGAATAATTCGGCAGCAAGGGAATATCGAAAAAAAGAAAGCGGTGAGGAGAAACTCCTCACCGCACTGTGATAATAGTGTATTATACGCAGGAAGCTTTTGGGTTAAACCGCTTCAGCTTCTTTCCTTTTTGCAAAGCACTCGCTGCAGTAATAGCTTTTGCCTTCCATAGGCTTAAAGGGGATTCTGGCAGGGCCGCCACACTCAGCGCAAGTGGTATCGTAGTATTCCCTGCTGGCTTTGACAGCGTTTTTGCGCGCCTGTCTGCATTCTTTGCAGCGCTGAGGCTCATTTTCAAAACCTTTTTCAGCGTAGAATTCCTGCTCGCCGGCAGTGAAAACAAACTCGTTACCACAATCTTTGCAGATTAGTGTTTTGTCTTCATACATTGGACATCTACCTCACTTTGATTTAGATTTTGTCCCTTAAAAACTGCGCAGCATTCTTAACAGGACATTTCTGTGGCGCCGATCTTTCTGCGCGCTCTCTGCAAAGCGTTATCAACGGACTTTTCGGAAATATTTAACTTAGCGGAGATCTTGCTGTAGCTGAGTCCCGAGGCAAAGAGCATAAGCACCTCGTATTCCCTTGCCGACAATAAAGCGTGAAGCCCGTCCAGCACCTGGGCAAGCTGTTCTTTTTCGAGCAGCTGCTCCTCGGGCGACGGCGCCGCGTAGATCAAACCGTCCTCAAGACCGTCGATCTGCACCAGCGCGGAATCGGGAACCGCTTTTTTTGACTGTGATCCGCGAATGATTGAGATAAACCTGCGCTCAACCAACAACGACACATAGGTGTTGAAGGTACTACCCCCTGAGTTATTATAGGTTTTGCAGGCTTGGAGGAGCGCCAAAAGACCCTCCTGCACAAAATCACTCTGATCGTAGCCCTGAGCCCGGT
Source organism: uncultured Ruminococcus sp. (assembly GCA_902794395.1). Lineage (GTDB taxonomy): Bacteria > Bacillota > Clostridia > Oscillospirales > Acutalibacteraceae > Ruminococcoides. Next base: position 34,197 of record CADBHB010000008.1, read on the forward strand.
ATTTGCGCGCGATAAACCGGATGCGACCGAGATATCGGATTACCAGCTCGTTAAAGGCATTGTCGTCACCGTTACCAGAAACTTCGGCAAGAACATCATCTGAAAGGGCTGAATACAATCCTTTTGTGTTTGCCATTTTGTACCCCCGCTACATATGATATTCTGTAACAATATTTTACCATATTGTTTCAGAAAAGTCAAGCGTAGCAAGATTTTCTGTATACTTGCATACATCCTATCAATTAATTTATGCATTATTGCTAATCAACTATGAACATTTAGCTCTAAATGTATTGTCTTTTGCTCTAATGTGTGTTATAATATTTTGTAGTATTAGTGCAAAATCCGATGATTTGGGAGTGAGATCATGGTTGTAACGTGCACCAGCTTCGGCATAAACGGCATAGACGGATACAAGGTGGAGGTAGAGGCTTCCTCGCGCGCGGGGCTGCCCGCCTTCGATTTGGTGGGGCTGCCCGACGCGGCGGTGAAGGAGAGCAAGGACCGCGTGCGCAGCGCGCTTTCAAACTGCGGCTACCGCCTGCCCGCGGCGCACTTTGTATTCAACCTGGCGCCTGCCGACATCAAAAAGGAAGGCGCCGTTTACGATCTGCCGATAACCGTAAACCTCATGCGGCTGGCAGGCTACATCCGCGCCGATGTAAGCGACTGCGGCTTCATAGGCGAGCTGTCGCTGAACGGCGATGTGCGCGGCATCAACGGCGTCCTGCCCATGGTGATAACCGCCCGCGAAGCGGGATTGAAGCGGATGTTCGTCCCCGCAGCCAACGCGCAGGAGGCAGCGGTGGTGGAGGGCATAGAGGTCTACCCTATCAAGAGTATCAATCAGCTTAAAACAGTGCTTGAAGGCGCACTGAAAATGCTGCCTGCCGAGCCTGTGCATGAACGCAATATTTCACCATCAGAGTTTATTCCGGACTTTTCTCAGGTAAGGGGTCAGCAAGAGGCGAAGCGCGCGCTGGAGATAGCCGCGGCGGGCGGGCACAACATCCTGCTCATCGGACCGCCCGGCTCCGGCAAAAGCATGCTAGCCAAACGCATGCCCTCGATTTTGCCCGACATGACCTTTGACGAGATGATAGAGGCGACTAAGATACATTCCATCTCGGGCGCGCTGCACGGCGACGGGCTTATCACAGTGCGGCCCTTCCGCGCTCCGCACCACACGGTGACCGCCGTGGGTCTGGGCGGCGGCGGCACGGGCACCATCCGCCCCGGCGAGGTGTCGCTGGCACACCACGGGGTGCTGTTTTTGGACGAGCTGCCCGAGTTTACGCGGTCGGCGCTTGAGGTGCTGCGCCAGCCGATAGAGGACGGCACCATCACCATTTCCCGCTCGGGACAAAACTGCACCTACCCCTGCTCCATCATGGTCATCGCCGCCATGAACCCCTGCCCCTGCGGCTACTTCGGCGACCCTAAGCACCAGTGCACATGCTCGCCCACAAAGATACGCCGCTACCTCAACCGCGTCTCGGGTCCGCTGCTCGACCGCTTCGACATCCATGTAGAGGTGCCGCCGGTGGAGTTTGAGGAGCTGCGCGCGACCGAGCGGTCGGAGTGCTCGGCGGAAATCAAGAAGCGGGTGGACAGAGCCCGTGAGATACAGCGGCAGCGCTTTGAGGGCAGCCGCACCACCTGCAATTCCAAAATAAATTCCGCCGAATTCGAGACCTTCTGTCTGATAGACAGCGAGGCGGAGCGCACGCTGAAAAACGCCTTCGACCTGCTGGGCTTCACCGCACGCGCCTACGACAGGGTGCTGAAGGTGGCGCGCACTATAGCCGATCTGGAGGGCGAGGAGATAATCCGCTCCGACCATGTGCTTGAGGCGGTACAGTACCGCAGCCTGGACAGAAAATACTGGTCTACGGGCATATGAGCGACGCTTTTTTCGCCCGTGACCCTCAAAGGCGGGCGCGGCATGAATTTTCCTCTTTTAATTACGCTTTCACCACTTGCCTGAACACAAAATATATGATATAATGATAAGGCAAAACACTAAATAGACGACTTGGAGGTAATTGTTATGGAAAAAATCACAAAGGATTCCATCATCGGCGATGTGCTTGACAAGCACCCTGAGACCGCTCAGCTGTTTTTGAGCATAGGCATGCACTGCCTGGGCTGCCCCGCGTCGCGCGGCGAGACCATTGAACAGGCGTGCTATGTTCACGGCGCCGACGCCGACGCGCTTGTGGAAGCGCTGAACGCCGCTGTCTGATGGGCGTAAAAACACAGTTGGATAACCGCCTGCGGCTGTGCGCGGACTTTGTCCGCCGCGGCGCAAGGGCGGCAGACATCGGCACAGACCATGCGTATTTACCCGTGTGGCTGTGCCGAAACAATATTTGCCCGTCGGCAATAGCCGCCGACATCAATCCCGAGCCCCTGAGCCGCGGCAAGCTGACTATCGACGCCGCCGAACTTGGCGACCGCGTAGAGGCTCGTCTGAGCGACGGCATGCAGGCTATCGGCGAAAACGAAGCCGACGACATCATAATAGCGGGCATGGGCGGCGAGCTTATCGCCGACATCATCGACCGCTGCCCCTACGCCAAAAGCAAAGCCAAGCATTTTATTTTGCAGCCGATGACCAAAAGCGAGGTGCTTACGGCGCGGCTGTGCGCAAACGGCTTTGAAATAGACGCTCAGGACTGCTGTGTGTCGGGCGGAAAATGCTACACCGTGCTATCGGTTTTCTATACGGGACGCGCCATAAAGCGCGACGAGACCTATTACTACCTCGGGGAGCTGGATCCCCGTCATAACGCGACGCATCTCCGTTTTGTCCGCAGTCACATCGAGCGGCTGCGCAAGCAGGCAAAGGGAGAGGCGCGCTTTGCCGCGCTCGCGGACAAACTGGAGGCGTACTGTGACTGAGATAAAAGATATTCTTGACTGGTTCGAGGGCTTCGCGCCCGTTGATACCGCGATGGATTTTGACAACGTAGGTCTGCTGGTCGGCGACAGGAACACCGCTGTCAGCCGCGCTCTGCTGACCCTTGACATCACCGCCGAAACGGTGGAGGAAGCGGCAAAAACGGGCTGCGAGCTGATAATCAGCCACCACCCCGTGATATTCGCGCCGATGAAGCGCATGCCGGCGAAAAGCGTGCCCTACCTGCTGGCGCGTCACGGCATAGCCGCCGTCTGCATGCACACCAACCTTGACCTGTCGGAAAGCTTCGGGGTAAACACCTGCCTTGCGGACGCGCTGGGCGTAAAAGGTCTGCGCAAAGCCAAGGCGGGCGAATGTCTGTTCATCGGCGAGTTGGACGAGGAGACCGCGACAGACGTCTTCGCGCTGCGCGCAAAAGAGGCGCTGGGCTGCGAGGGACTGCGCTACACCGCGGTCAAGCCGACGGTCAAAACGGTCGCCGTAGCCTCGGGCGCGGGCGGCTCGGATGTTTTTGCCGCCGCCGAAGAGGGCGCGGACGTGCTGGTGACCGGCGAGATAAAGCACCATGAGATAAACGCCGCCAACGCGATGGGCGTAAATATTGCGGATGTAGGGCACTTTAAAAGTGAAGACATTGTCATTTTACCGCTGAAAAACAAACTGGAGGCAGCGTTTTCTGACATTATATTTACAAAGTCGCAGGTTTACAGCGATAAAATGAAATACATTTAAAATATTATTGCATAATTTGTAACAATTTGATATAATTAAATGAAATGGTTTTTTATATAGAGGTATTATGAGGATAAGAAAGAAAAAATGGGCTGAGCCCGAACTGAGCGTGTGCGACTTTTTCATCAAGAATCCCGAGGAACACGCGGGCAATTGGAAGCACGCCTTCAAGAAAGAGCAGCCGCTGTACCTTGAGATCGGCTGCGGAAAGGGCGGCTTTGCCGGACAGTTCGCCGTGAAATACCCCGAGCGCAACATCATAGCGCTGGACATCAAGATCGACATGCTGGGCGTGGGCAGACGCACCATAGTCAAGCTGTTTGAGGAGGCGGGCAGAGAGGAAGTTGACAATCTGCTGCTGGTAAACTATAACGTGGAACAGCTTGACAGGGTCATCCGTCCTGAGGACGAGATCGAGGGGCTGTTTATCAACTTCTGCAACCCCTGGCCGCGCCTCAAGCACAAAAAGCGCCGCCTGACCTTCCCCAAAAAGCTGGAAATGTACAAGAGCTTCCTCAAGCCCGAAGCGGAGATCCGCTTCAAGACAGACGACGACGAGCTGTTTGAGGAGAGCGTGGAATACTTTGAGCAGAGCGGCTATGAGATAACCTACCTGACCCGCGACCTGCACGCAAGCGACTTTGCCGAGAACATCCCCACCGAGCACGAGCGGATGTTCACCGAAGAAGGCAAGAAGATTAAATTTTTGATCGCACGCCAAAAATAACCGATAAATACATCGCAAAAGGAGGGAAGCATATGAAGCTAAAAGCGGCTGCCGCGGCTTTGCTGGGCGCGGTGCTGTTGAGCGCGACCGGCGGCTGCAGCATCACCGATTTAAGCAAGGACGATATGCTGCGCCCTCCCAAGACCATGGGCGACGAGGCGGAGATAGAAAAGCTGATCTCCAAGACCGCCAAGGGTCCCTACACACTCAAATATCCCAAAAGCGGCAGCTACCGCAGCGCTATCGTCATGCACGACCTCGACGGCGACAATGTAAACGAGGCGATCGCCTTTTTCCGTGAAAAGGACGGCGCGGCGGGCGTGCACATGCTGGTGATGTACGAAAACGACGGCAGCTGGACTATCTCGGATGATTTCGTAAACGAAACTACCGACGTAGACAGCATCGACTTCGCCGACATAGGGCGCGGCAAGGAGCAGGAGATCCTTGTGGGCTACGCCACCTACACCACGGGCGTCAATTATTTGACCGCCTACACCTACGAAAACGGCAGTACCGAGTCGATTGAAACCGGACAGAACTGCTCGGCGTTCTACTGCGGCAATCTGGACAACAGCGGCAAAAGCAAGGTCATCGCGCTGTCGCTGTTCAGCCCCGAAAACAAGGCAAAGGCAACCCTGCTGGAATTTGACGACGAAAGCAAGATGATGTTTCCCAAGGCGTCCGCGCCGATGGACCCCAACATCGTCAGCTACAAAAACGCCGTATTCTCCGACCTGGGCGACGGCGTCAAGGGGCTGGTGGTGGACGGCGGCACGTCGAACGGCGAGTTGAACACCCAGGTGATATATTTCAGCAAGCAGCGAAACGCCCTGCGCAATCCGCTGTACAAAGAGCGGGCGGCTAATCCCACCCAGCGCACCAGCGCGGTATATTCCGCCGATACCGACAACGACATGAAAATAAAGATCCCCACCGTGTCTACCCTGCCCTACAACAAGGACAGCGGCGCCTTTACCGCCGCCGAGCAGGTGCTGTGGAACAACTTCAGCATTGAAAAGGAAGCCCTGCTTCCCGCGCAGCGCACGGCGGCGAATTACAACTATAACTACACCATTAAGATACCCGAGACCTGGACGGCAGGCGCGTTTTCGGCGCTGCTGAACAAAAGCGGCGACGTTATGAGCGTCTGCGAATGGAACAGCAACACCGCGGGCGCCAAGCTCTTTGACATAAAGGTGTTCAAGGTAGCCGACTGGGACAAGGGCGAGGGCGTGGACGGCTATGTGCTGATCTACAAGGACAACCGCTACGCCTACACCTTCCGCAACTACTCCGCGCAAAGCGAGCTGGCGCTAAGCGACAACGAGATAAAAACCGCGTTTTCGCTGCTTAACAACACCGCTTCCGCCGCTATCAACAAGCCCTCGTAAGGCTTTGACATTACTTTGATACCGCTTTCTTTTTAGATACAAAACAACAACGGAGGTTTTGACATGAAAAAGATTCTTGTTTGCGAGGACGAAGCCGCTATCCGCGACTTTGTCGTTATCAACCTGACACGCGCGGGCTACGACGTCGTCGAAGCCGACTGCGGTGAGACCGCTCTGAAAAAATACGACGAGCACGACGGCGACTTTGACATCGCCATCCTCGATGTGATGATGCCCGGCATCGACGGCTTCCAGGTCTGCAAGGAGCTGCGCAGCCGCAACGGCGGCATAGGCATCATCATGCTCTCCGCTAAAACGCAGGAGATGGACAAGGTGACGGGTCTGATGCTGGGCGCCGACGACTATGTGGCAAAGCCCTTCTCCCCCAGCGAGCTGCTTGCGCGCGTAGATTCGCTTTACCGCCGCGTGGCGCTGGCTCAGTCGCGCTCCGAAAACAACTTCAAGGAAGAGCTCAAGTCCGGCGACTTCACCCTCAATCTGCGCAACCGCGCGCTGATGAAGGCGGGTAAAATGATAGAGCTGACCCAGGTGGAGTTCCAGATAATGGAATACTTCTTCTCAAATCCCGGCACGGCGCTTGACCGCATCGACATCCTCAACCACGTCTGGGGCGACGCCTATGTGGGCGAGGACAAGATCGTCGACGTCAACATCCGCCGCCTGAGAATGAAGGTGGAGGACGAGCCCTCCAACCCCAAGCACATCATCACCGTATGGGGTCTGGGCTACAAGTGGGACAGCGGCGAGTGATATGCCGACCTGCGGCGCCCGACACCGCGCCGTTGGCTTTTGCTGCCCCAAATCAGGCCGAATATACCTTAGGACAGCGATGCTGCTCACAGTGACCGCTGCCTTTGGCGCGCGAAAAGCGGCTTTGCCGCATGAAAGGAGTTGAAAGGATGATAAAGGGTATCACCAAGCGCTGGATGCTCAACACGCTCAGCGTTATCCTCACCATTATCGTATTGGTCGTAGTCATCCTCATTTTCTCCCTAAACCGCGTGTTCCAGTCGCGCATACAACAGGATCTGCACTCCTCGTCCAACGAGCTGAGCATGGTGTTCCCGAGCTTTGAGGCGGACAACCCCACCGAGTTTACCTCAGCCGCGCGCGACTATATCGAAAACTTTGACAAAAAAGAACAGATGGGCGTTATGGTGCTCAACTCCTCGGGACGTGTGGTGCTGACCTCCACGGGCTTCCTTCCCTCGGAAAAGGAGAAGATGAACGACTTTGACGCCGCGCGCAAGAGCGACTCCGGCAACGCCTTCTGGAACGGCAAGCTGCTCTCGGGCGAACGCGCCATGAGCGAGACCCGCATTATCCGCGACGAAAACGGCAACGTGGTGGGCGCGGTGCGCTACATCGTATCTATGGAGCCGGCGCACAGCCGCATAGTGCTGTTCAGCATAATAATCATAGCGGTGGGCATAGCGGTCATCGCCATGGTCATCCTCTCGGGTCTGGCGTTCATCCGCTCAATAGTCAAGCCCATACAGAGGCTTTCAAAGGCGGCGGCGCAGATAGCGCAGGGCGACTTTTCCGCCTCCGAAAAAATCGAGCACAAATACAACGACGAGATCGGTGATCTCTGCGACGCTGTAAGCGACATGGCAAAAGATTTGCAGACCACCGAACAAATGAAAAACGACTTTATTTCCCGCGTTTCTCACGAACTGCGCACACCTCTTACCGCCATAAAGGGCTGGGCGGAGACCATGCAGCTGAGCGAGCGCGGCACGCTGGACAGACGCACCTTTGACAGGGGAATGTCGGTTATAATCAAGGAGAGCAGCCGCCTTACGGGCATAGTCGAGGAGCTGCTTGACTTCGGCAGGATACAGAGCGGCAGAATGGTGCTGATGAAGGAAAAAATGGACATCCTCGCCGAATTTGACGAAACCGTGTACATGCTCAAGGAGCGCGCCGTAGAGGACGGCATCCACCTGCTTTACGACGACACCGACGTGGTGCTGCCGCCGGTTTACGGCGACCGCAACCGCCTGCGCCAGGTGTTCCTAAATATACTTGACAACGCGCTGAAATACACGCCCAAGGGCGGCGTAGTGGCGGCGCAGGTGCTCTACTCAAAGGATGACCCCGAGGTTATCAAGATAGTGGTCACCGACTCAGGCTGCGGCATCCCCGCCGAGGATTTGCCGCGCGTAAAGGAAAAATTTTACAAAGCAAATCAAACCGTAGGCGGCTCCGGCATAGGCTTAGCCGTCGCGGATGAGATAATGAACCTGCACAACGGCAAGCTCGACATCGAGAGCGGCGAGGGCGTGGGCACCACCGTGACCCTTACCTTCCCCGTATACAAGGAAGGCGATGAAACCGAGGCCGCTCCCGAAACGGTGAAGCTGTAAAACGGATCGTGAATGGTATCGGTCGCTTCGCTTCGAGCTGTATCGCCCAAGGCGACTGCCTAACGCTTAACACTACCGACTAAAAAACAAAAGGAAAAATACTTATGTCTAAAAAAACCAAAAAAATCACCTCGATCGGCGGCAGCGCACTGATCGAGGGCATTATGATGCGCGGCCCCAAAAAAAGCACCGTCTGCGTGCGCACGGGCAAGGATGAGATCTACAGCGAGGACATCAGAATAACGATGATACCCGAAAAGGTCAAGCTGTTCAAGCTGCCTTTTTTCAGGGGCATAGCGGGTCTTATCGACTCCATGCGCCTGAGCTACAAATCGCTGATGCTCTCCGCCGACAAGGCGATAGAATCCGCGGAGATCGAGGAGGAGCCCTCCAAGTTTGAAAAATGGCTAGACGAAAAGTTCGGCGACAAGCTGATGAAAATTTTGATGGTCTTTGCCTCCATTCTGGGCGTAGCACTGGCGGTGGGACTGTTTTTCTTTGTGCCCTGGGGCTTGTTTGAGCTGCTTAAGCTGGCGGTGCCCGCGCTGCAGCAAAAGAACGAAACGGTCACCTTCTGGCAGTCCGTGTTTGAGGGCGTGCTCAAGATCATCCTGTTTTTGCTCTACATCGTCGTGGTGTCGCAAACCAAGGACATGAAGCGCGTGTTCATGTATCACGGCGCCGAACACAAAACTATCTTCTGCTACGAGAATGAGGAAGAGCTGACCGTGGAAAACGTGCGCAAGCAGATACGCTTTCACCCCCGCTGCGGCACCAGCTTCATCGTTATCATGCTGATTCTCGGCATAGTGGTCGGTCTGTTTGTACCCACCACGCTGGGCTTTTGGCGGCCTGTTATCAAAATCGCGCTTATCCCCGTTACCTGCGGCATCGGCTATGAGCTGATAAAGCTCTGCGGCAGACACGACAACGCGCTTACCCGCATTATCGCCGCGCCCGGTCTGTGGGCACAGCGCATAACCACCAAGGAGCCCAACGACGACATGATAGAGGTAGCGATAAAGGCTATCGAGGCGGTAATCCCCGACGACGGCTCCGACATCATCAACTGCGGATGCTGAGGGACGCCTACCGCGAGTGCCGACGGGCTTTGACGGACGGCGGCGTGGAGAACGCGGACTTTGAGGCGCTCTGCCTGCTGGAGCACGTGACCGGCTACGGCCGCTCCGCGCTGATAACGCACGGCGACGCGCCTGTGTCAGAGGCACAGCTGGAGCTTTTAAATTCTCTTACAGAAAAAAGATTGACCCGCTATCCCCTGCAATACCTGCTGGGCGAGTGGAGCTTCATGGGCTTTCCGCTCGCGGTCGGCGAGGGTGTGCTCATCCCCCGCGACGACACCGAGGTTTGCGTGAGGATGGCGCTGGACTTTTTAAAGGACAGACCCTCGGCTAAGGTTTACGACCTCTGCGCGGGCAGCGGCGCGATAGCTATTGCGCTGTGCGGACTCGTCAGAGCGGAGGTCTCCGCCGTTGAGCTGAGCGACAAAGCATTTTATTTTCTTCAAAAGAATATATCTCGCAACGGACTGAAAGTTACCGCCATAAACGGCGACGTGCTGACCTGTCACCGCGAGGTGCCCGACGGCAGCCTCGACCTCATAATCTCCAACCCGCCTTACATTTGCCGCTCCGAGCTGAGCGGCTTGCAGGCTGAGGTGAAGTTTGAGCCTTCTATGGCGCTGGACGGCGGCGAGAGCGGCTTGGACTTTTACCGCGCGATAATCCGCGACTGGACGCCGAAGCTGAAGCGCGGCGGAGCGCTGGTTTTTGAGCTTGGCGAAGGTCAGGCGGCTACTGTACGGCGGTGGTTGAAAGGCAGCGGCTATGAGGAAATTTGCACCGAAAAGGACTTCGGCGGCTGTGAGCGCGCCATACGCGGCATACGAGCATTGGGCAATTAACGGGACAATGCTCACTTTTTAGAAATTTTGTTCGAGAATAATTCCGTAAAAATCTTGTGTTTTAAGCGGAAATACCGTATAATAGAGGCAACCCCATGGGATATGAACAAACGGAGGTACTGAAAAATGGCAGTAGATAGGAACAAAGCGCTGGAAACAGCCATATCGCAAATCGAAAAGCAATTCGGCAAGGGCGCGGTGATGCGCCTTGGCGAGAATAAGCATATGACCGTCGACCACATCTCCACAGGCTCGCTGTCGCTGGACATCGCGCTGGGCATCGGCGGACTGCCGCGCGGCAGGATAGTGGAGATCTACGGACCCGAGTCCTCGGGTAAAACCACCCTTTCGCTGCACTGCATCGCCGAGGGTCAGAAAAACGGCGGCAACGTCGCCTTTATCGACGTAGAGCACGCGCTCGACCCCACCTACGCGGCGGCGCTGGGCGTAGACGTGGACTCGCTGCTGGTGTCGCAGCCCGACACCGGTGAGGACGCGCTTGAGATTGCCGAGGCGCTTATCCGCAGCGGCGCTATCGACGTAATCGTCATCGACTCGGTAGCGGCGCTGGTGCCCAAGGCTGAGATAGAGGGCGAAATGGGCGACAGCCATGTGGGTCTGCACGCCAGACTTATGTCGCAGGCGCTCAGAAAGCTCGCGGGCGCCATCAACAAAAGCAACTGCGTCGCCATCTTCATCAACCAGCTCCGCGAAAAGGTCGGCGTGGTCTACGGCAACCCCGAGGTGACCACGGGCGGCAGAGCGCTGAAATTCTACAGCTCTGTCCGCATTGACATCCGCCGCGTCGAGACCCTAAAGGTAAACGGCGAGATGGTCGGCTCACACACCAGATGCAAGGTGGTAAAGAATAAGATAGCGCCTCCCTTCCGCGAGGCTGAATTTGATATAATGTACGGCGAGGGCATTTCGCGCGAGGGCGAGCTGCTCGACCTTTCGGTAAAGGCTGAGGTAGTACAAAAGGCGGGCGCGTGGTTCAGCTACAACGGACAGCGCCTGGGTCAGGGCAGAGATAAGGTGAAGGAGCTGCTGCGCACCGACAAGGAACTCGCCAATGAGATAGAGAGCAAGCTGTGGGAGAACATCGACAAACTCTACGACCGCAAGCGCCCCGTAGCAAAGAAGGCGAAGCTGACCGAGGTGGAAGCCCCGGTTGCCGAGGAACCCGCCGCCGCAAAAAAGAAGTCGGCAAAAATCGACGAGCTGCTTGACGACTGATGCGCATAACGGCGATAAAACCTCGGCGCAGGCAAATGAGCGCCCTCTACCTTGACGGCGAATTTGCCGTTGAACTCGACACCCAAACCCTGATAGACTGCCGCTTTGACGTGGGCAGGGAGATCGACGACGACGAGCTGCGGGAAATAATCGAGCAGAGCAACGAGCGCCGCGCCAAGGAAAAGGCGCTGTGGCTTATTTCCTACCGCGACCACTCAAAGCGGGAGCTGAAGCAGAAGATCAGCCGCACCTGCGACGCCGAAGCCGCCGAAAAAGCGGTGGAGCGAATGGAGGAGCTGGGACTGGTAAACGACGAGAGCTTTGCGCGGCAGTACGCGCAAAAGCTCATTTTCTCCAAAAGGATGAGCAAGCGCGCGGCGCGGTTTGAGCTGAGCCGCAAGGGCATTGACAAGGAGCTTGCCGAGGAAGTGCTGGACGAGATAGACGTTGACCCGCGCGAGCAGATACGAGCGGTAATAGAGAAAAAGTACCGCGACATCGGCGATGAAAAAACCAGACGCCGAGCCGTCGCCGCCCTGCAAAGACTGGGCTACGGCTGGGACGACATACGCGCCGTGCTGGAAGATTATTCAGACAATTAACAATTAACAAATAACAACCAACCACACAGAGGTATTTATGAGTAATAAAGTCGGAATCGTTTCGCTTGGGTGCGCAAAGAACCAAGTCGACGCGGAAATGCTGCTTTTTACCCTGCGGCAGCGGGGCTATACCATTGTAAATGACCCCGCAGAAGCTGACGCGGTTATTGTGAACACCTGCGGGTTTATAGATTCCGCCAAACAGGAGAGCATCGACGAGATCATCGAGCTGGGAAATCTGAAACGCGAGGGCACCATAAAGGCTATCATCGTTACGGGCTGCCTTGCCGAGCGCTATCAGGACGAGATAACTCAGCAGCTCTATGAGATAGACGCGGCTGTGGGTATCGGCGGCAACGCGAAGATAGCCGACGTAGTGGACAGCGTGCTCAATAAAAAGGACAAGATCGAGCTGTTTCCCGACAAGCTGCTCCTCCCACTGGAGGGCGGCAGGGTGCAGTCGACGCCGTTCTACACCGCTTATCTTAAGATCGCCGAGGGCTGCGACAATAAATGCACCTTCTGCGCTATCCCGATGATACGCGGAAAATTCCGCAGCAGAAAAATAGAGAATCTTATCGCCGAGGCAGAGGACTTGGCGGCAAAGGGCGTGCGCGAGCTGAATGTTATTGCGCAGGACACCACGCGCTACGGAGAGGACCTCTACGGCAAGCCCTCGCTAGACCGCCTGCTCACCGAGCTGTGCAAAATCGAGGGGCTGCATTGGATAAGGGTGCTCTACTGCTACCCCGACAGCATAACAGACGAGCTTATCGAGGTTATGGCGCGCGAGGAAAAGGTGCTTAATTACATCGACCTGCCGCTGCAGCACTGCAACAGCGAGATATTGCACAGGATGCACCGCCGCGGCGACCGCGAAAGTTTGACGGCGCTGCTGCGTAAAATAAAAGAGAAGATGCCCGACGTGATCTTCCGCTCCACCTTTATCACGGGCTTCCCCGGAGAGACCGAGGAGCAGTTTGAGGAGCTGGCGGAATTTGCTAAGGAAATAAACTTTCAGCGGCTGGGCTGCTTTGCCTATTCGCAGGAGGAGAACACCCCTGCCGCGAAAATGCCCGATCAGCTCGACGACGACGTAAAGCAGCGCCGCGCCGACATCATCATGGAGCACCAGCAACAGGTGATGGCTGAGTACTGTGAGGGTCTGCTCGGCACCGAGCTTGAGGTGCTGGTAGAGGGCTACGACCGCCTTGCCGAGTGCTGGTACGGCAGGAGCCGCGCCGACGCGCCCGAGGTGGACGGCTGCGTGTTCTTTACAGCGCAGACCAAGCCGCGAGTCGGCGACTTCGTAACCGTTAAGATAACCGACTATATGGGCTGCGACCCGGTCGGCGAAACAGTCAACTCTCAACTCTAAACCGGAGTGTTTCTTATGAACCTGCCAAACAAACTAACTGTATTGAGGATCATACTTGTGCCGTTTTTCGTGGCGGCGCTGCTGATAGGCTTTCCGCTGAATGAGCTTGTCGCCCTGCTGCTGTTTATAGCGGCGTCGCTTACCGACCTGTTCGACGGAAAGATCGCCCGAAAGCGCGGTCTGGTTACCGACTTCGGCAAGTTTGCCGACCCGCTGGCGGATAAGATACTTGTTATTTCCGCGCTGCTGTGCTTTGTGCAGCTGGGACTGTGCGACTGCGTGGCGGTAATCATCGTGCTGTTCCGTGAATTTGCCGTAACCTCCATCCGCCTTATCGCCGCCTCAAAGGGCAAGGTGATAGCTGCCAATATCTGGGGCAAGGTAAAGACCGTCACCCAAATGGTCGCGGTCATCTGCGTTTTGGTGATGCAGACGGTGCTCGACCTCGGCGCGCTGGGCGTAACTCTGCCCGAGGTGCTGTCGACTGTATTTCTGTATACGGGCGAGGGACTTATCTGGGTGTCGACCTTCTTTGCCATCCTGTCGGGCGTGATCTACCTCAAGCAAAACAGCCACTTCATTTCCGATAAATAATCCAAAAGGAGTAATCATATGATTTTGTACAACTCTCTGGGACAGACCAAACAGGAATTTGTTCCCTTCACCGCGGGCAAGGTGAATATGTACACCTGCGGTCCCACGGTGTATCACTACGCTCACATCGGCAACCTGCGCACCTACATCATGGAGGATGTGCTTGAAAAATACCTGCGCTTCGCGGGCTACGACGTCAACCGTGTAATGAACATCACCGACGTGGGTCACCTGTCCAGCGACGCCGACACGGGCGAGGATAAGATGCTAAAGGGCGCCAAGCGCGAGCACAAGACCGTTATGGAGATAGCCGCGTTTTACACCGACGCCTTCTTTTCCGACTGCGAAAAGCTCAACATCAAGCGCCCCGACGTGGTGGAGCCTGCCACCAACTGCATCGACGACTTTATCGATATGATCTCCGTGCTGCTCGAAAAGGGCTACGCCTACATCGCGGGCGGCAACGTGTACTTTGACACCTCGAAGCTCGACACCTACTATGTGTTCGGCAACATGAACGAGGAGGATCTGGCGGTCGGCGTGCGCGACAGCGTCGAGGAGGACGAGAACAAGCGCAACAAGACCGACTTTGTGCTGTGGTTCACCAAGTCCAAATTTGAGGATCAGGAGTTGAAGTGGGAGTCCCCCTGGGGTCTGGGCTATCCCGGCTGGCACATAGAGTGCTCCTGCATCAGCAAAAAGCACAACGGCGAATACCTTGACATCCACTGCGGCGGCATCGACAACGCCTTCCCCCATCACACCAACGAGATCGCCCAGAGCGAGGCGTACCTCGGTCACAAATGGTGCAACTACTGGTTCCACGTGCTTCACCTCAACGACGCGCGCGGCAAGATGAGCAAGTCCAAGGGCGATTTTCTGACCGTTTCACTGCTCGAGAGCAAGGGCTATGACCCCGTAGCCTACCGCATGTTCTGCCTGCAAAGCCACTACCGCAAGCCGCTTACCTTCTCCTACGAGAGCCTTGACAACTGCGTAAAGGCGTATGACAAGCTCATTAAGCGCATTTCCGCGCTGGGCAGGGACGGCGATGTGGAGCAGGATAAGGCTGACGCGCTGATAGGCAAGTTCAAGGAAGCGATGGACAACGACCTCAACACCTCGCTCGGTCTGACCGTGGTGTACGACGTGCTCAAATCCGACGCCAACGACGCCACCAAGCGATGGGTGCTGGGCGAGCTTGACAAGGTACTCTCGCTTGATCTGCTCAAGGAAAAGGAAGCCTCACCCGCCGAAAGCGGCGCGCAGGACGCTGAGATAGAGGCGCTGATAGCCAAGCGCACCGAGGCGCGCAAAAACAAGGACTGGGCGACTGCCGACGCCATCCGCGACCAGCTCGCGGCGATGAAGGTCGTAGTGGTCGACACCAAGGACGGCATAAGCTGGCATTTTGCCGATTAAAATAGCATAACTTTTCAGTTCCCTCCATATATTTGAAGTATATGGAGGGAATGTTTTATGAAGCTTTTGATATTGACCAAGCGCTCGCTGCTTAGTATCGGGTGCTGTGTATTGGCAGGCGCGGCGGCGCTTAGCGTGTCGGTGACGTCTGTCGGCAAGGCGGTGCAGACCGCCGCGACGCCGAAGGTGAACCCTATTTACCGCGTGCAAAGCGACAAAAAGCAGGTCGCCATCTCCTTTGACGCCGCCTGGGGCGACGAAGAAACCGCTCAGCTGCTTAGTATTCTCGACCGCTACAAGGTCAAGGCGACGTTTTTCCTGGTGGGCGACTGGGTGGACAAATACCCCGAGGACGTCAAGACCATCGCCCGCAAGGGGCATGACATAGGCAACCACAGCGACACCCATCCCCATATGCCGCAGCTGTCCGAGGGCGACGCGCAAAAGGAGGTTTCCGCCTGCAACGAGCGCATACGGCTGCTGACGGGCAAGTCCCCTACCCTGTTCCGTCCGCCCTACGGCGACTACAACAACATGGTGGTCAACACCGTCAAGGACATGGGCATGTACTGTGTGCAGTGGGACGTCGACTCCCTGGACTGGAAGGACCCTTCTCCCGAGCAAATGACGCAAACCGTCCTAAGCAAGGTCAAGGACGGCTCCATCGTGCTGATGCATAACGGCGCGAAAAATACCCCTGCCGCGCTGCCCGGTATAATCGAGGGCATACAAGACAAGGGGTACGAGATAGTGCTGATAAAAGATTTGATCCCCGAGGGGGAATACTACACGGATGTGCAGGGAGAGTTTCATCTGTCGGAGTAAATTGCAAAAGCGGATATTAAAAAGTATCAGCCTGATCCGGCGTTCCTCATTAAATCAAAACGGCAGCCCGTCGGGCTGCCGTTTGCTGCATCAATATACTATTACAGGTGTATCATAGCCTGTGTTGTTATAAATCGTGCGGACCGCGCTGTAGGGGGTGTTTACGCAGCCGTGCGAACCGTTGTAGGTGTAGATATTGCCGCCGAAGCTGGAGCGCCAGCTCGCGTCGTGGATGCCGCAGCCTCCGCAGAACGCCATCCAATAGTCAACAGGCGAAGCGTAGCCGGGTCCGGTGAGGACGGTGTTTCTCGCGCGCTGATAGATATAATAGAAGCCCTTGGGGGTATCCATGGAATAGCGGGTGCCGGTGACAACAGGGGTGTCAACGACCAGCTTGCCGTTCTTGTAGAACCACATGCGCTGCTGCGCAATATTGATCTCTATGTAGGTGGAGCCGGGATTGCGTCCGTAGATATTGCCCGTTACCGTGACCAGCTTGGTGTGCGCGGTGCCCGTGACGGTCTTGCCGTTGCCCTTATAGATGGGATATACGCGGAAGTAGAGCTTCTTGCCGCCGGACAGCTTTCCTGTGGTGAAGCTGTTGGAGGTGGTAGAGCCCGCGGGCGTATAAGCCTTGGCGTTGGGGTCGGTGGAGTAGTAGACGTCGTAGCGAGTAGCGTAACGGTTGTACTTCCAGTTAAGGCTTACGCGGTAAAGCGAGGACGAGATATTGAAATTAGGCGCGCACAGTCCCGCCATGAGGGCGATGCGTGTGCCTGAGGCGTGGAACACCGCGTTGTTGTAGAGCACGCGGATGGGCACTACATTGTAGGTGTAGGTGTAGCCGCCCCTGACGTTTTTGTCGATGTAGCGGGTGGTGGAGTTGCCGTTGATGGTAGCTACCAGCACCTCCTTGTTGCCGGACTCAACGCTTGAACGCAGCACCTTGTAGCCCGAGCACTTGTAAACGCGGTTCCATTTGATCTCGTTTACGTCGGAGCAGCGCGCTCTGGTAAGAGAGCTGAGCTTCTGAGGCTGAGTGGCGGTTTTGTACTGCGCCTCGGTGCCGTAGTAACGGACGCCGTCCTTGACAGTATAGGGAACCACCCTGTACCAATAGGGGCAGCCTGCCACGAGCTTCACATCGTTGAAGGTGGTGCCGGCTACGTCGCCGACCTTTCTGTAAGCACCGTTGTCATAGTCGGCGCTGCATCTGTAGATCTCATAGCCTGTGGCGTTGTTCGCAGCGAACCACACCAAGGTGATGTTGTTGCAGGCGCGGCTGGTTTTTCCGAGTCCCGTGGGTTTGCCAACTTCGGGATCGGGGTCGGGCTCGGGCTCAGGCTCAGGCTCGGGCTCGGGATCGCCGACAGCCTCGGGCACCTCAACAGCGTCCGCCGCGTTGTCCTCAGT
The DNA here is from genome assembly GCA_902794395.1 of uncultured Ruminococcus sp. Lineage (GTDB taxonomy): Bacteria > Bacillota > Clostridia > Oscillospirales > Acutalibacteraceae > Ruminococcoides. The sequence goes on from CADBHB010000008.1 coordinate 51,757, forward strand.
CACCTCAGCCGCAACGGCGTTTAATGCGTCGTCCTCCGCGGCAAAAGCGCCGAGCGAGGCATACGAACCCAGAATCACCATGACCGCGAGCAGTACCGCGATCATTCTTTTTGATGTTCTTTTCATGTGATTATTCCTCTCTTTCATATCTTCGGGAGTTCCCGTATTGCCGAGTATATACCATACCCGCCGCAAATTTTACTACATTGTGTCTTATAGAAAAAAGGACATCATCCCTGCCGGTCGGCAACCGACCTCATTACCTCCGCCTTAAAGCGCTCAAACGGCGACTCGCCGCTTTTTTGCGGCGGTGGCGGCGCCAGCTTTTTCGGCTCCAGATTGGAGGCTCCCGACTGAGCGTGCATAGGAAGGACGATATTCTCGCGCCTTATCAGCGCGAACAGCTCGCTGAGCGTTTGGGTCGCGCGAATCTCGCGGATAAGCGCGGTGTCGGGTATCTTGGGCTGCGGCGGCACATAGCTGCTGCATACTGACTTTTTGACCTCAGCCTTCAATCTGTCGAGCGGAAGGTCTTTGTTGTTTATAATGTCCTGCGCCTTGAGCGTTCTGGGCTGTAAATTGGACGCGCCTGACTGAGCGTGCATCTGGATCTCAATCTGTTCGTGCTGGATCAAGGCAAACAACTGGCTCAAAGAGTTACATTCGTCGATCGCCTTCAGCAGTTCACGGATATTTTTCTTTTTATAACCCACTAAATACGCGTTATTCACCCCATCACCTGCCTTGTGTGTACTTTTCATAATTTACCCATTATGCGTTTATTATACTAAATTAAGGGAAACTTTTCAATAGCATTTGCGAATTTCATTGTTTACAGATTTTTAATTATATGGTATGATTTTAGTGCACATTGAATCAACGCGACCGTATATGCATTAGAACGGTCATCCCAATCAAAGAAACGAGGCATTATATATGGAAATGAAAAAACTCACCTGTGTTTTCATCGCCCTGCTCACCCTCCTCTCGGCGGCGGCAGGCTGCGTAAAGAGGAAAGACCCCACCGCAGACAACCCGCCTAAGGTACCGCAAAGCGCGCTGGCTACCGCCGACAGCGGCACGCCCGCGACCGCCGACGAGGCGACCGGACGCAAGATACAGGTGTCCGACAGCTCGCTGGGCGACGTGTGGATAACCGAATGGGCAAACGTGCCCAAGAGCGACCTGACAGGCGACAACTTCACCTCGGATGACACCTTTAAGTATTACAACGTAAACGGCAGCTCCGCCTCGATGGAGGGCATCGACGTCTCCGACTTCAGCGGCGAGATAGACTGGCAGAAGGTAAAGGACGCCGGCGTTGACTTCGCCATGATCCGTCTGGGCGGCAGATTCTACGGCGAGGAAGGCAAGATGTTCGTCGACGAAAACGCCGTGGCAAATTTCCGCGGCGCACAAGCGGCAGGCATAAAGGCAGGCGGCTACTTCTACTCAAAGGCGGTCAACGCGGAAGAAGCCCGCGCCGAAGCGCAGTTCCTCAAGGCGGTGCTCGACGACATAGTGCCCGACCTGCCCATAGCCTTCGACTGGGAAATAGTAGAGGATGAGGAAGCCCGTAACGACACGGTTGACGGCGCCGCCCTCACCGCGTGCGCGCGCGCCTTCTGCGACGAGGTGAAAAGCTACGGCTTTGAGCCCATGATATACGCCCCGACGCGCGAGCTGTACTTCAAATACGACCTGTCGCAGCTTGCCGACGTAGCCGTATGGGTCAAGGAGTACAACGACACGCCCACCTTCTACTACCGCTCCGCGATGTGGCAGTATTCCGACAGCGGAGTGATAGACGGCATAGAGGGCACGGTAGATTTGGATATTTACTTCACCGACCCGGGAAAGGGTAGCGCGTCCGAGTGATAATACATTTAGTTGATATTTCACACAACGTATTACATACAGTATAATTAGACAGAAGAATTATTGTGCATGTTGTGCAAGAGAAAGCGGAGTTGTTTGGGCAGTTTATATGAACAACTCCGTTTTTTATTTCTCCTATTGAAATTTCGGCAGGATTTGGTATAATGATTGTCGGAAGGTTTGTTACAGAATTGTAACGGTTAATTGAAATGGAGAAATAAAATGAGAAAAAAAGATGAAGAATTAAAGTTCATCGGCATCGACGGCTTTGAGGAGATCGAATCCATCGCGCCCCAACGGGTGAAGCCCCATGAACAGAAACCGAAGTCAAAACAAAAATCACGACACGCCGCCAAGCCTGACTTCAAGGCGGCAGCGGCAACGCTGGGCAGCAAGCTGCGCCCGTCAAAAACCAAGCAGCAGCCCATCCACTCCGCTGAGGGACAGCGCGACAGCAAGGTATATAAAAAGAGAGCTGTGCTGGCAGTCGCGGCGACCGTGACAGCGGCGATGCTCTCACTCGCTACAGCGGCGAGCGCGCTTGACGGCAGCTCGTCCCCCAAAAACACCAAACAGCCTGCGGGCAAGACCAATCTTTCCGCCACGCAGGACACTCCCGTTATGCAGAACGCCGCTTCCGCAAAGAAGCAGCAGGGCAGCTCGGCGCTGTACATCGACGGCAAGCTGATAGGCGCGGCAGAGGACGGCAACGCCCTGCAGGCGGCGCTTGACCGAGTGCTCGCCGACGCAAAGGCGGGCTACGACGATACCACCACCACGGAATTTGCCGGCAAGGTAGAGCTAAAGCCCTACAGCGGCGGCAACTTCGAGAGCGTCGAGGCGATAATGGCAAAGGCGGACGGCAAGCTTTCCGTAAAGCTTGAGACCGACTGGAGCTATGAAACCGAAACCGACTTCAAAACCGAGACCGAGTACGACAGCAGTCAGTCCTCGGATTACGAGGTAGTTATACAAGAGGGCGTACCCGGCAAAAGCCGTATGACTATCCGCCTTACCTATATCGACGGTATGCAGACCGACGCGGTGATCACCGAAGAAAAGGTAATAAGCGAGCCTGTAAACGAGAAAAAGATAGTCGGTTCTGCCGACGGCATCCCCGTTGAGGAAGACGACGCGGACGAGGACAGCGACACCTACACCGCAGACACCTCCTATGAGGACAACTCCTACGAGGACGACAGCGACAGCAGCGACAGCAGCGACGGCGCTTCTTACGGCGCTGCGACAGGCGGCTTTATGTGGCCTGTCCCCCACACCCACAACATCACCAGCCTGATGGAATGGCGCTGGGGCAGGATGCACAACGGCATTGACATCGCGGGCGGCGGCGACTACGGCATGCCCTTTGTCGCTTCCGACGGCGGCACGGTTATCTGGGCAGGCAACGACGGCGGCGGCTACGGCAACTACGTGATGATCGACCACGGCAACGGCTACATCACCGTTTACGGTCACGCCAGCGAGCTTTGCTGCTACACCGGTCAGTATGTCAGCCAGGGTGAGACCATCGGTTTGATCGGCTCCACCGGCAACTCCACCGGACCTCACCTCCACTTTGAGATCAGACTCAACGGCGCTTATCAGGACCCGCTGGGATATGTTTCTTAAGGCAATACCGCACAATTCAGGTGTGCGGATTGCGAAGTAAGATTTTTCGTCAGGGTGCACAAACAAATTGAGGTAAGGCTGACGCCTTGCCGAGAGTAAGGCTGACGCCTTGCCGAGATTTTTTGGGCAGGCTGACGGAACAATACTCAAGCAAGGCGTGCGCCGCGAATTGTGCGGTGTTGCCTTAAATAGTTCAGAGTTTAGTATAAGGCTTCCGCTTACGGAAAACCCCGTAGGCGGAAGCCTTTTGTTTTGCCGCAGCGCTGTTGATCGGAGCGAAGCGACCCTTTACGCTTCGCTCTCGACTACTTGAACATATACTTCGCCGTGTCGGCAACGTCATTCATAGTATGCTTGGCGCGGCTGATTTTTTTGCGGATCTTCGGGTTTTCATCGGCGGCGGACTTTCCCGCGTAGCCCAAGCAGGCGCCCGCTATCATACCTACCGCGACTCCCTTTACCATGTTCATCATAGGACTTTTGCTCATAGGATCACCCCTCGTTGTTGAATTTGCAATTTGCCACTTGCTAAATTAGTGTTTACGGTTTAAAATAGAATAAATCTGTAAAATTTTTTAAAAGGAATGAAACATCATGCCGACATTGAATTTGGTTTTGGTAGAGCCGGAGATACCGCAGAATACCGGCAACATCGCGCGCACCTGCGCCGCCACGGGCGCTCGGCTGCACATCGTAAAGCCCATGGGTTTTACCATCGACGACCGCAAGCTAAAGCGCGCGGGGCTGGATTACTGGTATCTGCTTGACATCACCTACTACGAAAGCCTAAGCGAGTTTTTTGAAAAAAACAAGGGTGCTTCCTTTTACTTTTTCTCAACCAAGGGCACCCATGTATACAGCGACGTGCAATTCCCCGACAACTGCTTTTTGCTGTTCGGCAAGGAGACCCGCGGGCTGCCCGAGCACGTGCTTATGGAGCACCCCGACGAGACCCTGCGCCTGCCAATGATAAGCGAGGCGCGCAGCCTTAACCTCTCAAACTCCGTGGCGATAGCCGCCTATGAGGTGCTGCGGCAGTGGGGTTTTCCCGAGCTGCAAAACAAGGGCGAGCTGCACCGTCACAAATGGGCGGATGCGGCTAAGTGATGTGCGGCGCTTAACGCGTGCGCCTAAGTAAAAATCCCGTTAAAAATCTAACAAATCCCCTTGCGAAATTCGGTAAAATATACTATAATATAAATGACTGTAAAATATTTCATTTTACAAATCTCTGAAAAACGAAAGGATGTTTTTACTATGCAGCTCAACAAAGTATCTGTTGACGACATCAACGTAAAGGGCAAAAAAGTGCTCGTGCGCGTTGACTTCAACGTGCCCCTCAAGGAGGGCGTTATCACCAACGACAACCGCATCACCGCGGCTCTGCCCACTATCAAGAAACTCATCGCCGACGGCGGCAAAGTTATCCTCTGCTCTCACCTTGGCAAGCCCAAGAACGGTCCCGAGGACAAGTTCAGCCTGGCTCCCGTAGCGGTTCGTCTTTCCGAGCTTCTCGGTCAGGATGTTGTATTCGCCAATGACGACGAGGTCGTGGGCGAAAACGCCAAGAAGGCTGTTGCCGAAATGAAGGACGGCGACGTGGTTCTGCTCCAGAATACCCGCTTCAGAAAAGAAGAGACCAAGAATCTTGAGCCCTTCTCCGAGGAGCTGGCTTCTCTGGCGGAAGTATTCGTAATGGACGCCTTCGGCTCCGCTCACCGCGCCCACTGCTCCACCGCGGGCGTTACCGACCATATCAAGGACACCGCTGTAGGCTACCTGATGCAGAAGGAGATCGACTTCCTCGGCAACGCGGTCGAGAATCCCGTTCGTCCCTTCGTTGCCATCCTCGGCGGCGCAAAGGTAGCGGACAAGCTCAACGTTATCTCCAACCTCCTCGAGAAGTGCGACACCCTCATCATCGGCGGCGGCATGGCTTACACCTTCCTCAAGGCTCAGGGCAAAGAGGTCGGCAAGTCAGAGGTCGGCAAGTCCCTCGTTGACGACACCAAGATCGACTACTGCAAGGACATGATTAAAAAGGCTGAGGAGCTGGGCAAGCAGCTGCTTCTCCCCGTTGACACCACCATCGCGGCGTCCTTCCCCGATCCCATCGACGCTCCCATCGAAGTGCAGAACGTAGACGTTGACGCTATCCCCGCAGACATGGAGGGTCTGGACATCGGCACCAAAACTCAGGAGCTGTTCGCGGAAGCCGTAAAGAACGCCAAGACCGTTGTTTGGAACGGACCCATGGGCGTGTTTGAGAACCCCACCCTCGCGGCAGGCACCATCGCTGTGGCAAAGGCGCTGGCTGAGACCGACGCTACCACCATCATCGGCGGCGGCGACAGCGCGGCGGCGGTAATCCAGCTCGGCTTCGCTGACAAGATGAGCCACATCTCCACCGGCGGCGGCGCTTCTCTCGAGTATCTCGAAGGCAAGACCCTGCCCGGCATCGCGGTCATCGCCGACAAATAAGCAACAAGTTTTGCATAAGCGCGCCCTTGGAACGCAGCGTCGGCAGACAGCGCTAATAACGGCGCGTCACACCGCAAACCCGACCGGGCGTGCGATCGAATATGACCTATTAATCGTTTACCCCGTAGGGGCGACCCTTGCGGTCGTCCCTATGTTTTATTTATTTTTCTTGAAAGGAACAATACTATGGATAAAGCAAAAAGAAAAGCCATTATCGCGGGCAACTGGAAAATGAACAAGACTCCCAAGGAAGCCACCGAGCTGCTGGGCGCCATCAAGCCTCTGGTAGCGGACGCGGACTGCGAGGTCATCGCCTGCGTGCCCTATGTTGACCTTGCCGCGGCTGTAGAAGCGACCGCCGGCACCAACATCAAGATCGGCGCGGAGAACTGCCACTGGGCGGAGAGCGGCGCTTTTACAGGCGAGATCAGCACCGGTATGCTCAAGGAAGTCGGCGCTGAGTACGTGGTGCTCGGTCACAGCGAGCGCAGACAGTACTTCGGCGAGACCGACGAAACCGTCAACAAGCGCACCAAGGCGGCGCTGGCGGCGGGACTCAAGCCCATCGTCTGTGTCGGCGAGCTGCTCTGGGAGCGCGAGTGCAACATCACCGAAGAGGTGATCGCGCGTCAGATCAAGCTCGACCTCTGGGATGTGACCGAGGAGGAGCTCAAGAACGTGGTTATCGCCTACGAGCCTGTATGGGCTATCGGCACCGGCAAGACCGCTACCGCCGACCAGGCTGAGGAGGTCTGCGCCTTTATCCGCGCCCAGCTCGCCAAGCTCTACAATCAGGACGCAGCAGACGCGGTTACAATCCAGTACGGCGGCTCCATGAACGACGGCAACGCCGACGAGCTGCTCGGCAAGGTAAATGTAGACGGCGGTCTTATCGGCGGCGCTTCTCTGGTAGCGGAAAAGTTCGCGGCGATAGTCAAGGCAGCGTCGAAGTAATTCCAAATCGGATGTTGCAGAGGTCGTTCGGCGTTCGGGCAAACGTCTCCTTGTAAGGCAAGCGCCCCTACGACATGCAACAACAACTGACAACTTACAACCAAAAACCAAAACCAACTAACCACCGGAAAGGAAATATATGACAAAGCCTTTAGTATTAATGATTCTCGACGGCTTCGGCTGCGGCAAAAAGGGTGAGGAAGCGGCAAACGCCATTCTCGCCGCCGACACGCCCAATATAGACAGGCTGTTTGCCGAGAATCCGCTGACACAGATCGGCGCTTCCGGCATGGACGTCGGTCTGCCTGACGGGCAGATGGGCAACAGCGAAGTGGGTCACACCAACATCGGCGCGGGCAGAATAGTTTATCAGGAGCTGACCCGCATTACAAAAACCATCAACGACGACAAGCTCAAGGACAACGAGGAGATAGTCGCGGCGATCGACAACGCCCTGCAAAACAACAGCGACCTGCACCTTATGGGTCTGCTCTCCCCCGGCGGCGTTCACAGCCACAACACCCACCTTTACGGCATTTTGGAGCTTTGCAAGAAAAAAGGACTGCAAAATGTTTACATCCACGCCTTCCTCGACGGACGTGACGTGCCGCCCTCAAGCGCGGCGGAATATGTAGCCGACGCGGTGAAGGAGTGCGAAAAGATAGGCGTGGGCAAAATAGCCACCGTAATGGGCAGATACTACGCCATGGACAGAGATAACCGCTGGGAGCGCGTGGAAAAAGCCTATGCCGCGCTGGTATACGGCGAGGGCGTAGAAGCCGACTGTCCCGTACAGGCGGTGCGCGACAGCTACGCAAACGGCGTTACCGACGAGTTCGTCATACCCATCGTGGTCAAGGGCGGAGCAACCATCAAGCCCAACGACAGCGTGATATTCTACAACTTCCGACCCGACCGTGCGCGTGAGATAACCCGCACCCTCGTAGACGAGGATTTCAGCGGATTTGAGCGCCGCAACGGCTTCTTCCCGCTGTACTATGTCTGCATGACGCAGTACGACGCCACCATGCCCAACGTGCACATCGCCTTCAAGCCGCAGACGCTGAAAAACACCATGGGCGAGTATATGTCTGCCCTGGGCAAAAAGCAGCTGCGCATAGCCGAAACCGAGAAGTACGCCCATGTGACCTTCTTCTTCAACGGCGGCGTAGAGAAGGTTTACGACGGCGAGGACAGGATATTGGTCAAGTCTCCCGCTGTAGCTACCTACGACCTCCAGCCCGAAATGAGCGCCTATGAGGTCAAGGATAAGCTCGTTGACGCCATCCGCAGCGGCGTTTACGACATGATCATCCTCAACTTCGCCAACTGCGACATGGTCGGTCACACCGGCGTGTTCGAGGCGGCTGTAAAGGCGGTCGAGGCGGTTGACGACTGTGTGGGTCAGGTGGTAAATGCCATCCGCGAAATGGGCGGCGTGGCGATAATAACCGCCGACCACGGCAACGCCGACAAGATGATAGACGAGGACGGCGAACCCTTTACCGCGCACACCACCAACCCCGTGCCCTTCTGCGTCATCGGATACGACTGCAAGCTCCGCGAGGGCGGCGTGCTGGCGGATATAGCACCCACCATGATCCGCATTATGGACATCCCTCAGCCCGAGGAAATGACCGGCAAATCCATCATCATCTGATAAATAAAGTTCAAGAGCGCTCTGCTTTAACAGGGCGCTCTTTTAATTTACGATCAACAACAAAACCAAATTTGGTGGAAGCAAGGTGGCGGTTTGGTGGAAGCAATAAGCTCTGCCTCCCACAAGGGCTGCTCGCAAAAATGGCTTATCTATGCGGTTTTTGGGACTTTGGGTGGCAGTTGGTGGAAGAAGTGGAGGTTTTTTCAACTCTCTATATATACTTTATATACCCCACACTCTACTACTCCCCTCTAATACATACCCTACAAACTTTTCAAATCTTTCTAAGAAATTCATTTTACTTCCACTTCTTCCACCAAACCCCTAAAAACGGCTTGGCTATGCGGTTTTTCGTGGTGGAAGTACTCGAAATCACTTCCACCTTGCTTCCACCGGCTGCCACCAAAATCGCAGTGTATTTTCAAATTGGTGACACCTGCGGGACTTGAACCAATCATCAAGCGATTATAAGTCGCAAAACAACGCTTGAAGTCGCGTATAAAATGGTGTACAATAAGGACAGAATAAACCTAAAGGACAGGTAACATGTTCAAGCTGCGACGATTCTTAAAGGACTACAAAAAAGAATGTATAATAGGACCGCTTTGCAAGCTGTTTGAAGCGATACTGGAGCTGTTTGTACCGCTGGTGATGGCGCGCATAATCGACGTCGGCATCAAAAACCGCGACGCGGTGTATGTGTGGAAGATGGGCGGTCTGCTGGTGCTGCTGGCGGTGCTGGGCTGGTCAAGCGCGATGTTCACGCAGTATTTCGCGTCGAAGGCGTCTCAGGGCGCGGGCACGAAAATACGCCGAGAGCTGTTTTTGCACATCAATTCCCTCAGCCACGCCGAGCTTGACGCGCTGGGCACGCCCTCGCTGATAACACGCATAACCAACGACACCAACACCGTGCAGCAGTCCATCGCCATGATGATACGCCTGCTGACCAGAGCGCCGTTCATCATCATCGGCTCGCTGGTGATGGCTATGACCATCAGCCCTCGCCTCTCGCTTATTTTCTTCGGGGCGGCGGTGCTTATAGCGCTGACGCTGTACCTTGTTACGTCAAAAAGCGTGCCCATCTTCACCAAAATGCAGAAAAAACTCGATAATATTGGCTTGATAGCGCGCGAGAACCTCTCGGGCAGCCGCGTTATCCGCGCCTTTTCAAAGCAAAAAGCCGAGACCGCCCGAGTGGATGAAGCCACCGGAGAGCTTGCGGAGATAACGCTGAGGGTCAGCCGACTGTCGGCGCTGCTTAGCCCCGTGACCTATGCCGTGACCGACATAGCCATCATCCTGATAGTCTGGTACGGAGCCGTAAATGTAAACATAGGCGAGATGCAGACAGGCGACATCGTGGCGCTGGTGAGCTACATGACGCAGATTTTGCTGGCGATGATAGTGGTAGCCAACCTTGTCACCCTGCTCAACCGCACCGCCGCCTCAGCCAAGCGCATAAACGAGGTGTTTGAAACCGAGCCGAGCGTAGTCGAGGGCAGCACTGAAACGATAGCAGTCGACCTCTCCGCGCCCAAGATTGCCTTTGAGCACGTTTGCTTCAACTACTCCGACGACGGCGACGACGAGCTAAGCGACCTCAGCTTTTCCGTAAAGCGCGGCAGCACCGTAGGTATAATAGGCAGCACCGGCAGCGGCAAAACTACCCTTATCAATCTTATACCGCGCTTTTACGACGCTACAGCGGGCTGTGTGCGCGTTGACGGACGCGACGTGCGCGACTACTCGTTTGCCCAACTTCGCGGGCAGATAGGCATGGTCCCTCAGCAGAGCATACTGTTCAGCGGCAGCATCCGCGATAACCTGCGCTGGCAAAACAAAGACGCTGCCGACAGCGAGCTGATACGCGCCCTCAAGACCGCTCAGGCGTGGGAGTTCGTGTCAAAGCTTCCCCGAGGGCTGGACAGCCGCGTAGAACAGGGCGGCAGGAATTTCAGCGGCGGTCAAAGACAAAGGCTGTGCATAGCCCGCGCGCTGGTTAAGCTGCCCGAGATACTGATACTCGACGACAGCTTTTCCGCCCTTGACCTAGCCACCGACGCGGCGCTGCGCCGCGCCCTTAAGGAGACCACCGAGGGTCTCACCGTGCTGATTGTCACCCAGCGCAGCACCACCGTGCGCGGCGCCGACCGGATATTGGTGCTAAACGACGGCACCTCGGCAGGCTACGGCACACACGATGAGCTGATGGAGAGCTGCGAAGTGTACAGAGAGATAGTCGCCTCGCAGGAAGGCTAAGCAATTCGGGGTTCGGAATTATATTAGAATGAAGCGCTGCCCCTGCGACACACACCAACAACCAACAATCAACAACCAAAACCTAATACTAAACTCAAATAAAAAACCGCCATGAAAGATTCTTCCGTTAAAAAAGTATTACACCAACTCCGTCCATATCGCCTGCTGCTTATTGCGGCGGTGCTGTGCGCGCTGGTGAGCGTGTCGCTGACGCTCCTTGTCCCCGTGCTGGTCGGTCGCGCTATAGATCACATCATCGGAAAGGGTGAGGTCGGCTTCGGCGACGTTGCCCGCATACTCGGCTACATCGGCGCAGCCGTGGCAGGCGTTACAATATGCCAATGGCTGATGACCTACCTTGTAAACTCCATAAGCTGCAAGACCGTGCGCGACCTGCGCAGGCAGGTATTCCGCAAGCTGAACACCGTGCCGCTGAGCACCATAGACACCCACGGTCACGGCGACCTTATCAGCCGCGTCATAAACGACGTTGACGCCGTGGGCGACGGTCTAACCCAGTTTTTCCTACAGCTTTTGTCGGGCGTGATAACTATAATCGGCACGCTGGTATTCATGCTGCTGACCGACTGGCGCATAGCGCTGGCGGTGTTTTTCCTCACTCCCCTGTCGCTCTTTGTGGCGGGATTCATCGGCAAGCTGAGCGCAAGGCGCTTTCGCGAGCAGCAGATATTGCAGGGCGAAATTTCATCCTTCGTAGAGGAGTACGTAGGCAACCAAAGGCTGGTAAAGGCGTTCGCCTACGAGCAGCGCTCCTATGAGGCGTTCGACCGCTTCAACACCACCCTGCTGGACGTAGGCTTCAAGGCGCAGTACGCGGGCGCTCTCGCCAACCCCACCACCCGACTGGTGAACGCCATAGTATATGCCGCGGTGGGCATCATCGGCGCCCTTACGGTGCTGTCGGGTTCACTTACGGTAGGAGGACTGTCCTGCTTCCTCACCTATGCCAACCAGTACACCAAGCCCTTCAACGAGGTAACGGGCGTTTTAACTCAGCTTCAAACAGGCATAGCTGCCGCGTCGCGCGTTTTTGAGGTGCTGGAGCTGGAGGACGAGACCCCCGACCGCGCCGACGCGCCTTCGCCCGCACGCAGGGGCGAGGTGAGCATACGCGACGTAAGCTTTTCCTACACCCCCGACAAGCCGCTCATACGGCATTTCTCGCTTGAGGTGCCCGCAGGCACCCGCGTGGCGATAGTGGGTCCCACAGGCTGCGGCAAGACCACCCTGATAAACCTGCTGATGCGCTTTTACGACGTAGACAGCGGCGCCGTATTGGTTGACGGCACCGACATCCGCCTGATGAAGCGCGACGACCTGCGCTCGCGCTGCGGAATGGTGCTGCAGGACAGCTGGCTGTTTTGCGGCACGATAATGGAAAACCTGCGCTACGGCAACGAAAACGCAACCGACGAGCAGGTGATCGCCGCGGCAAAGGCGGCATATGCCCACAGCTTCATACGCCGCATGCCAAAGGGCTACGACAGCCCCGTAAGCGAGGGCGGCGGCAACCTTAGCCAGGGTCAGAAGCAGCTGCTGTGCATCGCCCGCGCCATGCTCACCGACCCCGAGATTATGATACTCGACGAGGCTACCTCCTCTATCGACACCCTCACCGAGATACGAGTGCAGAAGGCGTTTGCAAGAATGATGAAGGGACGTACCGGCTTTGTGGTCGCCCACCGCCTTTCGACCATCCGCGAAAGCGACGTTATCCTGGTGATGCGCGACGGCAACATAGTAGAACAGGGCAGCCATCGGGAGCTGCTGAGAAAAAAAGGCTTTTACGAGGAGCTTTACCGCAGTCAGTTCGCAACACAGGAAACAGCACGAGCATAGTATCAGCGGCGCCCGCAAAGGCTTCGCCGCTCAAAAAAAGAGCGCCCCAAAAGGAGCGCTCTGTTTTATTGTGGGAATGGATTATCGCGCCGTTTCGGCAGTTAGGATTCCATTTCAGCCTTGGCGGCTTCGATGACCTTTTGCGCGACATTGGCGGGGCAGTCCTCGTAGCGGACGAAGGTGAACTCAAAGGAGCCTCTGCCCTGGGTGATCTGACGGATGAAGGTGGCAAAGTCTGCCATTTCAGCCATCGGTACCTCGGCTTCAACTACCTGCATGCCGTGACCCGCGGGCGACATGCCCATTACTCTGCCGCGGCGCTTGTTGACCTCGCCCATGACGTCGCCCATGTTGCTGTCGGGCACGGTCGCCTTGAGGCTTCCGATAGGCTCGAGCAGAGTGGGCATAGCGTTGGGTATACCGTTTTTATAAGCAAGGCTGGCGGCTGTTTTAAAGGACATTTCAGACGAGTCTACGGGGTGATAGGAGCCGTCGTAGAGGGTAGCCTTGATGCCTACGGTGGGATAGCCCGCCAGAACGCCCTTCTTGATGGCGTCGCGCAGACCCTTTTCGACCGCGGGGAAGAAATTCTTGGGCACCGCGCCGCCGACTACGCGCTCGGCAAACTCGAGGCTGTCGGTATCGAACGGCTCAAACTCGATCCACACGTCGCCGAACTGTCCGTGTCCGCCGGACTGCTTCTTATAGCGACCCTGCGCCGAAACTTTTTTGCGGATGGTCTCGCGGTAGGCGATCTTCGGCTTTTGCAGCTTTGCGTCTACATTGTATTTGGATTTCAGGCGGGAGATGACAACGTCGAGGTGCTGCTCGCCCTGACCCGAGATTATCATTTCGTGGGTCTCATGGTTGCTGACAAACTTGATGGTGGGGTCTTCGTCAGCGAGCTTGCCGACAGCCTGCGCAACCTTGTCCTCGTCGCCCTTCTTGGCGGGATAAATAGCCATTGAGTAGCTGGATACGGGGTAGTCGATGCCTTCGAGGATGACCTTTCTGAGCGGTGAGCAGAGGGTGTCGCCGGTCTTTGTGCTGACCAGCTTGGGAATGGCGCCGATGTCGCCCGCGCCGATGTAGTCAGTGTCGCTCTGCTTCTTGCCGGTCATGGTGAGTACCTTGGAAATTCGCTCGGCGGAGCCGGTGCGCATATTGATAACGGGCACGTCGGGCGCGATCTTGCCGGAAACTACCTTTACATAGGACAGTCTGCCGATGAACGGGTCGGCTACCGTCTTAAAGACGATGGCAGCCGCCGCGGCGTTGATGTTAACCGCTACCTCAACAGGCTCGCCGTCGAGGTCTACGCCGATCTCTTCGCCCTTGGTAGCCGCCGAGGGCGCCAGCCATGTGAGGCTGTTGAGCATTTGGTCGATGGCAAAGGTGTTTTGAGCGTCGCCGCAGAACACGGGGCAAATGGAGCCGTCCTTAACGCCCTGAGAAACGCCTGTAACGATCTCCTCGGGAGTGAACTCCTCGCCCATGAGGAACTTGTCGAGCAGCTCCTCGCTGGTTTCGGCTACGGCTTCCTTGATAGCCTCGCGCAGACCCTCAAGACGCGCGCCCATATCGGGAAGCGCGGTGGGCTTTACGTTGCCCTTGCCGTCGTATTCATATGCCTTGTAATCAAAGAGGTTTACATAGGTATTAGCCTTGCCGTCCACGATGTGAGGTACCACTACGGGGCACACGGAGGGACCGAAGGTGGATTTTAAGTTTTCAAAAACGCGATAGAAACGCGCGTCCTCGTCGCACAGACCGTTTACGAAGAAAACCTTGGTCAAGCCCGCTTTGTCGGCGGCTTCCACAGCCTTTTCGGTGCCGACGTTCACGCCGTCCTTGCCCGAAACCACGATAAGAGCGGTGTCCGCAGCGCGCATGCCCTCGGCTACGCCGCCCGCGAAATCAAACAGACCGGGGGTGTCGATGAGGTTGATTTTGGTTCCCTTCCACTCTATGGGCGCAACAGCGGTCATAATGGACACCTGGCGCTTGATCTCCTCGCTGTCAAAGTCCAGCGTGGTGTTGCCGTCGGCTATCTTGCCCAGTCTGTCGCTCGCCTTGGCGAGATAGAGTATCGACTCCGCAACAGAGGTCTTGCCGCAGCCGCTGTGACCTGCCAGCGCGATGTTCAGTATTTTTTTCGCGTCGTATTGTTTCAAAGAAAAAACTCCCTTCAAAATGAATCTATTCAATACATAAGGAAGAGCTGCTGTTTCAGCAGTTCCATAAAGTATAAAATCTCACTTCATAAGTATAGCATATTTGTACAGATTAAACAATGCGTTTTTGGAAAAATGAAAAAATCCGCTCTTTGAACAACAAAGAACGGACTTTTTTGTATAACTTGCTTTTTTTGCTTGATAATCACATTATCTTGCACAAATTTTCGCTTGCAATTTTGTGCATTATTTAGCGGTCATTCACTCAACTCAAAACCGCGCCCTGAGCGCCCGAGGAAACGAGCTTGGCGTAGCGGGCAAGATAACCGGTGGTGATCTTCGGCTCTCTGGGCTTCCACTCGGCGCGGCGCTTTGCCAGCTCCTCGTCGCTTACGTTGAGGGTTATCTTGTTGTTGGGGATGTCGATCTCGATGATGTCGCCGTCCTCGACCAGGGCGATGGGACCGCCCACAGCCGCTTCGGGGCTTACGTGACCGATGCAGGCACCTCTGGTGGCGCCCGAGAAGCGTCCGTCGGTGATAAGAGCTACGCTGCTGCCGAGACCGCGTCCCATGATTGCGGAGGTGGGGTTGAGCATTTCGCGCATACCGGGACCTCCCTTGGGACCCTCGTAGCGGATGACGACTACGTCGCCCTCGACGATGAAGCCGTCGTTAATAGCCTGCATGGCTTCTTCCTCGCTGTCAAAGACCTTGGCGGGACCGGAGTGCTTGAGCATTTCGGGCAGGACCGCCGAGCGCTTTACCACGCCGCTGTCGGGCGCGAGGTTGCCGCGCAGCACGGCGATGCCGCCTGTGGGGCTGTAGGGGTTGTCCGCGGTGCGGATGACGTCGGTATTTTTATTCTGCACACCCGCGATGTTCTCGGCAATAGTCTTGCCGGTGCAGGTGATGAGGTCGGTCTTGAGCAGACCGAGCTTGTCGATCTCGTTCATTACGGCGTAGATGCCGCCCGCCTCGTTCAAGTCCTCCATGTAGGTTCTTCCTGCGGGCGCGAGGTGGCAGAGGTTGGGGGTCTTGGCGGAGATCTCGTTGGCGATGTCGAGGTTGAGGTCGATGCCGCACTCATGCGCGATAGCCGGCAGGTGGAGCATAGAGTTGGTGGAGCAGCCGAGCGCCATGTCCATGGTCAGAGCGTTGCGGAAGGCGTCCTCGGTCATTATGTCGCGGGGCTTGATGTCCTTTTCCAGCAGCTCCATTATCTTCATGCCCGCGTGCTTGGCGAGCTGGATGCGCTCGGAATACACTGCGGGGATGGTGCCGTTGCCGCGCAGACCCATGCCCAGTACCTCGGTGAGGCAGTTCATGGAGTTGGCGGTGTACATTCCCGAGCAGGAGCCGCAGCTGGGACAAGCCTTGTTTTCGTACTCGTCGAGCTCCTCGAGGGTCAGCTTGCCCGAGTTGTAGGAGCCTACCGCCTCAAACATGCTTGACAGGCTGGTTTTATGTCCGGCAAAGCGACCCGCCAGCATGGGACCGCCGCTTACGAAGATGGAGGGGATATTCAAACGAGCCGCCGCCATAAGCAAACCGGGCACGTTTTTGTCACAGTTGGGCACCATTACCAGCGCGTCAAAGGCATGGGCTATCGCCATAGCCTCGGTGGAGTCGGCGATAAGGTCGCGGGTGACAAGGGAGTACTTCATGCCCTTGTGTCCCATGGCTATGCCGTCGCAGACCGCGATGGCGGGAAATACTACCGGGTTGCCGCCCGCCATGGCTACGCCGAGCTTTACAGCCTCCACGATTTTGTCGATATTCATATGACCGGGCACAATCTCATTGTGGGAGCTTACAATGCCTATCAAAGGCTTTTTCATCTCTTCCTCTGTCATGCCCAGCGCGTGCAGCAGCGAACGCTGAGGAGCGCACCGGATAGGGGTCCTTACTGAATCACTTATCATAATTATACATCCTTTCCTGTAAATTGACGTTAAATCTTATTATACCACGCTTTTTCGCAAAATTCAAGATGCCGCGGGACAAAGGCGGGTACTATCGCACAAACGCGAAAAGAGAGCCAAACGGCTCCCTTTTTCAGCTTACTTTATTATAGAATATCTTGAGGAAGAGCTCATAGAACTCCTCTTCCTTGACGTAGTTTTCGGCGTGGTTGTCCACCTGGGTCACCGTGACGGGCACCTTTTGGAAGTTGATTGCCATGTCGCGGTTGACGATGAACTCAGTCGCCAGATAGGTGACGCGGTCGGCGTTGAGGTTGGTGCAGGAGTACGGCTTTGCGGCGTTGTACAGGTCGATCGGCACGCTGATGTCCTGCCTGGTAGCGGTGATGAACTTTTTGAGTATGGCGTTCATATACACCCGCTGGCGCTCGTTGCGCAGGAGGTTTGCGTCGGGACGGTCCTTGGCGCGCAGCTGCACGAAGTCGGTCGCCATGTCCCCCACCAGATGGTAGGTCTTGCCCTCCTCAAAGGGACCGATGGTCTCGGGCGAGGTGACGTCCACACCGCCCACGCTGTCGTTGATGGCGGCGATGCCGTCGAGATTGAGCGAATAGTATGTTGGTATGGGCACGTTGTAAAAGATGCGTCGCACCGATTCGGTGGTGTTGTAGCAGCTTGTGGTTTTACCGTCGCCGTAGGCGTATGAGACCGCGATAGGCAGCTTTTCGATGCCCACGTAGCCGCCCGCGGGCGAATAGACGTTGACCTCGGTTATGGTGTCGCGCGGCACATTTGTAAGGGTTATCTTCTTGTTGACCTTGTCGATGGTGCAAAGGAGGATCATATCCGCCTGATGGTTTTCACCTATCTGCGAGGAGTCCTGTGCGCTGTCGGCTTTATCGACGCCCATGAACAGCATGGTGATGATGTCCTTGTTGTAGCGGTAGCGCTCGCCCTTGTAGGTGACGGTAGCGCCGTTGTCGGTCAGACGTACATCCAAATCCTTAGGCGCGGTGATATTGATGTTGTCGCTGTACAGCGCCCGCTTGCCGCTGTGGCGCATGGTGAACACGGCGCCCACTACGATGATGACCGCAGCAAGCAGCAACAGCCCCGCGGTGATGACGAACCGCTTTGCAAAGCGCTTTAGCTTGCGTATCCTGCGGCGGCGTCTGCGGCGCTTGCGGCTGCCGTGATGGTGGTGGTGATGGTGGTGATGCCGTCGGCGGCGGATTTCATTCTTTTTAACGCCGTCACCCTCAGCCTTTGCTTTTTCGTCCTCAAGCCGCTTTTGGTCGAGCTCCTGTTTTATCTTATCCTCTTCGACGGACACGGCTATCCACCTCCTTCACTGTCTGTTTAAGCAGAAAAAGAGGGACAGCATCTGCCATCCCTCTTTTGAAATGTTTGGATTACTTGTTTACGGAACGACGCTTTGCAATTGTAACAACAGCCGCCAGAGCCGCTGCCGAACCTAAGAACAGCACCCAAAAGATGCCGTCGCCGGAGCCGGTCTTGGGAGATTTGGAGCCGTTGTCGACTACCTTTGTGGGAGAAGGAACAGGCGAAGTAGTCGCGGGAGCGCCCTTCTTTGTAAAGACAGGCTTAACGTCGATGTCGCCACTGATGATGAGCTTTATCTCGCTCTGGGTAAGATCGGTAACGGGAGTATAATCGCCCACGATGTCCCAGCCGGTGAGGTCAAAGCCGTCGTCGGGGACGCCCCTGATGATTACGGTCTGAGTGCCGTCGTCGCCGACGTCGGTCACATACTCAAAACTCGCAGTACCACCGTCAATATCCGTGGGGATGTGGATGATGTAGTTGGTTTTTGTAGCGTCGGGGCTGTCAACGCTTTCCGCGAATACCGGAAGCGCCGAGAAAACAATCAAAAGAAGCGCAAGTGCTGCTGCAGCGATTTTTTTCATTGAGGAGACCTCCTAAACAAAAATATGATAATTAATACAATTTTGCACAATGATATTTTAACACAAATGCGTCCAAAAGTAAACAACTGAAATGAACAAAAAACAACTAATCCAATTGTGAAATCTGCTAGGAAGCGGCAGACGGCGCCAGCGCTGTTTCTCCCGTCAGCCTGCCCACAACCAGGTATCTTCCGTCGCCGTAGTTCAAACAGGTGCTCAGAATAAGCAGGCGGTCGTCCGTTGTAAGCGTAACGCCTTCCCTGACCCGGCTGCTTACCGAACGCGGCTCAAGCACGGTCGCCTGAAATTCGCGGTATACCTCGTCGCTCGAAAAGTCATAGGAATTCATAATGTGGGTGTCGCTGTAGACATACGCCGATATTATCTGATAGTCGAGCTGTCTGTCGGGCGTATAGACGGTGATCTTTTCGTGCGCGTCAAAGAAATCCGCGTCCTCAAAGCTGTGAAGCGAGGCAAACATGGAGTTGTTAGCCATGTTGTGCCCGTAAAGCACCGTCACCCTGTCGGAGTAGTCCTTGCGGTTGCAAAACTGCGAGAATATCGCGCCCGCGGCGCTGCTCTGCTTTTCATAGTCGTGGTCGATATAGAAGTTGTCGTCCGTTTCGCTTTGCAGCACGGGGTAATCCACCTCGGTGCCCTCGACATTTATCCATGAGTATATCTCGGGGTTCTGCGCCTGAAGCGACGCAAAGTCCACCGGATTCGGCGGCAGAGGCTTGCCCGAAGCGTCGGTTGCAGCAGTCTCTCCGGACGCCTGCGTCAGGTGAGCGTAGGACGAGGCGAGCGCCTCATACTTTTTTTCGGTTTTTTGGTTTTTGATGTGTTTTACAAACAAAATACCGCCGCTTACCGCAAACAGTAAAACGAGTGCGATAATCACGGCGGTCAAAAGCGTTTTGCGTTTTGTCATAGTCCTGCCTTATTTGGATTCTCTGCGGCGATGCGCGAAGCAGGCAACGCCTGTAGCAGATACGATAAAGACGATAGCGGCTACTGCCCAGAAAGCGACATTGTTTTCACCGGTGGGGATGGAGCCGTTGCCCGTGTTGGGAATATCCGGAGTAGCGGAATCGCGAGTGGCGGAATCTCCCGAGCTGACGGGCTTTGTGGCGCTGGTGGCGTCGGTGCCGGTGACCGTAGTGGTCACAGTAGCTTCGGTGGTGTTCTCAACTGCTGCGCTGACAGCGGAAATGCTGACTGCCGCCATGCCGAGAAGCATGATCGCCGCGATAACGATACTGATTATCTTTACTGTCATTCTGTTCAATTTCATACATCTCCCTCATAATTTGCAATAATAAGATAGCAGATACAGCGGCAAAAATCAAGAGAAATTTTAAATTTGTAAATATTTTGATACTTCTTTGCTAAATATTTTACCAATCATCGGTTAAGAATGTACTCTTCGCCGGTAATATCGTCTGCTTTCGACCGGATTCGATATAAAAAATCTTTTGCTTTTTGCTTTACAAAACCGCTTTTATCGTTTAAAATAGAAGTATCAATAATGGGAGAGTCTGTATGCGATTCGGAATTTTGTACAACAAAAGCAATATGAATATCGGCGATGACATCCAAGCCTATGCCACCGCCCGCTTTTTGCCGCGCGTCGACTGCTTCATCGACCGCGAGACCATCGACAGCTTCCGAAGCGAGGACGGCGAACCTGTCGCGGTGATAATGAACGCGTGGTATATGTGGCACAAGTGGAACTGGCCTCCGTCAAAGTACATCTATCCGCTGATGACGGGCTTTCACTACGCCGACCACCAGCTCGCCAACCAGTGGTTCGGTTCTCCCCTAAAGTTCGAGTTCCTGGACGGCGTCGGCGCCCGTTGGCTCAACGCCTACGGTCCCGTAGGCTGCCGCGACCTCTTTACCCTGCGCCATTTGCAGGAGCGCGGCATAAACGCGTATTTCAGCGGATGCATCACCCTCACCCTGCCCCAAATGCCCGAGACCGAGGACAAAGGGCAGTATGTCTGCGTGGTGGATGTGTTCAAAAAGGGACGCGACAAGCTCCACAGTCTGCTCGACGGCAAGATCGAGGTGCGCGAGATAAGCCATTTGCGCGAGCGCGACGAAACGCTTTCCTGGGAAGCGCGGCAGACCATGGTAAAGGAGCTGCTGACCGTATATCAAAACGCGCGCTGCGTAGTGACGCGCCGCCTTCACTGCGCCCTGCCCTGCTTGGCGATGGGCGTGCCGGTGCTGCTGGTTCGCGGCGACGAGGACGACACCCGCTTCGAGCCCTACTACGACTGGCTGCACTACGCTCCGCTGGACGACTTCGCCGAGGGAAAGTTCGACTACGACTTCCTTGACCCGCCGCCCAACAAGACCGACTACCTCCCCTACCGCGAGGCTCTGATAAAAGCCGCCGGGGAGTTTGCCGAGCAGGCGGAAGGTGAGACCCGCTCTGCCGACGAGCTGAACAGGCTCGACTGCACCGAGGAAGAGCTTATCCGCTGGCGGCATGACGTTATGAAGCGCTCGCTGGACCTCTGGCTGGAGGACGACCACCTAAAGCACGAGCGCGAGACGGAGACCCAAAAGGCGCACAAGGCAGAACTGCGCGAACGCGACAAACAGATAAAGCAGCTTAAAAAGGAGCGCGACGCCGCCAAGCGCAAGGAGGAACGCACGCGCGCAAAAATGCTGCAATTCCAGAGCGAAGCCCTTCCCAAGGCTGTGGTACGCCGTATCTTAAAGCGCTACTGGAACGACTGATGATAAACAGAAGGACCGCACAAAACAGGTGTGCGTCGTCACATTAAACAGATAAGACAAAGCCGCTCCCCTTTTGAGGAACGGCTTTATTGTTTATTTGGTGATTCATTCTTCAAACAGCGGTGTGGAGTAGTAACGCTCGGCTGTGTCCGGCAGCACGGTGACTACGGTCTTGCCCCTGCCGAGCTTTTTGGCGAGCTTAAGCGCCGCCGCGACGTTGGTGCCCGCGGAAATGCCGCACATCAAGCCCTCCTCACGCGCCAGGCGCTTGGCGGTGCTGAGCGCCTCGTCGTCGGTGACTACATATATCTCGTCGTATATCCTTTGATTGAGGATGTCGGGGATAATGCCGTCGCCTATGCCCATTTGAAGGTGGGTGCCGATGGTGCCGCCCGCGAGGATCGCCGCGTTTTCGGGCTCTACCGCCCATATCTCGATCTCGGGATACTGCGCCTTGAGCACCTCGCCTATGCCCGTTATGGTGCCGCCCGTGCCTATGCCCGAGCAGAAGCCGTCGATAGGACAGGCGCACTGCTGCATTATCTCAAGCGCGGTGTACTTTTTGTGCGCCTTTACGTTGTTGATATTCGCAAACTGCTGCGGCACAAAGACGCGCTTATCCTTTTTCTGCATATTCAGCGCCGTTTTTAGGCACTCGTCGATGCAGGCGCCGATGTCGCCCGCGTCGTGGATGAGCTTGACCTCAGCCCCGTAGTGACGGATAAGCTTTCTTCTCTCTTCGCTTACCGAGTCGGGCATGATGATTATCGTGCGGTAGCCCTTCACCGCTCCCACCAGCGCCAAGCCTATGCCCTGGTTGCCGCTGGTAGGCTCAACTATGATGCTGTCGCTGTTGATAAGCCCATCGCGCTCCGCCTGCTCTATCATGTTGAGCGCGGTGCGCGTCTTGATGGAGCCGCCCACGTTGAGCGCCTCGAACTTCACCAGTACATCCGCGCTGTCCTTATCGACCATGCGGTTGAGGCGGATGAGCGGAGTCTGTCCGACCGCTTCCAATACATTATTATATACCATTACCTGATACCCCTCCAAAAAATCTGACCCATATATTATACGCCACTTCCCGCGGAATTGAAATATGCAGACTGCCTAAAATCAGATATGAAAAAATGGGAAAGAAATACAAAAAATCGCCAGTCCGCCGCCTTTGGTTGACAACCTCCGCCGCAGCATTTATAATTAAGGCAGCACCGTAAAGGAGACGATATTATGGCTTCAACAAAGGATTATCTGGATTTTGTGCTCGAACAGCTCAGCGGTTTGGAGGAGATCTCCTACCGACCGATGATGGGAGAATACATTCTGTACTACCGCGGCAAGGTGTTTGGCGGCATCTATGACAACCGCCTGCTGATAAAGCCCGTAAGCTCAGCCGCGGCGCTCATGCCCGACGCTCCGCGCGAACTGCCCTACGAGGGCGCAAAGGAAATGCTGATGGTGGAAAACCCCGAGGACAGGGCGTTTTTGGAGCAGCTGCTAAACGCCGCAGTAGACGAGCTGCCCGCACCGAAAAAGCGAAAGAAGTGAGCCTTAAGCAAGCACTCCCCGAAAGCCGCAAAGATAATGAGAATGTCAAAAGGGAAAATGGGTATTATCCGCGCTCATGCCGAAATACAGGGCGAATCTCTTACGGGTTTTATCAATCGTGCTATTGATGAAATCATAGCACGTGACAGTACAAATAATTAACAGGAGGCAAAGTGATGAACGAATATGATATGCCGTTTGCAAAGCTCACAAAAGAGCAAAGCAGAGAACTTGCCGAAAAAATGGACGGCGGTATGGGCATGGGAAAACGCCCGCCGAAAAAGGAGAAGAAACCGACAGCGACAAAACAGAATAAGCTTTCGCCCCTCTGCCGATACAGCGGAGGGGCTTTTGCATTGCGCTATGCCTGTGCAGCCTATGATTTTTCAACCGCCCTTGCATAGCCGCGTTCCTTCTTTCAAGGATTTCAAAAGGGCAGAAGACAGGCGACCCTATTCAAGAAGTCACCTGTCAAAAAGAGTGTTTTCAATCTCCTGCTGTTTACGAGTACCTTTTCCTTCCTCCGGCTGAAAATGAGTAATTTGAAACAGACTATTCAGACATTCGGTAAAAACACGATTTACCTCTGAACGATCCGCTTCTCTGTTATCGGGAATTAACGCTTTGTTGTCGATGTAGGTAACAGGCACAAGCAAATCCGTTTTATCCACGTCAAAGTATTGTGCTAACGCTTCAATATATGTTTCGTCTGAAAAAGCGTTATCACCCGATTTCCATTTCTTAATTGCATCGGGAGAGATATGGATCAGGTCAGACAGTTCGTTATAAATCTGAGCATTGGAAATACGCCGACCAGTCAAACTGTTTTCTTTTATCTTCCTTTCCTCAATTAACGAATGGAATTTTTGAGGGCTGAATACCCACGCTGTATCATTTATATTAAATGTTGTATATGATTTGGATTTTGCCATTACTATCAACTCCTTGTTTTTTTAGTAACGTTACTTTATGGTCATATTATAACCTTCTTAATATCTAAAGTAAAGGGAGATGATAGGGAGATGTTATCTCCCCTAGAAAGAAAAAGACCTTGATGAAAACGAATCCATCAAGGTCATAAATCTAAAACTATGCGATTGGTTTTACCCTGCACAACTTTCCGCATAACAGGTATTTCGTTTATCAAAACAAAACTGACACCGCTCTAAAACGATGTCAGTATGTTGCTTAATTTTATTTATCTACCTTTGGCAGTCCCTTTTTGTAATGATACATATAGATTTGTATTTCTCGTTTTGATCATAACATCTGGAATCTGCAGCAGTTTCCGTTAAAGTTGCTATTCCATCTTTTTACTGTAAAGCTAAACCAAGTTCTTACGCCTTCCCAGCCGATTTTCCAGAACTTGACCTCAGAATCAGATACCTTGCCGTTCTTGTCAAGAGTCAATTTAGCGTCAATGTTGATACCCTTGAAGATAGCGTCTGATTTATCTTCAAAACCATTGTAAGAGCTTGAGTAACACTTGGTGAATGCCTCTTCTGTGATGATGTAGGTATCCTTATTGATGTTTGAGGTTTTGAAGCCGTTATCATCAAGCAACTGACGGATTGTCTTACCCTTGCTTGCCGCATAAGCTGCGATATCCTTTACATAATTGCCGGATATCTGACCTTTGACCACGTTATTATTGAACCAATCTTTCTGCTTATCAGCTTCCTTTTTGCTGTCATCGCCTGCGTTGCATTCCTTCGGGATGTCTTTGAAGTTCTTAGTGAAAAGATCTGCTTTAAGATTGATATTGCAAAGTCCGTGGTTTACGAGCGCGGTCTTGCTCTTGCTTTTGAATGTTTTTTCACAAAGTCCCGCAATGGTGTTGCTATTGTCGTAACCGGATTTATCACACTCGCCGACAACTTGCTTGGAAATGGTCTGGATCTCGTTAATGATTTCTTCGTCACTTGCGTCTATCTCTCTGAGATACTTACTATTGATCTGAGCGCGCATATCGTCCGAGAGGTTGTTTACATAAAGCTGAGCTCCGAGGCACTCAAGGATATATGTGCAACCCGCGGTATAGGTCTGGACGATAGCCTCGCAGACGGGCTTTGCCTTATTGATAGCTTCGTTTCCGAACATTACGTTTGCGCAGCTGCTGTTATATACTACGTCGAAGATCGAAGTATTGCTTCCGAGTGATGTGTCTTTGATGTAGGTGTTGAGCACGCTCAGAGACTTGTCGAAGTTATTCTTCCAGTCTTTGTATGATCCTACGAGACTGCCTATCTTTGCAAGCTTATCAACGTTTGAGAGAGTCTCACTGTTCATAGTCTCGTTTATCTTTCTTGAAAGATACTCGCTGTCGGCTTTGAAGTTAACTAAAGCGTTGTAGAACGAAGTCATTTTAAGCTCGTTCTGGAGGAGATTCTTGATCGACTGCTCCATTTTGTCCATCTTTTCATACAGGATGTTGAGCTTTCCGTTTATCTCATCGAGCTTGAGCTGTGTCTTATCTACTGTGCCGACATACGAATCAAGAACGCCCATAAGTGTAGGAGTAAAGAATTTTCCGCCCGGGATTTCACTGATGATAGCAAAGATTGTCATTGCTGTGATATCCTTGACCTTATTCATATCGTCATCAAGAATTATCTTGCCGTTCTCGATTCTGATTGGCTTTTCTTCGTTATTTGCCGCGGTAACCATAGCTGATTTGGTGTTCATATATACAGCGTCTGTGTTTGCGGAAGGCGTTGCCGCCGAAGCTGATGTCAGGGACATGGCGCCTACCGAGAAGATTGTAACTGCTGATAGGATACCTGCGAGGATTCTGGTCTTGATTCCGTTTGTCTTTTTCATTGTAGTCACTCCTTTTGTTGATGTTGTATTGGTTGTGTTTTTGTTAATGGATTTGAAGCTGAATAAATTTTTCATGGTAATTTCTCCTTTTATTTGATTTGGGTTTGTTCCCTTGACTGTGACTACAGTATATCAGGGTATTCTTTGCAACTTCTTTGCAAATATTTGCAATTTTTAAAAAAACTAAAAATATTATATAACTCCGCCTGCTCATTTGAACATGCGGAGTTCTTAAAGGGAGATGATAGGGAGATGTTTTCTCCCCTAAAAAGAAAAAGACCTTGATGAAAACGAATCCATCAAGGTCAATAGTTGTAAAATGTGCGATTGTTTATCTTACCTATATTATATGAGAAACAGGAGAAAATCGAAGTTTGCGATTCGTTCTTGGGCATAAAAAAATCAGGCAACCTCACATAAGGCTGCCTGCTATAGTATAGATTAATGCTGTAAATCAGAATTTACATTATTATTTCAGTTTGAAAGTATTTCTCTTGAAAGAACACTTGTTCAAGTATTTCTTCTTTTGTAAACGAACAGTCAATCGGACAAATTACCCACTTATCCTCAATATCATTTATTCGATGAATGATTGCAATAATTTTTCCTGTGAATTCATCAATCGCTTGATTCACGCCAAGAATATAAGCATCTTGTTCTTCGCCATCAGGCGCAAGAACGCCTTTAACATATCCATAATTAATTGGATAATAAATATCCCTGTGTTTTGGATGAGAACTCCCAAGCGGTCTATCAACTGTTACTGTAACAATATCTCCAATCATTTATAATTCTCCGTAAATTCCGATTTATCTCGCTATAATTATATCATTTCAGCCTGATTTTGTCTATCCGTCAAACAAAAAAGACCTTGATGAAAACTAATCCATCAAGGTCAAATTCATTAAATTTATTTGTTTTTATTTCTTACGGTATTGACCACAAATAAAATCAAGTACATAACAACGCTAATGCCGAGCGGGTATAAAATGTGATATGATGAGGTAAATTGGTATCCGCTTCCGTTTATCCACGTTTTCCATATGAAGTCAAACAGATTCCATAGCCCGATCCATATAACGACAAACACAACGCCGCCTAACACTGTTTTAATGGCTTTATTCATTTTTGCTCCTTTACATATTAATCAAAAATATGCGATTGATTATACTCTGCACAACTTTCTGCACCGTTTGGCGTAAATGGCGTAAATCCGAGACATCGCAACTCTCGAAACCCGCATAAGCACTGACTTTTTAGAGGGTTTACTTATCGAGAGATTTCATCGTAGGAAACAGCAGTACATCTCTGATCGCGGCGGAGTTTGTCAGGAGCATTACCATACGGTCTATGCCGTAGCCTATGCCGCCTGTGGGGGGCATACCTATTTCGAGGGCGTTAAGGAAGTCCTCGTCGGTGGTGTTGGCTTCTTCGTCGCCCTGTGCCAGTGCTTCCTCCTGCGCCTTAAAGCGCTCGCGCTGGTCGATGGGGTCGTTGAGCTCGGAATAGGCATTCGCCATTTCCCAGCCGTTGATGAACAGCTCGAAGCGCTCGACATAGTTGGGGTCTTCGGGCTTTTTCTTGGTCAGCGGAGAGATCTCGATGGGATGATCCATGACAAAGGTCGGCTGGATCATGTGCTCCTCGGCGAATTCCTCGAAGAACAGGCTGAGGATGTCGCCCTTCTTGTGTCTGTCCTCAAACTCGACGTGGTGCTCCTTGGCGACTGCCTTGGCTTCCTCGTCGGTCTTGATCTCGCTGAAATCCACGCCCGCGTACCGCTTGACCGCGTCGAGCATGGTAACGCGCTCAAAGGGCTTGCCGAAGTCGATTTCGATGCCGTTGTAGGTCACCTTTGCAGTGCCCAGCACCTCCTCGCATACATGGCGGTACATGCGCTCGGTGAGGTCCATCATTCCGTTGTAATCGGTGTAAGCCTGATAGAGCTCCATCAGGGTGAATTCGGGGTTGTGACGGGTGTCTACGCCCTCGTTGCGGAACACTCTGCCAATCTCATACACGCGCTCCAAGCCGCCTACGATGAGGCGCTTGAGGTAGAGTTCCAGCGAAATGCGCAGCTTGAGATCCTCGTCCAGCGCGTTGAAATGCGTCATAAAGGGTCTCGCAGCGGCGCCGCCCGCGTTGGCGACGAGCATGGGCGTCTCAACCTCGATAAAGCCCTGCGCGTCGAGGAAGCGGCGGATGCTGGAGATGATCCGCGAGCGCTTTACGAAGGTATCCTTTACGTCGGGGTTCATTATAAGGTCGACATAGCGCTGACGGTAGCGCAGGTCGGTGTTGGTGAGTCCGTGGTATTTCTCGGGCAGGGGCTTGAGCGACTTTGAAAGCAGGCGCACCGCCTTTGCGTGGACCGAGATCTCGCCCATCTGGGTCTTGAACACAAAGCCCTTGACCTCAACGATGTCGCCGATGTCCCACTTTTTCAAAAAGCCGTACTCCTCCTCGCCGAGGTCGTCAAACTTGGCGAAGATCTGGATCTTGCCGGTTTTGTCGTGCAGGTCGAGGAAGGACACCTTGCCCTTGCCGCGCTTGGACATTATCCTGCCCGCGACGCAGACGTCCTTGTTTTCGTATGTCTCAAAATCGTTTTTTATTTCCTCTGTATAGGTATCGCGGTCACTGGTGGTTATGACAAAGGGATCTCTGCCCGCTTCGCGCAGGGCGTCGAGCTTGTCGTAACGCACCCGAATGACATCGCCGGTGTTTGCCTGCTGTGGCTTGCTCATACTGTTACTTCCTTCCGTTTTTACTCCGTGCTTGTTAATGCCGAAAAGCCTGCCGCGTCAGCGGGTGATTTCGGTGATCTTCATTTCGGTGATTCCGCCGGGGGTCTCTACCTCTACCACGTCGCCTACGCTCTTTTCCATGAGCGCCTTGCCGATGGGCGACTCGTCGGAGATCTTGCCCTCCTTGGGGTTGGCTTCGTTGGAGCCGGAGCCTACTATGCGGTACTGCTTCTGTTTGCCGGTTTTAAGCACCTCTACCGTCACCAGAGAGGCAAGGCTTACGTGCTCGTTGTTGGCGTTGCTCTCGTCGATCACCACGGCGGTCTTTAAGATAGCCTCTATCGTGGTGATGCGCGCCTCCATGATCGCCTGCTCGTTTTTGGCGTCGTCGTACTCGCTGTTCTCGGACAGGTCGCCGTAGGAACGCGCCACCTTGATTTTCTCGGCGATCTCCTTTCGTTTGACGTTATGTAAATATTCGAGTTCTTCTTCCAGTTTTCTGAGGCCTTCCTCAGTGAGCATTGTCGGTTTTGCCGCCATGTCCATCATCCTTTCAGCGGGTTCTTACCCGTTTTTTGTAACCTATATATTATATTCTATTTATTTTCGCTTGTCAAGCGATTTCGCAAGGCTTTGGGCGTCGCAGGACACGCCCTCGCCGTACGCCGAAAGCGGCACCAGCGAGCCCAGCTCGTGCTGTGCGCCCAGCGTGTAGAGCGCCGAGCAAAAATACTCCTCGCTGAGCTCGCGCGGCTTGATGGCGTCGAAGCCGTTAGGCATCCTAAAGCGGTAGCGGTACAGCGCACGGGCGTCAAGCGGCTCGCGCGGTTTTGCCGAGGTCAGAAGCAGCGCCCCGGGGTCGGTTTCGAGCTTTTCGGCGACCGGCTGAGGGGCGATGATGAGGTCGCGGTTTTTCAGCTCAGCGCGGTTTTTGGTTATCATAGCCGAAGCTCCCAGCTCCTCAAGCGCGCGGCGCGCGGCGCAGTCGTAGGGCTCAAAGCAGCTTGTCACCACCTTGACGTCGGCGCAGTGCTCAAGCAGCGGCAGCAGAAAGTCGGCGCAGTAGGCGGCGGGGTCGTAGATAGCCGCCCGCACGCCCTCGGTGTTTTCGCAGAGCGACAGCACCCTTAGGGCGAAGTTGGTACACAGACGCGCGGAAAATGCGGTGGAGGAAAACCGCCTGAAGCCGCTGGCACGCGGGAATATCAGTCTTTCGCTGCACAAAACGCGGCTGCGCTGACAGCCTATGGCGTCTATGGTTTTTTCCAGCCTCAGCTCGCCGCTGTAGCTGGTGTAGGTAACGTGGCGCAGGGTAACGCCGCGCGCCTGCTTGGTCTCTACCTCTACCCTGTCGCGCCTCAGGCGCTCCGCCCAGCCGCGCAGTCCCTTTTGACGCGCGGGTATTTTTACGCTCAATGCCGTAATCATTATAACCACCCCGTATGGATCAGTTTCATTATGGAAGCAGTTATGTGTGCTGTCCGGATAAATTATATGCTCACTTTGCCCTAAGAATGAATTGATTATTGTGTCGGTTTATGGTACAATTAAGAGCAGACGAAATATACTGCCGGATATGACCTTTTAAAGAAGGGGTGAAACAATGAACCTATCCGCCATCTATCACCGCTCTACGGGCAGCGACTGCTACGCTTTGGACAATGACACCGTGGTGCTGAACCTGCACACCGCCTATGATGTGGAGCAGGCTTACGTCGTCAGCGAGAACCCCTTTCTAAACGAGCTGGAGCGCACTCCCAAATGGGAGGGCAAGTGCCGCGAAATGAAGCGCTGTCTGGAGCTTGAGCACAGCGTTATCTGGACTATCGAGCTGCGCCCCGCCTACAAGCGGCTGCAGTACTACTTTATAGTGGAGGCGAAGGGCGAAAGCTTTTGCCTGTTTGAAAACAAGCTCTGCGCTCCCGAGGAGCGCGACACCATCTCCACCGAGTTTTTCAAATTTCCGTGGATAAATCCCGCCGACGTGATAAAACCGCCCGCGTGGGTGCGCGACACGGTGTGGTACCAGATAATGCCCGACCGCTTTTGCCGCGGCAAGGACGCGCCCGCCGACGAAAAGTTCCGCGTATGGGGCGACTTTTCGGACCCGCATTGGAACGACCTGTACGGCGGCGATCTGCGCGGCATCCGCGAAAGGCTGCCATATCTAAGCGGGCTGGGCGTCAGCGGACTGTATTTGACACCGATCTTCCTGTCGAACACCAACCACAAATACAACACCTTTGACTACTACACCATAGACCCCGACTTCGGCAGCGAGGACGACTTGAAGGCGCTGGTGAAGGACGCTCACAAGCTGGGCATCCGCGTTATGCTGGACGCGGTGTTCAACCACTGCGGCACCGAGTTCTTCGCGTGGAAGGACGTCTGCGAAAACGGCAGGCACTCTCGCTACTTCGACTGGTTCTTCATCAACCGCGACGACTTTCTCAAGGACGATTTCACCACCGCCGACGGAAGGTACTACACCTTCTCGTTCTGGTCGCCCATGCCAAAGCTGAACACCAACAATCCGCAGGTGAGGCGGTACTTTACCGAGCTGTGCCTGCACTGGGCGCGCGACTACGGCATAGACGGCATCCGCTTTGACGTGGGCGACGAGCTTTCGCACCTGTTTCTGCGGGAGCTGCGCACGGCGCTGAAGCGGGAAAACGACGAGTTTTTCCTGCTGGGCGAGATCTGGTTCGACTCTGTCGGCTGGCTGGGCGGCGACGAGTACGACTCGGTGATGGACTACCCCTTCACAGGAGCGCTGGGAGATTTTTGGCGCGACGATTCCATGGACGCCCGCGCGCTCCATCGGCGCCTTAACTTCTGCCGCAGCCTGTATCCGCGGCAGGTAAACGAGGTTATGTTCAACTTTCTGGACACCCACGACACCCCGCGCGTCCGCGACACCTGCGACAGCGACGACGTGCTGCTGCAGAAGCTGGCGGTGCTGATGACCTTTTCGGGCACGCCCTGCCTGTATTACGGCACCGAGCTTGCCATGCGCGGAGAAAAAGAGCCATTCAACCGCGGCTGTATGCCGTGGGATGAGATAGCCGAGGGCAAATTTGACAGCTTTAGGGACAAGGTCGCCGCGCTGATAGGACTGCGCCGCGCTCAGCCCGACCTCAAGCGCGACGAGATGACATTTGAATACGACGACGCCCTGCCCCGTCTGGTTCGCTACAGAAAGGGCGAGGTGACCGTGGTCATCAACGCCGGCGACACGGCGGCAGAGCTGACGCCCGAGGGCAAGACCTTGTTTGCCAACCTGTATGACGGAGAACGGCTACTGCCCGAGGGGACAGCGATATTCCTCGGCAAATAAACCGACCCTTACGCGACACCAAAAGGAGGTCCGCATGAAAAGAATCTTCCTTGCGCTGCTGCTGTGCCTGACTGTATTCTGCGGCGGCTGCAAACTTAATGTACAACTGAACGACGACGGCGTTGAGATAGCCGCGCAGCAGAGCGAGCAGCAAAGCTCCAAGCAGCAAAGCTCCAAACATCAAAGCTCGAAACAGCAAAGCTCCAAACAGCAAAGTTCCAAACAGCAGAGCTCGAAACAGCAGAGCTTGAAACAGCAGAGCTCAGAGCGGGAAAGCAGCGCCGAGCAGGGGACGCAGGCGGCAACCGGCAGCTTCACCATGGCGGACATCCGCGCGCTGGAGCACACCGAGCACTTCGCGAAAAAAACGCTTGAGCACATTTTTGACGGCACAATAAACAGCCAAGGCAAAGCTACGGGCTACCACTACACCCGGGTCAGCGACAGCAAGGGCGAGGTGATACCCGGCACCGAAAGCGCTCCCGACAGGCACGGAGTTTTCACCGCGAAGGTAAAGGTAAGCGGCGTGAAAAAGAACGGCTTCAGCTCCTTTTACCCCGAAAGCTGGACACCCCAACAGGTGGTGGACGCGATAAACGAGGCTTATGACGACGCGCTGAGCGACAGCAGCAACCCACACGGCTCGCTGTGGATAGGCTACAGCGGCGATCTTGAGATAAATATGTACCTCGACAACAGCAAGCGCATCACCACCGCCTACCCCATTTATGAAGGAGACTGAAAATGAAATACAAGCTCAGAACGACCGAAGGCGCGCACCCGCGCGTGCTGGTGGACTTTGAGGACAACCGCTACGACCTGGTCGGCGAGATGCTGCTGGCGGAGCGCGGACTGCTCTCTGAGATGATTAAGTCCCTCGACTGCGTGCTAAAGGGCAAAGCGTCGGACAGCGAGAGCTTCGCGGGCAACGCTTTCTCGCTGTACATCACGCGCGAAACCACCAAAATAACCAACGACATCAATACTGAGGAGACCGAGGCGCCCACCAAGGCTCTCAAAAAACTGATAAAGGTGTATAAAAAGCATTATGACAGGATTCGACATTGAACTTGCGGGGCAAACCCTTAACGTAGGCTGCCGCTACCGCTTGACGGCGGCATATCTCGACCCCTTCCGCGTCGGCGAGTACCGCAAAGAAGAGGAGAACGCCCCGGCGATCTTCGCCTCGGACAGCGACATCGAGCGCTTCAAAATGATAAACCGCGTCACCGAACTCAATCGCGGCGAACAGCCCAGGGCACACGCGGAGTGGTTCTTTGAGACCCAGGCTCTCCACGAGCAGATCGCGCGGGAGCTGGTCACGCGCGGCGTTCTGCTGGTACACGGCTCGGCGGTGGTCACGGGCGGCAGGGCGTATCTGTTCATAGCGCCCACACGCACCGGAAAATCCACCCATACCCGACTGTGGCTGGAGCTTTTGGGCAGTGACGCCTACATAGTCAACGACGACAAGCAGCTGCTGTACCCCACCGACAGCGGGGTGTTGACCTACGCCTCTCCCTGGGGAGTAGTGCCTAAGCCCGACCCCGACCACGCGCCCGTAGCGGCTATAGTATTGCTGAGCCGCGGCAGCACCGACGTTATCCGACCCGCGGAAAGAAGCAAAATGCTGCCCGCCCTTATGAAGGCCTCGCTGCGCGGCAAAGACGCCGCCGAGACCACCGCGATACTCGATTTGCAGGATAAAGTGCTGTCCTCGGTCAAGCTGTACGAGCTTCAATGCACCCCTACCCCGCACGCGGCAGAGGTAGCCATTGAGGCGCTTACAAAAGACAGTTGAACATATGGCTCCGAAAAAATTTTCACTTTCGCGCAAAAACCATTTGACTGTAATGCAAAACGTGATATAATAGATTGGATAGACTGTGCAAAAATGTCTTTTGACACATTAATGAAAGGAAGAGGAAAATGAAACTCAACGACAAATTTCTTACTCAGGATATAGACGATACCCAGGTAATGGTCGCCACCGGCGACACCGAATTCAACGGCATCGTGCGCAGCAACCGCACCGCCGCCGAGATCGTGAGCTTCTTTGAAGAGGACACCACCCGCGAAGCGGTCATTGAAAAGATGGTAGCCAAATACGGCGAAGAAGCTCGCGCGGACATCACCGCCGACGTCGATAAGGTGATCGAGACCCTGCGCAAGGTCGGCGCGCTCGACGAATGAACCCCACGACAAATATGGCGGAGATACTAAAGCGCGACGGCGTTTTGGTATACAAGACCCGTGGCGTGAGCATGGAACCGCTGTTTAGGCAAAACCGTGATCTGGTCATAATCCGCCCGTGCGACGGCGAGCTGAAAAAATACGACGTGCCGCTGTACTACCGCCCGCAGAAAAATTCCTATGTCCTCCACCGCATAGTCGCGGTGCGCGAGGACGAGTACCTGATACGTGGCGACAACACCTACACCAAGGAGCATGTGCCCAAAAAGGACGTTGTAGGCGTGCTGACCGAGTTTCAGCGCAAGGGCAAAAAGCACTCTGTAAACGAGCGCGGCTACAAGCTGTACTCGCGCTTTTGGGTATTCATTTTTCCGCTGAAGCTGGCGTATCATAAAGCGAGGCACTACGGCGGCGTGACGAAGAAAGCGATAAAAAAGGCTTTGAAAGGCGGAAAATCGACATGAACGCGACACAAACCTTTATATATCTGACCGCCTGTGCCGTCACCGATACCGCGCCCGTGCTTGAGCAGACGGATTTTGACGCGCTGTGGGACATGGCGCAGATGCACAACATGACCGCGCTGACCGCCAAGACGCTGCAGGGCACCGAGGTCTTCCGCAACGCCTCTCAGGAGGAGAAAAAGCGCTGGAACGACAGACTCAACGGCTCCATCAAAAAGACCATGCTCTTCAACGCCGAGCGCAAAAAGCTGTTCAACTTCCTTGAGGAGCACAAGATCTGGTACATGCCGCTGAAGGGCGCCATCATCAACGGGCTGTATCCCTTCGGCACCCGCGAGTTTGCCGACAACGACATCCTGTTTGACGAAGCCTTCCGCGACGAGGTAAACGACTTCATGCTGGGCAGAGGATATTCTCGCGGCGATATTGAAAACGCCGACGACAACTACCACAAGGAGCCGTTCTTCAACTTTGAGATGCACCGGATGCTCTTTTTTGACAGAGATACACCCGCAAGCTTCATCGAGTATTACAAGGACGTCAAGGACAGACTCATCCGCGACAGCGAGGACGGCTACGGCTATCACTTTTCCGACGATGATTTTTACATCTATTTCATCGTCCATCTCTACAAGCACTACACCACCTGCGGCTCGGGCTTCCGCTCGGTCGCCGATGAGTACATGATCCTCAACTGCGGCCGCTATGACCTTGACTTCGCTCACATCGGGGCGGAGCTGGAAAAAACAGGCGCCCGCGCCTTTGAGGAAACGCTGAGGTCTATGACCCAAAAGGTGTTTTCCAAGCCCGAAAGCATCGAGCAGAGCCTCGGCGAGCTGACGCCGGACGAAAAGGAAATGCTTACATACTTCCTGTCCAGCGGCACCTTCGGCAGCAAGGACAACAGGATATTGAACGCGCTGGACAGCGCCTCTCAGGGCAAACGCCCCTCAAAGGTGAAATACGCCCTGAAGCGTATCTTTCCCGATCCCGTGCGCTTCAAATACTCTCACCCCTTTGTGTATAAGCACAAAATCGTTTACCCGTTCTTTTTGATGGGCAGGCTAATTGTCAACCCCATCCGCCACAGAAAGGCTCTGAAACGCGAGTGGGAGGTTGTCAATCAGGCGGGCAAGCAGGACAAATGACCTGTTGGCGCGCCGCTTTATTCAAATAACTCTATCCTATGGGGATGCAAAAGAAGGATTCGGTATGATCTCAAAACTCAAAACCAAATACACTTCTATGCCCGTTCAAGTGCGCGCTTCCCTGTGGTTTTTGATTTGCAACTTTTTGCAGAAGGCGGTTTCGGTGATTTCAACGCCGATATTCACGCGTCTGCTCAACACCCAGCAATACGGTGAATACAATGTCTTTCAATCATGGATGGGCATTATTACCGTCATCGTCACCCTCAACCTGAGTGCCGGCGTATTTTTGCAGGGCATGGTGAAATTTGAGGAGGACTCCAAGGTCTACGCCTCAACCATGCAGGGACTTTCGCTGTCGCTGTGCACCTTTTGGACGATAATCTACTTCGTTTTCCGAAGCAGGTTCAATATGTGGTTCAACCTGAACACAGTGCAGATGAGCTATATGCTGCTTATCATATGGACTACTGCCGTGTTCCAGTTTTGGTCGACCGAGCAGCGCGTAAAAAACAAATACCGCCTGCTGGTGGCACTGACTATTCTGGTCATGATCTCGCAGCCCGCGCTGGGCGTGGTGCTGGTTATACTCTCCGACACCGCCTACAAGGCAAGCGCGAGGATATTGGGCATAGTTATCGTCAATATCGCCGCCTACACCTGGTGCTTCTTTATCCAGATGTACCGCGGCAAAAAGTTCTGCTCCAAAAAGTACTGGCTTTACGCGCTGAAATTCAATCTGCCGCTGGTGCCCCACTACCTGTCGCAGACCGTGTTGTACGGCGCCGACCGCATTATGATAAGCCGATACATAGGCGACGACAAGGCGGGTATTTACAGTCTGGCTTTTTCGGTAGCCGCAATTATGACGATGTTCAACACCGCGCTGAACCAGACGCTGGGACCGTGGGTGTACCGCAAGATCAAGGAACACAAGGCAAAAGAGATAGCAAGCGTGGAGTATTCCGCCATGCTCATTATCGCCGCCGCCAATATGGTGCTGATAATGCTGGCGCCCGAGGCGATCTCCATCTTCGCTCCGCCCGAGTACGGCGAGGCGATATGGGTGGTGCCGCCCGTCGCGCTGGGTATGTTCTTTATGTTTATGTACGATATGTTCGCGGCGTTCCAGTTCTACTTTGAAAAATCGTGGTTTATAATGCTTGCGAGCGTTTCGGGCGCGACCCTCAACATCGTGCTCAACTACTTCGCGCTCAGCACCCGCTGGCTGGGACTGAGCTATGTCGCCGCGGGCTACACCACTATGATCTGCTATATACTGTACGCGCTGGGACACTACATGTGTATGCGCTGGGTCTGCCGCAAGCACCTTGACGGTGTGCGGGTGTACGATCCCAAGGTGCTGCTCGGCGTAGCCGCCTGCTTTGTCACCGCGGGTCTGCTGATGACCCTCACCTATAGGGCGCCGATTTTGCGCTACAGCCTGGTGGGCATAATCTTCGTGCTTATCATCGTGTTCCGCAAGCCCATCATGGGCTATGTTAAGGACCTGATGTCCATTCGCAAGTCAAACAAAAGCGAAAAAGCAAGTGAAAAATCAGAAGAATGATTAATAGAGCCGGTCCTTTGGGGCGCGGCTCTTTTTTCTTTTTCGGAAAATAAAAACTTTTTGAAAAAATATGCGGCATTTCAGCTTCTTTTAAGTTTTCGGTTTTATAATGCAGACATCAAAGGAAAAAGAAACACCGAAACTTGAACGGAGGTACTGTTATGTTAAAGAAAACATCCGCGATATTACTGATCGCCATGCTGGCGGCTTCGATGACCGCCTGCGCTTCTAACGCAAAATCCGCGTCCTCGTCCGCCTCGGAAAGCTCGGGCAAAACGAGCTCGCAAACCACCTCAGCCTCTAACACGTCCACGTCCGGAACAGAGCGCTTCACCGACCGCGACCTTCAGCAGGAGGCAGACACCACCGACGCCGAGAGCCTGACCCTCAGCGACGGCAAGGACTTAACCATAAGCAAGGCGGGCGTGTATGTGATAACCGGCAGCGCCTCGGACGCCTCGATAATCGTTGACGCCGCCGATGACGACAAGGTACAGCTTGTGCTCAACAACGTCACGCTTACCAACGCCGACGCTCCCGCGATTTACGTTAAAAACGCCGACAAGGTGTTCGTCACCACGCAGAGCGGCAGCCAAAACTCCCTGAGCGTAACGGGCACCTTCACTGCGGACGGAGAGACCAATACCGACGCGGTCATCTTCTCCAAGGATGACCTGGTGCTCAACGGCGAAGGCACGCTCGCCATAACCTCGACCGACAACGGCATTTCGGGCAAGGATGACATAAAGATCACAGGCGGCACGATCACCATTGAATCAGCTTCCGACGCGATCGAAGCCAACGAATCCATATCCATCGCCGACGGCGCTGTGACCATTGATTCACAAAAGGACGGCATCCACGCCGAAAACAACGACGACGACACCGTGGGCGACGTTTATATCAGCGGCGGCACACTGAATATTACAGCCGCGTCAGACGGAATACAAGGCACCACGCTCGCTCAGATAGACGGCGGCACCATAGACATCACCGCCTCGGAGGGCATAGAGGCGACTACCGTTATCATCAACGACGGAACCATCAACATCTCCGCTTCCGACGACGGCATCAACGCCTCCGCTAAATCCTCCGCCGCAGACGTGCTCGTCGAGATAAACGGCGGCAATCTCACCATCAAGATGGGTCAGGGCGACACCGACGGCATCGACTCCAACGGCGACCTCATCATCAACGGCGGCACCATAGACATCACCGGTCAGTCCACCTGCGACTACGACGGCAAGGCCGAAAAGAACGGCGGCACACTCATCATCAACGGCGAAGAAACCGACACCATCCCCAATCAGATGATGGGAGGCCACGGCGGCATGAACGGTGACATGAACGGCGGCATGGGCGGCGGTCAAATGCCTCAGGACGGCAACTTCCGCGGCATGTAATGCCACACTCCTCGATAAACAGATTTCATATTACTCCTCTTTGCGGGGCCGGCACATCACCGGTCCCGCTTTTCCGCGCGGCTCACGCGAAAGCCCCTTGCAAATCCTGTCGTACCATGATACAATATGACTATCCCAAAACAGAGAAATCAGGTGAAATAATGATCCATTGTCCCTCATGCGCGGGGCCGCTGCGCTTTGACATTGAAAGCCAAAGCATGGCGTGCGACTATTGCCACGGCCGCTTTGACCCGCAAGCCATCCGTGACAATACCCGCGACGACGCAAAAGGCGAGCAGGTTTTTGACACCTATGTCTACATCTGCCCCTCCTGCGGAGCGGAGATAGCTACCACCGACCAAAACGACGCGGTGGGCTTTTGCCCCTACTGCGGCGGCGCGTCGATGATTTTTGACAAACTGCGCCGCGACTGGTGCCCTGATGTGGTGATACCCTTCAGAGTCACCAAGGAGCAGTGCAAGCAGGCGTATGTAAAAGAGGTTAGGCGTCACCTTTTTGTGTCGCGCAAATACCGCGACCCTAAGCTGATAGAAAGCTTCCGCGGCATCTATATGCCCTACTGGAACTATCAGGCGCAGATAAAGGGCGGCATAAGCATAAAAGCCGACTCGCCTGAGATTTCGGTGGGAAACAACAATTACACCACCGACCATTACAAGATAGAGGGCCAGAGCGACACCACCCTGACGGGCTTTTCGCACGACGCCTCCATCAGCTTTGACGACCACCTCAGCGAAAAGCTGGCGCCCTATGAGCTGTCGGGAAAGGTAGCCTTCACACCCGCCTATCTCTGCGGCTTCTACGCCGAGGTCGGCGACGCCGACGCCCGTCACTATACTCAATACGCCCAAGACACCTTTAAGGCGTTTTTTGAAGACAAGCTGGAAGAATCGCCCCAGCTGGAGGCAGCGCTCAAGCCCAAAAAACTGAAAGTTACCTCCTACGGCAAGGTTCCCTACAAGGTCAACATCTCCGAACGCGGGCTGTACCCCGTTTGGTTCATGAGCTACCGCCGCGGCAACAAGATAACCTACGCCACCGTAAACGGGCAGACCGGCAAGGTCGGCGCAGACCTGCCGCTTAGCCCGCTGCGCATCATTATCGCGGTGCTGGCGCTGGGCGCAGCGCTGTTTGGACTTACAGCGCTGCTGATGAATGTTCTGCCCAGCATCAAGCCCACCACCATGCTCGGACTAAGCGTGGTATTTACTCTTTCGGGCATCCATATGATGCAGCACTCGCTGCTTAAAATAGTCGATAACGCCGTTCGCAACTCGGAATACACCATCAAAAACAACCGAAGCAAATTTTCCGAGCGGTTCGACTTATCCGACAGTCCCGTTCTGACCTTTCTGGTAACGCTTGGCACCTCGCTGAGCATAGTCATGTACACCTCCGACGGAAGCTATGACCATTTCTTCGGCACCATCGGCAAATTCGGCGCTCTTGCCGGTATTGTGTTTATTGTATTCCAGCACATAAGGCAGTCTATTTCGTTACAACAGCTTAAACGGATGCAGTTCCAAGGCGACTCGCTGCTTCGTAACGGTATCATCTCAGCCTCGCAGAGCTTTGTCAAGGTGAACCTTATAGCGAAAATCGTTCTCTATATCACCACTGCCTTCCATCTTATCATCGTTATCAAAGACCCTGCGTCATTCTCTATGATCTACACCCTGAGCATCTTTGCCGTGGCGGAGCTGTTCATTTACGCGGTACTGCATCTGCGCTTCCAGGCGGCATTTGCCAAGCGCGCGCTGCCCCAGTTTAAGAAGAAGGGAGCGCTGTATGATGAAAACTAAGCTGCTTAGGCTGTCCGCTTTGGCTGTGGTGCTGGTCTTGCTGCTTTCGGCGGCAATGATCTCTCCCGCGGCAAAAATCTTTGAGGACGACTCCTCATTCCGCTTCCGCGAAAGAACTAAACAAACCGATTACGCCTACACGAACCCCGAAACCAACTACCGCGCGCTCATCAAAGATGAGCTCGGCTTGATGTCCTCAGGTCAAAAGCAGCAGCTGCTAATTGATATGCAGCCCCTCACGCGGTACGGCAACATAGCCTTTTGGTCGACGGACACCTACTGCAATAATGAGATAGATCAGGCGCGGCTAAAGCGCAAAGAGCTGTTTGAGTTCAGCAGCGGCAGCGTGTTCGTGATCAATATGAACATCCGCAAGCTCACCATACAGTCCTACGGCAAGATGTATGAGATAATAACGGACTCCAAGGCGCGCTCCATCACCAATAACGTAAGCAAGCTTGCCACCCGAAAGCAATACTATCAATGCTGTAAAGAGGCGTTTGATCAGATGAACACCCTGCTGGAGGGCGGTCAGATAAGCGAGCCGATGAAGGTCACCAGCTACGCGGTATTCGCGCTGATGATCGCGCTGATGATAATTTTGTTCATTGTTGCGCTCGGCAAAAAAGCCAATCCTCTCCTTGAGGAACCCGATATTTCGGAAGCGGTTAAAAGCTCCGGCGAGCTGTTTTCCGGCGCGATGACCCCTATCTACGTTTCCTCTACCACGGTACACCGTGAACCCTCGTCAAGCTCCGGCGGCGGCGGAGGAGGAGGCGGCGGCGGTGGCGGCGGCTGCGGCGGCGGCGGAAGCTCGTCATTCTAAGACCGAAACAACATATCCTACAAACGAAAAAAACAGGGACGCAAGCTCGTCCCTGTTCTTTTATGCGGATATTTTTTTGAGTACCGGCCGGAGCTTTACGGTAAGCACCGCCGCCAATATGCACAGGCAGATGTCTCCTGGTATCACCATCAAAAAATAGTGCAGGATTAGCGCGTAGAAGCCCAGCGCGATCCCCAGCACATAGTTGCACAGAATGTAACCGTAGATCATGCCCGCCAGATAAATCACCGCAAGACCGGCAAATATCGCCGCCAACGCGCGCCAAAATGTGAGCTTTTCGGCGCGTTCAATCAGCAGTCCCGTCAAAAACGCACCGCCGATAAAGCCGAGGATATAGCCGAAGCTGGGCTGCAGCACATAACCGAAGCCGCCGCCCTGGGTGAATACGGGGATGCCGAGCAAGCCCATCAACGCGTAACAGGCGGTACTTGCCGCTCCGCCCTTGCTGCCCAGCAGCGCACCTGCCAGCACTACGAACAGAGTCTGGAAGGTGAACGGGATTACCGGAATGGGTATCCTTAAAAAAGCGCCCACGATAATAAGCGCGGTAAACAGCCCGCAGAGCGCCACTTTAACGGTTTTTGATTTCATGTTATCATTTCCTTTCAAATTACTCCGAAAAGTATTATACCACTTTTTTAAGGATTGTCAACCGCTATATTAACATTGGTTGACAATCTATTCGTACGGCAGATTTCGGAAGTCGGGAAATGATAATAAAAAACAAGCCGCGCACGCCCGTATCGAAGAAAAGGTTTTCTCCTTCAAAACACGAGCGCGAACGGCAAGGCTTATTGTTCCGGATGATCGTTTTAAACGCCTTTTAAGGTGAGCGAGATGCGTTTTTTGTCGGGGTCGACCGAGAGCACCCTGACCTTGACTATGTCACCGACCTTGAGCACCTCGGAGGGATGCTTGATGTAACGGTCGCAGATCTGCGAGATATGCACAAGACCGTCCTGATGCACGCCGATGTCAACAAACGCGCCGAAATCTATGACGTTGCGCACGGTGCCCTTGAGCTCCATGCCCTCCTTTAGATCCTTGATGTCCAACACGTCGCTGCGCAGCATAGGCGCGGGCATTTCGTCGCGCGGGTCGCGCCCGGGCTTGCTGAGCTCTTTGACAATGTCATTGAGCGTCGGCAGACCAATATTGAGCTGTTCGGCAAGGGTTTTGCCGCCCTTCGCCTTTACTCTGTCGGGCAGATCGGAGTATTTAGCGGTTTTTATTTCTTTATCGGAATAATCCACCAGACTCAGCAGCTCCTTCGCGCTTTTATAGCTTTCGGGGTGTACGCCCGTATTGTCCAGCGGATTCTTGCTTTCGGGCACACGCAAAAAGCCCGCGCACTGCTCAAACGCCTTGGGTCCCAGCTTCGGGACTTTTTTTAATTCCGCACGGGAATGAAAAGCTCCGTTTTCCTCGCGGTAGGCGACGATGTTTTTGCACACGGCGGCGTTGAGTCCCGAAACACGCGCCAACAGCGCGGGTGAGGCGGTGTTCAGGTCGGCACCGACCGAATTCACGCAGTCCTCCACAACACCGTCGAGGGTCTCGCCCAGACGCTTTTGAGGCATATCGTGCTGGTACTGCCCCACTCCTATTGCTTTCGGCTCGATTTTGACAAGCTCGGCAAGAGGGTCCTGCAGGCGCCGCGCTATGGAAACCGCGCTGCGCAGAGTCAAATCAAGCTCGGGCAGCTCGGCGGCGGCAAGCTTAGAGGCGGAATAAACCGAAGCGCCCGCCTCGCTTACGACCATATAATACACCTTGCGGTCAAGGGTCTTGAGCAGCTCGGCGGTGAACATCTCGGTCTCCTTGCCGGCGGTGCCGTTGCCGATAGATATGATGTCTACGTTGTGACGGACGATGAGCCTCCTCAGCACCTGCTTGGATTCCTCTATTTTGCGCTCGGAATGGGTGGGATAAATGACTGCGGTGTCGAGCACCTTGCCCGTGTCGTCCACCACAGCGACCTTGCAGCCCGTGCGGTAGCCGGGGTCCAGCCCCAGCACGGTCTTGCCCTTGACGGGCGGCTGCATCAAAAGCTGCTTGAGGTTGGTGGCAAATACCTTCATGGCGCTTTCGGCGGCAGCGTCGGTAAGCTCACCGCGCACCTCGCGCTCTATCGAGGGGAAAATAAGGCGGCGGTAGGCGTCCTCGCCCGCAGCTCGCAGCAGGTCGCTGCAAAGGGGGTTGGTGTTCCTGTCGAGTATTTTATAGATGAAAGCCAGCGGCTCTGCCTCGTCAAGGGTCAGGCTGACCTTGAGAAAGCCCTCCTTTTCGCCGCGGTTGACCGCCAAAACGCGGTGTCCTGCGATTTTTTTGACAGGCTCGCTGTATTCGTAGTACATT
This sequence comes from uncultured Ruminococcus sp., assembly GCA_902794395.1. GTDB lineage: Bacteria > Bacillota > Clostridia > Oscillospirales > Acutalibacteraceae > Ruminococcoides. The sequence continues at coordinate 95,516 of CADBHB010000008.1, forward strand.
TGATAGACGCTGTCCTCGTCCTGTTTTGCGGCGACAGAGGTAAGCACGCCGTTCTTTTGCGCCAGAAAACGCAGGCGCTTGCGGATCTCGGCACTGTCGGACACCTGCTCGGCTATGATGTCCATAGCGCCCTGCAAAGCCTCGTCGGTTGAACCTACACCCTTTTCGGGGTCAACATAGTCCAAAGCCGTCTTTGAGGGCGAAAAGCCGCGCTCCTGTTTGAGGATGGCAGCAGCCAGCGGCTCCAGCCCGCGCTCCTTGGCGACGCTTGCGCGGGTCTTGCGCTTGGGGCGGAAGGGGCGGTAAATATCCTCGAGCTCACTTAGGGTCTGTGCCTTATCCAGCGCTGCGCCTACCTCGTCGGTGAGCTTTTCCTGCGCCTCTATCAACGCGCGTATCTCCTCGCGGCGCTTGTCGAGCGAGCGGAGGTATTCCAGCTTTTCGCTGAATTCGCGTATGAGCTGGTCGTCCATAGAGCCGTGCATCTCCTTGCGGTAGCGCGCTATGAAGGGGATGGTGTTGCCGTCGTCGAGCAGGGCGATGATGTTTGCCGCATACTCCTCTTTTATTTCAAATTGCTGTGCAAGTGTTTTCGCGTAATCCATGATTTCTCCTTTGGCGTCCGCCGGGGCTTACTCAATAAGTCCCAGCTTCTGCTTCCATTTTAAGATGCGGAGCACCGAGGCGTCGATCTGCGACTCGGGTATATCTCCGCTTTGTACCGCGGCAAGCACCGCGGGATACTGCTCCCAGACGTTTGTGCAGCAGAGGATGTCGTTGCCGCACTTGACCGCAGTTACGGCGGAAGCGTCGTTGGGGGTGTATTTGGTGATAGCCTGCATGGCTAGGTCGTCGGTCATAATAACGCCGTCAAAGCCCAGCTCCTCGCGGATAATGCGGTGCACCTCAGAAGAGAGCGAGGCGGGATTGTCCGCGTCCATGGCGGTGACGATGTTGTGCGACACCATGATAGCGTCCGCGCCGTTTTCGATGCCCGCTTGGAAGGGCAGGAAATCGCTCTGAACAAAGCTCTCATAGGGGCGCTGGTCGTAGGACAGATCCTCGTGGGTATCGGTGTTGTCGCCGTAGCCCGGGAAGTGCTTGAGCACCGAGCCGAGCTTATATTCCCCGTATATGCGCACCGTTTGGGTGACGAACTCGCTGACCTCCTGACTGTTGCCGCTGAAGGAGCGCTCGTATATGAAGCTTTCGGTGTTGCCGGTGATGTCGCAGACGGGCGCGTTGTTGACATTGACGCCCAGCGAACGCAGCAGCGCCGCTTTTTCCGCCTCGGTATTCTGCACCGCTACCCAGCCGCCGCTTTGATAGACTTCGCGCGGCGAAGAAAAGGGCGCGCTGCATAGATTTGGATTACTGCTGGCGCGCACGACCGTGCCGCCCTCCTCGTCTACGCCGATGAGCAGCGGGATGTCGGCGGCGTTCTGGTAGGACTCAACGTCCGCCCTGACCTCATCCGCGGTTTTTCCGTTAAAATCGTTGCCGAAGAGCACCAACCCTCCCAGGTGATACTCGCTTACGTCGCCCGCGGCGTCCTCAAGCGGACAGGCGATATAGAACATCTGACCCACCTTTTCCTCGAGCGTCATCTGACTTACCATCTCATTCAGGTCGCCGCTGACGGGAGCTACGGTCGCGGGTGCGGGCGCCGGCACGGTATTGCCCTGCGCGTCGGTGACCATTTGAGTGCCGTTGACGACAGTGGGATCCGGAACTGACGAAGCTGAGCTGCCGGCAGTCTCCGGCTGAGACGAGCCCTTTGAGCCTGAGCCGCCGTTTGAGCAGGCGCAGAGCGCGCTGAGCAGCGCGGCTGTGAGCAACAAAGATAATGCTGTTTTGATTTTGGTCATAACATGACCTCCTCTTGAATAATCGATATGTTACTTGTATTGTACTATTAATCGCGCATAAAGTAAAGCAAAAATTGCGTTTTATGGGGCAAAAGAAAAACGCGCTGTGCGTGACAGCGCGCCTGCGGGAATTATTGGACAATGCGGGAAATGACCTCGTCGTGATCGATGTCAAGCGCGAGCGAAAACTCCTCGCACACCATCTTCTGAGCCTCCTTAAGAAAGCGCTCGTCCGACAAATGCAGCCGTTTGCCCTCGGCAAGCTGCCGCTGTTCATGCGCGCGGATGGTGCGCACCAGCGCCACCAGAGCCATGCAGTCGCCGCTTGAGATGATTTCCCTGAATGTTTCGGTGCGTTCGGGCTTGGATTCTATCCAGTCGAAGCACTCGGGCAGCTCGTTGAGTATGTGAGCCGCCTCCTCCTTGGTGACAATGCCGCGGATTTTGCTGACAAGGGCGCGGTTGGCGATGGGAACAAAGAGCGTCGCGGTTTGGTTGCAAACCGGATGCAGCACATAATACTCCATTTTGGTCTTCCCTACCCGTTTTTCGGTGACATCGTCAACCGTGCAAACGCCATTAGCACCATAGAGTACAACCTGACCTTTGCACAACACAAAAAACGCCTCTTTTCATTTCATGTCATCAGTGATGAAATCGTGTTAGAATCGCATATCTATGCGATTTTCGTTGATTTTATTATAACACATACCGACAAAAAATGACATAGGCAAATTGACTAAATATCAAGTTTTTTTCAGCGCTGAAACAAGAATTTTTTGTGCAAAAGAAAACAGCCGAGGATATCCTCGACTGTTTTCAGGGGGTAAATTGGGTTATAGAAGGAATAAATCAAATTAAGGCAGAGATAAAATAGCTATAAACTTCTAAATCACTAAAAAACGAAAGGGAAAACCACACATACTTCAAAACCCATATTCATTGTCTTTATTTTACAATAGATTTTCTGTCAATTCAATTGCAAATGCAACAAAACGAGCACAAGCATGTAAAAATAAAATGGGAAAGTTTGGGTATTTTGAACAATTGCACTAAAGATATAGTTTCTTGCCCCATATGAAGCGCAACCACGGTATGCCGCGCAGCAAGAGTTTATCGGCTGCAAAAACAAAAGCGCCCAAAGGCGCCCTTGTTATTCTTCGTCTGATTCAACAGGCTCCTTGCCTCTGCTGACAATGAGCACGATGTTGGTGCCGTATTCAACGGTCTCGCCCACGCTTTTATCCTTGTAGCCGATGACGATGCCCTCGTTGTACTTGTCGCTGTACTGATATTCCACCGTGCCCAGCAAGCCCTGAGCGGCGATGTCGGCGGATGCCTTCTCAAGCTCCATGCCCTCTATGTCCGGAAGCTCGCGCATTTGCGCGCCCTTGCTGATGGTCAGGCTGACGGATACGCCCATCTCGGCGTCATCCGGAGTGATCTTGCTGCCCGCGGGAGGATACTGCGCCATAACGACGCCCTCGGGGTACTCGTCGCTGTACTCGTCGGTATAGGACTGCATTATCTTGATAGACGCGTCGTTTTCGACAGCCTTAACGGCGTCCGCGTAGGTCATGTTCAAAAAGTTGGGAACAGTGGGGCCGGTCCATTCGGTCGCCTCGGTGGGCGCCTGAGTAACGGCGGTATCTCCGCCGAACAAGCCCGCCATGGGATTGGTTTTCAGCCAGAAAAAGCCTACCACGCCCAATATAAGAGCGGTGACCACCGCGGATATGATGACGATGGGCGCGCGCGAGCCGCCGCTTCTGTTCCTTTGAGCGCCGGCGGTCTGAGAGAGGTTCATACTGGCGGTGCGGGAGATCTCGTCCTGTATAGCCTTGGCGGTGTGCGCCACTGAAAGCTGCGAGCGCAGCTCGTCAAAATCGGTGATACGGTTCTCGCGCTCTACCTGCAAGCCGTTGGCAAGCGCCGAAACCACATGCGGAGGCAGGCGTTTTACGGTGTTGGTGCTCATAAGCAGGCGGCTGTCGACCAGGCGCTCGGGAGCGCTTTTGGGCAGGCGGCCTGTAAGCGAGTAAAACAGGGTGGCACAAAAGCCGTAAATGTCGGTGATGTCGTCGAGGGGGAAATTGTCCTCGTACTGCTCGGGAGCCGCCGCGCCCGAATAGAGCTGGGATTTCAGCGCGGTGCCGCGCTTGCGCTCGTTTTCGGTGGCAAAGCCCGAAATCTTGATTTTTCCCTGAGCGGTGATGTACATATTCTTCGGGGAGACCGCGTAGTGACCCACGCCGCGCTTATGCAGCGCCTCAAGCGCTGAGATAACGGGCATAAACAGCGGACGCGCTATGTCCCACTCAAGGCTGCCGCCGCTGCGCTGCACATACTCCTCAAAGGGGATGAGGTCCTCGTTTTCCTCAATAACGTACGCGGTGTTGTTTTCCTCGAATATATTGTGAACGTTCATAAGCGCGGAAAGCTCGCGCAGCTCCGAAAGCACGCTGTAGTAGCCGATGAAATCGTCCTTAATCTTATTGAATGTAAGGCGGTCCTCGTAGTTGACGCGCAGCTCGGTCTCGCCCTCGCCGCGGTTAAACAGCCCGTAGGGCAAAAATTCGCAGACGATGACCACGTCGCCTGTCTGCTTGTCAAAGCCCAGGTAACGGGTACTTTCGCCGTTGGTGTCAAGCCCGACGCCCACGATGTAGCGGTTGGCGAGCACTGTGCCGTAGGGCAGGAACGGCGCCTGCTGTTGTTCTGTATTGTCAAAGCCGCAGGAAGGGCAAACTGTTTGCTCGCCTATCTCCTGCATACAACCCATACATAATGGCATATTGTTGTCACTCCGTTGTTTTCAGGTAGAAGAACGGTTTGATCTGCACGCGCAGATCGATTAACGGTTCCTTATCAAAACTTCATATTTATCCATAAGAATTATATCACAGGGATATATTTCTTTTCAAGATTTATCCTGATATTTTTGATTACAGTTTTGTTATTATCTAAGGTTTCATTATAGCACGGCACGCAAAGCTTGTCTACCCTTTTTCACATTTGATTTCCGGTATCACCTTTACAGTCCTGTATTTTTTCGTTTTTTATTTTTGTCGGCAACGCAAAAAGAGCCGACTCTGCTCGGACGGAGTTTTGAGTCGGCTAGTATTTTTTGAGTTTTAAAGCGGCTTTACAAAGCGTTTTTCTCCGATGGGATAGGGCGTTTCAATATTAGCCAGATAGCGCTGGATGCAGCTGGCGTCGTTGATATTGAGAGCGATGCCATCCACACCGCCGCGTTTTGCCGCGTCCTCGTCTGTTTCAAAATCAGCCAAGATACGCTGGATGGCAGTGACGTCGTTGATGGTCACCTCGCCGTTGCCGTCGGTGTCGCCTACAAGGTAGCACGGCGCCAGCGGGTCGTAACGCGTGGTCATCCAGGTGTTGCGCTCCGCGCACCAGTTTTTGAGGAAGGAGAGGTTTGCGGCATAGCTGGTATCGGGCTTGCGCATTATGTTGATCCAGCGATTGCCGATGTACCATCCCGCTATTGAAAAGTTGCGCGCGAACACGTCGGAGTATTTTGCATACTGAGTGTCGAGGAAGCCGCCGTCTGTCGGTATGTGGGAGATAAAGTCGTAGTGGTCGCGGTAGACCGCGCGCACCTCCTCGATGAACCAGAGGTTGTGGCAAATATATTTATAGAGATTACGGGTATCGGCATGAGAGCCCGTGGGGCGTATGGTCGCCCGCGCGCGGGAAGTGGTGTCGTCGGGCCCCGCGTTTCCGGCTGAGAGGTCGTAGTCCCACGGAGGTCCGGCGTACAGCTTGCCGTCCTTGTAGTAGAAGTACACCGAGCTCATGTCGAAGTCGTAGGTCTTGAGGTACTCGTTGAGCAGGTAGTATTTGGCAAAGGAGGGCACGTCGATCTTCGCCTCTATTTCCTCGCGGCTGCCTGTTTTTAAGGTGGAGATGATGCTGTCCATCGTGCTTTGGATATAGCTGAGCTGCGCCTCGTCGGGAGATTCGGGCTCGCTTGCGATAAAGCGCAGATCGTTTGTGGTGAAGTAGGTCACGTCGGACTCAACGCGCTGCGCCTCGTACTCTATCAAAAAGTCCTTTTTGCCGTCGTTGCCCTCGACGTCGAGATCAACGCGCTCTTTGCCGACCTGGATCGGCTCAAAAAGGATGTAGCAGCCGCGGAAATCGCCGTCTACCCAAAGCTCAGTCACCTTGTAATCGGAGGTGTAAGGGATACCCAGCTCCTTGGCAAGCTCAAAGGCGGTGATGTTGCGCAGGATAGTGGGGTCAAAGGTATTGGCGACCAGCGCCCACTTTTTGCCCTTTGCCATGCCCAGCACGCTCTTCTTCTTGGCGAATTTGAAGGTGAACGACTTTTTGGTGACCCAGCTGAGGGCGGTGGTGTTGCCGCGCACCTTGATGGTGCAGTCGCTCTCGAGAACACTGCCGTCGGTGTCGGTGATCTTGATTTGGGCGTTTTGGTAGCCGTCCTCTTTTTCAAGCGTGGTGCCGTTGCCGTTTTCGGTGGTGACGCGGATCTGCGGCACGGTCATCTCCCATGAATCATCCTGAACGACCAGCCCTACCGACTCTGTCTGCGCGAAAACAGGACATACGGCGGAAATCATCAGCGACATACACAAAGCGAAAACGCACAGTGCTCTGACGGATTTTTGTTTCAACATCGTTATTCCCCTCTTTCTTTTGGTTGCTTATAAAAAGCATTACTGCCCCGCGGTGCAAAATACCAGCACCGTACCGCTGTGTACCGTGACGGAAGCGCGCTCGGCGGTAAAGACATTTGAAATGCCCATAGCCTCGGCGTGAGTCAGGCTGCCGCGCTCCAGCGGATACTCGGCGCCCGTGTAGGTGAGCACGGCGGTTTGACAGCCGAAGGGAAAGACCGAGAAGGTCTGACCCAAGCGTCCGGAAAAGTCATAGCTGCCCTCTGTAAGACAGCGGATCTCTTCATTCTTTGAAAGAATAATGCCCTCGGCGCCGCGCTGCGCGATATACTCCAGCATACATAGGTTGGCAAAGCTGTGGTCGAGCCTGCCGCCTGTCGCCGCCAGCAACACAAACCGCCGACATGAGCGAGAGAGCGCGGTTTGGATAGCGTGCAGGGTGTCGGTATCGTCCTTTTTTGGGGTAAGCCTGATTACCTCCGCCCCCTCGGGCAAAGCTCCCGTGAAGGAGTCGAAGTCGCCCACGATGAGATCCACGGCAACGCCCGCCGCCTGAGCAGCGGCAACTCCCCTGTCGGCGCAGATGACGAAGTCGCCGTCGCGCACAACGCTTTTGATGAACGCCGCGTCAGCCTCAGGTGAACCCGCGATAACGACGCAGCGTGAGGTTTCGTTCATTTCAACTGCCAATGTTTTATATCCTTTACTTCATTGTACATCGCCACGTAGCTGGCGTGGCGGGTCTTTTCGATGTCGCCGTCGGAGAGCGCCTGCAAAACGCGGCAGCCCTTTTCGCAGACGTGGGCGCAGGAGGTGAACCTGCACTGCCCCAGATACTGCTCAAATTCGGGAAAGCAGTACTGTAGTTCATCCTTGTCGATGATCTCGTATCGCTGCAGATCGACTGTGGAAAAGCCCGGGGTATCGGCGACGAAACAGCCTTCCAGCTCAAACAGCTCCACCACACGTGTGGTGTGTCTGCCGCGACCGAGCTTTTCGCTTATCTGTCCCGTTTGCAGGGACAGCGTCGGAAACAGCATATTGAGCAGGGTGGATTTGCCCACTCCGCTGTTGCCGATGAAGGCGGTCACCTTGCCCTGCAAAAACTCTAGCAGGCGGCGGGCTTCCTCGGTGTCGCCGGGCGAGCACTGAAAGACCCGCAGACCCGCGTGACGGTAGATACGCGCCACTGCGTCGCCGTTTTGCAGGTCGTTTTTTGTGACCACTATGACCGGCTCCATGCGGTTGTTTACCGCTGCCGCGCACATTTTGTCTATAACCGTAAAGTTCGGCAGCGGGTCGACGGTAGAGCAGACTATAACCAGCGCGTCGATATTGCACAGCGCCGGACGCAGCAGCTTGTTTTTGCGCGGGAGTATCTCCTCAATGGCGCAAAATCCGTCGTTGGGAACGGTGATACGCACCCTATCGCCCACAACGGGAGAGCTCCCGCGTTTGCGGAAACTCCCCCTTGCCTTACATTCGTATTCGGTTTTGCCGCAGCGGACATAGTAAAATCCGCCGATAGACTTCATCAAAAGTCCTGTCAATTCATTCATGTCGTAATACTTACATCGGGATCAAAATCGGGAACCGTGTACTCGGACGACGGCTCGGGTACGATATATTCGGTCGTCGGCTCTACATATGACGTCGGCGCCTCGGTAGTCGCCTCGGTCGCAGGCACATAGTCGTGCTGTTCCGTGATAACGGCAGAGCCGTCCGAATAGTCGATGGTGTAGCGCTGATAGAGCTGACCATCGAGGTAGATCTCCAGCGTCTGGGTGCCTGTGCCCTCAAAGTCCAGCTCGACCGTCGCCGCATACGCGGGTACGATGTCGCGGGATTTGGCGGTGTCCTCGTTGCCGTCGACGAACACGCTCATGCGCAGGGTCTCGGTGATGGTGGTGGGAAGCTCCACCGTTACCTTCACCTTGCTCTTGTCGCCCTTGCCCGCGCTGACGGTAAGGGTGACCAGATAGCCCTTTTCCACCTTGCCGTGAGGCAGGGGCGAGGTGCTTATGACGGTGTCGCGTTTTTCGTGGCTTTCCTCGTCGGTGACGGTCTCTACCGTGAAGCCCAGCTCGGTCAGCTGAGCCTGCGCGTCGCTGACAGGCAGACCCAGAACAGCGGGTATCTCCACTGTTTCGGGGCGGGCGCCGTTGGCGATATAGACATATACGGTGGAGCCGATGGCGGTTTTGGAGCCTGCCACCGGAAAGGTGCCGATGATGCTGTCCTTGGGCAGCTTGTCGTCCACCACCATAACAAATTCGGGGATAAGGCTGGATTCCTTTATCTTGGTTTCAGCCGAGGACTTGGTTTCCGACAGAATGTACGGAACCGAAACCTCGTTTTCGTTGCTGTTCACATACAGGATTATCTCGGAGCCCGCCTTGACGCGCATGGTGCCGGGCGAAGGCTCCTGGTCGAGTATGACGCCCTGCGACTGCGACTCGTCGTAGCGGTTCTTGATGGTAAAGCGGAAGCTTTCGGGGTTGTTTTCTTTGGTATCCGCCAGGGTCTTTCCGATGTAGTTAGGCACATCTACGTCCTTGGTGCGGTTGGTGTTGAAGCCCTGGATAAGCGCCAGCGCCAAAACCACCAGACACACTGCCACCGTGGCGATAAGTATGCCCTTGACCGCGTAGAACACGCCGCTGTGATCCTTAAACTCCTCCTCTGCCGCCGCGTGGGACACGGGGGCAACGGGCTTTTTCTCGGGCTTTTTTTCGGGCTTTTTCAGCGGCTTTTTCTCCGGCGGCTTTTTGCGCGTCTGCTCGGGCTTCTTTTTTACCGGTCCGACGTACTTGGTGGGCTGGTCGTCCACAAACGAGGAGCCGTAGTCAAAGACGATGGAGGGATTCAGACGGAAGCGGTCGATGTCGCTGAGCATCTCTGCCGCGGAGGCGTAGCGGTTGTCGGGCTGCTTTTCCATGGCGCGCATGGTTATCTGCTCAAGTCCCACCGGAATGGCGGGGTTGACCTCGCGCGGGCGCTTAGGAGTTGACTGCAGCTGCATAAGCGCCACCGTTACGGCGCTGTCGCCCTCGAAGGGCAGCTTGCCCGTGAGCATCTCATAGAGCATTACGCCTACAGAGTAGATGTCGGTCTTGCCGTCGGTGACGTCTCCCCTCGCCTGCTCGGGCGCGATGTAGTGCACCGAGCCTATCGCCTGGTCGGTCATGGTGCGTGTCGCCTTGTCGGAAAACCGCGCGATGCCGAAGTCGGTCACCTTGATGGTGCCGTCCTGCAAAAGCATGATGTTCTGAGGCTTGATGTCGCGGTGGACGATGCCGCTTTCATGCGCGTGCTGCAAGGCGCGCAGCACCTGAGTGGTGAGATGGAGCACGTCCTTCCACTCGATGATACCCTGGCGGTCGATGTACTCCTTGAGGGTGATGCCGTCGATGTACTCCATGACGATGTATTGTATCATATCGCCGAAGCTTACGTCGTACACCTTTACTATGTTGGGGTGCGAAAGCATGGCGATAGCCTTGGATTCGTTTTTGAATCTGCGGATGAATTCCTCGTTATTGAGGTACTCGTCCTTCAAGATCTTGATGGCGACCTCGCGGTCGTCGAGGGTGTCGGTGCAGCGATACACGTTCGCCATACCGCCGACGCCGATCAACTCATGGATCTCATAACGTCCGTCCAATCGTTTGCCGAGATATTTATCCATAAAGGTTTCCCCCTATCTGATATATGATTAGCGGTGTGATTTGTTTTGCCTGTACGCCCTAATAGATAACGGTGGCGGTGATGTTGTCGGTGCCGCCGCCTTCCTTGGCGCACTCGATCAGGGTGTTGATGAGGTCGTCACCTCGGTTTTCGTGGCATATCTTGACCATGTCGCCCGTGGTGACGTGGTTGGACAAGCCGTCGCTGCAGATCAGCAGCACGTCGCCGTAGATGAAATTCGCCTCGATGTAATCGAGCCGTACCGACGCCTTGATGCCAAGCGCGCGGGTGATAAAATTCTTGTTGGGGTGGTGCTGGGCTTCCTCATAGGTTATCTCGCCGCGGCGCACCATTTCCTGCACCACGGAATGATCCTCGGTGAGCTGCTTTATCTTGCCTCCGCGGATAGCGTAGGTGCGGCTGTCGCCGACGTGCACCACATGCACGGTGGTGTCCTTGACGAATACAAACTCACAGGTAGTGCCCATTCCCGCCAACTCGGCGTCGTGGCATGCCAGCTCAAATATCTTCATATTCGCGTTGACTACTATCTCTGCCATTAGCTCGCCGATCTGATCCTTTGTCATATCTTCCTTGTAAAGTGCGGTGATTTTGGTGCTGATATAGTCCACCGCCGTGGCGCTGGCGATGTTGCCGCCGTTGGCGCCGCCCATGCCGTCGCACACGACAGCCCATACACAGCTGGGAGAAATAACTCCGAAACGGAAGTCGTCCTGGTTTTGTGAGCGCACAAGACCGACGTCGCTTTTACTGAAAACTTCCAAGTTATTTTCCTCCTTCGTTTATAGATTTCCTTCTCAATTGACCGCAGGACGCGTTAATGTCGCTGCCCAGTGTCCGTCTGACCGTTGCCGTTACTCCATAACCGGCAAGAATATCTGCAAAAGACTGCTGTCTTTGTACATTGCTTTTTTGATAGCCAGTGCCCTCCACCGTGTTGACGGGAATGAGGTTGACGTGGCTGTGAAGCCCCTTTAGGCGCTGTCCCAGCTCGCGCGCCTGCGCGTCGCTGTCGTTCACGCCGCGTATGAGCGCGTACTCAAAGGTGACGCGCCTGCCCGTGGCGGCAAAATAGTCTCGGCAAGCCGCAAGCAGCTCGTCCATAGGATAAGCCTTGGCGACAGGCATAGTCTGACGGCGGATCTCGTCGTTGGGCGCGTGAAGCGACACCGCGAGGTTGATTTGCAGCCTGCGCTTTGCCAGCTCTCTGATTTTGGGGACTATGCCGCAGGTAGAGAGCGTGATGTGCCGCATGCCGATGTTAAGCCCCTTTTCGTCGCCTGCCAGCTCCAAAAACCGCAGCACGTTGTCGAAATTATCCAGCGGCTCGCCCATGCCCATCAGCACCACGTTTGAGATGCGGATGTTTTGGTCGCGCTGCGCCGCCTCGATCTGAGCAAGTATCTCGGAGGGCGTCAGGTCGCGCGAAAAGCCGCTTTTTCCAGTCGCGCAGAAGGTGCAGCCCATTTTGCAGCCCACCTGAGTGGACACGCAAACAGACCAGCCGTGGTGATAGTTCATCAGCACCGACTCGACACATTCGCCGTCGCGAAAGGAAAAAAGGTACTTCACTGTTTTATCATACCTTGAAACAAGTTTTTTTTCAATATTTGCAACAGAAATGTAACAACTTGTTTTCAGCCGCGCCCGCAGCTCGGCGGGCAGGTTGCGCATTTCATCAAAATCCGCCGCGCCCTTAAGGAGCCAGTCGCGTATCTGCGCCGCGCGGAATTTGGGCCAGCCCTGCTTTGTGACCCACTGCTGCAGCTCTTCGAGCGTCATGGATTTGATGTCGGTCATAATGTCTCCTTTTACGGTGAACGGGTCGCTCAGCGCCTGCATAGCGCCGCTGTATAAAAGCCGTCGGTGCCCGCGGTGTGGGGCATCAGGGTGAGTTCGTAGTCGTTTTCGCTTACCGCGCGGGTGATGCCCTCGGGCAATTCCAGGGGCACGCCGCGAAAATCGGGGTGCTCCTCTAAAAAACGGCGCACATTGTCGCCGTTTTCGGCGGGATTAAGGGTGCAGGTCGAATAGACCAGCGTTCCGCCGTGCGCAAGGTACTGCGCGCTGCGGCAGAGTATCTTGTACTGCAGCTCGGGCAGCTCCTCGGGTATCAAGTCCTCCTTGGCGCGGATCTCGGGCTTGCGCGAAAGTATGCCCAGCCCGCTGCAGGGCACGTCGCAGAGTATCTTATCAGCGAGAGGCAGCGCGGGTCCCGAGGCGCCGTCGCGCTTGCTTGTGAGGATGATGCCGATACCCAGGCGGCGCGCGCCGTCCGCGATCAGCTTCAGCTTGTGGTCGTAGAGGTCGCAGGCGCAGAGCTTGCCTCGGTTTTGCATATACTGCGCTGCGGTGAACGCCTTGCCGCCGGGAGCCGAACAGATGTCGAGCATCACGTCACGCGGCTTGGGGTTTAGAAAATGTACGCATAGCTGAGAGGAAAGGTCCTGCACGTGGAACAGCCCGTGCCTGTAGGCGCTAAGGTTTTCCACCGCGCCTGTGTGCGACAGGCTGAGCGCGTTTGGCAGCGCGGGGACGTCCTTGCAGACGACGCCCTCCTTTTCAAGCGCCGCCTTGAGCGCGGCTTTGTCGGTTTTGAGGGTGTTTACGCGGACAAACAGCTTTGGTCTGCCGCTTAGAGAGCGCATGAGCTGTTCGGCGTTAGCTTCCCCGTAGGAAGCAGTCCAAAGCTGTACCAGCGACGCGGGCACCGAGTATTTTACACTGTAATACCGCACTTTGTCGCTTTTGTCGGGAAGCTTGTACGGTTGATCGGCGCGGGTGACGCTGCGCAGGATGCCATTTATGAAGCCCGCCGACTGGTGGAGCCGCTGACGCTTTGCGAGGTTGACGCTCTCGTTGACAGCGGCGCTGTCAGGCACCTTGTCCATATAGAGGAGCTGATACAGCCCCATGCGCAGGATTATCTTCGTCTTGGTCTCGATCTTCCTCAACGGTATCTTAGAATACTGTCGGATGATATAGTCAAGGGTGATCTGCCGCTCCAGCACACCGTAAACCAGTGCCGACACAAAGGCGCTGTCCACGCCGCCGAGCTTGTGCACGCGGATGGCTTGGTTCAGCGCGAGGTTGGAATAAGCCCCGTCGTTTTCAATTTTCACCAGCACCTGAAAGGCGATTTGTCGTGGATCCGGCATGATGTTCCCTCACGTGTCATAAATTTCCGATATGGCTCAATCTCTTCTTCTCGCGATCAGCAGCAGACGCAGCAGCTGCATTATCGCCGTGATCGCCGAGGCAACGTAAGTCATAGCCGCGGCGGAGAGCACGCTTTTGGCGCCGCTGTACTCCTCGCCCTGCAAAACTCCCGTTTCGCGGAAGCACCTGAGCGCGCGCCGTGAGGCGTCGAACTCGACGGGCAGGGTGATGATGGTGAACGCCACCGACGCCGAGAAGAGGATGATGCCTGCGTAGAGGATATACAGTCCCGTGGAGCTTGATCTGCCGTAGGAGAACAGGAAGCCCAGCGTTATCAATATCCAGCTTAAGCTTGAGCCGAGCCTTGCCGCAGGCAGGATGGCGCCGCGCAGCTTGTTGGGCAGGAAGTTTTGGGCGGTCTGCACCGCGTGGCCCGCCTCGTGGGCGGCGACGCCCACCGCCGCGACAGTGGCGGAGTTATAGACGGAATCCGACAGGCGTATCACATTTGAACGGGGGTCGTAGTGATCTGTGAGCTCGCCCGAAACGTGCTCGATGCGCACGCCCGTGACATTGTTGTGACGCAGCACATATTCCGCCGCCTGAGCGCCCGTCATGCCGCGAGTATTCGGTATCTTGGAATACTTGGAAAAGGCGGATTTGACACGCACCTGGCAGATCAGCGAAATGATGATGCAGGGTATCATAAACAAAACATAGGTGTAATCAAAGTAAAACATTTATCTTCGCTCCTGTTTATAAAAGATTGTCGCCCGCTTGAAGCTTGTGCCCCGCGGCAAACGCGGCGGCGGTCATCTTCTTTTTGCCCTCGGGCTGGATCTCCAGCAGCTCTACCGCGCCCTCGCCGCAGGCGACTACAAGCGGCTTGACGCTGAGGAGCGTACCGGCTTTTCCGCTGCCCTGCGAAAGCCTCGCCTTGTGGACCTTGACGCGTTTTCCGCCGATAACGGCGGTAGCCATCGGCCACGAGTAGAGTCCGCGTATCAGGTTGTGTACGGCAGAAGCGGGCTGCGTGAAATCTATCGGAGAATAGCTTTTGTCGATTTTTGAGGTGTGGGTCGCAAGCGCCTCGTCCTGCTTTCTCGGAGTAACGGCGCCCTGTTCCAGCGCGTCGAGCGTTTCCAGAATCAGCTCGCCGCCCAAAACCGAGAGCCTGTCAAACAGCTCCGCGGCGGTCTCGTTTTCGCCTATCTCGGTTTCACGGGTCAGCAAAATGTCGCCCGTGTCCAGTCCCACGTCCATCAGCATGGTGGTGACGCCCGTGACCCTGTCGCCGTTGAGCACCGCCTGCTGTATGGGTGACGCGCCGCGATATTTAGGCAGCAGCGAGCCGTGGATGTTGACACAGCCGTATTTGGGCAGGTCGAGCACCGCCTTGGGGAGTATCTGTCCGTATGCCGCCACCACGATGACCTCGGGCGCGAAGCTCTTGAGCTGATTTTGCGCCTCGTCGGTCTTCATCGAGCCGGGCTGACATACGGGGATATTTAGTTTTTGGGCGCAGACCTTCACGTCGGGCGGAGTGAGTATCTGCTTTCTTCCGACGGGCTTGTCGGGTTGGGTGAACACCGCAACGACCTCATGGCGCGCCGCAAGCTGTTCCAAAGCGGGCACCGCGAAGTCGGGCGTGCCCATGAATACCAGTTTCATATTAACCTCCCTGGGACGCCGCTCACTCAGGACGCGTTCATCGAGTCGATCTCTCTGCGGGTGAGCATACGCTCGGCGACCTCCTTGAAAACAATGCCGTTGAGGTGGTCGATCTCATGGCAGAAGGCGCGCGCCAGCAGTTCCTTTCCTTCGACTTCGATCTCCTCGCCGAAGCGGTCCTGCGCTCTGACCTTGACATAGTTCGGGCGCTTTACGATGCCCCACTGTCCCGGGAAGGACAGGCAGCCCTCGTTGCCCTCCTGTTCGCCGCTGAAGGCGATTATCTGCGGGTTGACCAGCTCCAGCACCTGATTTTGTTCGGGGCTGATGTCGATTACGACCACTCGGCGGAGGATGCCCACCTGCGGAGCGGCGAGTCCCACGCCGTTGGCGCGGTGCATGGTTTCCGCCATGTCGTCGAGCAGAGTGTGGAGCTTTTGGTCAAACTTCACCACGGGTCTGCATTTCTTGGTCAGTATATCGTCCCCGTCTTTTACAATATTTCTGATAGCCATAGTATTTCCTCTTTCATTATAATGATTCGCAAAGCGACATGATGATTCAACACACCAGCGCGTTCATGTCGGCGTAGGCGGTCACCTTTGAATACTCCCTCAGCGAATCAAAGCGGCGCAGCGATTCCGACAGCAGCGCGCGGAAATCGCGGTTGTCGCGGCATTTAATTATAAGCTTGTAGCGGTATTTGTTGCTGACCTTGACCACGAGCGCCGGCGAAGGTCCCAGCACACGGATGGGCTGCTTGGGGTACTCCTGCCGAGCCAGCTTTGAAAACTCATCCAAAAAGGCGCTTGCCGCCCTGAGAGTCAGGGCTTGATCCTCGCCCACAAAGCCCACCAGACAGATGTCCGCGAAGGGCGGGTAGAGCATTGCCTGACGCATGGTGATCTCGGTGTCGTAGAAGGCGTCGTAGTCCTGCTTTGCAGCCATAGCCAGAATAAGATTGTCGGGCGTGAAGGTCTGTATGACCGCCGTGCCCTTGCTGTTTCCCCTGCCGCTTCTGCCGACCACCTGCGTGAGCAGCGAGAATGAGCGCTCGTAGCTGCGGTAGTCGTCGGCGTAGAGCATGAGGTCGGTGTTGAGCACGCCGACCAGCGTCACGTTGGGGAAGTCCAGACCCTTAGCCACCATCTGCGTGCCGACGAGGATGTCGTATTCACCGCGCGAGAAGGCGGAGATCATCCTTTCGTAGCTCGATTTGGATGAGGCGGCGTCGGTGTCCATGCGCAGGATCCGCGCTTCGGGAAATATCCTCGCTATGTCCTCCTCGGCCTTTTGGGTGCCGGTGCCGCCAAGCCTCAGCGATTTGGCGTGGCAGGAGGGACACTCGTTTTTAAAGGGCAGCGAGTAGCCGCAGTAATGGCACATAAGGCGGTTGTTGCGGCTGTGATATGTTAGTGAAATGGAGCAGTTTGGGCAGGTGAGCGGCTCGCTGCACATGGTGCAGGTGACAAAGGAATTGTGCCCGCGGCGGTTGAGCAGCAGTATAGACTGCCTGCCGTGCTCCAGGTTGTATTCTATATTTTGCAGCAGCACGTCGGAAAAGCCCGTCGTATTGCCGTTTTGAAGCTCTTGGTTCATATCGGCGACCGCCACCTCGGGCAGCGTCGCCGCGCCGTAGCGGGAGCCGAGCACATCCAGCCCGTAGCGGCCGCTTTTGGCGTAGTAGTAGGTCTCGACGCTCGGCGTCGCGGAGCTGAGCACCAGCAGGGCGTCACACTGCGCCGCGCGGTACATAGCCACGTCGCGCGCGTGATAGCGCGGAGCGCGCTCTGACTTGTAGCTGTATTCCTGCTCCTCGTCCATTATCACCAGACCCACGTCCTCAAACGGCGCGAAAACCGCGCTGCGGGTGCCGATGACGATCTGCGCCAGACCTTTTTTGACGCGCTTGTATTCGTCCAGCCGTTCGCCCAGAGACAGGGCGCTGTGGAACACGGCGATCCTGTTTCCGAAGCGCCGCGAAAACTGCGCCACAAACTGCGGAGTCAGCGAGATCTCGGGCACCATGACGATGATGCCTCTGCCCTCGTCGATCACGCGCTCGATCAGCTTGAGAAAAACGCTGGTCTTTCCCGAGCCAGTCACGCCGTAAAGCAGGCTGACGTGCGGCTTCGGGTCGCTGTAACGGGCATAGAGGTTGTCGCAGGCGGTCTGCTGCTCGGCGGAGAGCACTATCTCCTGCGCACGCTCGTCCGCTCGGTTTTCGCCAGTGCGGAAAACCTCCTCGTCGTAGAAATAGATGACGCCCTTTTTGAACAGCGCGTCGATAACAGACGAGGAAACGCCCGTGAAATAGCGTATATCCTTGACGGAAGCCGCGCCCGAAAGCTGCAGCAGCTCGACGATCTCGCGCTGTTTCGGCGTGAGCTTCAGCTGCTCCGGATCGACATCGGGAGCGAGCGCCGCCATCTTCATCACGGCGTCGTTTACCCTGCGGAACGCCTCGTCGGACTTGTAGAGCGCCCCCATATGCGCCAGCTCGTCGAGCTGTCTGCTGTCGGCAAGCCCGAAGTCGTCAAGCAGCTTTTCAAGCTTGACCGGGCCTCGCCTGCGGCGCAGAAAGTCGTATATCCGCCGCTGCTCCGCGTCCAGCTCCATAGCCTCGCCCTCGGGCGCGGCGCCGTACACTGTGGTGACACGGTAGTTTATGCCCGCCGGAAGCATGGTCTTGACAGCGTCGTATAGGGTGCAGAAGGTATGCTCCTTCATAAAGCGGGCGACGCCGAGCATGCGTTCGCTCAGCACCGGCTCGCTGTCCAGCACGGAGAGGATGGCCTTCAGCCCCTCGGCGCTCTGAGCATCCGAGATTGCCGTAACTATGCCCTGCCGGCGGCTGTTGCCTCTGCCGAAGGGCACCAGCACCCTTTTGCCGACGGCGCAGTCACCCGAAAGATGGGCGGGGATCAGGTAGTCAAACTCCTTGTCGAAGGAGCAGCCCGCCTTTTCCACCGCGACCTTGGCTGTGCGGTTACAGCTCATCCTCGTCGGGTTCATACAGGTCGATCTCGTGATTCCTGATCTCGTCGATCGCCAGCAGGACGGGCTTATCCTCGGTAACGGTGCCCTCGTCCTCAAAGGTCTTGGTGATCTCTCTGGCGCGCTTAGACACGCCGACAACCAGCGCGTACTTGCTTTGTTTTCCCTTGAATAATTCGTCTACGTTTACCTTATGCATATCGATTCTCCTCAAATTATTGTATCGCCTTGCGGCGCGGTCAGTTGTTTTGTTCACGGTTGAGCAGGCTGAGCACCTCGTCTGCGGCGCGGTCAACATCGTCGTTGATCACGCAAAAGCGGTAGCGGTCCTTGAATTTCATTTCCTCCACCGCCTGTGCCATCCTCTTGCGAATGGTCTCCTCGTCCTCGGTGCCTCTGCCGCGAAGGCGGCGCTCAAGCTCCTCAAGCGAGGGCGGCATGATGAAGATGCTGAGGATTTCGGGGTATTTTTCCATCACCTGCAGACCGCCCTGCACCTCTATTTCCAAAAAGACGTTGCAGCCCTGTTCGAGCATATCCTCGACCTGCTGTTTCGGAGTGCCGTAGTAGTTGCCGCAGTAGACGGCGTGCTCGATGTAGCCGTCGGAATCCGCCAGCGCGAGAAATTCCTCGCGGGTGACGAAGTTGTAGTGGACGCCGTCGATCTCGCCCTTGCGCGGGGCTCGGGTCGTGTTTGAAACAGACAGCCTGATGGACGGGTCGCGCCGCAGCAGCTCCTTCATAATGGTGCCCTTGCCCACGCCGGAACAACCCGAGTACAGCACCGGAATACCCTTTTTATTCATCTTTTTCCTCACTTCCCTCGGCGCGGCTCTGGATGGTCTCGCAGGACACCGCGGACAGCACCACATGGTTGCTTTCGCAAATCAGCACGGACTTGCACTTTCTGCCGCAGGTGGCGTCGATAAGCATCCCCTTAGCCTTAGCCTCCTGCACTATGCGCTTTACGGGCGCCGCGTCGGGAGCTGCTACCGCCACCAGCTTGTCGCTGCTTACCAGATTGCCGAAGCCGATGTTCATCAGTTTCATATATACCTCATTATTTACTCAATGTTCTGCACTTGCTCGCGGATCTTTTCGATCTCGCTTTTGATGTCGACGACCTTGTGGGCAAGAAAAGCGTCCTGCACCTTGGAGCCGATGGTATTCGCCTCGCGGTTCATCTCCTGGATTATGAAGTCGATCTTTCTGCCGATCGGCTCGTTCTTCTCCAAGAACTCCGAGAGCTGGTCAAAGTGGCTGCGCAGCCGCACGGTCTCCTCGGCGACCGCCACCTTGTCGGCGAACACCGCAACCTCGGTGAGCACGCGCTGTTCGTCCACCTCTACGCTGAGGCTCTCAAGCGTCTGGCGGATGCGGTCGAGCAGGCGCTCCTCGTACTCCGTAACGGTCTGAGGCGAACGCGCCTCGATCTCATCCACTATGGAGAGTATGGTGTTTGCCCTGCCCAGGATGTCCGCCTTCATTCTCTCGCCCTCCGCGCTGCGCATGGCAAGGAAGGAATCCAGCGCTGTCTGCGCCGCCGACAGCACATCGGCGGTCAGCTGCTCCTCGTCTACAGCCGCCTTGTTGACGGTGAATACGTCCGGAAAACGTGACAGCGCCACCACGGTGGCGTCGTTTTCAACGCCATAGGTATCGCTGATCTCCTTCATCGCCGCAAGATAGCCCGACACCAGACTGTGGTTTACCGTTACCTCGCAGGGCACGTCGTCGGACGCGCCGACGGAAACGAACATATCTATCTTGCCGCGCGACACCTTGGAATTCACAAAAGCCTTTAGCTTATCCTCCAAAAAGCTGTAGCCGCGCGTTATGCGGCAGGAAAATTCAAAATAGCGGTGGTTTACGCTTTTTATCTCGACCGTGATGGGTCTGCCGTTGATTTCGGTTTCGCAGCGTCCGAATCCGGTCATTGACTGAACCATTTGCAGTTACCTCACTTTCTGTATCATATAGGTGATTATTTGTCTATCAGTATATTGTAGCACCATTCCCGCGGTTTGACAATGGGTTTATTACAAAACTGTAATATTTTATTTTTCCCGTCCGTGCGCGCCGAAAAAGCCGTATGCTCCCGCCGCCGAAAAAACATCTTGATTTCTTTTGCGAAATATAGTATGATAGAGTTTAAGAATAAAAAAGGAGGTATCTCCGTTGGACGATTTTAAGGAATACGTTGACATCAACGACATGGAAGAAGCCGATAATGCCCCCGACGTCGATACAAAACAGAATACAGACCTCCCGCAAATGCCCGCTTACCAAACACAGAAAAAAGGCGGCTTGGTGCAGCGCACCATCCTGATAAGCGCGGTCATCGTGGGCGTTGTGCTGGCAGCGGCGATAATCTGCCGGCTGTTTGCGGAAAATGGCGTGGTCAAAACCGATATTCTGGGCAACAAAGCCACTACCTGCTGGCACTATACCGCAGAGTATCCCACCTCTACCCCCGACGAAACGTTTAATGTGGACTATTATCTGTTCTTTGAACCGAACGGTAAGCTGAGAGTTAAGATGGATACTATTGAATACATCGGAGCATACAGCTTTAGACGCGTTGATCCCAAAGACGACAGCAAGAACGCCGGAAAGCCATATCTCGAAATAAGTCAAACCGGTATTACACTGATCAGCAACTTCCCGTTTGACGGAAAGTATTTCTACTCGGAAACCGGCGGCGTTTTCAATAGAAAGCTAAAGCTGAGTTACTACTACGACAAGTCGATCTCCTATGAGTTTGACCAAAAGTCTTATTCACCTGTCAAAACCAAACGCGAAGGCGAATTCAAGGGAGACGATTCGCTGTACGGCACATGGAAACAGATCAACGAACAGTCTGAACAGACTTTTGTTTTTAAATCTAACGGTGACTTTGAATTTAAGAATAAATCGACCGACTACTTCACAAATCAAATCAGCATAGTCAAGCAAAGCGGTATTTTCAACTGTGAAAACGGTCAGCTGAGCTTGTATTCAGGCACGATCAACACGCAGCCGACAGTTTATAAATACTCTGTCGACGGAGATACGCTGTCATTCTTCTACCAAACGATAAACAGAAACACGCTTGCGATAGAGGAGCAAAAAATAGAATACAAAAAACAATAGCAAGAATAAGCAGGTTGCCGACGCAGCCTGCTTGTTTTATCAAACAGCAAATATTACAGAATTGTAACTTCCGGTTTGTTTACAGCCGCACCCGGCATGTGTTATACTTAATGCAATACCGCATTATCCAGGTGTGCGGATAGCTATGTAGAATTTTTGGGCAGTCTGACAAAACGATATGCAAGCAAGGCGTGCGCCGTGGATCGTGCGGTGGTGCCTTAAGATAACAAGTAAAGGAATGATACTATGTCAGGACATAACAAATGGAGCACCATCAAGCAGAAAAAGGGTAAAAACGACGCGGCTCGCGCCAAGGTATTCACCAAGATAGGCAGAGAGCTTATTGTTGCCATCAAGACCGGCGGCAGCGCCGACCCCAACGTCAACTCCAAGCTGAAGGACACCATCGCCAAGGCTAAGGCGGCAAACGTGCCCAACGACAATATTGAGCGAATCATCAAAAAAGCCGCCAACGACAACGACTCCACCAACTACGAGGCAGTGACCTACGAGGGCTACGGCCCCAACGGCGTAGCGGTCATAGTTGAGGCGCTTACCGACAACCGCAACCGCACCGCGGGCGAGGTGCGTCACTACTTTGATAAATTCGGCGGCAACATGGGCACGCAGGGCTGCGTAAGCTTTATGTTCTCTCAGAAGGGCGTTATCGTGATTGAGCGCGAGGACCTTGAAAAGGATGAGGATACCGTTATGAGCGACGCGCTTGAGGCGGGCGCCTCCGACTTTGAGGCGGACGAGGATATTTTTACCATATACACCGAGCCCGAGGATTTCAGCGCCGTGAGAGATGACCTGGAGCAGAGAGGCTATGTATTCGCCTCCGCCGAGCTTGAAATGGTTCCCTCCACCTACACCAAGCTGGATGACGAGGATACCGCGGTGAAAATGCAGAAAATGCTGGATATGTTTGAGGACAACGACGACATCCAGAACGTCTGGCACAACTGGGAGGAGT
>CADBHB010000009.1 GCA_902794395.1 uncultured Ruminococcus sp.
AAAATATAGAGGTAGGAACTGCCATGTTTAAGTGTATTTCTCCCTGTGAGCGATTTGTTGGGAAAATGTGAGAAAGTACACGATAAAACTGTTCACGCGGCGCTGGATGTTTGTCGCGATTTTCGAGCGATAGAGCACGGTAAAACGTCGATAAGAATTCCTATAAAAACCGTTTTTTAGCTGAACAGCGAGGTTCGCACCCTGTTTCGCCGCGTGTCGCCCCGTGTGCGATTTGTTGCGAAAAGACGAGAAAGTACCCGTCAAAACCGTTCGCGCGGTGTTGGGCGTTTGTCGCGGTTTGTGAGCGATAGAGCATACCGCAAGAACTATCGCAGCGATTTTTATCAGTAAGCTGACCGCGAGCCGCTTAGTCGGCAAGGGCTTTGGGGGCTCCTTGTTTTTTATTGCTTTTTCATCGGGCGGACGCCCCATGATTTCTTGTTTATCTTTATTCGGTTCCATATTCTTCCTCTTGATTGGTAAATATACCGACTGTTTTGTTTGTTGCCGAATCGAATGAAAATAGCTTAAAATGATTTATAAGCAATATTTTATGAGGAAGAAAAGCAAAAAAATAGAAGATTGTTCAAAGCCGGAAAGGTATCCTGTCAATGCTCGACTACCAGATTTCGCTCGGCAGCCAGGATAGTGAACAGGATACAGAGGAGCAGAATCCTTAAACTGAAAACGAATTTGTTTTAAAACTGTTATCGAGCCAATTAAGGATAATTACGGGAGTGGTTATAATTAATTTTACCAGTGATTATCGATTAAGAAAAACGAGCGCGAACAGACATGATAGAGAAACTAAAAAAGCATCAGCCACCCTTTTTTGCGGCTTAAAAAGTGCTGGTCTATTGATGCTGTTCAGCGATTTTTTGCAGGATTTGGAGATGATTTTGCATAAATTGATTTAAGGACCTGCAAAAACAAAAGCACAAAAAAGGCTTGAAACCGACGTTTCAAGCCTGAGAAATCCAGTATTTATGCGGCTATAGCTGCTGCGGTTCACGTTCGGAGACCGCTGCTCTGCCAACTGAGCTATACCCCTAGATATTTAGTGTTGTCTACACAATTTGGGGCGGTTCAGTTTTCCGTTGCCTTTTCTTTAGGCGAGGCTTACGGAGTAAGCTCCTCAATGCCTGCCAGATGGCGCTGCATGGCGGTAATGTCGTTGACGTTTATTTTGCCGTCGTGGTTCGCGTCGGCGCGGTAGAAATGATCGGGGTTGTTCTCGTCGATAAGCGGACCGTTGTTGGGGGTGAGGAACTCAGCCAGGTGGCGCAGCAGCAGGGTGACATCCTGAATTGTCACCTCGCCGTCATAGTCTACGTCGCCGACCGTGGAAGACGTGATCGCGCCGGTGAACACATAGACCGTGCGGATGGGCAGGGTCCAGGACTGTTCGCGGGTCAGGGCGATGTTGTAGCTGCCCGAGGGGGTGATAAGGCTGTGGGTGCTGAGCAGCGTGTAGGTTTCGTCGGAGCTGTCGCGCTCTATGTCCCAGCTGCCGTCGCCGTCAACGTCATAGCGGGTCACGTCATCGGAAACGTTTTCGCTGTTTGCGGACGCCTGCCATATCGCCGCGAACACACCGTAGGTCTCGCTGGCCGGTCCCGTAGAGGCGGGCAGAGTGACGGTGTCGTAATAGCGGAAATCGAGGATGGAGATGTCCTGCAGCGCGTAGTCGTAGTCCAGCGTAACGGTGACGTCGTGGTCGGGCATTACAAAGCTGACTCCCGCTTCGTCGTAGAGCTGCGCGTTGCCGGTGGCGGTCATGGAGCTTTGCACGATGTAGAAATCGTCGCCGATGTCGCTGTATTTCGGAACCACATAAACGGTGTCGCCCGGGTACGCGGCGGTTATTACATGGTTGTTGTAGTAGTCGTCATTCTGAGAGGAGGCTACGCCGTTGTTGACCGTGATGTTATAGGCAACGGGCTGCGTTAGCTGTATGAGGACTCTCTTTACCGGACTGTAGGGGTATTCGCGGTTGTCGAGGGTGAGGGTGGTGTTTTGAGACAGGCTGGAGGTGGGCAGCAGCGAATAAACAGAGTTTTGCGCTTGAATATCCCAGCTTCCGTCGCCGTCGATGTCAAACTTCTTGCCGTTTTCGATGTAATCTACGATGGCTGCCTTTCTGCTCAGTACATTGGAAACGCCGTATGCCTGTGAGCGCAGGTTGCCGTCGCTTGAAACGGTGACGGGACCGTTGTAGAAGTCAAGGGCAACGTCTGTCTGTGTGTCGGTTTCATAGCTGACGGTGACTTCTACATCGTGGTTGGGCATATAGAAGTAGTACCAGCCGATTCGCTCGGAGGAATACACCTGCACGTCATCCGATGCGGCGTTGTCGCTCATCATCACGATGTACTCGTACGCGTCGGGGTTTGGCAGGGCGGGACGCAGGAACACCTCTTGACCGGGCACCGCCTCGGTAACGGCGTCCTCGCCGTAAATGTCGGTATCGGACAGCGTGGCAAAGCCGTTGTTTACGGTGATGTCGTTCGGGTCGCCGCCCACCAGACGTATCTGATCGTAGGTGCTGCCGTTGCTGCAGTGTATGGAGCCGTCGAGGTCCATGTATTGGGGCTTGACGCGGATGGGTTCGTCTTTGCCGGGAACGTAAATGTCAACGTCGGTGGTCAGGGTAAGGCAATAGCCGTTGTTGGGGATGATGTCAAAGCCGACAAAGTAGGTCTCGCCGCCCTCAAAGGTATCAAAGGCGCTCAGCCCGTGGCTGTCATACCACACGGCGTTTTCTACGGTAAAGTTGCCGTAGTTGTATCCGTCGATGCGCGGCGCTACGTCGGCGCTCATGGTCTCGTAATTCCAGGGGCTGCCTGCCGCAGGCAGGGTTACGTCTACATCCGCCTGATATATCTGCTCGTTCGCGAAAATGAAGTTTACGGGGTTGTACATATAACGGTTAGGCAGACTGAGGCTGTAGCTCGGGGCGTAATCATCGTCGAACAGATTTATCTCGGTGGGGGTCAAAAAGACACTCGCGTTGTCGGGAAGCGTTATGTCATAGCAGCCCTCGGCGCCTGAACGCGCTGTTCCGTTAAGCACGCCGTCGCCGATAAGACCTACCAAATAGTCATACTGCTGCGAGCTGATGCAGGCGCTGCCGCCGGAGAGGTCGATGTTCAGCGGAAACGCAGGAGTGGTGTCCATGCTGATATGGACGCTTTCGGCGGGCATGGTAAAGGTGTCGTTCTCACCCAATACGACATTGTCGTCATAGGACACAAAGCCGTTGAAGATGAAAAAGCCTTCCTGACGGTCTGCGACCGCCATTATGCGCTCGCCCGCGTGAGCTTCGGTAACACGTCTGCCGGTGAGGACATTTATCGCGGAGCCCATAGACACCGAAACGGGATAGGTGTCGGAGTCGAGATCGACAAAGCCGAAGCTGTTGGTGTCGGCGTAGGTCTGCGCCGGAGAGCCGCTGTGACCTGCAATAATAAAGCCGTTGTTTTTGAGCATCTGCATGTTTTTGCCCGCCGTGTAGCCAAACGTGCAGGCGCCTACGGTGCAGGTGCTGTTGGGGATGACAACGCCCGTCAAACCGGTGCTGAGAAACGCGTTAGCGCCTATTGAGGCGACGCTTTCGCTGAGGTATACGGAGGTCAGCGAGGTGCACTTGTAAAACGCGCTTTGGTCGATGGAGGTCACGCTGCTTGCCAGAGATACATAGGTGACGTTCGACAGGTTGGCAAATACGGACTTGCCCAGCGAGGTGATACCGCTTTGCACCTCAATGGAGCTTATGCTGTCGGCGTATGCCGCCCACGGCTGCGGGTCGCTGTTGAAATTGCCGGTGGAGCCGGAGCCGGATACGGTCAGGTTGCCGAAAGAATCCAGCTCCCATGAACAGCTGCCGAAGGTGCCGTTCGCGCTTACGGCGCCGTCTGTTTCCGCGGCGTTCGCCGCGAATTGTGCGGTGTTGCCTATAGTATAATATTGCGGTTTTGACATCACCATTTCGGACGATGCCGATAAGAAAATCTCGGCAGTTTTTTGTGCAAGCTGCAAAAGTCCGTTGGCTTTTGCGTAACACCGTCAAAACGCGCCGCCGCAAAATAGGGGAGAGTGTTTGCAAGCTCTGCCGTTTGTTCCCCACATTCTACCGCTTGTTCCGAACCCGTTGACTTCTTGCACGCAATATAATATATTGTATTTATAGTAAAAAGGAGGAGCATACGTTATGAGATATGATTTTGCAAATCCGGAATACATCATACGCGGAAACTGCTCCTGCTTTGTCTGCCGGTGCTGTCTTACCAAATACGGTTGGGAGCATCAAAGCTGGTGCGAGGTCTATTCGCTGACACAGCCTACCTGCCGCGACTGTCGGTATTACAGCGAGCGGCGAAGCAGGTGCGAACACCCTGTACTGAAAAAGGAGAGAGGAGGCCTTGCCGTATGAAGAAGCTGAACGTCCGCTTCGAGACCGATAAGACGCTTAAGGATATAGAGATAGTAATACGCGCAGACAGGCGTGACGAACAGACAGACGCTCTGATAGAAAGCCTGACGCGCAGCGAGCCGGTCAGACTCACCGTGCTGGACTCGGACAATTGCCCCAGCGTTATTGATGAAAACAGCATAGTATTCGTTTCCGCCGACGGAAAGAACGTGCAGATAGTCGCCCAAAGCGGCAAATACCGCGCTAAGCAGTCTTTGCAAAGCATAGAGGAGCTTTTGAGCCGCAGCTTTCTCAGGGTGTCGCGCTTTGAGATAGTCAACCTGAAAATGGTGCGAAAATATGACTTCACGCTTGCGGGCACGCTGCGCATAGAGTTTGAAAACGGAATGGAGACCTGGGCTTCACGGCGGTATATACCGATAATCAAGGAGAGGCTTACAAGAGAGGAGGGGTACCTGTGTTAGCCGATGTTATAAAAAGAGCGGGAATTGGTTTTTTGATAGGTATAGCCATAGGCAACCTTATCGCGTTTATGACCGGAAGCTCGGTCTCGGGCGGGGTCACCTTTGCCTCAAAGCGGCTGCTCGATATGGCGGGAGGAAACGGCTTGCTTGCCATGATATTGCAAAGCCTGTTTTCGGGCTTTTACGGCGCGCTGTGCTTTGCGGGAATGTCGTTCTACGATATAGACAGCTTGCCGCTTGCCGCCGCCACCGCTTTGCACTGCGCCGTCATAGTGGTGTTCTATGTCCCGATAGCGCTTTTGCTGGGATGGGTGAGCTATGTTTCCGAAATACTCATCATAGCCGGTATTCAGCTCGTGGTATTCTTCGTCATCTGGCTGATACTGTACTTTGCATATCGAAAGCAGGTGCGGGAGCTTAACGAGCTTACGCGGAAAAGCCACTCAAAAACAAATGAAGAAGACTGACCGCAACGCAAATACCCCTGAGAATGACCGTTTGTTACAAAAGCTTGATCTCTTGCTTTATTGACAGGATCATTTAAATCATATATCGGAGGTGCAATATGAAGAAGAACATCATCAAAGTGCTCTGCGCCGTATTGGCGCTCGCCATGCTGATCGGCGCGGTGCCGTTATCAGCGGGCGCGGTGCGCTGCAAGCACGAACACGGGACACATTGGGAGCGTCTGGGTACCTACATGCACTGCGAGGTCTGCGACAGCTGCGGTGCGCGGCTCAGGACAGGCGACCACGATATCTACGACGAAAGCCAATGGTATTACAGCTACATCAACGCGGATCACGGCGAGTACGGCACTCACGCCCAGATCTGCAAAAAGTGCGGCTATACCCATTGGGACGAGCACCGCTATACGCGGGGAACCGTCACGATCAACGGCAAAGCGCACGGCGGCGTGCTGGTCTGTACCGAGCCGAAGTGCAAACACATCTTTTACGGCGAAAATCCCCATGTCTATGACTGGCAGTATGTAAACGGAGAGGGTCATAAGTACACCTGCGTCTTCTGCGACTATACCAGCGGGAAGTCGTTAGTCAATTATACTTATGTCAAGCCCGAAAACGTCAATTATAATAATCTCAGCCAGTATTATGTAGGAGTTTACGGCTCCTATAAGCCGTATAACAACTGTACGGACTATGAGAAGCAGCATTTTAAGACCTACTACACCCTTAATCAGGGCGCCCCCGCAGACGGCTACGGTCATAAGTGCACCAAGGACGATTATTCGGAGCACCTGTGGAAGGAATTCAAAAACGAGTCATCCCACTGGCTGGAGTGCACCGTCTGTCACGCGGTGACGGACAGAAGCGGACACCATATAGGCACCTACGGCAGCAGAAAGGAGCACGACACTATCGTCCATATGTGCACCGAGTGCGGCTGGGTCAAGAGTTATGAGTATCCGCAGTATGAAAAAGATGATGACGGTAATGATGTCTTTAAAGGCTACAAGACCGAAACCGTCAAGTATAATACCAATGAGCTGCCAAAGCCCGGCGACACCGCTCCGGAAGAATGTAAGCATAAGGACTCCAACGGATCAAGCACCGACGGCTATATCAGTATCTGCGGCAAGCACGACCGCGTGTGCCTTAACTGCGGCAAGGTGCTGGGTACGTCAAACTGCTCATTCGAGGTCGAGACCTTCGAGCGCGTGCGCCGCGCCTATCTGGAGGAAAATCCCCATCTCTACAATATGTACGGCGAGAACTATACCGACTGGGTGTATCTGGACAATTACTTCGACGAGGGTCACTACAAGGTCTGTACCGTCTGCGGCGGCAAGGTGCACGCGCAGCATAACTGGGACAGCGCAAACGGCAGCAACGCCTCGCTAAACGCCTGTCGGCGCACCTGTAAGGACTGCGGCTATTCCAAGACCTTCCGGGCGCGGCTGAAGGGTACCGACCCCACCCCTCATTCCTACCTGACCTATCAGGATAACTACTACTTCGACGCAAACCAAAACCTCCACGCGCCGGATAACGGCAACTGCAGCTATGTCAATTCCGGCACAAGCCACCGCGCCAAGTGCGCTGTCTGCGGCTTTGACCACACCGAAAAGTGCGACACCGACGGCTGGGCTGAACTGGTGGGCAACGCGGGTCATCACACGCAGTTCTGCTCCAAGTGCGGCGGCAATCAGCGGGTAGTCAGCTGCGGCACCGCCTGCCGCAAGGGACATAACAGTCCGGTCGGCTTCCACGAGGTGTACTGCCCGACCTGCGGCGACGTCTATGTGCCCAAGGCTCCGTGTCAGTATGAGCTGAATCCCGCCAAAACCGACGCGTACAGACATTCCTACAAGTGCGCGCTTTGCGGCTTTGAGGTCACGGATAATCATATCCTTGTGACGACCGAGGAAAACGTCGTTCCCGCCACCTCGACAAAGGACGGCAGCAAGGACCTCGTCACTAAATGTCAGATCTGCGGCAGAGAGCTGGCGCGCAGCACCGTCAGGATTCCCAAGACCTCGGGCGATCCGCCTGCCGCGGATTTCTCTATCTGCGGTTATCAGGCGGTCGTGGATGCTAACGTGCCCGCCCACGGCTTTGTTCAGCCTCAGCTTGAGGGAACGCTTTTGATGAGCGGCGTCAGCGAATACCTCGCGGCGCACTCTCGGGAGCTTCTGCGCGGCGTTACGGGACTGCCCGAGACCATCACGGGCAAAAGCGAGAGCGGCGTGACCGAGACAATAAGCACAAGCGGCAACAGCAGCGCCAAAATTTTGCTCAAGGCTAACATGACCATGCATGTAACGCAGTCGCTCCACGACACCGAGGACGAGAACGGCGACGGCGACACCACCGAGCTCACCGGCATGGGCGCGACCTTCAGCCTTACCTACAGCGCCTACTACCGCTTTGTTAAAAACGGTGTGGAATACACCTCCGAAGCACCGATCAACGACTCAAACGGCGACCCGATACTAAACCTTCCGCTTGATACTGCCGGATCAAAGATCACCCTTTCGGTCCCGCTGTTTACAGGCATGTACAGCAGCCCGACGATGTATGTGCAGCAGAGCACCGACGGCGGCGAAAGCTACACCACCCGTCTGGGCGATTACGCGGTTGCCAACGGACTGTGCGCCGTTACCTTCTCCACCGAGGACGGCTTCGGCGGCGAGTTCCTGTTCAAGACGAACGACCATTGGCTTGAGCACGTTCCGCGCAGAGAGCCGGACAGGAACGGCGGCGGAAATATCGAATACTGGTACAGCAAGAATTATAATAAATACTTCTCGGATATTCTCTGCACAAATGAAATATCGCTTAACGATACCTATTTGGATCAGAACACCTACACCCTGACCTTTGGTGCAAACGGCGGCACAGGCTCCACCCTTCCTATGACGGGGCTTTACAGCGGCAGCGAGGTCACCCTGCCCGCCTGCGGCTTTACCAAAGCCGGCTGTGAGTTCTACGGCTGGTCTGCGGGCGGCGTAACCTATCCCGCCGGCAGCCTGTTCACGGTCACGGGCGATCAAACGCTTACCGCCAAATGGCACCAAAACGGCGACGCCATGTGCCACGTCACCTTCCATAAAAACGCCGACGACGCCACCGGCGTAATGGACGACCAGACATGTGACCCCGGCGAGGTCATTCGCCTGCACGCCAATGAATTTGTCCGCGAGGGCTGGACGTTCTACGGCTGGTCTGCCACGGGAAGCTGGGAAGATTTCATGTGGTGGGACAAAGCTTCCTTTGACGTCAGTACCGACCTCGACCTCTACGCCCTTTGGACGAAGGATTATGTGATAAAATATGACGCGAACGCCGAGGGCGTTACCGGCACTATGGGTCCGCAGAAGTTTCAGGTCAGCCGGATGAGCGACGGCACATGGTATGTGCACCAGGAACGCCTGCTCACGAACACCTATGAGCGCGAGGGATATCGCCTCACATACTGGTATCTTAATCCCGAATGTACCGGCAGAACATTTACGGACGGCGGCGTTTCGCCGATAGATGATCTGCGAGCCTCCGACGGCGAGATAACGCTTTACGCCGGATGGGAGAGAAATAAATTCACCGTAACCTTTGATAAGAACGCGCCTGACGCGACCGGCGAAATGGAGCCGCAGATATTCACCCTGGGCTACAGCAGCCTGCTCAATGAAAATCAGTTCACACGCCCGGGCTGGCGCTTCAAGGAATGGAACACCGCGCCCGACGGCTCAGGCAACCGTTACGTCGGCTACGCCACGCCGCAGTTCAACAACGACACCACCCTGTACGCGGTCTGGCAAAAAACATCTGCCGTCACCTTTGTCGCAAACGGCGGCGAGGGCGAGATGGAGCCGATGGTCGTAGACCAAAACAGCTATGTTTATCTGCCGCAGTGCAGCTTTGTAAAGGATAATTATTCGTTAGACAGCTGGAACACTTCTCCCGACGGCAGCGGTACCAAATATTACGACAAGGGGTTCAACCAGATCGGCGACGATTTGACGCTTTACGCCCAGTGGAAGCAGACGCGCTTCACGATAACCTATGACGCGAACGGCGGCGAGGGCGAAACCGGCCCGCAGATCGTGGATTTCGCCACGGGCACTTCCACCTTCTGCCCGCGCTGTTCGGGACCGTATCAAAGCACCGTCACCGAGCCGGACCTTGAGGTAAGGTACTGCGACTGCTGCGGCTTTGGCAGAGTGCTGCACGACGAGGGCGCTGTGACAGGACTCGCCAGCAGCTCCTACCACTCGCTCTCCGATTACACGGTCAACGCCAAATTTGACAATCTCGCCTCTCTCTATGCCGCGCTCATCGCCTGCTATCCCGACAGGGACTTCACTCAGGTCTCGGGAGATGACACCGAGGAATATGCGGCTTATACCGCCCTGTTCAACAAGGCGCGGGAGCTTATGGACGCCTCTCTCTCAAATGTCACAAAGGAGCCGGGCTATTCTATAGGCACCTCCGCGGTGGTCGGCATTACCGACAACTTCGTGCTTACGCCGGGCGAGAATCAGCTTGACATCAGCGACACGCTGGCGGCGGTAGCAAGGCTGTTCGGCTATGACGACACGGCTCTGTTTTTGAGCTGCGCCGAAAGCGCCGCCGCGGTCTATCACGCCAACGAGGCGGGCGCGGCTACCGACAGCTTGTCCAACCGCCTTAAGTACAACGGCGCGGTGTATACCGACAACGGTTCGTTCGTAATGCCCTACGCTTTCCGCTGCGACGCCACCGACACCACGCTGCTCGCGTTCCTCATCATCGACCCCGACGGCGGTATCTCCGTTTGGCTCAGCGACCTTTCGGCGCTGTACTTGACGACCGTGTACGGCATGGAGCTGCCGAACGGCACCGACGCGGCTCTTGACGTTTACGGCAGATGCACTCTTTATGAGAACCCCGTGCCGCTTGAGAACGCCTTTACCCGCGAGGGCTATGCTTTCCAAAAGTGGAACAGCGCTCCCGACGGCTCGGGCACTACATATTACGCCACCTCGGGCTTTTCGTCCTATTCCCTGAAAAACGATTTGACGATTTACGCTGTTTGGTCGCCCACCTTCTGCACGCTTACCTTTGACGCCAACGGCGGCGAGGGCACTATGGAGCCGCAGGTCATAGACAAAAACACTGCTGTCCCGATAAACACCTGCACCTTTACCCGCGAGGGCTACACCTTTGCGGGCTGGAGCACAAGCAGCACATCTACCTACGCCTCCTACTCGGACGGCGAGAGCATAACAAGAAGCTCCGATACCACGCTGTACGCGGTCTGGAAGCGCAACGTCGTCATCAACTACGACGCAAACGGCGGCTACGGCACTATGGAGACACAGCGGATACCCGTCAGCAAATTAGATCATCTTAACAAAAACACCTTCCGTCACGAAAGTCTCGCCTTCAATTACTGGTCGCTCACTCCCGACGGATCCAGAGCGTACAGCGACGGCTCCTCGGTGTATTTCTCCGCCGATCAGGAGAATATGACGCTTTACGCGATCTGGAAGTCAAAGACCGACGCTTCCTCCGCCGTAACCATGGAGGATATGCATGTCACCTACAACGGCGAGGCGCAAAGCCCCGAGGCTGTGGTAAACTTCGAGGGCACAGGGATCTCTCAGGGCAGCTCTCCCGTCTTGCAATATGAGTACTACAGCGGCGCAGGGGTCGATCAGGCTAACCGTCTGGACGGCGCTCCTGCCGACGCGGGCGTATATACCGTTCGCGCCGTGTATGAGGACTATAGGAATATCGGACGCAAAACCGCTTTGCTCACTATCGACAAAGCGCAAAGGACCGTCACCGCCGATCCCGTTATACGGCTCTACGGTAATGACAAGGCGGCGTCGCTCAGACTCAGCTCTGACTTAGACGGTTCCGCAGACGCCGAAAGCGTCATAGTTACCTCTCAAAACGCCGAAATAGCGGCAGGGGGCGAGGGACTGTGCTACAAATCGGGCAACATCCTTATGGTCTCGGTCGCCTGCAACGGCGAGGGCTATACCGAAATGACCTTCACCCTGCCCGCCACGACAAATTACGAGGCGTGTCAGACCACCTCGCTCGTTATCGCCGCGGAAGGCTATAACATAAGCATCGGCTCCGTTGAAAACGGCAGCTTGAAGGCAGACCTCATCAAGGCTGCCGAGGGCGAGGAGGTAAGCGTTTACGCCGCGCCCGAGACGGGCTATACGCTTGACAGCGTGACCGTCAAAAACGAAACCACCAATAAAACCTTTGAGGTCACCGACGGCAGCTTTATTATGCCCGACAGTAACGTGACCCTTAGCGCTGCCTTTACTCAAAACGAATACAGCATCACATACGCGGACGCAGCGGGCGTGACCTACGCGGCAGACCTGCCCGCAACGGCGCATTACGGCGACCTTGTCACCCTTAACGCCGATGCCGACTCGGCGGAGGTGAAAGCCTTCCGCTGTACCTTCGGCACACCCGCGACGGAGCTTATCGTAACTCCCGACAAAAACGGAAGCTTCACCTTCCGCATGCCTGCCGGGGATGTCACGGTAGAGGCGCTTACGGGTCAGCTGTATGACGTTGCCGTCGACAGCGGCTCAAACGGCAGCCTTGCAGTGTCCGCCGCAAGCGCGGCAGAGGGCGCGGTAGTGACCGTTACGCCTTCGGCGGCAAGCGGCTATAAGACAGGCGCGGTAACCTATACGGTGAACGGCGAAGCCAAGCCCGTTACCGTGAGCGTTTCCGAAAACGGCGACACCGAGTACACCTTTGTGATGCCCGCAGAAAACACGACTGTCAGCGCCGATTTCATCGCCGACACGACCTTGTCGGGCGCTCTGGACAGTGTAAGCAATATCGCGGCTTCCGAGATCGGCAAAACCGAAGCCAAGCTTGACCTTGCCGTTGACAGCACGACGGCGCAGGCGCTTCAAACGGCTGCCGAGGCAGTCAGCGCGGAGCTTGCCGCGGGCGACGGCAGAAGCCTTACGGATGAAGAAAAAGCTTCCGCAATAGAAGCGCTCTCTCAGGCGGGTATGATAGTTGTTGAAACCGACGGAGAAAACGTTGCCGTCAAGACCCGCGACGGTCAAAACGCCTTTGTCAGAGTAGTCGAGCTAACCTATTTATCGGTAGAGGTCAAGGACTGCGGCGAGGCATCGGTCACGCTGGACATCACGCCCATGCGGCAGACTGTTGCTACCGCGCAGCCGGCGGGCACGTTGACAGACAGCCTGAACAGCGTTCCGCTCACACAGGCGCAGCCGGTCGAGGTCACTGTACCTACGACGGTCACGGTAGGAATTCCCGACAGTGTAGCTCAGGCGGCGGGCGGAGCCGGCAAGACAGCTTATGTGCGGCACACCCATAACGGAAAGGTATATGAGTACTCCGCGATCATCAGCGGTAACGCCGCCGACGGCTATACGGCTGTCTTTACCGACCCCAACGGCTATTCCGAGTTCACCCTCAGCGCGCAGAGCGGCGCGGTCGCTTCCTTTGAATACAACGGAACGACCCTCTGCTACACCTCGTTTGCCGAGGCGGTCACTGACGCGCTGGATAAAAACGTCACCTTCCTCACCCTGCATCAAATGCCCTCCGACGAAGACGTCGCTGTGGTCACAAAGCCTGTCGTGCTGACGCTGGGCGTTGCCGACGGCTGCGGTGAGCAGGTCGATCTAAACACCGTCTATCTCGACCGTATGCTCGCGGGCGATGGTGTTGTGAAAGCCTATTTTGCCGAACAGCTCGCGGCGTGTCAAATGTGCTTCATGCCCGAAGAGGGCTATCGGCTCGGCGACGCCAACGGCGACGGCAAGGTGAATGTACAGGACATCACCGCTATACAAAGACATATTGCCGAGGTTGAGACGCTCAACGGCGAATGTCGCGTAAACGCCGACATCGACGGCAACGGAGCTGTGACTGTACTTGACATAACACTGCTCCAAATGTACCTTGCGGAGTTCGACACAGAGTTGGGCATGTTCCAACCCGAGAACATATGAATACATTGAAAACAGTATAAAAGCTCCCTGCCGTTCGGTTTCAGCCGGGCGGCAGGGAGCGTTTTGTCAGAAGATAATATTAAGGCAACACCGCACAATTCGCGGCGCACGCCTTGCTTGAATATTGTTCCGTCAGCCTGCCCAAATAATCTCGGCAAGGCGTCAGCCTTACCTCAATTTGTTTGTGCACCCTGACGAAAAATCTTACTTCGCAATCCGCACACCTGAATTGTGCGGTATTGCCTTGCCTTAAATTTAAATGCGGAAGCACTTTTGGAGCGCCTTGTATTTGCCTAGCACCAAAAGTGTGGTGCCGGGCGGCAGGATGGTTTCGGGCTGTATCATAAAATTCATTACGTCGTGCGTTTTCATGCCGATGATGGTCAGGTCAAATTTTTTTCTGACGTCAAGCTGGATAATGCTCTTGCCTACCCAGGCGTCGGGCAGGGTCACCTCGTAAAGAGCGGTGCTGTCGTCAAGCTCGATGTAGTCGAGGATATGGCTTGAGCTGTAGCGGATAGCCGCCCATTTTGCGATCTGCTTTTCGGGATATACCACCTTGTCCGCGCCGTTGCGCAGAAGGAACCTCTCCTGGCCGTCGCGTTCCGCTCGCGCTACAACGAATCTCGCGCCCAGCTCCTTCAACAGATAGGTGGTCTCAAGAGAGCTTTGGAAATCGTTGCTGATGGTCACGTAGCAGATGTCAAAATTTCCGACGCCGAGCGTGCGCAGGAACGCCTCGTTGGTGCTGTCGCCGATCTGCGCATCGGTGACTATATCCATCGCGTCGTTTACCCTTTCCTCCTTGATGTCTATGCCGAGCACCTCGTGCCCGAGCGAGTTTAGCTGGATAGCGATATGCTTTCCGAATCTTCCCAGTCCGATCAATAATACAGATTTCATCTTATATCTCCTTTATCCTACTGTAATGCTTTCCTGAGGCAGCTTAGACAGCTTTTTCGGCGTGCCCGAAATGGCGGCGTAGATCACGGTGAGTCCGCCGACTCTGCCGAGGAACATCAGCACTATCAGAATGATCTGTGAGGCTACGCCCAGCGAAGGCGTTATGCCCAGCGTCAGCCCTACAGTGCCCACTGCCGACGCCGTTTCAAACAAACACACGCCCAGCGGCAGCTGCTCAACCGTGCTTATGACAGCCGCGCCGAAGAAGCACAGCGTAATATACATCAGAAGGACGGTGGACGCAACCTTTACCGCGCCCGCGGCTATCCTTCTGCCGAAAAACTCGGGGTCCTCCTTGCGGCTGAAGCTGGCTATCGCGTTGGACACCAGCACGGCGATGGTGGTGGTTTTCATGCCGCCCGCCGTTGAACCCGGAGAGCCGCCTATGAGCATAAGCGCTATAAAAACAGCCATGCCTATGCGGGTCATTGAGGTGAGGTCGAGGGTGTTGAAGCCCGCCGTACGGGTAGTTACCGACTGGAACAGCGACCCCAGTATCCTCTTGTCCGGCGGCAGATCGGCAAAATCATTTATGAAAAACAGCACCGCCGGCACCGCGATAAGCACTGCGGAGGTGAGCAGGATGACCTTGCTCTGCATGCGGTAGCGCTTTAGCCTGAACTTGTGGGTCACAACGTCCCTCCAGGTGAGGAAGCCAATGCCGCCTATGACTATCAGGCACATCAAAACTATATTTATCAGCGGGTGAGAGGAATAGGAGGTCATAGACGCGAATTTGGCGTCGGGTTTTCCCATCAGGTCAAAGCCCGCGTTGCAAAAGGCGGAAACCGAATGGAACACCGCCATCCAGATTCCCCTCGGCCCGTAGTCCATGACAAACACGGGCACCATAACGGCGGCTCCTGCCAGCTCGATTATCGCGGTGCCCCTTATGACAAAGCCCGTCAGCCGGACTATGCCGCCCACTGTGGGGGCTGAGATGGCGCTCTGCATAGTGCTTCTTTGGGCAAAGGAGATCTTCTTGCCCGACAGCAGCGCAAACGACGCCGCCATGGTGATAACGCCCAGTCCGCCTATCTGTATCAGAAGCAGGATGACCGCCTGTCCGAATCCCGACCAGTAGGTCGCGGTGTCCTGCACCACCAGTCCGGTGACGCAGACCGCCGAGGTCGCCGTGAACAGCGCTTGGTTGAACGGCGTGACGCTTCCGCTCTTTGAAGAGAAGGGCAGCATAAGAATAAGCGCCCCCAGAATAATAACTCCTATAAATCCCAGTAGGATGATCTGAAACGACGTCAGCCGTTTCTGCTTTTTGATTGCTTTTGACATATGTACTCCCTGCTGTTACACATTCTACCGCTTAAAAAACGGCAGCAGTCTGCTGGACTGACGGTTGTAGCTGCGGTTAGGCTGCTGAGGCTGCATGGGCTGTTCGGGCTGATCGGGCTGTTGGGGAGGATCCATCCTCGACTCTTCCTCGGTGATGGATACATAACAGCTGTCCTCGTTTCCCTTTATCAAACAGCAGTCAAGCGTTTGCGCTTCTCCGTTTTTAAACATCATCGACAGGAACTGGCGAATATCCATCCCGGACGTTGCGGGGAGTATATCGTCTATCGCGTAGCCGGGCAGGTAAAGCTCCATGAGGTTGTCTGCCGCCGTGTCCAAGCCGAAGCCGCTTACATAATATACCGTCTTACCGTTTATCGTTTCCGAGGTCCCTGGTTCTTTTTCATATCGTATGTCGTTCACTTTAAAGCCGTAGCTTCCCGAAGCGGTGCGGTACAGCTTGCCGTCGAGGATGCTGCCGGTCCAGTCGCTCTTTTGCTCTGCGTTATCGCCGGTATCCATATTGGAGAAAAACGTGCCGCTGATCTTGCCGTCACGGGATATTTCCATCGTCGCGTGAAGATAAGTCGAGCCTTCCGTGGGAGGTCCTCCGTTGTGGGAAATAAAGTGGGCGGGAAATTCACTGAAAGCCTCACTCAAGTCCAATTCCTCCGCCTGCGCCGGTACGGACACATCCGAAGTTGCAGGCTCTGGCGGCGCGGAGGGCGGACCGGGTATTGAGGGCGCGTCCGGTGTCGCCGGCTGCGCGGGAGGCTTTGGCTGAGAGGGCTTTGACGGGTGGCGGATCGCGAAAAGTACGATCAAAACGCCTATGGCGACAGCCGCCAGGGCTGCAATAATAATAATCAAGCTTTTCTTTTTCATAACAGACTCCCCAAATCATTATAATATCATCTGTTTCACCTATTGATTTTATCATAATCCTTGCGTAAAATCAATCCGAAATCGGCAATTCGGCAGGCTTTGTGCCAAAAAGGTCAACGGGTACCGAGCGTTGAGCCGTAAAACACTGCCATAAAACTGCTGTTTTTCGGAAAATCCGGGGTTTGTGGGAAAAGTGCGCAAAAATAATCATTATTATGCTTTTTATTTGACACATACATAAAAATGTGGTATGCTATAATTGTATTTAAATGCATTTTGGAGCGTGTTAAAAACCGCATGCTTCGGTACAAAGCGCGGTGGGTTTCGGGACTTTGTGCTCGGGTTTGCGGGCGTTTTTACCCGCCGCCGCATGATTCTTTTTTGTTTTGAGCTTTCTTTTCAAAGGCAGAGCGCCCGCAGGCGCTTTTTAACGATATTTCAAGGGGCGTTTTTCGCCGCGCGGCATGTGTTATCGGTCAGGCGCGCCGTATTTTGCCCCTAAAGGAAACCTATGACCAGCTTTCGGAAAATTTTCAGATACCTTAAACCTTACACCGCGCTTATCGTCGCCTCGGCGGTGCTGATGATAGCCGAGGTCGCGTCCAATGTGCTCCAGCCTAAGTTTATGGAGAAGATAGTGGATGACGGTGTACTGCAAATGAATATCGACGTTGTTATGCGCGCGGGCGGCATGATGCTGGCGGTCGCTCTGGTCGGCGGGGTCGGCGGCTTTTTTTCCTGCGTTATCTCCACGGTCTACTCTCAGCGGTTCGGAAACGATTTGAGAAAATCGCTGTTCAAAAAGGTGATGTCGCTTTCTGCAGAGCAAAACGACAGCCTTACCTCGGGTTCTCTCATCAACCGCGTGACAGGCGACACCAAGGTGGTCACAGAGTTTTCCTCGGTCGTCATACAAACCGTGGTCAAGCCCTTTATGCTGTTCGTTTTCGGCATCGCTATGGTGGTGTCGCTCGACCCTGTTTACGGCTTGATCCTGCTGGTCACCCTTCCGCTGCAGATCCTTTTGATGGTGTTTTTCATAAAGCGGTCGTCGGCGGTGTTTCGCGTTATCCAGAAAATGGTCGATAAAATGAACGCCTCGGCTTTGCATATCGTCACAAATAACAGGCTGATAAAAGCCTGTGTAAGAGAGGACCATGAATCGGCGCGCTTCAACAGACAGAACATAGATCTTAGCGCCGCCGTTATGAGGGTACAGCTTTTTATGGCGCTGCTAAACCCGATAGTCATGTTCATCCTCAACGCCGTAGTGCTGGCGGTGATCTTCATCGGAGGGCTGCGCGCGGAGGCGGGAGCGGTGCGTGTAGGCTCCGTTATGGCCGCTATCAGCTATTTACAGCAAATTCTGATGTCCATGATGACCATGGGCGGCATATTTCAGTATATTTCACGTTCCAGGGTCTCCGCCGAACGCATCTGCGAGATCCTGGACTCAGAGCCGCGGATCGAGTCCGGTGCTCTGCCGCTTGACACCGAGGTGAAAAGCATTGAGCTGCGCGGCGTCACCTTCCGCTATCCGCGCAGCAAGGAGTCGCCTTCGCCCGCGCTCGACAACATCTCGCTTACCGTAAAACGCGGCGAGCGTATCGGGATACTCGGACCTACCGGAGCAGGCAAAAGCACGCTTATAAGCCTGATGTTTCGAGAGTATGACCCCGACGCGGGAGAGGTACTTATAAACGGTAAAAACATACGCCGCTACAGCATCGGCGCCCTAAGGGGCAGGGTGCTGCCGGTGTTTCAAAACAGCGATATATTTTCCGCGACGCTAAGGGATAACCTGACAGCCGGATGCAGCGGCTTCACGGATGAGGAGTTTGAAAAAGCCGTGCGCACGGCGCGCGTGGATGAGATAGCCGAAAGCCTTGCGGACGGGTACGATACCCGTATAGCCGAAAGAGGCGTAACGCTTTCGGGGGGTCAAAAGCAGCGCGTCGCCATCGCGAGAGCGCTGCTGCGCAAGCCCTCGGTGCTCATCATCGACGACAGCACCTCGGCGCTTGACCTTTCCACAGAGCGAGAGGTTATGGAGGGGCTGCGCCGCGAATACGGCGGCATGACGCTGGTTATCGTTTCACAGCGTGTTTCCTGTGTGGCGGACGCCGACAGGATAGTTTTGATGGAGCACGGCAGGATAAGCGCCGAAGGCGACCGCCAAACGCTGCTGAAAAGCTCGGCGCAGTTTTGCGCCATCTGCGCTTCGCAGGCTCCCGAGGGGGGTGAGGCGGATGGATAACAGGATCCCTATCGGCGAAATGAGGGAAAAAGAGGCGCCGCGCAGCGCCGTAAAAACCCTGAAACGCCTGTTTGGCTGCCTTGCGGATCAACGCGCGCCGATAATCGGTATGCTGGCGCTGCTCACTGCGTCCACACTGCTCAATTTGCTCATCCCCGAATTGATCGGCAGGGCTGTCGATACCCTCGATGTTTCCCGCACGGGGCTTGCCTTCGACCGTGAGCGCCTGACCGCGCTGCTCCTGCTGCTGGCGGGTATCTTTCTGTTTTCGTCCCTGTTCAGTTATTTTCAGGGCAGGCTGTCCGCGAAGATCACCCGAAACGTGTCGCTTTCCATACGGAAAAGCCTTTCGGAAAAGCTCATCAGGATGCCTGTAAGTTTCTTCGATTCCCACCGCAGCGGCGATATGGCGGCGCGTCTGACCGACGACATCGACAATATCGCCACCCTCATCAGCCGTTCGCTCGGAACTGTGATCTCGGCGGTGATCGTGATCGTCGGCTGCCTGGTCATCATGCTTATCAAAAATCCGCTGCTTACGCTGGTTTGCCTTAGCACGGTAGCACTGAATATAATTTGCACGGCGGCGCTTTCAAAGAGGATGTTCGGCTATTTTCGCAGACAGCAAAAGTCGGTGGGAGATATGAACAGCCACATCGAGCAGTCTGTCGCGGCTAAAAAGACCATAGACGCCTATCAGCTTACAGAGGAGGTCATAGCCGAAAACGAGCGCCTCAGCGACGGGCAGATGGACGCCTCGATCAAAGCCAGGGTGCTGGGAGGAGCTATACCGCCGCTTATGTGCATCATAGGCAACATAAATTTTCTGCTGATCGTCGCCGTGGGCGCCCTGCTGTATATCAACGGCGGTTTCGGCGTAACCATCGGCACCATACAGGCGTTTACGCTGTATTCAAGACAATTCACTAAGCCCATAAACGAATTTTCCGAGATGGTTTCTCAGCTTATGTCCGCGCTCGCCTCTGCCGAGAGGGTGTTTGAGATAATCGACGCGCAGCCCGAGGAGGATGACGGAATGTCGGCGCTTGAAGAAAACGAGAGCTGTTCCATCAGCTTTGAGCACGTCACCTTCTCTTATGTCCCCGGCGTAAGGGTGCTGGACGACTTTTCGCTGGACATCCAAAGCGGTCAGCGCGTGGCGCTGGTGGGGCGTACCGGCGCGGGAAAAACCACTCTTATCCACCTGCTGATGCGGTTTTATGAGCCGGACAGCGGACGGATATTGATAGACGGCACTGATATTCGCGATATTGAAAAGAGCCGTTTGAGAAAAACCGTGACCGCGGTATTGCAAAACGCGGCGCTCATCGACGGCACCGTGCGCGACAATATCGCCTACGGAGACCTTAACGCCGATGAAGCCGCCGTGGAAAACGCGGCAAAAATAACCTGCGCCTCCGATATTATTGACAAGCTTGAAAACGGGATGGACACCGAGGTGTCACACGATGACTCTCGGCTCAGCCGCGGAGAGATCCAGCTTATCTGTCTGGCGCGCGCATCGTTGACAAAGCCGCGCGCGCTTGTGCTCGACGAGGCGATGAGCTCGGTGGATTCCGCAACCGAGGCGGTCATACGTCGGGCGATGCTCACGCTTATGCAGGGCAAGACCTGCATCGTCATAGCGCATCGGCTGTCCACCATAACAAACGCGGACAAAATAGCCGTTTTTCAGGACGGAAGGGTCGCCGAGCTGGGAGATCATCGGGAATTGCTCGCCAAAAAGGGCATATATTATAAACTGTATCAAAACCAATGCATAAACAGTCGCTGATATTATTATCGGTGATTTATTCAAACAGACAGCGCCGCTGCGGATAACGCGGTGTTGCCTTTGGAAAAAGAGAGGGAAAAAGGAGTATAAAAATGCTGGCAAAGACAGAGTGTTCAGATGCCCAGTACCAGGCAATCAGAAAAGTCGTAAGAGAAGTGGAAAAAACGACACCCGAGTTTGTAGAAAACTCTCTGTATGTCAAACACAAGGATGAGATCATGGAAGCGGCCCGCAGGAGGGTCGACGAGGTACTGGCGCTGCAGCAGCGGGGCTTGATATGCACTACCGGCAAGTTTGTGCCTTCGGTGCACTATCCGCCGATCACCCAATATCCCTTCCGTACACAGGAAGAGATTATGAAAACCTACAAAAACCCCGAGGACGGCATGTTCGACATATATGTCCACATCCCGTTTTGCGCGCAGCACTGCAGCTTTTGCCACTATCCCGGGGAGTTGGGCACCTGTTCCGCTCTCAGAGAAAACCAAATAAAATATCTCGACCATCTCGAGAAGGAGATGGACATTTACATGAAGGTGCTGGGGGTAGAGAAAATCAAGGCGCGGTCTATCCTTTTCGGCGGCGGCACACCCTCGCATATGGATCCCGATCTTTTTGAGAGGATGATGAAATTCTTCACCGACCGCATCGACCGCACCACCGTTACCCAGTTCAATTTTGACGTAGATGAGATAACTCTCGTCGGCGACGACGGGTTGAAAAGGCTGGAAATCATGTCCAGATACGGCGTTGACCGCCTGACTATCGGCTCACAGTCCTTCCACCCCGAGATACTGAAGCTGATGTTCCGCCGCGCTACGGTCCCCACCATTTTGGAAGCGGTAAACAACTGCCGCTTTAAATTCGATTGCGTTGACTACAAAAAAATCAACAAGATGCGCGACGAAGGCGTGGAGATCACTCAGGAGCTGCTCGACAGCACCCGCCGTCGCGGCTTCATCCTCAATCTTGAGTTCATCTTCGGCTTTATGGGCGTCAACGTCGATATTTTCGCCGATACTATCGAACGCGCCTGCCTGCTCA
The DNA here is from genome assembly GCA_902794395.1 of uncultured Ruminococcus sp. Taxonomy (GTDB): domain Bacteria; phylum Bacillota; class Clostridia; order Oscillospirales; family Acutalibacteraceae; genus Ruminococcoides. Next base: position 21,604 of record CADBHB010000009.1, read on the forward strand.
ATCAGCAGGGACTTATCGACGAAATCCAGCTTTACCGCCTTAAGGTCGACGCCTACGGAGATTTTCAGGGCATCATCGGTCTGCTGTATGACCGTGAGCCTTCGCTGTTCCCGGATTTTGAGGAAAACATGCTGCAAAAGGCGGTCGCCGAAGAGATACTTAAGCTTTACGGGCTAAAGGGTAATTTAAGGCGCGTGTACACAAAGGATCGTACCATTTATTCGCATTACGCCTACAATCAATGCTGCGCCCAGTATGACCAGATAGGTCTGGGACTTACGGCGTTCAGCTCGCTGAGGGATCGCTTTTTTATCAACACCGACAGCTTTGACGAATACTATGAGCTGATCGACAGCGGCAAGCTCGCCCTCAACCGCGGCTATGTGCGCGACAGAGAGCAGCAGCTGCGCTGGTCCATCGCCCTTCCGCTGAAGAATACCGAGGTGCGCAAGGACCGTTTCAGAAACATAAACGGAATGGAAATCGAGGACTGCTTCAAAAAGAAGTGGAAAAAGCTGATGGACGCGGGGCTGGTTGAAGATAAAAAGGTGCTGGGCTACCCGTCGTACACCTTGACCGAGATCGGAAAATTCGTCGCCGATGAGGTCGCCGAGGAATTCAACAGCAACGAGTTCATCCCGTGGGACGAAGACCAGTATATCCACGGAGACCTGTTCCCGTATGACGACAACACCACCGAGGACGCGCTCGGTATCATATAGTCGATACCGCGTGATCCGTCGGCGCGGATCGCGCAGCGGTTTTTTCAGGCTCAGCAAATGGTTGGCGCTGCGACGCAAGTCAGCCGATTTTTGAGCAAGCGGACATAACAAGAATAAAAAAGGCGTGCGCCGAACGCGCGGCGCTGCCTGCAATATAATCGGAAAGGAATGGTGATCTTGTACAAAGAAGGCAACCCCCTGTATGAAAAGCCAACGGAGATAACCATAGGATCAAAGGACAGCCTGGTCCATGTAGGCAGTCTGGATTCCTTTGACATCACCAAAGGCGGCATCGAAGCCGGCAAGCTGATCCTCCGTTATCTTGACAAGGGCGATAAGAAAAACCTGATGAAGGCGATAGAGATCTACGAAAGGATAATCCCCGACGAAAACTTCGGCGGCGAGTATACGGCGCTTGAATGGATCTGCAAGCTGTTGACCTCGCCTGAGGAAGCACAGCGCGACCTGCTCCGCCAGCCGCTGGTAAAAAGCTTTTACGATGTTTTGTCCAAGGACGGTTTCGCCGATCTCAAGCAGTATCTCCAACTCAAATACCACATTGTGGAGGTGGAGAAAAACGATATTGAAACCAAAAAGAAGCTGCGTTTTCTTGAGGACTTTATCCTCTTTAACAATCCCGACCGCGAGCGCTGGGAAAAAACGCGTGAAAATATGGAGAAGTTCAACATCCGCAAGGGCGAGCGCATCGCCGATGTCGGCTCCGGCCCCGGTTACTTTTCCTTTAAATTTGCCGATATAGTCGGCGACGAGGGAAAGGTGTACGCCATCGAGACCAATCCCATGCATCTGGATTTTCTACGCAGACATATCGCCGAAAACAACATCGGCAACGTTGAGGTGGTGGTCAGTCAGTTCGAGGGCATAGGACTTGACAAGGACGTGCGTGTTGACACTGTGTATATCTGCTCGCTGTACCACAACGTATATGCCGCGTTTACCGACTTTGAACGTGAGCAGTTCGTGGGAAGCATCCGCAACGCCCTGGTCGACGGCGGCAAGCTTATCATCGTGGACAACGACCTTGTTGACAGCGAGGAGCTGCCCTATCACGGCCCCTATATCAGCAAGTCGCTGCTGACCTCCCAGCTGTACTATTACGGCTTTAAGCTCCTTGACGACTACCAGTTCACGCCGCAGCGCTATGTGCTCATCTATGAGAAAACAGACATTCCGCAGGACGTCAGGGCTATCCCCAACCGTATCGACGATCCCTGCCATATCCATGTCAATTCCGCCGGCTCGCTTATCCGTTACCGCATCATCGGCACCTCTACCGCGGGTTACACCATACGCGGAAAGGCGTGCGGCAGGCTGATGTACGAGGGCTTTATGAAAAACGACGCCGCGCTGGTGCGGCAGGCGCACGATATGTTCGCGAAGCTTTGGCCGCAGGAGCGCATCGGCGACGACTATACGGCGTTCATGTGGTTCTGCGAGTATTTCCTCGCCGACGAGGCTGCAAAGGAAGCTATGCTCTCGGACAACAGAGACAGGATGTACTTTGAGTTCTTCGGCGGCAACGACTACGAGCGCCTGAAAAAATACCTTTACATCAAGTTCTATTTGGAGCACGAGGAGGACGAGGACGCCAACATCGAGACCTCGTTTGAGTACGAGGGCAAGGATTTCCCGATAGGGACTCTCAACGAGTGGAACGAATACTTTGTGTTCAACAACCCCAACCGCTGCCTTTGGGAAAAAACCGATGAAATGCTGAAGCTGTTCGACATCAGAGAGGGCGAAAGCATCGCCGATCTGGGCTGCGGAGGCGGCTACTTCACCTATGAGTTTTCAAAGCTGGTAGGCAAGAGCGGCAGGGTTTACGCCACCGAGATCAACAAGGACGCCATGAAGTACCTCGACGCGCTCAAGGAACGTTACCATGTGGATAACATTTCAACCATCGTTACCAAAATGGACGACTGCAAGCTCAAGGAAAACTCCTGCGACAAGGTGTTCATGTGCTCCATGTACCACGCCGTGTACATCACCGATATTGAGTATGTCAAGGATAATTTCATAGCCAGCATCCAAAAGGGCATGAAAAAGGGCGGAAAGCTCATCATAGTTGACAACGATGTTACCGAACGCGACGTCCCGGCTTATTACGGCCCCGGTATCATGCCGGAGCTGATAATATCCCAGCTTTCCTTTTACGGATTTGAGCTAATCAGAAAAGAGCAGCTTATCCCGCAGAGGTTTGTGCTGGTGTTTGAATTAAAAGAAAAAATGAAGATAGGAGTGAAGAAAATTGGCAATAAAATGCGCAAAGATCGGAAACCGGAGTAAAGACCGTATGGATCCGAAAAACGCCGCGGCTGTGCTTAAGGGACAAAGAGGTATCTGCTGCCTTGCCAGCGGCGTCAATATCCCGAAGGCGGATGCCGAAAGGATCCCCGCAAAGGTGACGGAGCTGCTTGTGGAAAGCTATATGAAGCGTCCCTCGCTCGGCGCCGAGGCTTCCGACGGCATTTACAAGCGCGCAAATGACAGCGTGCTGGTCAATCAAAGCCCGCAGTATCCCCTGGCGGTTTCGGCAAGCGCCGTCTTTATCCTCAAAAACAAGTTCATCTACAACGCCGCAGGCGACAATTACATCTTCCATTTCGTAGACGGCGTGTTCAAGGATGTGTTTACGGGAGCGGATTCAGCCCCTCTCGGCAATCTGCGGTTTTCTTCTCCCAAGACCGGCGACGAGATCACCTTTTCAAAGGGAGAAAATACTTTCCTTATCTGCACGGCAAAGTTTGCCCAGGCGTTTTCAACCAATCGGCTTGAAAAAGAGCTGATCCGCGCAACGCATACCACCGTAAAGGGCAAAAAGACCGTATCCGAGGTAAAATGCGACCGCTGGCTAAACGCTCTTTGGGACGACATCCCCAATAAGTCGGACGCGGACGACTACTCAGCCGTAGCAATTTCTATCCCGCCAAAGAAAAAATCCTTAAAGGCGCTTATCATCGGCATCATAATCGCGGTCGTTCTTTTGGTCGCGGCGTTCTTGGCTGTCGGCTTCTTTACCCGCAAGCCTCCGCAGGCGCCCAAGCCTCCGCAGCCCGGCAGTCCCGAGGTAATGGAGCCCGATGGACCTCCCGGATCCAACATAGAACGCCCCACAGGTCCCAGAGGTGAAGTGGCGCCCGATCCGCCCACGCGCCCTGCCCAGATTAACTAAGGAGGAAAATGGATGTTTATTATCAAATATGCCTTAAAAAGCATATCTCGTTCTATCGGAAGAAACATCCTTATAGCAATTATCGTTGTCATCATCGCAACAGCCGCCTGTGTAGCGATGTCCATTCAGCACGCGGCTGAAACCGCGGCGTCCAACAGCCTCAAGGGCATGAATATCTCAGCGCAGGTCAATGTAGACCGCGGATATGTTCTGGAAAAGGCAAAGGAAATAAAAGGCACGGATGATATGTCGGTACTGATGCCGGAAATAATGTCTTTGATGAAAGAGCACGCGATCGATCTGGAAAAGATGGAGGAATACTGCGAGATAAAAAAGGGCGATTCCAACGAACCTCTTGTAAAGGATCACTACTACAACGCGTCAATTTCCATCAACGGCGAAGACATCAAAAAGTATGACCTGACCGCAAGCACCGAGGAGACCACCGCCGCGACAGAGGCTCCGACAGAAGCGACGACCATGGTCGCGCCGACTATGACGGATCCTGCGGGCAATATCGTTGAAGTGCCTACTATGCCTACTGCGCCTACTCCCGAAACACCGCAGGAGCAGCCTCAGATGGAAAAGCCCGGAGACTTTTCCCTGATAGGTTACAGCGGGTATAAGGCGATGGAGGATTTCAGCGACGATGATGAAGAAAGCATCTGCAAAATGACCGAAGGCGAGATGTTCGAGGACAATACCTCCGAATATGTCTGTGTGGTCGAAAAAAACCTCGCCGATTACAACAGCATCGCTGTCGGCGATACGATCAAACTGGTCAATCCCAATAACGAGGATGAAACATATGAGCTTAAGGTCGTGGGCATCTATAAATGCTCTACCGGCAGTCTGTCGGACGGCAGCGACGCCAGCAACACCATTCTGACAAGCTACGCGGTGGTAAAGGACATCGAGTCCAAATCGGAAGTTACCAACACCGGTTCCTCGTCCTCCGACTCCGGCGGTGACAGCTCATCTTCGACCGCCGCGCAAACCACTACGGCGCCTACTGCCACACAGGCAACCACCGCGCCCGCAAAGGCGGCTGCCACTACTTCGCCCGCGAAGGCGGCAACCACTACTGTGCCTGCGACTACCGCGCCCGCGACCACCGTTCCGGCAACGACCGGCAGCGCAGGTTCATCGGGAACAACAGGTTCCGACAGTTCGGACAGCAGCGAAGACGACTCAAAGGTCCTGGTCAGCCAGTTCACCGGAGCGTTCGTGTTCGGCTCTCTTGAGGACTACAACCGTTTTAAGGAAGAGGTCAAAAACAAAGCGATCGAGGACGGCGAGGACGGCGATATGTACATCGTGACTTCCAGCGACGTCGCCAATTTCAAGGCAGGTCTTAAGCCTCTGAAGAATTTGAAATCCTTTGCTACCACCTTCCTCTATCTTACTCTTGCCATAGGCGCTATAGTGCTGATCGTCATTTCCGTAATCAGCATCCGCGACCGCAAGTATGAGATAGGCGTGCTTGCCGCCATGGGAATGAAGAAGCTGAAGCTCAGCGTCATGTTTATGGTAGAGGTGCTCATCATCACCCTTGTCGGTATCTTGATAGGCGCCGCGGCAGGTTCGGCGGCGTCGGTACCCGTGACTAACAGCCTGCTTTCGGCTCAGGTAGAAAAACAGGAAGAAAGCAATTCAAAAAAGGATTCTCAGCAGATGCCCGGCGCTCCCTCCGCTCAAAAGGAGCGTCCCGATGACGGCGAAGTTTCGGGCGACATCACCTATGTGGAAAAGGTCGGCTTCTCTGTAGACGTCTTTGTTATTCTAAAAATGCTGGTGATAGGCATCGTGCTGTCGCTGGTATCCGGCTTCACCTCGATACTGTTTATACTGCGGTACGACCCGAAACAAATACTGGCTAACCGAGATTAGGGGGGGATCGTGATGAGTGTTATCGAATTAAAAAATGTTTCGTTTTCCTACCCGAACAATCCCGTTATCAAAAACCTGGACTATTCCTTTGAAGCGGGCATGGTTTACGCGATCACCGGAAAATCCGGCTCCGGAAAAACGACTCTGCTCTCTTTGCTTTCCGGCATCATGGAGCCCACCTCCGGCTATATTGCCTACAAGGGCTACCCGATAGATGAAAGCGACAAATATATCTACCGCAGCAGAGATGTAGGCGTGATTTTTCAGGAGTATAACCTCCTTCCTAAATTCACGGTCAGAGAAAACATCCAGCTGTCTTTCGACATCTCCGGAAAAAAGCTGAGAGACGTCGGTCACTACAGAAAAATGCGCGACTATGTGGATGGGCTCATCCGCGAGGTCGGACTTGATCCGGATACTATCGGAAACAGAAGGATACTGCATATTTCGGGCGGTCAGCAGCAGAGGATAGCTATCGCGCGCGCACTGAGCTTTCAGCCCAGCGTTATCCTCGCCGACGAGCCTACGGGAAACCTGGATATGGATACCAGTATCGACATCCTAAAGGTGTTTACGCACCTGGCGCACGAATTGGGCCGCTGTGTAATTATCGTAACACACTCGCCGCAGATCGCCGAGATGGCAGACCTCCGGCTCGATCTGCAGCCGTTTTCCAAGTACCTGTGAGCTGTGTCTGACAAAACCGGTTTTCCGCGAGTTTTCTTCGATGTGCTGCTTTCGCAGCAAAAGCCGTATATTGTCTTGCTTGCCCGCTGCAAGGCGATCCTTATATTATAAGAACGGCATAAAAGCGGGCGGAAAGGTTGGATCATCATGTCATTGAGCGAGTATGAGCTTTCGCTGGTTTCGGAAGCGAGAAAAGGGAAAAAGAAAGCTCTTGACAGGCTTTATGATGCCCTTCACAAAACTCTGTGCGAAACGATAGAAACCGAATTGGGCGATCGTTCAAGGGCGGAAACCATCATGCGTCTGGTCTTTGACAAAATGAAGGGTGAGATAAAGTCCTTATCCGATTCCACTCAATTTGAAGCGTTGGCGATCCGTATGACGATCGCCGAATGTAAGAATTATCCCAAATCGAACGATCCGGCGGACGGCTCCGGCGCCACGACGTTTGCCGCCTACAAAGGGAAGGGCGGCGCGCAGGAAACGCCGGCACAGCCGAGCGTTCAGCCCGAGCCTGTGGTACAGCAGCCGGTACAGCCGAGTATTCAGCCTGAGCCTGTGATACAGCAGCCGGCACAGCCGAGCGTTCAGCCCGAGCCTGTGGTACAGCAGCCGGCACAGCCGAGCGTTCAGCCTGAGCCCGTGATACAGCAGCCGGCACAGCCGAGCGTTCAGCCCGAGCCTGTAATACAGCAGCCGGTACAGCCGAGCGTTCAGCCTGAGCCTGTGATACAGCAGCCGGCACAGCCAAGCGTTCAGCCTGAGCCTGTGATACAGCAGCCGGCACAGCCGAGCGTTCAGCCCGAGCCTGTGATACAGCAGCCCGTTCAGCATTATGTGCAGCCGCAGCAGCCCGCTCAGCGCTATGTGCAGCCGCAGCAGCCCGCTCAGCGCTATGCGCAGCCTCAGCAGCCGGCACAGCGCTATGTGCAGCCGCAGCAGCCCGCTCAGCGCTATGCGCAGCCTCAGCAGCCCGCTCAGCGCTATGTGCAGCCGCAGCAGCCCGCTCAGCGCTATGTGCAGCCTCAGCAGCCCGCTCAGCGTTATGCGCAGCCGCAGCAGCCCGCTCAGCGCTATGTACAGCAGCCGCAGCAGCCCGCTCAGCGTTATGCGCAGCCGCCGCAGCAGCCCGCTCAGCGCTATGCGCAGCAGCCGCAGCAGCCCGCTCAGCGTAATGTGCAGCAGCCTCAGCAACCGGCACAGCGCGATTTGCGTCAACCGCCAAAAGAAGGATCGTAGCGCAGCGGATACAGCGCCGCTCTGCAAATAATTCCTGTTTTGTCTTAGCGTTTTTTGCGCGGCATTAATATAAGCTATATAAACAACAGGGCCGTCACGTCATTGTGACAGCCCTGTTTTTGTACGCTCGCTCATAGCTCGGTAAGCATATAAATAGCTTATTATCTTGAAGTCCTGTTCGGATCTTTTTTGTGAAGCAGACCGATATTATTCGGCGACTGAGATCCACTGTTCCGTCGTGAATTTCTCCAACACCCATTTTCCGTTGAATCTTCCCAGTCCGCTTTCCTTTTCACCGCCGAACATCACGTGAAATTCCTCGCCGATGGTCTGATCGTTTATGTGTACCATGCCGCTTTCCAGCTCGGAGGCGATCTTTGCGGCACGGAACAAGTCGCGGCTCATAACGCTGTTTGACAAGCCGTAGTTGGTATCGTTGACTATCTCTATCGCTTCGCGCTCATCGGAGGCGCACATCAGGCTGCACACGGGACCGAAAACCTCGTTTTGCGCAGAAAACATATCGCGTGTAACGTCGGCGAGCAACCACGGAGACACAACGTTTCCGTCTGTGCTGCCCTTAACAAGAACACCGGCGCCCGCGGAAACGGTGCTTTCGATCGCCTGCTCGAATTTGGCGACCTGTCCCGCGTTGATGAGCGGACCGACAAAAACCTCGGGGTCCTTTGGGTCGCCTGCCTTCAAATGCTTGACCTTTTCGGCAAAACGATCGCAAAAATCCCTGTAGACGCTTTCAACGGCAACTATACGGTTGACGCCCATGCAGATCTGACCCTGATGGAAGTAAGCGCCGAACAGCGCTTTTTCCGCCGCCGCTTCCAAATCGGCGTCCTCAAGTATTAGCATGGCGTTATTGCCGCCCAGCTCAAGCGAAACGTCGCATATCCTGTCCGCGGCAAGCGCGGCGATGTGCTTGCCCACCTCGGAGGAGCCGGTGAAAGAGATAAGGTCGGACGACGGATGGCTGACGAGGTAATCGCCGATGTCGCTGCCGCCGCCTGTAACAACGTTTAACAGGCCCGCAGGTACTCCGGCTTTGTCAAATATCTCCGCCAGCATCAGCGCGCTTGCCGGAGTTTCCGACGACGGCTTCAAAACTACCGCGTTGGAGCAGGCTATGGCAGGTAAAATCGATTTCAGCGCCAGCAGGAAGGGAACGTTCCACGGCGTGATAACGGTTATGACCCCGCGCGGCTTGCGCAGGATGCAGTTGAACTGTCCGGGGACGTCCGAAGGCTGCAGCTTTCCCTCCATTTGCGCGGGAAATTGCATAAAATACCGCACCATTTGCGCGCAGGTCGCAGCTTCGTAACCGCGCTTCGGCGCGACAGAGCCGCCTTCCAGCATCAAACATTCCTCTATGGCGGGCGCGTACTCGCGTATCACGCCCAAAAGCCTCTCAAACAAATCTACCTTTTCAGCCACGGTCGTTTTGCTCCACGCCTTCTGTGCCGCCTCAGCCGCCGAAAAAGCGGCGTCTATATCGCGCTTGCCCGCGCTTTTGTATGTAAACAGGGTCTCGCCCGTATAGGGGTTTATATCGGACATCTCTTTGCCCGAGCCTTCTACCCACTGACCGTTGATGTAAAGCTTGTCATATGCTTTCATGTTATCTCCTCCGTTAACCTTCTTTTTTGTCCGCAAGATGCTGATGCTCCTGCGCCGCGATGTAATCCTTGTTGTATTTATGCTCGTCAATGAAGGAAACCATTATCATTACGAGCAGCGAAATTCCCGCGAACAAAAGATAGGCGGGGTTCAGATTTCCGAACTGATCCAGGATCATGCCGTCGATAACGAAGCACCACGCAGTAACAAATCCCTGGATAGGGAACAGCACCGAATTGATCTTGTCATAGCCGTGACGTCCGAAGATCGACGCCGGAAGCGACACCGTAAAGTTGCCCGAGCCGCCGATGCCCATGGAGATCATAAAGATCGAAACATAAAACAGTATGCTCACCGATTCCTGCCGCGCGGCGATGACGTTTACCACAAAGGCGATAGCGTACCATATGCAGAAGAACTGCATGGTGCGTTTTGTTCCTATCTTGTCGTCTATAACGCCGATAAGCCACGAGAAAATCAGCGCCAGTATAGCCAGTATGGTCATCATCATTATCGCGCCGCCCTCTTCCATGTGGAAGGTTTCGATGTTTCTGGTGACCAGCTGTGACATTACGCCGATAGAGCAGACCTGAAGCAGTCCCGTGTATATCGCCGCCATCCAGACCTCTTTGGTTTTGAGTATCTTTTTAATGGTCCAGCCGCCGTCGTCATCCTCATGGCAGTACTCCTCGGCATATATCTCATCCGAGACGTTGTCGGGATTCTGACCGCGTTCACGCGGATCGTTGCGCATGATTATCCAGCCCGCGATACCGAGTATGGCGGTCACGATGCCTATGGGTATAACAGCGGTTTTTATTGTTCCGGTCAGCTGCACCAGCCAGGTGTACAGCGCTACGAAGGTAGCGGACGCGGTGTTGTTGCCCATGGTGACATATCCCATTACCAAGCCCTTTTTCTTAGGGAACCACCGCGCGATAAGCGTGCCGCCGGCAACATATCCAGCCGACAAAAGACCTGCCGCGCATACGGCGGTAAACGCGGTGTAGACCAAAAGGCTGTCGGTGTTGCCGCAAACTATATAGGCGCCGCCGCTGATGATTAGCAATATGCCGCAGGTTTTACGCGGTCCGATCTTATTGTTGACCTGTCCCGAGATAATATATCCTATCACCGCAAATATTCCCGCGATGCCGTTTGCCTGAAGGATGTCCGAGGGCTTGCAGCCGATGTTTTCCGCCGCTCTGCCCGCCAGCACATTGGTGCCGTCGTTGATAAGTGCTATATACAGATAAAACATCAAAAAGCAGTAGATTATGACTACCCATCCCGCTTTTCCGTAATCACTGAATTTTCGTTTCATGTCGTTTCCTCCTATTCCATCACCAGCACTGCCTTAACGGTCTTGCCTGTGCTGAGATCCTCAAAAGCCTTGTTGATGTCCTCAAACGGATAGGTGGTTATCATTTTGTCAAAGGGGAATAGCCCCAGCTTGTAGTAGTGGATAAGCTGCGGTATAAAGATCTGCGGGATAGAGTATCCCTCAACCACGCCGACCAGGCTTTTCGCAACGCCCATCAGCTCGCCCTCGACCTGGAAGGTAATATCCTGCGCGGCGCCGACAGCCGCGCACACGCCCAGTGAACGCACGGCGTTCAGCGAGGTCCTCAGCGATTCGCCGCTGCCCGTGCAGTCGGCGGCGTAATGAGCGCCCAAGCCGTCTGTAAGCTCTCTGACCGCCTCGGGAACCGAGTCGACCTTTGCCGCGTTTATCGTGTGGGTAGCTCCCAGCTCCGCGGCAAACGCCAGCTTTTCGTCGGAGATGTCACAGGCGATGATCTTTGTGCAGGCGGACAGCTTTGCCGCCATTATCGCGCTCAGACCTACAGCGCCGCAGCCGGTGATGAGGATAGAGGTGTCGGCGGCGGGGCGCAGAACGTTAAGCACCGTGCCTGCTCCGGTTTGGATGCCGCAGCCCATAGGGGCGGCGAGATACAGCGGGAAATCATCGGCGACGCGGATAAGGTTGTTTTGGTGCACTACCGCGTGGGAAGCGAACGCGCTTTGACCGAAGAATGACGAGACCTCTTTGCCGCGGTATGAAAGGCGTTTTGTACCGTCAAAATGCGTGCCGGTGAAGTTCAGGCGTCTGTTGGCTCGGCAGCCGAACGGCATACCGCGCTTGCACGCTTCACAGGCGCCGCAATAGCTGTATGAAAAGCCGACCTTGTCGCCCTCCTTGAAATCCGTAACGCCGGGGCCGGTCTTGACAACCGTTCCCGCGCCTTCGTGACCGAAAACGGCGGGGAATGCCAGCGGAAAGAATCCCAGTCTGCCGACCTCGTCAGTGTGACAAATGCCGCAGGCGGCTATCTTTACCAAGACCTCTCCTTCCTTAGGCTCGTCGAGCGTTACGTCCCTTATGGCGACAGTACCCTCTTTTTCTTCGACAATGGCTGCTTTGATGTTCATTATCTAACCTCTTTTCTCATTTTTATCGCATGGAAAAACGCGCGTCCCGCCGTTGCACGCGGTTGTTATCGGTGCGGTCTTATTGGCGGGAGAGCAGCGCCTGCCGGCGCGTATATGGACACGGAAAGCCCTTTTCAGGGTGGTTTCCGGTTTTGGACGAAGGTTTTTATTTGCGGAAACGAGCATGGGTAAAAAACTGCGCGTTTCCGAATTTGGATTTCAGTGTGCATTATCGGAAACGCAAATGCTCAAAAAAACCAAGCCGTTTTGTGACAAAGCGAAAAACGGCTTTGCAGAGATTAGCGCGTCACAGGCTGCCGCTGTACGGCACAAGCAGATCCTCGATCGCCTGGCGCAGCTTAGAGTGCTTGATAAACAGATGGATAGTGGGGGTCCTGTTTTTTGAGATCATCACCCACTGACCTCTGCACATAAATATCTGGATGTTTCTGAACGGGCGGTTTCGGTCCGGCACGCAGCAAAAGCCCCGATGCTCTTTTTCAAATTCCCTCATCAGGCGGATGTGCTCGGCGTACTCGTCGTAGGAGCAGAGGATCTCGCGGTTGTAGAAAAGACCCGATACGGATAGAAAAACGGGCTTTTCATCGTAGCTTTCGCGGGAGATCTCGGGATAACTGCACACAAATCCCGAGTGGCGCAGGGTCTGCACGGTCCTTTGCCGCTCAACACTCAAATACCGGCGGATACGCTCGGCTTCTTCGGCGCAGATGCCGTTGCGCCGAAGAACACGGTCGAGCAGGGCGTCGCTCATGGTGTAAAAAGGAGGAGTAGAAAGCACCCCCATACGTCCGCCCTGTATGCCGGCGTCTGCCTCAAGCAGGGTCATCCTGGTTTCGGGGCTGTCGATCACCTCGATCAGCGGCACCGCAAAGTCCAAAATCTGTTCCGCCCTCTGCCGATAGCGGCGCATCTCATCCTCTGAGGTGACTATCCGTGTGACAGCGGAGGCGTAATGACCCGTCAGCGCCTCACAGCACAGCGCGGCGCTGTCAAGAGAGATAAGGCGGTAGCGGTAAATGCCGTCCCGTCTGCCCTTGAGATAATACATCGAGACTTTGCCGGACATCGATACGGGCATAAGCGCTATCAAGCCGGGCAATATCTCGTCCATAGGGTTGTCGGCGTTGAGCACAAGACGGATGTGCACGCCTCTGTGGACGAGTACCGATATCATGTATATAAGGTTCTGCATCAGACGGTTTTCCTCGGTGCCGTCGGAGTACAGATCGGTGCAGATAAACGCGGTGTGCTCCGGTCGGGCTTTTTTAACGTGGGCAAGGAAATCCCTTTCCGCCTGACAGGTCTCGCAGAACAGCGCCTCATCCAAAGCGGAAATATCCGCGTCGGCGTTGAAGCGGTCCAGCTCGTGAAGAAAGCTTTCCGCGTAATAGCGCGGAGAATCGGTGTTTTTTGTCAGCAGCCCCGTGACCCTGCGGCACACCGTTTCTTCATCCGACAGCTCCGAAGGGGTGCAGCCGAGAATGTCGGAAAACGAATCCCACGCGGCGTCGTCATTGAGCCTGCCGTAGATGAATCTTCCTACGTCACGGCAAAAGCCTTCTATATCCGTAGGGCAGCTTTTTCCCGTGCGTATCCGAAACAGCTTTGACGGGGTCATCCCGATAAAGGCAGCCAGGTCGCGTGTGCGCAGATGAAGCTGCTTTATCAGCATATCGAGATTGGCGCAGAGCGAGTCGCTGTCATAGCCGCTGCCGTGCTTCAAAACCGACGCCAGCTCCGCGCGAAGCTCCTCGGCGGAGATCTCAACGCCCTTGGCGTCCGAGGCGGCAGCGTACAGACCTTTTACAAGGCTGTCAAAAATATCGCTTTCTGCCGAGGGTTCCCTGGTGCCCGCACGGTATCTGCTGACGGTCGCGGCAGACACTCCGCTTAGGGAAACGAGCTTTTTGGGCGTGCAATAAAACGCTCTCATATACGAATTCAGCTTTTCAGCGAAAGTCATAATGCCCTCCATGATACGATCTTCCTCTATTCTATCAGAAACTACAACAAAATTCAATATAAAATTGCTAAATTGTTGCGAAAATATAGTAAAAATATTAGAAAATCACTTTTCGACTCACTAAATCAATGCTCGCGCGAGTTATCCGCAAGCAGAGCGCGCCCGAATTGTTCTGCTGTTCTGCCGAAAAAACGGCAAAAAAATATTGTCATTTTCAGAAAGAATTGTTATAATTTCTTTAGATAAACTTCAGATAACTGTGATATAACATATGTATCAAAAGAAAGATCCTGCGCTGCTCGCGGCGCAGCACAACGGGTGCTTCCAATGAAAAGAATCTTATGTATATTTTTATGCCTGATAACGGCGGCTCTTTGCTGCTCCTGCGCCGCCAAGAGCAACTCCGCCTCGGACACCGGCCAGCTCACCTATTATTATGTAAAGGATCACCGCGACGACATGGTGGAAAAGATACAGCGCTACAACCGCTGGTGCTACACCCACTCCACCGACGACATGCGGATAAAGCTGATAGAGTTTGACAGCTACGAAACGATGAGCCGAAGGCTGAATCTTGAGGTGATGTCCGGCGGAGGTCCCGACCTGTTCTCAAACTACATGGATCTGCCGTTTGAAAAGCTGCTTCAAAGCGGAGCTTTTTACGACCTTAACAAGCTGATCGAAAACGACACCTCCGACGATAAAATTGACCTCAGCCTCTACAACGATACCATAATGGACGCCGGCGTTTACAACGGCAAGCGGTATTTTATCCCCGCGTTCTACAGGGTGCAGTCGCTGGTGGGCGAGAGGCAGGACTTTGAAAAATTCGACATGCCGACAGATCAGGGTCACCACCTGACCTTCGGCAATATGGACGAGGTGTTCGGACGCTATCTGGAGGATCCCGGCAGCTACGCCTTTATGGCGGGCGATGTGTACAGCGGCGGCTTCAACGCCGACACCGCCGTGCTAAGGCTGGTAAATTCCTATGTTGACTTTGAAAAAGAGACCGTCTCCTTCGACGACGACTTCAAAACAAAGCTGCAGTTTTTGTCAAGGCTGCGCGAAAACGCCGTCGCCGCGCCCGAAAAAGCCTCCTCGGGCATAGGAAGCTCCGCTCCGGTGCTTTTTCATCAGGAGGCGTCCTACTCCAACCCGATCTGGACGGAATTTATGCTAAGCCTTCCGGACGAGGACTTTGTACGCGAAAAGCTGAAGCTCGCTCCCATGGATGACCCGGTGATGTATTCCTGCTTTGAAAAGGACGACGACACCTTTTCAGCCAACATAGTAGACGCGCTGTTTGTCAATGCCGAAACCAAAAAGGCGGACAAGGTGCTGGCGTTTATAAAATACCTGCTGGGCAGCCACATCCAGAACCTCTACACAGGCACCAACGAGGACTACAACTACGGCGGCGACGTTGACTTTTTGCCGGTGCTAAAATCCGCGTTTCAAAACTGTGTCCGCGATTCCCACACCGCGGGAAAATGGTTCGGCGAAGAGGTATCGCCGTCGCTGCACCCGCTGACCCAGGCGCTGGTTGAGCATGTGAATCAGATAAACACGGTGTATTTGTACTTCGATTTGTACGAATCCAACTACAACAAAAACGTCGTCATACCGATACTTCAGGATTACTGGGACGGCAAGACAGACATAAACAAGTGTGTAAACAACCTTTCTTCCGCTACGAAGATATATATAATGGAGTAACGATGAAACTAAAAACAAAAGAAGCTATTACAGGCATCTGCTTTGCCTTGCCTGCACTTATCGGGATCTTCGTTTTCTACCTGATCCCCTACGTGATAAGCCTTTACTACGGCTTTACCCTGCGCGGCAAATTCGTCGGCTTTCAAAACTTTGCACTGTTGTTCAAGTCAAAAACCTTTTGGCTGGCAATAAAAAACACGGCGGTCTTTTCGGTCATCGCCATACCGCTGGCGGTCATAATACCCCTGCTTATCTCGCTGTTTTTGTCAACCTTCGACAAGCACACCGGCTTTTTCAGCAGCCTGTTTCTCTCGCCGCTCATCGTTCCCATCGCCTCGGTGGTTTATGTGTGGCAGATCTTCTTCACCGACTACGGCGTCATCAACAGCCTGCTGCAAAAAATCGGCTTGCAGCCGGTGGCGTTCTTCAAGGGGCCGTGGTCGATGGCGCTGGTCATCTTCATATTTGTGTGGAAAAACTGCGCCTACAACATAATTCTGTTTTCGGCGGGACTGCGCAAGATACCCAAGGAGGTGCGCGAGCCTGCGCGGCTTGACGGCGCCAATCCCTTCCAGGTGCTCACCAAAATCACCCTGCCGCTGCTCAGCCCCACCACCTTCTTCGTGCTGCTTATGACCATCATCAGCTCCTTTAAGATCTACCGCGAGGTCTATATGCTCTACGGCGTGTATCCCGACGAGCATGTGTATATGATACAGCACTTTATGAACAACAACTTCAACAACCTCAACTACCCGCGCCTGAGCACCGCCTCTATCGTGCTGAGCATCTTTGTCATAGCCTTCATGCTGGTGTTCTTCCTGGCGGAAAGGAGGAGCAGCAAATGAAAAAACGTGTTGTTATCGCGGCAAAATACGCCGCGCTGGGCTGCATTACGCTGCTGTTTCTGCTGCCCATAATCTATATGCTGGCAAACTCCTTTATGACCTCAGCCGAGATAGCGGAGAAATACACCACCAACTCGGAGCATTACGCAGGCTTTCACCTGATTCCGGACCGGTTCAGTCTGGAGCAGTACTACCAGGCGTTTTTAAGGCGGCCGCAGTTTTTGAAGCTGTTTTGGAACTCCATGCTCATTACGGTGCCTATAGTGGCAGTACAGACGATAGTTTCCGTATTTGCCGCCTTTGCCTTTACCAAGCTTAGGTTTCCGCTGCGCGACGCGCTGTTCTTCATTTTCATCATCCTGCTTATCCTGCCCTCGTGGGTCACGCTGATGCCCAACTATATGATGATACAGCGCATGGGGCTGCTCGACACCGTCTGGTCGCTTATCCTGCCCTCGTCGTTCACGGCGTTCGGCGTGTGCCTGCTCAGGCAGTATATGCGCTACGTGCCCGACGAAACCATCGAGGCGGCTAAAATCGACGGCGCCTCCACGGTGAAGATACTGTTTAAGATCGTGCTTCCCCAGGTAAAGGGCGGCGTGGCGTCGCTGATAATCCTGACCTTTATCGACAGCTGGAACATGGTTGAACAGGTAATCATTTATATTTCTGATAAAGAAAAATATCCGCTATCCGTCGCTTTGAGCGAGTACGCCGCCACCGACTCAGGCATCATTTTCGCCTGTGGCGTGATATTTATGTTCCCACCGCTGCTGCTTTACCTTTACCACAGCAGGGAATTTAAAAACGCAAGGATGTGATCGCTATGGTAAAATCTGAAAACAAACAAATAATCAAATCCATCGTCATCAAGGTCGCGGTCGCTTTTTTGGCCATAGTGGCGCTGCTCACTTACTTCTCGGGCACCATCGACAACTACCTGCTTCCGCACGTAACCATAGTTCCCGGCGGCGAGGGGTCGCTCAAATATCCCCTTAAGACCTCCTCAAAGCTCGAGGTGACCGGAGAGAACACGGACGAGGTTAAGGCGACCTTCCGCTTCAACTGCTCCCATGACCTTGACGCCTTTGTCAGCGTCGGCTCAATGATCGACTTCAAGGCGCTGGCCGAAACCGGCGAAAGCCGATTCGCCTACCGCGACGGCACAGCGGCGGTCACCGCCATAAAGGAGAGCGCCGACGGCTTTGAATGTACCGCCGAGGTCAGGGACCTGCAATTGCAGTCGGGCGACAAAATGCCCGCTTCCGGCGTAGAGGTCATAGTCGATACGGTGTTTGAGACCCCGCGCTACAAGCACATCGTTATGAAAAGCGCGATAAAGGACGACAGCTATGTATACCTCGTCACGCGCGGCAAGGACAACAAGCACTATGTTTCAAAGGTCGAGGTCACGGTGATAGCCGAGTCCGATTTCTACGCCGCGGTGGAGATGGACGCCGATTCGCTGCCCTTTGTGATGACCAGCTCAAAGGCGATCCGCGACGGACAAAGGGTGATAGTGGATGGCTGAGAAAAAACACAGACATATAGGACTGTGGGCGGCGGTCATCATATTTTCGGCGGTCAGCGTGCTGTTCTGCCATACGGCAGTCAGCGTTTCGCGCGAGCTGCCCCGGGCTAAGGAATTCAACCGCAGCCGCCTGTCGTCAAAGATCACGTTTTCCGCCTACGAAAGAATACCGCAGATCTCCTTTCCCGACCACTTGTCGGTCTGCGCGGAACAGGCTTCGGAAAACATAGAGGGCATTGGCGAGGTAAAGCCGGTGCTTGTCAACGAGCATTTCTTCGAGGTTTATAATATCCATGTAGGCGGCTCCGCCGTCACGCGCAAGCACATCGACGGCAAAACCCCCGCGCTGGTCATTAGCGACGAGATGTCGCGCAGGCTCAGCCTTGACGGCAGCGCCGTGGGGCAGACGCTTTCGCTGTGGGGCAGGGACTTCACCGTGGTGGGTGTGTATAAAAAGCCCTCGGGCTTTTTGCGCGGCATTTCCTCGGACATCTACAACCGCGTATACGTTCCCTACACCTGCCGCGAGGGCTACGGCGACGTATTGGTGGACTCCATCGCGGCGGCAGAGGGCAGCTATTCCGAAAAGGCGCTGGCGCTGCTCGGAATGACCGAAAGCGACAACGAATTCTACATCGAAAACGACCTCACGGTAAAGCACGACATCATCGCGGTATTTCCCAACTGGTTCGTATTTATGCTCGCCCTTATCCTGTCGGTCATCGTAATTCTCGTGCTAAGGCGCATGCTGCCCCCGTTTTTCCGCAGGCTGCGCGCAGATAACCAAAGTCACTACTTTTGGGCGGTCGTCCGCCGCAACCTGCTCGGTATCCTGCTGCGTCTTCTCGCGGCGGCAGCGCTGATCGCGGTACCGGTGACGCTCTTCATAAAATTTCCGATAAAGCTGGTTTTGCCGCTGAAGTATATCCCCCCGGACAATATCTTTGATGTGGGGCATTATATCAGCGTGTTTACCGACGATGTGCAGGTGGCAAACGCCGGCCTCGCCTCAGGAAACAGCTATTATTCGCAGCTTTTCTCAAACACAATGATAATGCTGCTCATCTCCTTTGCGGTGTTGACGGTGCTCGCTGTCGCGATAGCCGTCCGCCTTACCGGACTTGTGAAACAATGGGACAAAAAGCGCCGCTCCGACACATGACGCGGCGCGTAACAAAGCATCCCTGCCGACCTTTTTACGGGGCGGCGGGGATGTTGTTTTGTTTAGATAAAAAATTCAGGGAATGTATGTCCGATTTGGTGAAATGACTTGAATTTGCCCGAGAGTATTGTTATAATTTATAATAGTATATCCTGC
This sequence comes from uncultured Ruminococcus sp., assembly GCA_902794395.1. Lineage (GTDB taxonomy): Bacteria > Bacillota > Clostridia > Oscillospirales > Acutalibacteraceae > Ruminococcoides. The sequence goes on from CADBHB010000009.1 coordinate 40,800, forward strand.
GGTCGGACGCCGCTTTTTTTGGAGAAGGACATGAGTTATTCAAACGCGAGAAAGGGAATAAAAAAGGTATATTGTGCCCAGCTTTTTACTATTATCGCCACGCTGTTTTCGGGCGGCTTCGGGCTTTTGCTGGTCGTTGTGGAGTTCTTTTTCAAGGACGATGACGCCGTTGTCAATTTGCTTTTCGGCGCCGCAATTATCTTTACGATGCTGTTATATGTCGCGGCATTGGCGCTGTCGTCCGTCATCGGCATAGTCGGTTATGCTCAGGCGTCCCGCGACGAGCCTGAATTTAAAAAGGCTATGTTCTGCGCGCTGGCGGTGGGAGTCCTCACACTCTTCGGCTTTTTCTTTCAGATACCCAACGGGATGATCTCCACCATCCTTTCCTCGGCGGGCGCCATCGTAGAGATGTTTGTTATGATCTACGTTTTTTGCGGGCTTGTCCGTATCTGTGAAAACTTCGGGCGGCACGATATGACAAAGCGGGCTTGGCGCGTTTTGAACCTGCTGGTATCTATCTATATCGTCTCCGCGGTGAACGCGCTGGTCATCCGCATATTCGAGCTGTCCTCGCACGCCCAAAGCGTTTCGGTTTTGGTGGGCGCGATAGATCTGACGCTGAATATTATCCAATACATTTTGTATATGAAGTATTTAAGGCGCGTCTTGCGAATGATACCAAAGGATTGACGGGGAAACAGACATGAATTCTATTGTGACAAAAATCAACGATCAAAGGGATTGGCTGGGTCGGCAGACGTGGATAGTTCCCGCCTGCTTCGGCTTCTCCTGTTTTCTTACGGTAGCTTCGGTAGTTTTAATGGCGGTCAAGGGCTTTGACGGCATGCGCGGCGAGTGGTTGTTTTCCATAGGCGCCGACATATTCTGCATGGCGGTCTGCGCCATGCTCTGCTTCAGCGCGACGCTGAACCGGCAGACGCGCAGCGCGGACGCTCATGTTTTTGTCACGCTGCTTACCACCAACGCCTTCGCGCTGTTTTTGGATGAGGTGAGCTGGCTGGTACAGGGCGACCTGCGCTTTTCAACGGTCAATCTGGTAGACAACGTGCTGTTTTATCTTATGGGCTCGGTGCTTATATATCTTTTCTGGAACTACATCCGCAGAGCGCTGCGGCTGTATGACATACCTATGCGCATAGCCCACTGCTTTGTTACGGTCATGCTGTTCCCGTCCATGCTGCTCTGTCTGGTCAACTTTGTCTACCCGCTGTTTTTTGAGATAGGCTCCGACGGCGTATACCGCCGCGCCGCCCAGTGGGACGTAAGTCAGGTGTACCTGAGCATCACCCTGACCGTGGTGATAATAGCCATCTGCTTCGCGCAGGCGTCAAAAAAGGAGCGCTTTGTCGCCGTTTCGTTTGTAGCCATCCCGTTCGTCAATCAGATAATCACCTCGGGCGTGTTCGGACTGTCCACACAGTACGCCGCCATGACGGTGTCCATAGTGCTTATCTACGGCGTTTTGTTTGCCGAGCGCGAAAAAACGCTGGCGTCCACGGAAATGGAGCTGGGCGTAGCCACCAAAATACAGGCGGACATGCTGCCCAACACCTTCCCATTTATGCCCGAGCGCACCGAGTTTGACCTATACGCCTTCATGACCCCCGCAAAAGAGGTCGGCGGCGACTTTTACGACTTTTTCATGGTAGACGATGACCGCCTGGCGCTGGTGATAGCCGATGTTTCGGGAAAGGGCATACCGGCGGCGCTGTTTATGATGGCGTCCAAGATACTCATAAAAAACACGGTGATGACCGGCAAAAGCCCCGGCGAAACGCTCGTCACCGTCAATAACCAGATATGCGAAAGCAACCGCGAGGAAATGTTCGTCACGGTTTGGCTGGGCATACTGGAAATAGGGAGCGGCAGGCTGATAACCGCTAACGCCGGACACGAGTATCCGGTGTTGAAGCCCTCGGGCGGCGACTTCGAGCTGATGAAAGCCAAGCACAGCTTTGTGGTCGGCGGTATGGCGGGCATAAAATACAGGGAGACGGAAATACAGCTGTCGCCGGGCGACAAGCTCTTTGTGTATACTGACGGCGTCCCCGAGGCCGAAAACGGCAGGGAGGAGCAGTACGGCTACGACAGATTCCTCGCCGTTTTGAACCGAAACAAAGACGCTTCTCCCGACAGGCTGCTAGAAGCTGTCCGCGCGGACGTAAAAGGCTTTACGCAGAACCAACCGCAGTTTGACGATTTGACAATGCTGTGCATCCATTACAGAGGAAAAGACGAATGAAGGAACTTACTATTGACGCGGCTGTAGAGAGCATTGAAGCCGTAACGGACTTTATCACCGCCGAGCTGGAGCCCGCGGGCTGCTCTGTCAAGGCGCTGACTCAAATCAGTATAGCGATCGACGAGTTGTTCGGAAACATCGCCAAATACGCCTATGACAACAAGGCGGGCAAGGTGACGGTGCAGTGCGCCGTCGAACCAAAGCCGCCGACGGCGGTCATCACGTTCATCGACAGCGGAAAGCCCTTCGATCCGCTCAAGCTGTCTGAACCCGACATCCACGCGCCCGCACAGGAGCGCCGTGAGGGCGGGCTGGGCGTTTACCTTGTGAAAAAGACCATGGATCTGGTAGAGTATTCCTGCCGTGACGGTCATAATATACTTACGATAAAGAAAAAACTGACATAAAAGGAGACATACTTATGAACATCAAAAAGAAAAAGGACTCAAGCACGCTTACAGTCAGCATTTCCGGTCGCATTGACACCGCTACCGCGCCCGAGGCGGACGCTTATATCAGCGAGAACCTCGACGGCATTACAAAGCTGATCCTCGACTTTGCCGAGGTCAACTACGTGTCGTCCGCCGGACTTCGCGTGCTGCTTTCACTGCACAAAAAAATGATGGCAAAGGACGGAATGAAGCTTGTCAATGTAAACGAGACGGTCGGCGACGTATTTGAGGTTACGGGCTTTGACGAGATTCTGGATTACGAAACGGGTGCATGAAAATGACTATCCTTCAAATGCTGGAAAGCTATACAAAAGAGAACCCCAACGCCGCTATCCTCTTTGATGAAGCCCACTCCAAGGGCGTTACCTACGCGCAGTTCGACGACATGAGCGGCCGCGTTTACGCCTACCTGGAAAAAAACGGCATAGGTAAAGAGGACTTTGTGCTGATTGACCTGCCGCGCGGCATAATGCCCATCATCGCCATGATCGGCGTGTGGAAAAGCGGCGCAGCGTGGGCGCTGGTAGAGGACACCTACGCGCCCGAGCGCATAGACTACATCCGCCGCGACTGCGGCTGCAAAGCCGAGCTTTCTGCCGAAAACTGGGAGGAGATTATGGCTCTTCCGCCCAAGAGCGGCTATGTGACCGCCGACGACCACGACGCGGCATACGCCATCTACACCTCCGGCACCACCGGCAACCCCAAGGGCGTGCTGCACGAATACGGCAACCTAAACAGAGCCATCGACTCCATCGCCGTCAACGGCGTGACCCCCTTCACAGGCAAGGACAGGCTCGCTCTGCTGGCGCCGCTCAACTTTGTCGCCTCTGTCATAGTTATCCTGAAGGGACTTAGCATCTGCTGCGGCAAGATATTTGTGGTCAGCTACGCCACCATCAAAAACCCGTCGGCGCTGAAAAAATTCTTCTTTGAAAAGCGCATATCCATCACCTTCCTCACACCCTCCTATGTCCGCATGCTCGGCTCGCGCACGGGTCCGTTTTTGAGGATGCTCTTTGTGGGCAGCGAGCCCGCCAACAACGTGTACAACAAGAACCTCGAGCTTATCAACATTTACGCGGCGTCCGAAAGCGGCTTCGCGGTGGGCGTTTTCCCGATAGACAGGGCTTACGAGACCTGCCCCATCGGCAAGCCCGAGGTGGACTGCAAGATCACGCTGCTCACCGAGAGCGGGGAAGAGGCGCCCGAGGGTGAGATAGGCGAGCTTTGCTTTGAAAATCCCTTTGTGCGCGGCTACATCAACCTGCCCGAGGAAACCGAAAAGGCATTTCGCGACGGCGTATATCACACGGGCGATCTGGCGCGGATAGACGAAAACGGCAACTATCTGCTGCTGGGACGTTCGGGCGACATGATAAAGATAAACGGCAACCGCATAGAGCCCGCCGAGATAGAAGCCTCGGTAAAGCAGGCGCTCGGCATAGACTGGGCTGCCGCGCGCGGCTTTGAGGAAAACGGCAAAAGCTACCTATGCGCCTACTACACCGCCGACATCACGGTCGACGCCGACCGGCTCCGCGAGGAGCTTGGCAAGCGCCTGCCGTACTATATGATACCCGCCTACTACATCAAGATAGACAAGGTGCCCCTTAAGGCAAACGGCAAGATGGACAGGATGGCGCTGCCCAAGCCCGACGCCTCCAACTTCCAAAACGACTATGTCGCGCCCGAAAACGAAACGCAGCAAAAGCTCTGCGAAGCCATGGCAAGGGTGCTCGGACTGGAGCGCTTCGGCATTAACGACGACTTCTACGAGCTGGGCGGCGATTCTTTGGGCTCTATCCGCGTAATCACCGAAAGCGGGCTTCCGGGACTTAACGCCGGCGAGATATTCCGCGGCAGAACGCCCAAGAAGATCGCGGCGCTATACGAGGAGCTCCACGCCAACGACGACGGCGAAGCGCCCGAAATCAAAAACGCCCGCGCGATGAAGACAGACCATCCCCTGACGGCGGAGCAGCTCTATATGGTTGACTATCAGCTTTACACGCCGAAATCGACTATGTATAACCTGTTCACCATGATGAAGCTGGACAGGGAGATGTTTGACATGCAGAAGATGGCGGACACCATGCGCACCGTCATCCGCAACCATTCCGCGCTGCTGACTACCTTCCATTTCAACGACGACGGCGAGATCGTCCAGCGCTACACCCCCGAGGTGATGCAGGAGATCCGCGTCGAGAAAATCAGCGAGTTTGAGTTCAACACCATCAAGGACAATCTGGTGCAGCCCTTCAAGATCATCGGCGGCTGCCTGCACCGCTGCCGTGTTTTTGAAACCGAGAAAAACGGCTACATCTTCTTTGACGTCCACCACACGCTCTTCGACGGCACCTCGCTCAAGGTGTTCATGCAAAACGTCGGCAAGGCGTACATGGGCATGCAGCCCGACCCCGATCTGTACTACCTCATTTTGCAGAACCGCGAGGACGAGGCGAAAACCGACTTCTACGAGGAGAGCCGCCGCTACTTTGAGGAGCGCTTTGAGGGCGTTGAGTGGAGCAACTATCCCAAGCCCGACCATGAATCCCGCGAAAACGATATGGGTGAGCTGTTTGCTCCTCTGGGCATCGAGCAGCCTCAGATGAAGGCTATGGAGCGCCACTACCGCATCAGCCGCAACGAGTTTTTCATCACTGTGTCGGCGCTTGCCATCTCGATATACAACAAGAAAAACGACATCAAGCTGTCGTGGATATACAACGGCAGAGAGGACATGATCGCCATGAACTCCGTGGGTCTGCTGTTCCGCGACCTGCCCGTGGGACTGCGCCTGAGCGACTCGCTCACCCTGCGCGACCTGTATGCCGAAGTGCACGATCAGGTGCAAAAGGGCATAGAGCACTGCTGCTATCCTTACGTAGACATCCACAATCAGGCTGGCGGCAGCGAAGCGGCATATCTGCTCTATCAGCAGGACATCCGCGACATGGGCGGCATGGACGGCATGGATGTTGAAACCATCGACATCCGCCAGAACCAGGCGGCTTCTCAGACGATCCTCGACATGGAGATCCTCGACGGCGAGGACGGCTTGGTGCTGATGATCGACTACGCCTCAAGGCTTTATGAGGACGAGAGCATGGAGCGCTTCAAGGATATTTTCGTAAGGGTCGCCCAGGGTCTGGTCACCCACAATTCCCAAACCGACGTCACCGTAGGCGAGCTGCGAAAGAAATACAGCAACAAGCGCAACTTCTTTGAAACCGTAAAGGGCATTTTCGGAAGGAAACAGTAAGAAAGGAATGAACGCCAATGGAACAGGATAAAGAGCTGGCTCAGGAATACTCCTTCTTTTCCCTGCTGAAATTTGTAGGACCCAGTATCTTTGTTTTCGTTTTTATCGCGGTGTATCAAATGGTCGACGGCTTTTTTATCGACCACTTTGTAAACGACGCCGCCATCAGCGCCATCAACCTCTACTACCCAATACTCTGCATGTTCATCGCGCTGGGCATCATGTTCGGCACGGGCGGCAACGCGATGATCGTCAGGCTGGTGGGCGAGGGCAACCGCAAAAAGGCGGGTCAGGTTTTTTCGGAGCTGATAATCTTCACCCTGGGCATAGGCATTCTTATCACAGCGGCCTGCCTGCTGGCGGCTGATCCCATAATGCGGCTCTGCGGCGCAACCGACGGCAATATTGACTATCTGCGCCCGTATTACATGGTTATGTCAGCGTTTGCCATCCCCATAATGATGCAGTCCATGCTGGGTATCCTCGTCATAGGCGAGGGCAAGACCGTCACCGCCGCTATAGTTATAATGGTGGGCGGCGTGCTCAACTGTGCGCTTGACTATCTCTTTATGGGACCGCTGCAAATGGGCATCTACGGCGCGGCTATCGCCACTGTCATAGGCTATTTCAGCACCATCGTATACGCCGTGTTCTACTATGTTATCGGCAAAAAAAGCTCATACCGTCTTGAGTGGACAAAGATACGCATGAAGGAGATCGGCAAGATCTGCTTCAACGGCTCGTCCGACCTTGCCACCAACCTCGCGGGCAGCGTGACCATGCTGATGATGAACCACATCGCGTTCCGCTGTTACGGCGAAGTGGGCGTAAGCTCGCTGGCGGTGTGGTCATATATGGAATTTGCCATCGCCGCGGTGTTCATGGGCTATACCACCGCCATAGAGCCGCTGTTTTCCTACCACTACGGCAAGGGCAACACCAAGGAGCGCCAAAAGCTCTACCGCTACAGCATGGCGTGGACGGTCATAATGGGCGTCATACTCATGGCGGTGCTGTTCATAGTCCGCGGGCAGATCATCGGGCTGTTCTTCAATCCCGGCACCGAATACTACGATATCGCGATGCGTTCGCTGATGTTCTCCTTGCCCGCGTGTATCCTCATAGGCATCAATAACTTCGTTTCGGGAATGTTCACCGCCTTTTCCAACGGTCTGGTGTCCTTCATCCTCTCGATGATACGCACCTTTGTGGTGTTTGTCGTCTGCATTTACGCGCTTAGCGCCGTGTTCGGCGGCGACGGCCTGTGGATAGCGTGGCCCGCGGCGGAGCTGGTAAGCCTTATTCCTACCTTTTTCTGTGTAAAAAAATTTCGCAGCCGCTATCAGTACTGATGCTTTTCAAAAAGGCACGGATCATTTATAAACAGCAAAAAAGAGCAGACGCGACGTTATAGGTCGCGTCTGCCTTCGTTATGGTCTTTTTTTCTGTTTTTGCCTGCCATCTGCACTATCAACGCGCACGGAAGCGCGCACACCAGCGGCTTTATTATGTCGTCGGACAGGGTGAAAACAAACCCCTTTTGTAGGATGAAGGTGGAAAACAGGAAGTCTCCGATTATCCATACGGCAAAAAACGTCGCTGTGAAAATGAAGAATTTAATTGCGCTGAAATGAAAATCATTTATCATAAGAATCGCTCCTAAATAAGTTATTTTCCGATTTGCCTGTATTATAACAGAGCGACTACAACAAATTAACAACAACAGCCCGACAGAAAAAGCCGGATATTATTTCCGCCGCCGCGCGGGCGGCACGCCCTTGACTTCAACCGCGAAAAATGTATAATAATAGGGAAACCGTGAAAAGGGAGGGCTTGGATGCTTCGCGAATACTATCCTTATGAATATGTGGAGAGCGTGTTTGTCATAGATTACCAAAAGCTTCGCGACATGGGCATACGCGGGGTCATATTTGACATCGACAACACCCTTGTACCGCACGGCGACGACGCGACCCCCGAGGCGGAAGCGCTGTTTAAGACCGTTCACCGCGCCGGGCTGAAAACGGTGCTGCTGTCAAACAACGACAGCGAGCGCGTAGAACGCTTCATACGCGACATCGACACGCCCTATGTCTGCGACGCCGACAAGCCCGCGCCCGAGGGCTACCTAAAGGCGCTTGCAGCGCTCGGCATGGAAAAGGACGAGGTGGTATTCATAGGCGACCAAACCTTTTCGGACGTTCGCGGCGCCAACGCCTGCGGCATAAAAAGCATCCTGGTAAAATACTTCGGCTACTACACCGAGCGCAGGATAGGCGTAAGGCGCAGGATAGAGCGGGTGGTGCTGTGGTGCTACCGCCACAGCAAAAAATATTGTCACCGCCTGGGTGACATAGTGAGGGAGGAACCGTAATGCTTTGGAAAAAGGACACGCTGTTCTGCGACATGAACCCCTTATTTTATAAAATATCGGAGAAAAAAGAGATCCTAAAGCGCAAGCTCAGGGACAAAAAAAGCAGGGAGACCTTTGCCCAAAACAGGCACGAGGAGAAGCTTCCGCATTTGGTGGCGGAGCACTGCTCGGGTCTTATAAAGCGCGGCAAGGGCATAGACCCCACCCTGCAATACAACAAGGCTGTAAATATAGAATTGGCGGGCAAGGCGATAAGCGGCATCGTCATTCGTCCGGGCGAGGTGTTCTCGTTTTGGAAAACCGTCGGCAACACCACAAAGCGCCGCGGCTACCTGGACGGCAGGGTCATCGAGGGCAACAAGGTAAAGCCCGGCATCGGCGGCGGGCTATGCAACCTGGCAAACGCCCTTCACAACCTCGTGCTGCTCTCGCCGCTGGAGGTGGTTGAGTTTCACAACCATTCCGACGCCCTCGCGCCCGACCACGGCGAGCGCGTGCCCTTTGCCACGGGCACCTCTGTCAGCTACAACAACGTGGACTACCGCTTCAAAAACAACACCGACCAAAGCTTTCAGCTGCTTGTTTGGTGCGCCGATGAAAAGCAGTACACCGAGCTGCGCAGCGAGCGCGACATTCCGTTTCGCTACCGTCTGGTCGAGGAGGGACACCGCTTTAGAAAGGAAGGCGAAAAATACTTCCGCGTTTCAAAGATATACCGCGAGACCCTCGACAGGGACTCGGGCGAGGTGCTCAAAAAAGAGCTTTTGCTCGACAACCACTCCGAGGTGATGTATGACTACGACCAGATACCCAGGGAACTGATCGCGGACACGTGATACATATACAACAAAAGGCTGACCGCTCGGTCAGCCTTTTTCGATATAGTCACATACGTTGTTTATCTGTTCACAAAAACCGTCGCCGAATTTATGCTCAAAAAACGCGCTGCCTATGGTGAACGCCCAGGGCGACAGCTTTTTTATCTCGTCAAGCCGCTTAAAGCTGTCTACGCTGCCTGCTATGCATACGGGCGCGTCAAGCTCGCCGACGATAGTGTGGTTCAGCTTGACCGGATCGCCCACATAGCGATACCCCAAAAGATCTATGCCGCAGGCGCCGTTTTCAATACAGGAACGCGCGCTGTCCAGCATATCCTCCGCGCTGCCGCTAAGCACAGACGGGCGGTCGCGCACCTCGCCCACAAACGGGAAGTACCGTATGTTATGCTTTTGGCAAAACTCGTTGACGGAAGGGAAAAACATCGTGCCCATCATTATCTCACAGCCGCAGTCAAGCGCGGTCTCGGCGCCTTTAAGGCACTCCTCCTCGGTGTATTCCACGACCTCAAGCACGGTCTTTTTGCCGCAGGCGCGCATCTCTTGAAAAAGCGCCTTCATCTCATCCGGCGGCAGGGGCTTTTCCTTCATGCCCCAGTACTCCGCCTTGGAATCCTTGCACTGCAAAAATATCTCGCGGGCATTACAGACCGTTTGGTCATTGTTTGTCAGCATAACGATCAGCTTGGGAATTTCCATTTTTTTCTGTCTCCTCGCCATGATCCGATGAAATCTGAGCCAATTATAGCACCATTTTGGGGATTTGTAAAGAATTTTGTCATATGATAGGAGGGTGATGACCGACCCGCGGGGGTTGACTTTGCGCCGCCGTTCTGCTATAATAAGGTTAGCCTAAGCTAACAAGGAGATCGTCAAAATGAAGCTAAAGGATTTACAAGTCGGTCGCTCCGCCGAGATCACGGCGGTCGGCGGCGAGGGCAGCCTGCGCCAGCATTTTCTGGACATGGGCGTTATTCCGGGCACGCGGGTAACGCTGGTAAAGCTTGCGCCTATGGGTGACCCTATGCAGCTTACGCTGCACGGCTACGAGCTGTCGCTGCGGCTTGCCGACGCCGAAAAAATAGAAGTCAAGGAGGCGGACAGGCGGCAGGAGATACCGCGAAAGCCCGGCAGAAGCCCTCACCCGGGCTTTGGCGAGGAGGGCAAGTATCACCCCAAGGGCAGCGGAAACCCGCTTCCCGACAACGCCACCCTGACCTACGCGCTGGTGGGCAACCAAAACAGCGGCAAAACCACCCTGTTCAACCAGCTTACCGGCTCTAACCAGCACGTCGGAAATTTTCCGGGCGTTACGGTCGACCGCAAGGACGGCGTGATAAAGGGGCACAAAAACACCCTTATCACCGACCTTCCGGGCATATATTCCATGTCGCCCTACACAGGCGAGGAGATAGTGTCGCGCAGCTTTGTGCTTGACGAAAAGCCCACGGCTATCATAAACATCGTCGACGCCACAAACATCGAGCGCAACCTGTATTTGACCATGCAGCTGCTTGAGATGGACATACCCATGGTCATCGCGCTGAATATAATGGATGAGCTGACCGCAAACGGCGGCTCGGTAGATATAAACACGCTGGAAGCCATGCTCGGCGTGCCCGTTGTGCCGATCTCCGCCGCCAAAAACCAGGGTGTAGACGAGCTGGTGCGGCACGCCATCCACATAGCCCATTACCGCGAAAAACCGCAGCGGCAGGACTTTTGCTCCGCCGACGAAAAGGGCGGAGCGGTACACCGCTGTCTGCACGCGGTGCGCCACCTTATAGAAAGCAAGGCAAAGGCGGCGCAGCTTCCGCTGCATTTTGCCGCCGGCAAGGTGGTGGAGGGCGACAGGCTGGTGCTTGAAAAGCTCGGGCTTGAGGACAGCGAGCGCGAAATGCTGGAGCACATCATACGTCAAATGGAAAAGGAGCTGCACCTTGACCGCAACGCCGCTATCGCCGATATGCGGTTTTCCTATATCAAAAAAGTCTGCGCCCAAACCGTGGTAAAGCCCCGCGAGAGCCGCGAACACCGCCGCAGCGCCAAAATAGACAAGGTGCTGACGGGCAAATTCACCGCCATACCCATGTTCCTGCTTATCATGGTGACTATTTTCTGGCTGACGTTTTCCGTCATAGGCGGCACCCTTCAGGGGCTGATGGAGCAGGGCACGGACAGCCTGAACGCACTTATACGCGACGCTATGAAAAGCGCCGACGTCAACCCGATACTCACGGGGCTTGTAACCGACGGCATCCTCACGGGCATAGGCAGCGTGCTTACCTTTTTGCCTATCATCGTCACGCTGTTTCTGTTTTTGTCCATACTGGAGGACAGCGGCTATCTGGCGCGCGTGGCGTTCGTTATGGATAAGCTGCTGCGCAAAATAGGGCTGTCGGGGCGCAGCATAGTGCCCATGCTGATAGGCTTCGGCTGCACGGTGCCCGCCGTTATGGCTACCCGCACCCTGCCCAGCGCGCGCGACCGCAAAATGACCATACTGCTTACGCCGTTTATGAGCTGCACCGCAAAGCTGCCGATATACGCCTTTTTTGTCAACGCGTTTTTCCGCGGCTACAGCTGGATCATCATTTCGGCGCTGTATGTGATGGGCGTGCTCTCGGGCGTTTTGATCGCGCTCTTTTATAAAAAAACTATATTCAAGGGCGAGGCGGTGCCCTTTGTCATGGAGCTGCCCAACTACCGTCTTCCCGGCGCTAAAAACGTGGTGCGCCTGCTGTGGGACAAGGCGAAGGATTTCATCCAGCGCGCCTTTACGGTGATATTCATTTCTACCATCATCGTATGGTTCCTGCAAAACTTTAACTGGCAGTTCAATCTTGTAAATGACTCCCACGACAGTATGCTGGCGCAGATCGCGGGCTTCATAGCGCCCGCTTTCAGACCGGCGGGACTGGGCGACTGGCGCATCATTACCTCGCTGATAAGCGGAGTGATGGCAAAGGAAAGCGTCGTGTCCACAATGGGCATCCTATACGGCGGCGACATTACGACCGCCATGACCACCCTTTCGGCGGCGTCGATGCTGGTGTTCAGCCTGCTGTATACGCCCTGCGTTGCGGCGATAGCCGCCGTGAAACGCGAGCTCGGCGCAAAATGGGCGCTGGCGCTGGTGGCATGGCAGTGCGTTATCGCCTATGTCGCGGCGACGCTGGTGCGCTTGATCTGTATTCCCTTTTTGGGCTGAGATTTAAGAGGTGAACTATGACCCTGACAGATATTATTACGGCAGCCGTCCTGACCGCGCTTGTCGCGGCGGCGGTGGCGGTCATCATCATACGCAAACGCAGGGGCAGGAGCAACTGCGGAGGCTGCTGCGAAAACTGCCCCTATTCATGCAAGACCCCTCATTCCAAGTGACGGAATGAGGGGTTTAATGGTATCAGTTGTTTTTGTCTGCCGGCGCGCGGTTGAGTCTGAACTCCACCGAGCGGCGGAGGTACTCCAAATACGCCTCGTCGCGGCACATCGCCTTGCCGGGCGCGTCGGAAAGCTTTGCCACGGGTCTGCCGTTTACGTACTGCAATTTTATGACGATGTTAAGCGCCTTTTCGCAGGTGTCGTTGGAGCAGAAGGTGCCGATGCCGAAGCTCACCTTCGTTCTGTCCTTGAAGTAGTCGTAAAGCGCCTGCGCGCGGTCAAAGTCGAGGCTGTCGGAAAAGAGCAGCAGCTTGGTTTTGGGGTCGACGCCGAAGCTCTCGTAGTGCCGGATGATCTTCTCGCCCCACTCGTAGGGGTCGGCGCTGTCGTGGCGCACGCCGGTGTAGTTGTTTACCATTGAGCGGTTGAAGTCGCGCAGGAAGAGGTCGGTGGTGATGGTGTCGGTCAGCGCGGTGCCGTTGTCGCCCTGATACTCGTCATACCAGTCCTCCATAGCGTAGTGGTTGGTGTAGGCGAGGGGTATCTCGTCGATGCCCTGATACATCTGCACATATTCGTGCGCGTAGGTGCCTATGGGGGTCAGGTTGTACTTCATGGCAAGATACACGTTTGAGGTGCCCACGCACTTGTCGGTCTCCTGCGCCAGACGGCGCACCACCACGTCCTCCCACTCGCGGCTGAGCCTTCTGCGGCAGCCGAACTCGGCGAAGTGAAAGGTGTAGGTGCCGTCGTTGAGCGCCCTGATCTTGCGGTCGAGCTTTTCCTCGGCGGACTTGCGCAGGGTTTCGTAGTCGTATTTCATGCGGAAATAGACCTCGTTTACAATCTCCAGCAGATATATCTCAAACTGCATCGCCGAGAACAGCGGGCCGTCCACCACGATGTTCAGCTCGCCGCTTTCGCTGCGGCTTACGGTGACGTAGTCGCGGATGGGATGCCACAGCCGCAGAAATTCCACGTAGTCGTTTTTGATAAAGCGGATGGAACGCAGGTAATCCAGCTCCTCGTCGGTGAAGGTGAGGGTGCACAGGTGGTCTATCTGCGCGTTGATCTCTTCCTCCATCTCGGCGGTGAAAACTACGTCCTTGTTGCGGCATTTAAAATAGTACTGACCGCACAGGTCGGTGTGCTTGTGGAAAATGACCTGGTCCATGTTGAATTTATACAAGTCGGTGTCGAGCAAAGACACCACGATAGGTTCAAGTTTCATGTAGTTTCGTCCTTCCTTTCTATAGGCTTGCTGTCTGCGTGTTGTCCTTCGAGGCGAGCACCGCCCGCCGCAGCTCCTCATAGCTGCCCCAAAGCTTCTCGCCAGTGTAGCGCTGCCACGACTCGCGGTCGCCGTCTATCAAAAACTGCCGCATCTTTGTGGCGGAGATGTCGATGGTCTTGGGGATGTACAGCTCCGCGACGGCGACGCCTTGAGCGCTGTCGAACCAGTCTATGCGCCGCTCCTCCTTGCCGGACACCAGCAGGCCGGGCACGCTGCCGAAGCACAGCTTGGCGCTGCGCAGCACATAGTCGCCCCATTTGCCGTTGTTGCCCACGCCTATGTCGGGCAGCGGATATATCTCTATCTGTCTGCCGAACACCGCGCGCAGCATTTTGACGCGCGTGTCATAGGAAAAGGGGTTTTTCGCCGTGCCGGACTCCTGCGACGAGCCGATGAACACACCCACCCGCTCGCAGACCTCCAGCGCGGTCTGTATCATCATTTCGTGTCCGGTGTGAAAGGTTTGGAACCTTCCCACCAGCAGCCCAAGCTGAAACGCTTTCTTTTTCATTTTGTTTCCCTTTTGTTTTTCTTTAAATCTCGGGCTTGAACGCCGGCATCAGCTGCAATTTAAACAGGTTCATCCGATGTTTGCGGTCGATAAGCGCCTTGTGTTCCTCGTTGTCGATAACGCCCTCGCGGATGTAGCGGTCTAGCTCCGCGTAGGTGAAGCCCAGATTGTCCTCGTCGGTCTTGCCGCAGAGCCCGTCGCTGGGCACCTTGTCGATAAGCACGTCGGGCAGTCCGCACAGTCTGCCTATCTGCTTCATCTCCTGCACGGTCAAAAAGGAGCAGGGGCTGAAATCGCCTGCCGAATCGCCGTAGCGGGTGGAGTAGCCCACCCAGTCCTCGCTGAGGTTGCAGGTGTTGGCGACCCTGCCGTTGTGGCTCTGTGACACCGCGTACAGGGTGGACATGCGGATGCGCGGCGGCAGATTCACGCGGCTCTGGTCGCTCAGCTCAAAGGGGATGGCCTTGGTGATGCCCTCTACCGCGTCCTTTATGTTGATGATGAAGTGCTTTATGCCCAAATGCTCCACCAGCAGCTTTGCCATGTCGATGTCGCTTTGCTCGCCGCAGGGCATCAGCACGCCGATGACCCTGTCTCTGCCCAGCGCTTCCACGCAGAGCGCGGCTACTATGGAGCTGTCCTTGCCGCCGGAAATGCCCACCACGGCGTTGCAGCCCTTGCCGTTGTTTTCAAAGAAATCGCGTATCCACTGTACGCACTCGTTTTTTACCTTTTCCGCATTGAAGCTATACATAATTTACCTCCGTTGTTTCAGCATTTGATTTGGCAGCTTCTCATGGTCGCCAGCGCCGCCTCATGCGCCTGCGTCGTAACGCCCGCGCAGCACTGCGCGTCGACCGCTATGGGCGCTTCGGGGAAATGCGCCTTCAGCAGCAGGGCGTTGCTCACCACGCAGATGTCGGTGCAAAGCCCTATCAGCTCTATGTCAAACTCTTCTCCGTCGGCGCGTTCCGCAATAAGCCCGGGCAGCTCAACCGAGCCGAAGGTGTTCTTTTCCACGGCGGTAAAGCCCTTTTCCTCCAGCGCCGCGGCGACGGCTTTGTTGAACGCCCAGCCCTCGGTGCCCTTGATGCAGTGGGGGACAGGCAGGTTTTTGCCCTCGGCGGTCTGCATATAATCCTCAAAATGGGTGTCGAGGGTGGCGAAGATCTCGCCCTCAAAGCCCTTTATCTTTTTTACTGCGTCGGGGACGATAGCCACTGCTTCCGCGGTGCCCAGCGCGCCGTCGATAAAGTCCTTTTGCATATCCACAACAACTAAAAAATGCTTCATAATTATCCTCCTTATCTTCTGCGATAGAGCTTGGCGGGACGGTGACCCGCCCCTTGGGTGTACTCGCCTGTTTCCTCTACCAGATTAGCTACCTTGCGGCGGAAATTCGCGGTGAGCACCGAGATGTTCATAATGGTCTCCTGCACGTTTTGCAGCTCGCTGAGGGTGAATTTCTCGGGCAGGAAATCGAAGATCATCTCAAAATCCTTGGCGCAGCCGCGCAGCGCCGTCAATGCCGCGGCGATTATTTTGGCGTGGTCAAACGCCAGGGTGCCGCTGTCCCTTACGGTGAACGAGGTCATGCCGAAACGGCTTTTTTCTTCGCTCAGCAGGGCGCGTATGCAGGTGTCCTCGTGCCGCAGGCTCAGCACATAGCCGCCGTCCGGCTCAAGGGTGAAGTCCACGTCGAACCACTGCGCGTCCGAGGCGTCGTCGCCCGAGCGCTGCGCCACCTCCTCGCTGCCGAACACCGACACGAAGGCGTTGGAGATTATCCAGCCGCGCGGGTCGCGGTTCGGTTCGCTGAACAGCCCTATGGACATAAGCGACGCGGGCTTTACGGCGGTTTCCTCCTCAAGCTCCCGCAGGGCGCACTGTTCGATGGTTTCGCCGGGGTTCAAAAACCCGCCGGGCAGCGCCCAGCACCCCTTAAAAGGATGGCCGCCGCGCCGAATAAGCAGCAGCGAAAGACGGGTTTGTACGTTTTGCCGGTAATTTTCGCTGTCCCGGCGCCGCAGCTTAAAGGCAACTATGTCCGCTGTGACGGAGGGACGCTCGTAATCTGACAGGCTGTAGTCTTGCAAAAACTGTTTTTCGTCTTGCATGGACCTCACGCTCCTTTCTTATCTACAATTAGATAATATCACAACGATAATAACATGTCAATAGTTTTTTGAAAAAAATAAAAAATCGGAGCTGCACGTCAAAATAGCGTGTCAGCTCCGTTGCTGATGTTGTTTATCTGAATTTTAAATCATACCAAAGCAGGAAGGCGTAAACGGCGTAAACGCGGTTCCACAGCAGCGCCTCGCCGTTTGTGAAGCGCGTCCACATATCCCTTACCGCGTCTTGGTCAAAGAACTTCTGCGAGCTTTCGCCGAACAGCTTTTCCTCCACGCCCTTGTTGTAGCGCGCGTCGCTCAGCCAAGCGCGCACCGGCACGGGGAAGCCCACCTTTTTGCGGAAGGCGACCTCATACGGCAGCTTGGCGCTTGCCGCTTTGCGGAACACCACCTTGTTCTGCTCGCCGTCGAACTCATACGCCGCGGGGATCCTGCGCGCCACATTGAACAGGCGCAGATCGCTGAACGGGGTGTGAAGCTCCACGTCGCAGGCGGTGCTGGTGCGGTCGGTGTTCAGGTAAATGTCGCCCTCCAGCCACAGCGAAATGTCTATGGTCAGCTTTTGCGCCAGCGGGTGCTGTCCCTGCACCTCCTGCCACAGCGGCGCCACGGGGTCTACCGCCTTTACGCTGCTGTCGTAATCCTTCATCAGGGACGCCACGACCTCCTCGGACATGATGTGCGAACAGGTCAGGTAGGTCCAGTCGGAGGGCAGCTCGCGCTTGTGGGCGTTGTAGCCGCCGAAAAATTCGTCGATGCCCTCGCCAGAGTACACCACCTTGGCGTGCTCGCGCACCGCGGCGCAGCCCAGCGAGAAAGCCACCGCCGAAGCGTCGCCCAGCGGCTGACCCATTTTATCCATTACCTCGGGAATACGCGCGAAGTACTCCTTTGGGGTTATCATCTTTACGTTGAAGCCCTTGCCAAGCACCTCGGCGGTCTGCCTCGCAAGCGCGGACTCGTCGAAGCCCGCTTCTTCATAGCCTACGGTGTTTGCCGCAGCCGCGTCGCTCGCCGCCAGCAAATATGAGGAATCCACGCCGCCCGAGAGGAAGGACTCCTTGTAGGGCAGCTCGCTGTCGCCGCACTCCTCGCCGAGTATCTCCTCGACGACCGCCTTTATCTCCTCGGCGAACTCGTCTGCGGTCTTGCTCTCGTCCGGCTCAAATTTAGGCTGCCAATAGCGCACTACTTCCACGTTTTTGCCGTCCCACACGGCGTAATGACCCGGGCGCAGCTTGTATACGCCCTCGTAGAAGGTCTCCTCGCCGATGGGGTAGCCGTAAAACAGGTATTGCTGCAGCATCCTCATGTTCAGGCGCTTGTCAAGCCGCGGGTCGGCGGCTATCTCGTTGATGTCGCCCGAGCAGAGCAGATCGCCCTCTACGGGAGCGTAGAACATCTGCTTCTGACCCACCTGATCGCGGAACACGAAAAGCTTTTGCTGTGTTTCGATAGCGATGGCGAACATGCCGTAGAGGTGCGAGGTCAGGTCGACGCCCCATTTTGAAAAGGCGCTCTTTAGTATCGCTTCCTCGCGGGCTTCGCGCGACAGTTCGGTGTCGACGCCCAGCTCGGCGCACAGGCTTTTATAATTGCGGATATAGCCGCTGAAATAGCGGATATTTACGGTTTCGGTTGCGGTCATTTTCATCCCTCCGTCGAAAAATGTCGAATCTTGTTAAAATTATAACACTTTATGAACGATTCGTCAATCGGTTGAATGTGCCGAAGGCAAAAAGAAAGGCACCGACCGCCGCGCGGCCGGTGCCCGTAATGCTGTAGAAATTACAGGATCTGAGTGTTGTTGTAGTATTTGCTGTAGGATTTGCTGAGGTACCAGCAGTTTTCGACCGCGCCCGCGAGTGTCTTGTCGCTGGAGTTGGTAGACAGGCTGCCGTACTCGTTGACGAATTTGTTGTCCTTCATATAAACGTACTCGGTATTGACCTCAGCGGTCTGGTAATACTTCTGTGTGGCGTTGTAGTACACAAATACCAAGTAGCTGTAGTCGCTGTCCTTTTTGGAGCAGAAGTAGATGTTTTTCAGCTCAATGCTGTCGCCTGTCGAGGCGGAGCTGTCGGAGTTGAACACCTCTTCGTTAAAGTAGGTTTTCAGCGCCTCTACGTTTGTTTTTGCGGATTCCGCGGTAAAGGGATCGGGAGCTTTCAGGGTAATAGTGACGTCGCTGCCGATGAGTGAGATGCCCTTATCGGCGATATAGGAAACATCGCTGGAATCGTAGCTGAGGGTGACGGTGGTGCCGTCGTCCAGATAAGAGGTGTCGGAATAATCAAAATCAAAGCTGGAGATGTATTCGTCGCCCTTGTAAATCTTTACGTCGGTATATCTGCTGTCGTCATCCTTAATAAACTTGTAGCCGCTTATCTCGGTTTCAAATTTGTCGACTGTCACCGAAAGATTGCCGCTCTTGTAGCCATTCTGGATAAAGAGGCCGTTTTCTTTGATGTAGCTGAGCAGGTCGATCTCGACGGGAACATCAATGGTGATGTTTTGCTTTTCCAGCTCTTTGCCTACCTCAAGGGTACGGGTCTTTTTGCTGTGCTTGAACTTAATGCCGCAGCGTTCTTCCATCGACTTTATCTGCTCGTTGGCAGCTTCTACAGCGCGCTGCTGAAAAGCCTGACCGAGTCCGTAGTCGTCGAGATTGCTGTTGCTGTTGTTGCTGCTGTTCTTTGAGGGCCAAATGACCGTGACCTTGAAGGTGGTGTCGGACTTGGCGTCGTCAAAGTATCTGCTTGAGGTCACTTCGCCGTCGTCCTGCTGTACCTCATAGGTCAAATACTCGCTGATGCTGTCGAGGAAGGTCTCAGCGGTGCAGGGCTTATTGTCGTCCCACTTGGTGTCCTTTGCAAAGGCTTCGTAGTTCCAGGTGATCTTGCCGTCGATATGACCGTCCATCACAGAGGGGTTTTCGTCGTCCTTGTCCACGTCGTCTGCCCTGATGGTGAGATACTTGGTTATATCTATTTTGGAAGCTTCTTCCTTAGCGCGCTTTATGGCGGGTATTATAGCCACGAACAGCACGATAAGCAGAGCTGCCAGCACGCCGGCGCCTATGGAGCCGAAGAGGATAGCCTTCTTAGCCTTGGGGGATAAGGGCTTTCTGGGCGCTGCAGGAGGCATGGGCGTATAGCCGTAATTGCCCTGAGCGTTGGGGTCGGCGGGAGCCGCCTGAGGCTGAGCGTTGGAGTCGGCGGGAGCCGCCTGAGGCTGAGCGTTGGAGTCGGCGGGAGCCGCCTGTGCCTGCTCGGCACCGGGTACGGGCGCGCCGCACTTTTCGCAGAAGCGCTCGTTTCCGCTGATTAGGTTGCCGCATTTTTCACAAAACATATGATCTCTCCTTTTTAAAAGCATCGGGCATAAGCCCGTATAGATATCATACTAATTATAACAGTTTAGTACGATATTTACAACCCTATTTTATAAAAAAATCAGGCGGCTTGTCAATTCTTGCGGTTGACAAAATAATCGGCAGGAAAAGAGTGAACTTTTAGGTAAAAAACCGAGGGGTGACGAGCGCAGGAGAAAAATGTCTAATTTGTTAAAAAATTGTCATATTTCCTTGTGTAATATCACAACACGGTCGGTTAGAACCAAAGGCAGATTTGTACTGAATTGCAAAATTTTATTTTCTCTGTCATAATTCCAATAAAGAATTATGCTCGTTGTCAAATCAACTATAATGTATGCGGGTATCTGTTGTTTTTCGGAGAGGTTGTCTTACCTTCCGATAAATAACACAGGTATACTTGCGATTATTGAAGAAAAGGAGGAGAAAATTTGCAAGGCAAACACAACAAGAGCAGAAGTCTTAAAGTTAAGATTCTCTCGCCTCTGTTGGCATTGGCATTGTTGAGCACAGGCGTGATCCCCGCGGTACGTTCGGGACTTGCCTCCGCTACAGCGGCAAAGGTCGATGAAAGCGTTGGTTTGGCGGCGAACGAGTATAACGCTCCCGTCAACAGCAACAACAGCGAAAACGAAGGCCTGTATTGGGCAGAAGCCACCTATTTTGACTATCTGACCGATACCGAGCTTTCGTCCAGCAACGGCTGGCTCAATCCGCTGCAGGCAGGCACCGGCTTTAACGGTTCGGTCGATGAATGGTACCCGTTCTTCGATTTTAACAGAAACGTTGTAAAAGCTCGCGCAGACCTTTACAGCAACTGGTCAAAGCCGTTGTACTTCGGCAATTTCTGCAATACCAGCGGATCCTACGACACGTCGAATCACCATGTAGGCGATACCTACGGCAGAAACGGTTACGAAAACGCTACTCACAGCGATAACGTCACCAGATTCGACTATGCCGCCAATAACTCAAACGGACTAAGCAACCGTTTCCAGAGTTATCAGGGCCTGATGCAGGAACAGCTTGACACGAGCGGTAACCTTATGGCAACAAGCGGAAGCAACGCGCTCAAAGCGCCTTATTTCGATAAGGAATACCTGACAAGTAGCGATAAGCAAAAATATGCCAAGATAGTCAACAGTAAGTTCCCGTTCACCGTGGAAAAGAGAACGCTTGCCAACGGCATGGAGTACAGCTATTATGAGTTCAATTCATTGGACGCTGAAGATAACGTGTACTTCAACTGGAGCAACGGCAAGCCCACGGGCGTCAATTACGGCGCCGGCATGAAGTACGGCGTTCAAGACGGCATGAAGTACTTCATGAATCCCGCGCAGATGAACGAAGACAATCACATTGCCAATGCCTCGGGCTACGGTATTTTCCCGTTCAACAACCGTGACGGCGTAAACAATACCGGCACCCGCTACATTTATCTTAACAAAGACAATGTAGGCTGGGGCAACGCTTATTGCCGTTTTTATGACAATAAGGACAATGTCATTTCAAACGTGCAGATGCAGACCTACGGCGACGGCAGCAACCTTAAGGCGACCATACCGACCGGAGCTGCAAGAGCGGTGTTCCACAACGGCAACGGCGACCAGACCATCAAGCTTGCCACCATCACACACGGCGCTTACTGGCTGGGCAATGACAAGTCGGTACACAACTGGGACGTAGTAAACGTCAACCTTAAAGCCGGTACCGGCAACGCTGCGGACAACGAGAATCTGGACTACGGCTTCGGCATCAAGATGAACATGAAGTTCCGTGTACCCAAATACGGCACGATCGACGGCACACAAAACGGCGATCCCGTTAAGTTTGAGTATTCGGGCGACGACGACCTTTGGGTATACATCACCGACGTCACCGCGAAAAAGAACGATCCAAGCGGCAACTATTCGCATCTGGTTCTCGACCTCGGCGGCAACCACAAAATGGCAAAGGGCGAAATCAACTTCAAAACCGGAAGCATGTATGCTAACGCTGTTGATGTTTACGGCAAGGGTCAAAACCAGAAGAAGTATTTCAACTCATGGTTTGACTATACGCACGACTACGAGATGACCATTTTCTATATGGAACGCGGCATGCTCGAAAGTAACTGCTTTATGTCGTTCACCATGGTGCCTCTCGGCAACGAGGTAACTGTTACCGAGAAAATCGACACCACAAACATCAACGACGGCTTAAAGACAAAGGTCGCCGGTCTTGACAGCTTCACCTTCACGCCCACAGCAGGTGCAAACGGTGAAACCGCAGTTTCAAACTTAAACTATATGTCAAACGGTACTCCCGCACAGACGAACGGAAGCACCTTTGACCTCGGCGATAACGGAAAGGCGTATTTCAGCAACGCCTTTACCACAAACAACAAAATCCGGGTCAAGCAAACAAAATCATCAAGCAGTTATCTCATCTATGACAGCGATTGGACATATTCCGACAAAGTCGGAACCCAAACGCAATCACATAATTACACAAGTACGCTTACCGGATCCGGTTTCCAAACCGACACAAAGACGCTGATAGACAACCGCACTAACGATACCTACGACTTCGCATCACTGCAGGTCGACTACAAAAACGCGCCTAAGTCAACATCCTTCACGCTCACCAAGGCGGTCACGGGCAAGGAGAGCGACACCACCGAATTCGGCGGTACGGTGCTCGTAAAGCTCAAGGACGGCGAGGACTTCCAGGCTTATCCCCTGAAATACACCGCCAGCGACCTGTCGGGTACATATACCCTGAGCAGCAGCGGCGGACTGCAGTCGGGCGCTGCGCTGAAGATGGGCAGGACTTTGACCTTTGACGGTATCCCCGTCGGCGCGCAGATCAAGGTGGTCGAGGGTGAAAACGAAGTGTACGAGTACTACGGCATCACCGTGGCAGACAACAATGCTTCGCTCATCAGTGTCACTCCTGTCGACAAAGGCGGTTGGTTCACCATCGGCAGCAACGGCAACAACGTTACTGTCACCAACACACCGCCCACCGGACTCCAGCTTACCAAGAAGGTAGTAGATGCGTCCGGCACTGAGCAGACCGGCGACACCACCGAGTTCGGCGCCAACATACTGGTGCGGTACAAGAACGACACCACGTTCCAGGCACGTGCTCTTGAGTACACCGTTTCCGATAAGCCCGGTCAGACCTTCCATCTCTCCGCAGGCAGCGGCGCGCTGCAATCCGGCGCGGCACTCAAGGAGGGCAGGACCATCAGCTTTAACAGCATACCCAAGGGCGCTAAGTTCCAAATCACGGAGAGCAGCGCGGCGGGATATAATTACACAAGCGTAACTGCCATCGATGCAACCGGCGCGGCCACCGTCGTAAACAATCTGACAAACGGCAACGGCGGTTGGCTCACCGTAAACGGCGGTGAAACGGTCACTGTAACCAATACCCTGCAATCGGGAAGCGGAACGATCGATGTGTACAAGCATCTGGACGGACAGAATTATTCCGGCAATATGTTCAGCTTTACTATGACGGGACTTGATCCCGGCACGTCTTCATTTGTGAAACCCGGAGCAGACGGCTTAGGCGGAACGGATGACGACGTCCAACAGTATGAGTCCTTCAAGAGCGCCGCCGGAGTTACCGTTACCCAGAACGTCGTTCAGCAGGGCGGCAAGGTTTCTTTCGGCGTCAGCTTCAACAGCGCGGGCTGGTACAAGTACAAGATAGAGGAAGCTCCTCTCAACGATACGCAGACCGCCAACGGCTGGTTCGGCGACAAAACTACCTTCTATGTAGTTTTCCAGGTAGAACTAAACACTTCAAGCAATAAGCTTGTTATCACAGAGAAATACTACTATGTGGACGAAGCCTGCAACGACTATGCGGGCGATGCTACCGACGTATTTTTCGACAACTACTCTCCCGCGAAGATCATCATCAACAAGGCGGACGGCAACGGAAATCCCGTAAATGAAACCAACTTCGCGGTCGTCAAGGTGGACAGGGATTATACAAATAATCTGCCGGAAGATTACGTCGAGCGTCTCAACGAGATCATCGATGATTACGACGGTACCTCCACCGACACCATGCTCGGCGAAACTACCACCAACGGAAAGCTTGAATTCGCCAACCTGCCCATCTGGCAAAACGGCGACCTGATGTTCTCGTTTGATTTCAGCGACAACTGGGTCTATGGCAGTACCTTCGGTGTAGACGGAGGCTATGACAATCAGACCTACATGGTCTTTGAGTATTCGCCGAAGAACGGCTACAACTCCAACCAGACCGTGCACTTTGTCACCTTCCCCTACGGACAGGACGGCCTGCACGAGGTCACCTATGACTACGTCAACGCGCCCGTTATGATGCCCGACTCCAGCGGCTCGGGAATGAGGACCTTCCTGACCCTCGGCATAGGCATCCTCGGCTCTGCCGCTATGATGGCGATGGCATATGTGCTTTACAACAAGCGCTGCCAAGTCAGACGCAGAGTCGGAAAACCTGCCCGCGGCAGACATTTTAAGTAATGGTTTAAAATTTTAAAAAAATATAAAAAAGGAGAAAAAACAAATGAAAACCACCAAAAGAGTTTTGGCTGTTGTATTGACAGCGCTTATGCTTGCTATGATGATCCCCTTCGCGGTAAGCGCGGACTCTACCTACACCGCGACTATCACTGCTAAAGAAGGCTACACCATCACTGTTTACAGAATCGGTACCTATGACAATGCAAACGGCGTATATGTTGCGGACAGCAACGTAGACAGCACCATCAAAACCGCTGTTGAAGCAGTTCCCGCTTCTGCAGCCGATATTCGCACTGCTTGCGAAGCTGCCCAGAAGGCAGGCAAGAACCTCGGCACTCAGGAGGGCTCTGCAATGACCGCCGGTACCAACGGCACCGTTACCTTTGGCACCGAAACCGCAGGTGTGTACTTTGCTGCCGTTACCGGCAAGCCCGCAGGCAAAACTGTTAAGGCGACCGGTGGCTCCGTGTTCTATCTGACCACTGACAAGGGCCCCAATAACGAAGATATGACCAACATCCAGGTTGACATCTCCGGCAAGATCGACGACGGCACACCCACTGTTGACAAGAAGATCGTTGACGGCGACATGGGCAATGATTACCAGACCACCGCGAAGGTCGGCGATGACGTTAAGTTCCTGCTCAGAGCTTCTACCATGGGTTCCACTACCGAGCCTGTTACCAAGTATGAGATCAAGGATACCATGTCCGCAGGTCTGACCTTCAAGGAAGTTACCTCTGTATATCTCGATTCTAATACGACAACTCTCACTGCCGGCACCGACTACACCGTGACCACCTCCGGCGGCGGCACAGCGCCCACTGATGTTACCATTGCGTTGACTGCTTCCAAGCTTGCTACCAACGGCTTCTATAATGCTGCCAACGTATATGTTGAGCTGGTTGCTACCGTTGACAGCGACGCGATTATCGGCAGAGCCGCCAACGACGACGCTATCGCGTATACCAACACTACCAACAACTACAACAAGGACAGCCTGGAATACAGCAACAGATATGAGCCCAACGGCGACATCAAGGGTAACACCGTCCATGTTTACACCTTCGAGCTCAACATTCTGAAGTATGATTCCACCAAGCAGGAAGGTCAGACCGGTTACGGTCTGAGCGGCGCTAAGTTCACCGTTACCGGTCCGAACAACTACAGCAACACCAACGTTGTTACCAGTAGCAATGGTACTGCTAAGCTCAGCGGTCTGAAGAAGGGTTCTTACACCATCGTTGAGACCGAGCCTCCCAAGGGCTTCAACCTCAACAATACTCCGTACACCGTTGAGATCGATGCTAACGGTAATGTGACCGGTGCAGGCTTTGTTGTTGACGGCGTTGCGAAGATCCCCAACACTCCCGTTGTTATGCCCGATTCCGGCGGACAGGGCACCATGGTATTCACCATTGTCGGTGCTTCCCTGATCGCTTGCGCAGGCGTTCTCTTCATCATCGTAAGAAAGAAGAAGAGCTCCAAGTAATTCAAATCGAATATTTGAATATTTGAATCCGTAAAACCCGTCGGGGGCGTGCTGTCACGTCCCCGACGATTGCTACTAAACAATTGAAAATTGAAAATGGAAAAACCCGTGTTTCCACTTTCAATTTTCAATTCATAAAGGAACCTATATATATGAAAAACAAACTCGCAATCATAGGCATAGTTCTCATCTTCCTCGCGGGGCTCGGCGTGCTCTGTTATCCGCTGATAAGCTCGGCGGTCAACAACTACGCCGCGCGCAAGGACGCGAAGGCGTATATGGAAACCGTAAAGCAAATGCCGTCGGAGCGCCAGCAGGAGCTGTGGCAGTCCGCGAAAAAGTACAACGACAGCCTTACCAACAACGTCATAATTATCGACCCCTTCGACGAGGAGGCTTACAGAAGGATAGGCAGCGAGTACATGGCGTCTATGGACGTGGACGGAAGAGGGCTTATCGGCTACATCGAGGTGCCGAAAATCAACGTCTATCTTCCCGTGCGGCACTCCACCTCTGAAAAAACGCTGGCGCATTCCGCGGGTCACCTGCAAAACACCTCGCTGCCCATCGGCGGCGAAAGCACCCACGCGGTCATTTCAGCCCACTCGGCGTATCCCGGACAGACCTTTTTTGACTATCTGCCCGAGGTAAAAGAGGGCGATGAGTTTTATGTGCACGTACTCGACCGAGTGCTGAAATACGAGGTCGACCAAATCAAGGTGGTGCTGCCCTCCGAAACAAGCGATTTGCGTGTAGTGCCGGGTGAGGATCATGTCACCCTTGTCACCTGCACCCCTTATTCCGTCAACACCCACCGTCTGCTGGTACGCGGAAAGCGAGTGGAATTTGACGACAGCAATTATATCACCACCGGCTCAAAGCTCATCCATATGGACGACCGCTATATATTTTTCTTGGGTTACCGCATCCCGTACTGGGCGGCTATCCTCGTCATACTCGGCATCATCGGCATGACGGTGTTCTTCGTTGTGTTCTTTATCCGCCGCGGCAAAAAGAGCGAGCGAAAAGCCGGCAAGGAAGGCGGTGAGGAAACATGAGGAAAAAGGAAAAGCCCGAAAAGCTCCAAAATCACGAAAAACCCGAAAAGCCCGAAAAGAAAAAAATGGGCAAGGGCAGAAAGGCGCTGTTAATCATCGCTTCGGTGATGCTGGCGGCAGGGCTGGGTCTGGTGCTGTTCCCGCCGATCTCCAACTTCATCGGCGCCCGCATCGCGGAAAAACAGATAAAGGCGTTTGAAGACCGCCTTGAGCGCGTTATCACCGAGGACGACGACCTCGGCACGGGCATAACCTCGCTGACCTACGCCGATGCCCTCGAAGCGGGCGAGATCGACAAGCAGGGCTATCCCATCGACAGCAAGGGCAAGCGCAAGGGCAAGCAGGTGCTGTTCAGCGCCGATCTGGAGCGCCTGAAGCGCGACGTAATCGCCTACAACGAGGAGCTGAAAACCTACCAGGGCGCGAAATTCATGGGCAAGCTGGATTTCGGCAATCCCGCGCTGCGCCTGCGCGACTACGGCATTACCGACGGGGTCTACGGCTACGTTTCCGCGCCGTCTATCAACATGAAGCTGCCCATCTACCTGGGCGCCAGCGACGCCAACATGAGCTACGGCGCCGCGCACATGACCTACACCTCGCTGCCCTTCGGCGGTGTGGACACCAACGCGGTGGTCGCGGGTCACACGGGCTATATCGGCAGGATATTCTTTGACAACATCCGCCGGCTGGGCACGGGCGACAAGATCTACGTAAGGACCTTTTGGGGGACTCTCACCTATGAGGTGAAGGACTCCCAGATACACGACCCCAGCGAAGCGGAATGTGCCTTCATCCAAAAGGGCAAGGATATGTTCACCATGTTCACCTGCACGCCCAAGGGCGGCGGACAGTTCAACAGGTATTTTGTGATGTGTGAGCGCGTGACAGAATAATGTAAAGGGTCGGCAGCCGCCGACCCTTTTTCATTTGGAAACCGCGTATCGCGCCGTTGATGGCGCTTCCGCTTTTTCAGCGTGAGAACTTCTGTTTTACCTGACTGCGCTTCTGCGGCTCCACCTGTGTCACGGGGTACCAGCCCTTCTGCTGCATTTTCTCGTAAATCTCGCTCTGCATCTGCAAGGATGAATTAAGCGAGCAGTTGAAGGCGTGCTGCACATCGGGGCTGGCGCTCTCGATGGTGCCGTGCATCATAAGGTCGCAGGCGCCCTTTTCAAGCATCAGCAAGTTTTCCATAGTCTGTCTGTCGTCCATGTCGCGTCCTCCTTACAGCAAATCGTAAAAGCTTTGGAATATCGCGCGGTGCTTCTGTTCCATATCGCGCGAAAGGTGTCTTAGCTCGTTGTCCTGCAATTGGTTTACGGCGTTTTGACACTCCGCCTGAACGTGCTGCTCGTGACCGAGCGCGTCCTCCACATACAGCAATTCTTTTTCTGTCATATTCAAACCTCCCTTTCGGTACCTTTGTTATGTGCCGCGGGGATTTTTTTATGCGCTATTCTTTTGCGAAAACCTTGAAAAAAAACACAATACCTATTATAATAAAAGAAAGCAATCGCGATGAAACTTATATTCATCGGCATACGGAGAAACCAATGAAAAAATTTTTTACAATCCTAATCTGTAAGCTCCTGCGTTTTGCCGGCAAGCTGATCGGCAAGGGCAGCAGCAAGCCCGGACAGGTGGCGCTTAAGCTGTGTCCCGACATCCTCAGCCGAGTGCAGCTTCCTAAGTACATCATAGCTGTCACGGGCAGCAACGGCAAAACCTCCACAGTGGAGATGATAGCCCACATCCTCACCAAAAACGGCAAAACAGTGGCGTGGAACAGGGAAGGCTCTAACCAGATAGAGGGCGTCACCACCCTGGTGCTCGACAGCGCGACCCTCGGCGGCAGGGTCAAGGCTGACATCCTGCTGATCGAAAGCGACGAGCGCTTTGCGCGGTACACCTTCCGCTACATCCATCCCACCCATTATGTCATCACCAACCTCTACCGCGACCAGCTCACCCGCAACGGACATCCCGAGTGGGTATACGACGCGCTGCTCGACAGCATCACCGACGGCACTCAGCTAATCCTCAACGCCGACGACCCGCTGGTGTCCTCCTTCGCTCAGGGCAGAAAGGATGTGGTGTGGTTCGGCGCGGACAAGCTGTCAAGTGATACCGAGGAGCTTCAAAGCGTCTACAACGACGGCGCCTACTGCCCGATATGCAAGGCGCCCATGACCTACACCACCCACCACTACAATCACATTGGTCACTACGCCTGCACCAAATGCGGCTACAAGCGGCAGAATACCCGCTACACCATCACCTCGGTAGACCTTGACAAGGGCGAAATGACTATCGACGGCAAGCACACCATCACCCTCGCGCTCAAGTCCCTTTACAATATCTACAACATCCTCTCCGCCTACACCGTCGCCTCCATCGTGGGCATTGACGGCGCGCAGATCGCCGCGGACATGAACAACTATGTCCTCAAAAACGGCAGGGTGATAACCTTTGAGCTGGGAAGCCGCAGAGGAACTCTGCTTACCTCAAAGCATGAAAACTCCATCTCCTACGATCAGTCCATCCGCGTCGCCTCGGCGTACAAGGAGGGCTGCGACGTGCTGATAATCGTGGACGCGGTCAGCCGCAAGTATTTCACAAGCGACGTTTCGTGGCTGTATGACATCGACTTTGAAATGCTCAACAGCGACAATGTCCGTCAGATAGTCCTCGCCGGAACCTATGTAAACGATCTGGTGACGCGCTTTTCCTACACCGACATCCCAAGCGAGAGGATCAAGAGTTTCGAGGACATCGGCGAGGCGGTCGATCACCTCAACAGCGACCGCAGCGAGTACATTTACGCCATAACCTGCTTCTCGGACAAGGGCAAGTTTTTGGCGAAGGTCAGGGAGGTTTAAGATGAAGCTTTTGCATTTATATCACGACATCATGAACCTCTACGGCGATTACGCCAACGTTTCGGCTATGCGCCGCATCCTTGAAAAAAGCGGTGCGCAGGTCAGCGTTGACAGGATAAGCCCGGGCGAAAACGCCGACTTCGCGGACTACGACTTCATTTACATCGGCTCGGGCACCGAGCGCAATCAGCGCGTGGTGCTTGAGGACCTCCGCAAATACGCCGACGCGCTGAAAAGTGCAGTTGACAGCGGCACCGTTGTTTTGATGACGGGCAACTCATTTGAGATGCTCGGCAAGACCCTCACCGACGCCAAGGGCAACACCGTAAACGGCTTGGGCTTCTTTGATTTCACCGTCACCGAGCAAAACAAGACCCGCGTAACGGGCGACGTTATCTACACCTGCGATTTCCTCACACAGCCGCTGGTCGGCTTCGTAAACAAGTGCAGCGAGATAAAGGGCATTTCCGAGCCGCTCTTCCGTGTCACCATGGGACCCGGCGACTTTGACGGCAGCAGGGAAGAGGGCGTGCGCATGAGGGAGCTGTTCGGCACCCACCTCACGGGTCCTGTGCTTATCAAAAACCCGCACCTGCTCACATACCTCGCCGAAAAGATCCTGGGCAAAGCTCCCGCCGACGATTGGCTTGTCTCCGAACGGGCGGGCTATCAGATAACCCTGCGCGAGCTGAAACGGAGAAACGAAGGCGCCTGACGCCGAAAAGCAGGCGTGCTTTCGTCGATTAAAGTGAATTTTTGTATTATATGTACAAATCTCACAAATATTGCGTCTATTTTTTGGGTTGCAACAATTACAAAAGTGTTATATAATAAAGGCATAAGTATTGAAATCATTTACAGGAGGATTACTATGAAATCAAACGTGAAAAAATTTGCATCCATCCTTCTGGCTGTTGTTATGCTGTTCAGCATGAGCACCGTATTCGCGGTTTCTGCTGCTGAAGCACCTGACGCAGTCGGAGCGGGCCTCAAGGTAACAGGCACGTCAAACTTCTGCACGCCTTCCGCGTCTGCTACTGTTTCGGCAGGCAGCACCGTGCAAATGGCATTCACCACTCCAAGCGAACTCAATGTTGTCAGCATGCAGTGGGGTCTGAATTTTGACAAATCCAAGCTTAAGCTTACCTCGATCGAAACATTCACCAACAGCATGGTAGTCAACGAAAACGCGACTTCCTATGCCGCGATGGGTAGCGTGTCTAACGACACAACTCCCATAGCTCTGGCTGAGGGCGCAACTGTAGTTACCTGCCGTTTCAAGGTCCTCGCCATCGGTTCCACCGAGGTCGAACTCAAGATGATCGACCTGATGAACAGAACCGACAAGGGCGACGAGCTCGTTGTTGTCAACGGTAATGCTCAGACCCAGGATTCCGACCTTACCTTCAACGCTCGTTCAAACTTCTTTGCCGCAAAGGCGGACACCTTCCGCAACATCAGCAGCTTTGCCGATTCCAACGGCGACGTTTATGTTGCTATCGAGTACAAGGTTTGCGCCACCGATAAGTATATCATCAACATCGACATCGACGAGCTCACCTACGATCCCGCCGTTCTCGAGTGGCAGGAAGCTTACAACACCTACGGCAGCGGCCGCAGCACAGTTGTTGACTTCTTCCCCTTCGCTGCTGAAAAAGGCTTCGGCACCGGCACCCTGCACATGACCAAGCCCGGTCGTCTGGTCGGTAACTTCTCCTCGGTAAGCCCCGCGGCTTTCGCTTCTAACGAGGATGGTTCTCCCATCACTGCGGTCAGAGTTGTATTCAAGGTAATCGACACCACCGCTACCACCACCATCATCACCTGTAATGTAGATACTCTCACCTACTGCGACACCAGCGTAGAGCAGCCCTACATGCAGTATCTCGCTGTTGACAAGAAGACCGTCAACGCTGCCAACAAGGGCATGGCTGCATATTCCACAGTCATCACCCCCGGCGTTAAGGTTGACTATCTCCTCGGCGACGTAGACGGCAACGGCAAGGTCGAGATCAACGACGTAACCGTTCTGCAGCGTTATCTGGCTGAGTTCATCTCCTATGTGGACAAGGTAGTAGCTGATGTAAACGGCGACGGTAGAGTCGACGTTCAGGACATCACCGACATCCAGAGATATCTCGCGGACATCATCCCCGCTTTCAGATAAATCCTGATGACAAAAGGCACACGGCTTAACCGCCGTGTGTTTTTTTGTTTACCATAAAAAAGCCGTAATGTGTATCGTGATCGGGGTGCAAAAAACTTGACTTTTAATTTCGCTTGCGGTATCATCACAATGTATAGTTATATGTGTATTTAGCTTTTACTATATGTAAGCTGAATGAGTCACGAACAAGAATTGACAGACCGCTTAATACTAAACTCAAATAAAAAATAGACAATCTTTGCGGTCTATTTTCCGCAATACTTCGTTGTCGTCCTTGCAAGGCGCCA
>CADBHB010000010.1 GCA_902794395.1 uncultured Ruminococcus sp.
GTTCGAAAACAACGAACTACAATCGCACACTTTGTTTTTGTTTATATTTTCGCACATTTGCCGAGCGGAAGGCAATACGGTGGTTAATTTGACGGTTACCCGATAACGACGATTTCGGCATACGTTGTGACTCATTAAAAAAGAAGGGAGCCGGCGCAGCGCTGCGTCAGCTCCCTGATTTTATGCGGTTTTTAAACGATCAAAACTTTACTTTTTCCGCGATGTAGGCGTTCAGCTCGTCTATCTTTACGCGCTCCTGCTGCATGGTGTCGCGGTCGCGTACGGTCACGCAGCCGTCCTCCACGGAATCAAAGTCGTAGGTGACGCAGAAGGGCGTGCCTATCTCGTCCTGACGGCGATAGCGCTTGCCTATAGAGCCGGCGTCGTCAAAGTCGGTCATAAAGTCCTTGCTGAGCATATCGGCTACCTCGCCCGCCTTGTCGCTGAGCTTTTTGCTCAGGGGCAGCACCGCCGCCTTGAAGGGCGCCAGCGCGGGATGCAGGTGCATGACAACGCGGGTGTCCTTTTCGTCTATCTGCTCCTCGTCGTAGGCTTCCACGACGATGGCGAGGAACAGACGCTCCACGCCCAGCGAAGGCTCGATGACATAGGGCACATAGCGCTCGCCGGTGGTCTGGTCAAAGTACTCGAGCGACTTGCCGCTGGTGTTGATGTGCTGAGTGAGGTCGTAGTCGGTGCGGTCGGCAACGCCCCACAGCTCGCCCCAGCCGAAGGGGAAGAGGTACTCGAAGTCGGTGGTCGCCTTTGAGTAGAAGCACAGCTCCTCTTTGTCGTGGTCGCGCAGGCGGAGATTCTCGGGCTTGATGTTCAGCGAATAGAGGAAGTCGCGGCAGAAGCTGCGCCAGTAGTCGAACCACTCAAGGTCGGTGCCGGGCTTGCAGAAGAACTCAAGCTCCATCTGTTCAAACTCACGCACGCGGAAGATGAAGTTGCCGGGGGTTATCTCGTTACGGAAGGACTTGCCCACCTGAGCCACGCCGAAGGGGACCTTTTTGCGGGTGGTGCGCTGGATGTTGGCAAAGTTGACAAAGATGCCCTGCGCGGTCTCGGGGCGCAGATACAGCTCGTTTTTGGTGTCTTCGGTAACGCCCTGGAAGGTCTTGAACATCAGGTTGAACTGGCGTATATCGGTGAAATTGTGCTTGCCGCAGTTGGGGCAGGGAATCTCTTTTTCCTTGATATACTCGGTCATCTGCTCGTTGCTCCAACCGGCTACATTGGTGCCGTCAAAGTCCTCAATGAGGTTGTCGGCACGGTGGCGGGTCTTGCACTCCTTGCAGTCCATCAGCGGGTCTGAGAAGCCGCCGAGGTGACCCGATGCCACCCAGGTCTGGGGGTTCATAAGAATAGCGGAGTCTAGGCCTACGTTGTACTTGTTTTCCTGTACGAATTTTTTCAGCCAAGCCTGCTTGATGTTGTTTTTCAGCGCCATGCCCAGAGGACCGTAGTCCCAGGTGTTGGCAAGGCCGCCGTAGATCTCACTGCCGGGGTAAACAAAGCCTCTGCCTTTACAGAGGGCAACGATTTTTTCCATGGTTTTTTTGGAGTTTTCCATAAAATCCCTCGCTTTTCATAATTATCGAATAAATTTTACTATTTCACGCGCCTGTTGTCAAGTCCTTTGTAGCGGCAGGTAACATCGAAAACAGCGCGGCAAAGGCATTTAACGGCGATTTTTGTATAAGGTGACGAGGTGAATAAGAAGTGCCCAAAAAAATGATGAAAATTTCGTTACATATTTTCTAAAAAAGTATTGTAAAAAATCCTATTTTAATATATAATGTAATTACTCAAAATATGAGTTACTATCAAAAAGGAGGAATTTACGATGAGAAAATCATCAAAGGCCATGAGCCTGTTGCTTTCAGGTTTAATGGCAACTTCGTGCTTTGGCATGGCTCTCTCGTCAGTTTCCGCCGCTTCGGTCGAGTCCGAGTCGGTTGGCGTAGATACTGCCGAACAGAGAATCGCTAAAGGCCATCAGCTGGTTTACTTCCAGTTCCCTGCATCTGTATGGGGCAACGCTTCGTCAGTTAAGTGGAACACCAAGAAGCACACCGCAAACGTTTTCTGTAACTACTATGCTATCTACGGAAACCAGAACGAAGTTAAGACCAGATCGTGGGAGGCTCCTTCCACTTCGATGTTCAAAGACGTTAAGGCCAGTTCGCTTTATTACTTCGACATCACCGAGTCCGGTCAGGGTGAAGTAGAAGAAGGCGCCGAGTACGGCATCCTGTTCTCCACCAAGGCAAATGCGGGCCAGGCAGATCTTCTCCAGCCCAACACCGACGGTTATCAGACCTGTGACCTGTACTTCAACAGCACACTGATCGGTCACACCTATTCTGTAGATGAGCCTGCAGTGACTCGTGAGAACACTGCGAACTCTCAGAAGATCGACTACAAAGCTCATTCCGATAACGGCGTGGCCGGCCCCCTGAGAAAGGTTTCTACCCTTTGCGCTTACATTGACGGTATGAACCCCGGCAACGCTCCCGCTTCTCTGGAGATGGCAAACGCTCTTAAGACCTATCTTCCCAACCCTGTTAACGAGCCTTCCTTCGTTTGGGCGAAGATTCAGCCTGTGCTGACCAGCTTCAACACCACAGCTCAGGATGTATACGACATGTATGTTGAGAAGTACGCCGGTAAGGTAGCTGAGGGTGTTCCCTACGAGCCCGTCGGCGACGGTTCCGACCTCAAGTCTGACGGTACCCTGAAGGATGTGTACAGATACACCTCCATCACCACCACCACCATTGAGGATGGCGTTGAGCAGACCAAGGTTGAAAAGTACCCGACTCTCGACCTCGTAAGAGAGAGACTGAACCTCGGCGAGCTTCCCACCGTTCAGGATGTTACCGCTGTTGAGGCTACCATGACCGGTACTGTTGAGGGCGGCAAGGCTCTGCCCACCATCACC
The DNA here is from genome assembly GCA_902794395.1 of uncultured Ruminococcus sp. Taxonomy (GTDB): domain Bacteria; phylum Bacillota; class Clostridia; order Oscillospirales; family Acutalibacteraceae; genus Ruminococcoides. Next base: position 2,948 of record CADBHB010000010.1, read on the forward strand.
GGCAACTCCAACGAGTACACTGTATCGGCTTCCTGGGCTCCCCAGGCTAACACCGCCGCTTACAACACCACTTACACCGCGACTGTTACCTTCACTCCCGCTGACGGTTATCAGTTCACCAACGATACCACCGCTGCTCTTAGCGGCGCTGCGTTTGACAACGTATCTTTTGCCGACGGCAAAATCGTTGCTACCAAGGCGTTCACCACCGGCGCTGAGCCTGTTCACGCTATCACTACTGCGGCTGCTACCATGACCGGCACTGTTGCGGCTAACTCCGCACTGCCCACCGTTACCGCTAACACCGTTCAGTATTCTTCTGTTTACAGCTGGACTCCCTCTGCGACTTCCGCAGCTTATGACACCACTTACACTCTGACCGTTACCTTCACCGCGAAGGACGGCTATGAGTTCAACAATGCTTCCACTGCTACTCTCAACGGCGCTGCGTTTGACAACGTTGCTCTCCAGGGCGGCAAGCTGGTTGCTACCAAGGCGTTTACCACAGGCTCAAAGCCCGTGACCAACATTGACGAAGTAAACGTTTCCACCGACGCTGTCATCGCTCCCGGTCAAACGGTTCCCGCCGGCCAGCAGTTCACCACACCCACCACTGCTCCTTACGCCATCCAGAACGTGACTTGGAGCCCTGCTGATGCGACCTTCGCGTATGACACCACCTACACCCTGAGCTTCCAGGTTGTAGCTACCAACAATGATTATGCCCTCACCGATGCTACCGCTGTTCAGCTTGGTTACAGCGCAGATTCCGTTTCTGCCAGCTCTTTTGATACCAGCTTCAACAACGGCGTTGTAACTGCGACCTTCACCTTCGTGATGCCCGCAGAGGATGTTCCCGCTGACAACTATCTGGCAGCAGGTAATGAGGCTGAGCTCTTCGGCACCGCTTGGGATGCTACCAACCATGCTAATGACATGACCAGAAACGCGGACGGCACCTACTCCATCACCTTACAGGCTGATAAGGCTTACTCCGACATTCAGGTCAAGACCGTTAAGAACGAGAGCGTTTGGATCGGCGACGAGACCGGCAACAACGTTACCTTCGATATCACCGGCCCCGGCAAATTCACCGTAACCTGGACTCCCAACGCCGAGTACAATGATGGCGAGGGTGTCACCTCCGTAACCGGTTCCATCGTTACTTTCAAGGATGGCATCGACATCGAGGGCATATACGCTGCAGGTAACGGCGAAGGCAACTGGCTCAACGGCGCATCTTGGGATCCCGGTTATGTTGGCAACGAGATGACCATGGTTGCTGAAAACATCTGGGAAATCGAGTTCACCGATGTTCCCGATGGCTTTGAGCGTCAGGTTAAGTTCTCCATCAACGGCACATGGACCCACAACTTCGGCGGCGAGTTCGTTGAAAACGGCGAAGTTACTGCTGCTGATTACAATGGCGGCAACATCACCTTTGATACTGACGACATCTGCACTGTTAAGCTGCAGCTCGACCTCAGAGAATTTGACATGAAGTCCAAGACCGGCGCTTACTTCACCATCACTATCACCTACGAGGGTGAAGACGATGATTATGTAGGCATGATCGGCGATGTAAACGGTGACGGCAACATCACCATCGAAGACGCTACCCTGATCCAGCGCAGAGGCGTTGAGCTCGAGGCGTTCGACGATGCTCAGGAGAAGCTTGCTGACGTTAACGGCGACGGCAGAGTTTCCATCCTCGACGTTACCTGCATCCAGAAGTATCTGGCTGAGAAGACCGAGGGTATCGGCGACACCGGCAAAATGCTTACCGCTGACGGCCAGCGTGTTTCCGTAAACCTTGCCTGATACTGATATTTCTGTCAAAGCACAAGTAAACGAACTTTTTGAGGGCGCTCCTTCGGGGGCGCTCTTTTTTGCGGCTTCGGATATTTTAAGCGCTTATCCGAAAGCCGTTTCAAAGGCGGACGGAGTGATTAGCGGTACTTGCAAATGAGGATAGGCTGTGATACAATAGCACTGGGGAGGGATGGAGATGATAATCCATGATATTTCGCGGGACACATTGACCTGTCCCGTTTACGAGGGCGACCCCGATACCGAGGTCACCATCCTAAAGGATATTGCCGAAGACGAGTGCAACCTGTCGTCGATTTCCATGAGCGTTCACGCGGGCACACACATCGACGCGCCTCTGCACTTTTCCGAGGACGGCAGCCCTATCGACCGCCTGCGGCTCAACACCTTTTACGGCAAATGCTCTGTCATAACCGTTGAGGGCATACTGACCGGCGACGATATGGAGCGCCTGCTGCCCTACTGCAAGCGCCGCGTTTTGTTCCGCGGCTTGGGCAACACCTACCTTTCGCACTCGGCGGCTATCGTGCTGGCAGAGAGCAAGGTGGTGCTGGTCGGCACCGACGCCGACTCCATCGCGCCGCCCTTTGATGAGGCGCGGCCTCACCGCGAGCTGGCGCGCGCCGGTATCGCGGTGCTCGAAAACCTTAATCTGGAAAATATCGACGACGGCGAGTACGACCTCTGCGCCTTTCCCGTCAAGCTCAGCGGGCTTGAGGCGGCGCCTTGCCGTGCGATCCTTTTTGAAATGGAAAAGGGGCTTAACTGATGTATAAAATGGTTGTTTTTGACCTCGACGGCACCTTGGCGGACTCACTTACAGACCTTGCGCTGAGTGTCAACAAGGGGCTGCGCGCGGCGGGTCTGCCCGAGCATCCGATAGACAGCTATCGGACCTTTGTCGGCAACGGCAGGGCGATGCTGGTGCGACGCGCCATGGGCGGCTGCGCGGACGAGGAGAAGCTTCGCCTTGTCACCGACACCTTCAACGAGGAATACAAGCTCCACTGCAACGACAACACCACAGCCTACGACGGCTGCGGCGCTCTGCTTGAAGGTCTGAGCGCGCGCGGCGTGCTCACCGCGGTGCTTTCCAATAAGCCCGACGAATTTGTTGAGCGCATCCTGCGCAAGCTCTATCCGGAGCATAGCTTCACCGAGGCGTGGGGACAAAAGCCTCAGTATAAAACTAAGCCCGACGGCGAGGCTCTGCACGCTATAATGGCGCTGCACGGCGTATTGCCGCAGGACTGCATTTATATCGGAGACAGCGATGTTGACGTCTACACCGCCCAAAACGCGGGTATAGCGATGGCGGGCGTCAGCTGGGGCTTTCGCGGCAAGCGGGAGCTGACGGAAGCGGGCGCTCCCTTTGTTGCGGACACCGCCGCCGAGCTGCTCGAGTATTTGGTGAAAGCATGAACAAGATAAACTATCAAAAGGAGCTTGACCGTGTGATCGAGCGCCACCTGGCATCAGGAGAAGTCCCGAAGCTGTTGCTGCACGTCTGCTGCGCGCCGTGTTCAAGCTACTGCCTGGAATACCTGTCGCAGTATTTTGAGATCACGGTATATTATTACAACCCGAATATTTCTAAAAAAGAAGAATACGAATACCGTCTGAGCGAGGAGAAACGCTTTATTTCGCTTAAAGAATTTAAATATCCGGTAAAGCTGACCGAAAGCGAATACCGCCCCGAGGATTTCTTTGCGGCGGTGCGCGGCTTGGAAAAGGAGCCGGAGGGCGGCTTGCGCTGCGCCGAGTGCTTCAGACTGCGCCTTGAAGCCAGCGCGAAAAAGGCGAGGGACGGCGGCTTTGACTACTTTACGACCACGCTGACCATCAGCCCCCTCAAGAACGCCGCGCTGCTCAATGAGATCGGCGCCGAGCTGGGCGCCAAATACGGCGTGAAATGGCTTTACAGCGACTTCAAGAAAAAAGAGGGGTATAAACGCTCGATCGAATTGTCGCGCGAGTACGACCTCTACCGACAAAACTACTGCGGCTGTGTCTTTTCCCGAACTGCCGGAGAAGACTGAGAGCCGGAAAGCCGAATATTGATCGGTGCGCGCTCAGCTGCCACTATATATAGTTCCAATATTGTCACCTGACACAATATATCTGTAACAAATATTTTTCCTAAAGTGAATAATAATGAAATCCTACACCCCGAAAACCGCATGGGAAAGCGGTTTTCGGGGTGTGTTAAACTTGTGTCAAGTGTTTACAAGGCGCCCTATATCCTGTGTTTAATTCTTTAACAGAATACTATATATTGTGTTTTTCTTTCAAAAACCTCTTGCATTTTTCAAAAACGTGATGTATAATAGATTTTGCACGGTTGAACAGCCGTGCGGAGCTTTACAGCAAGATATTATTGTATTTATAAGAAGTTATCGGCGGATCCGCTTCCGCCGCAGTTTGAAATTAACAAAGAGGAAGGATAGATTATGAAAATCATCAAGCGTAACGGCTCGGAAGAGATCTTTAATGTTGACAAGATCATAAACGCGGTTCGCAAGGCGAACAATTCCTCCGACACGCCGTTTTTGACCGACGAACAGATCATTGACATCGCAGACTACGTGGAATACCGCTGCAACAAAATGAAGCGCGCGGTTTCCGTTGAAGAGATCCAGGATATGGTTGAGGATCAGCTGATGGCGAAGGGCGCCTTTGAGCTTGCCCGCCGCTATGTGCGCTACCGCTACAACCGTTCGCTTATCCGCAAGGCGAACACCACCGACAACCGCATCCTCTCGCTCATCGAGTGCAACAACGAGGAAGTCAAGCAGGAAAACTCAAACAAGAACCCCACCGTCAACAGCGTACAGCGCGACTATATGGCGGGCGAGGTCAGCCGCGACCTGACCCGCAGGATGCTGCTTTCTCCCGATATAGTCGAGGCGGATAAGCAGGGCTTAATCCACTTCCACGATTCCGACTATTTTGCCCAGCATATGCACAACTGCGACCTCGTAAACCTCGAGGATATGCTGCAAAACGGCACTGTCATCAGCGACACTCTGATCGAAAAGCCCCACAGCTTTTCCACCGCCTGCAACATCGCCACCCAGATCATAGCTCAGGTCGCGTCCAACCAGTACGGCGGACAGAGCATCAGCCTTACCCACCTTGCGCCCTTTGTTCAGATCTCCCGCGAGAAGATCCGCAAGGAGACCCTGCACGAGATCGAGGAGATGGGCGTTGAGGTCTGCGAGGAAAAGCTCAATGAGATCGTCGAGGAGCGCCTTCGCAAGGAGGTCAACCGCGGCGTGCAGACCATTCAGTACCAGGTAGTCACCCTGCTGACCACCAACGGTCAGGCGCCCTTTGTCACCGTTTATATGTACCTCAACGAGGCTGAAAACGAGCAGCAGAAGGCGGACCTCGCCATGATAATCGAGGAGACCCTCAAGCAGCGCTACATCGGCGTTAAGAACGAAAAGGGCGTTTGGATCACCCCCGCGTTCCCCAAGCTGATCTACGTGCTGGAGGAGGACAATATCCACGAGGACAGCAAATACTGGTACCTCACCGAGCTGGCGGCTAAGTGCACCGCCAAGCGCATGGTGCCCGACTATATCTCCGAAAAGGTAATGCTCGAGCTCAAGGGCGACGTTTACACCTGCATGGGCTGCCGCAGCTTTTTGACTCCCGACCGCTTCACCGACGCGGGCGTGGGCAACATAGCCAACGCGGGCAACTATGTGCCCGGAAAGCATAAGTATTACGGTCGCTTCAACCAGGGCGTCGTCACCGTCAACCTGGTGGACATCGGACTTTCCGCCAACCGCGACATGAACAAGTTCTGGCAGATCTTCGACGAGCGCATGGAGCTCTGTCACCGCGCGCTGCAGGCGCGTCACGAGCGACTCAAGGGCACGCTTTCCGACGCCGCGCCCATCCTCTGGCAGTACGGAGCGCTCGCTCGCCTCAAAAAAGGCGAGACCATCGACAAGCTCCTCTACGGCGGCTATTCCACTATCTCGCTGGGCTATGCGGGACTGTGGGAGTGCGTCTACAGCCTCAACGGCAAAAAGCTTACCGAGGACGAGGGCAAGGAGCTCGGACTTGAGATAATGAAGAAGCTCAACGCCTACTGCATGAAGTGGAAAAAGGCGGAGAACATCGACTACAGCATCTACGGCACACCGCTGGAGAGCACTACCTATAAATTCGCCAAGTGCCTGCAAAAGCGCTTCGGCATCATCAAGGGCGTTACCGACCGCAACTATATCACCAACAGCTACCACGTTCACGTCACCGAGGACATCTCGGCGTTCGAGAAGCTCAAGCTTGAAAGCGAGTTCCAGGCGCTTTCTCCGGGCGGCGCAATCAGCTATGTAGAGGTGCCCAATATGCAGCAGAACCTACCGGCTGTGCTGCAGGTGATGAAGTTCATCTACAACAACATCATGTATGCCGAGCTTAACACCAAAAGCGATTACTGCCAGGTGTGCGGCTATGACGGCGAGATACAGATAGTTGAGGAGGACGGCAAGCTGTTTTGGGAGTGCCCCAACTGCGGCAACCGCGATCAGGACAAGATGAACGTAGCGCGCAGGACCTGCGGCTACATCGGCACCCAGTTCTGGAACCAGGGCAGGACACAGGAAATCAGGGAGCGCGTACTGCACCTGTAATATTAATCGGAATGATAACAGCGAAAAGGCTTCTTGGAACGAGAAGCCTTTTCAGCGCAATAACGGACTGTTGATAATGAACTACGGAGAAATAAAAAACTTTGACATAGCCAACGGCGAAGGGGTGCGTGTGTCGCTCTTTGTTTCGGGTTGTACCCACCACTGCAAAAACTGCTTCAACCCCGAGACCTGGAGCTTCGACTACGGACTGCCCTTCACCGAGGAAACCGAGGAATCGCTTTTAAAGGAGCTGTCGCCCGACTACATCAACGGGCTGTCGCTTTTGGGCGGCGAGCCTTTTGAACCGCAAAACCAGGCGGCGCTGCTGCCGTTTTTGCGCCGCGTAAAACAGCGCTATCCAGAAAAAAACATCTGGTGCTATACGGGCTACCTCTTTGACAAAGAGCTGCTCTCCGACAGCCGCGCGCGGTGCGAGCACACCGACGAAATGCTCGCGCTTATAGACGTGCTGGTCGACGGCGAATTTGTGCAGGAGCTTTACAACATCAGCCTGCAGTTCCGCGGCTCAAGCAACCAGCGCATCATCGACGTACAAAAGTCGCTGCAAAGCGGCACAGTCGTCGAGTATGTGCCTAAAAGCGGAAAAATAGATCAGTAATGACCCGCGCGGCATCCGGCGGGATATATCCGGAAAATTTGATTTGCACGGGAAAGGGCAGGCGATCGCCTGCCCTTGTTGTTTTATTATGTTTCAAGCAGCGCCCGTACATCGCCGAGGCTTTGGGCGACGGTAAACGAAACTCCGCGCAATTGGTCGGAGGGGTCGTCCAAATCGGGGATGAGTACGGTTTTGCAGCCCGCCGCGGCGGCGGAACGCACGCCGTTTTGCGAGTCCTCAAGCGCCATACAGACAGCGGGGGAAAGCCCCAGCCGCTCGGCGGCGTAGAGGTAGATGTCGGGAGCGGGCTTGCCGTGAGCTACCTGACGGGCGCTGCATATCTCATCAAAGTATGGCAGCAGCCCGGTCTGTTTCAAATAGTCGGTCGCCCTGGGCACCGGCGTCGCCGTTGCCAGCGCTACACGGTAACCGGCGGCGTTTAGCCACTTAAGCAGAGCTTCAGCGCCCGGCTTAGCCTCGACCCCGTGTTCGGCGACATAGGCGTCCATCAGCTCCACGCGCCTGTTGCGCACCGCGTCGTAGTCGAAATCGGCGCCGAACCAGCCCTGAAGCTTTTCCGCGGCAAAGGGTCTGCCCAGCGAGCGTATGCCCAGCGCGTGTTTTTCTTCCATCGGAAAGCCAAACGATCGCGCTGCCTCGCACCAAAAGCGCACATAAAGCTTTTCGGTGTCTAGCATCACGCCGTCCATATCCGATATGACCGCCTTTATCTTATTCATTTTTTTCACCGACCTTTGAAAGATTGACAAAGATTATGCCAGCCGCTATCAGCGCCAGCGACAGCAATATCTCCGCGCGGAACACGTTTTCGCCCAGCAGTACCCCCGAAAGCAGTGTGCCTACTATGGGCACCAGAAGATTGAAAACGGCGATCTTGCCTGCGGGGTGGTATTTAAGCAGGGCTGTCCAGACCGAGAACGCCGCTGCGGAAACCAGCGCAAGCCAAAGCAGTATCAGCACGCCCCGCCACAGGCGCAGGTCCGCTCTGCCGCCGCACAGCAGACCTATCAAGGTCAGTCCCGCGCCGCCCAGCAGCAGCTGATAAGCGGTCAGGCGCGCAGGGTCGCGCTCCCGTGTCACTCGCTTTGCGATAAGGTTGCCGCTCGCCGCAAATACGGTGGAGCCGAAGATAAGCGCGTCGCCCGGCAGAGTCTGCAAGCCAAAGCCGCCTCCGCCGTTCATCACCAGCACGCCGCCGAAGCCCAGCACGCAGCCGAAAAGCTTTTGCGGGGTCAGGCGGTCACTTTTGAAAAACAGCGGCGCGAAAAGCACCGTCAAAAACGAGGCGCAGGCGGTGATGATGGAGGTGTTAGCGCCGGTGGTCATCCCGATGCCTATGTATGTAAAAAGGTATTGCCCAAACGTCTGTACACTGCCCAGCAGCGCGACAGGGGCAAGCTCATTTTTCTTTATACGAACAAAGCGCCGCTCCTTAAGACAGAGGAATAGCAGCACCATAAAGCCTGCCAGGGTGAAACGCAGTCCGGCGAACAGCAGCTTTGCGCCCACATCGCCCTCCTCTATACGGAAAGCGGAATAGCCCAGCTTGATAAACGGGAACGCCGTGCCCCACAGCAGAGTGCAAAAAACCGCAAGTGCGCAGGCGACCGCGCGGTTTTGCATGTATGTGTGTTTCATGTCATCATCCTTCCGCCCTAAGTATATCACATTTTTTTGTGCGGTTCAACGGTAACACCCTTGTCTTTTTGATGATATAGTGCTATACTTAAATTGACCCTGATATTATCTGAAAAGAGGTTTTGTTATGAAAAAGAAATTATCTGTTTTGTTTTTGATTTCACTTTTGGCGTTTTCGCTTGCTGCCTGTGACACAGGCGGCGGCACTTCCAAGTCCGATTCCTCCGCGGTACAGACCACCGCACCTCAGGAAGCTTCGGCAGAGACTTCCTCTACTCAGGAAGCTTCGGCGGACGACACCGCTGCGCCCACGGAAGAGGCGACGGAAACGACAGCGGAGCCGACTACCGAGGCGTCCTACGGCACCGTCGGCGACTATGTGTTCACCAAGGTGGAAAAGAACCTGCCCTCCAACGGCAGCTTTTTGCTGACCGGAGAGACCGGCACCTACGGCACTACGGTGCCAAACCGTTTGCCGCAGCTAAAGCTTGACAGCGCCGACGCGGCAAGCGTCAACAGCGAAATCATGTCGAATCACAGCGAGCAGATAGAGAGCAACGCGGCATCGGCATACGAACACATTCAGGGAAGGATCGACTATGTCGCCTTTCTCAACGGCGGAGTGCTGAGCCTGGTTATAGAGTCACGCAGCACGGACACTCCCAACAGCTATTTTGATGTGTACAACTTTGACGTAACCACGGGCAACTTGCTGAGCAAGGAAGAGGTCATCGCCCTTTCGACCTCCTCACAGGACGAGGTCAGGGCGGAACTGACGGCGGAGATAAACGCCATCTATGACGGAATGCTCGAAAACGCGCAGACTGACGCCAATATACAGGCGGTAGAAAATTGCAGAACGGGTTCGCTCACCGAAGAGAATCTCTCCGCTGCGCAGTATTATTTCAACGGCGAGGGACAGATGGTCGCGGCATATCGCTACAAGGGGGTCGCGGGCGCCGAAAGCTACGGCGGACTGGGTATTCTCAACACTTCCATCCGATAAAAAGCTCCAAAAGCGGAAGAAAAAAGCGAGATACACTATTCTCAATAAAACAAAAAGCGCGGGATCATCCTGCGCTTTTTGCTTGTTTATACTAATCTCAGATAAAAAGCGGACAAAGATTTGCGAGGATATTTTTCGCAAGACGAGGCGAAGGACGACAACGAAGTATTGCGGAAAATAGACCGCAAAGATTGTCTATTTTTTATTTGAGTTTAGTATTAGATAAATGAGTTTTTCTTATTGTAATATCAAAGGTTGACTCTTTCGACCTTGCAGCCCCTGTTTTTCAGCAGCTGCACCACGCCCTCGTCGCTGACCATATGGCCCGCTCCTACGGCGAAGAACACGTTTTTGCCGCTCGCTAAGTATTCCTCTGCCTTATCGGCCATGCCGACGTTGCGATCGGTGAGCATGGTTTTTTGATAATCCGCGTAAAGCTCCTTTTCCTCGTCGGTCAGCTTTGCGTACTCATCCTCGTCAACTTCATATTCCATCTCGGTCAGAGCAGCCTCGTCGCCGCTCAGCCATGCCACGTACATCTCGGTGAGGTCGTTTTCATAGTTGTCGCTTTCCTCAAAGAAGGATCTTATTTGCAGTTCTGCGAGGTCGTCGGAGAAGTTTGCCTCCATATCAAACTGAAATTCCGCGCTCTCTACCTCCAGTATCTCCTTGCTTTTGTCTCCGGCGTATTGTATCAGCTTGGAGTCCATAGCGTTGTCCAGCGAGTAGGAGGTGTTTTTTACCGCGGTTTGCTGCAGCAGGGTAGTCCAATAGCCTGCGATAAAGTAGTCGTAAAACTGGTTATAATTGTCATTTTCGGTGAGATATGACACGCTCTGCTCGTACAGGTCGGAGCTTATGTGATCCTTGACCGTGGTGCCGTCGGTGTACATCAGCTTCATCGCCAGCTGAGTCTGCTTTGCCGTGTCCTCTTCAAATGCCTCCACGTTAAATTCCACCGCCAGCGCGTCACAGTTGTCCAGGGTGCCGCTGACAAGCTGCAGCACCGTGTCGTTGCGTTCGTCGCCCATGTGGATGGTGCCGAAAAGATATAGGCTGTTGCCCTTTTCTCCCGTGACCTTCCACATCATAGGTGATATGCTGCCGCTCTTGCCCGAGGAGCTCTCTGTCGTCGGCGCTTCGGTGACTGCTTGAGTGGTCGAGGCGGTAGCTTGCGTGTCGGCTTCGGTCGCGGTGGCAGAAGTCTCCGCCGACGATTCAACGGTTGATTTTTGTTTCGTTGTGCCGTATAATTGACAGCCCGACAGCAGCAGCGCTGCCGCGAGCACCGGCGCAGTAAGTTTTTTCCAAAGTTTCATTCTTTCGCCTCCGGATGTGGTATGTTACTATTGTACTTGAGTGCCGAAAAAAAATCAAGGCGAAACCGCGTAATCGGGTTGGTGTATGGAAAAAAAGAGCGCCCTGCGTGTTGTACGCGGGGACGCTCTTGGAAGCTCTGTTAGTTGCCGACTACTCTGCGGATGACATTGGCTATGTGGGGCTGGGTCAGACCGAAGTTGTCCAGCAGCTCCCACGCGGGGCCGCTGTAGCCGAAGCGATCCTGCACGCCGATACGGGTGATCTTGACGGGGCAGGTCGCGGTGACGACCTCGCTGACAGCGTCTGCCAAACCGCCGATCACATTGTGCTCCTCCACAGTGATTATCCTGCCGGTCTCGCGCGCCGCCTTGATGATGATGTCGCGGTCGATCGGCTTGATGGTGTGGATGTTTATAAGACGGGCGTTTATGCCCTCTGTTTCAAGCTCGCGCACTGCCTTCAGCGCCTCGTTTACCACAAGACCTGTGGCGATAACGGCAACGTCGTCGCCCTCGTGCAGAGTGATGCCCTTGCCCAGCTCAAATTCGTAGGTGTCGGGGTCGTTGAAGCTCGGGATCGCCAGTCTGCCCAGGCGGATATAAACGGGACCGTCGTAGGCTATCGCCGCTTTGGTAGCCGCCTTCATTTCCCAGTGGTCGGCAGGGTTTAGCACCATCATATTGGGGATGGCGCGCATGATGGCGATGTCCTCGATGCACTGGTGGGTGGCGCCGTCCTCGCCGGTGGAAATGCCGGCGTGGCTGCCCGCGATCTTGACATTCAGCTCGGGATATGCGACGGAGTTGCGGATCTGTTCAAAGGCTCTGCCTGTGGCGAACATGGCGAAGGAAGCGGCTACGGGTATCTTGCCCGCCGCAGCCATACCCGCCGCTACGCCGATCATATTGCCCTCGGCGATGCCGCAGTCGAAGAAGCGCTCGGGATATTTCTTCTGAAAAATGCTTGTTTTGGTGGCGGCGGCAAGGTCCGCGTCAAACACCACTATATCTTTATTGGTTTCGGCAAGCTCACAAAGCGCCTCGCCGAAGCTCTCTCTTGTCGCTTTCAATACAGTTTCAGCCATCAGTCCAAACCTCCCTTGATTTCCAGGGCCTGCTTTTTCAGCTCAAAAACAGCCTGCGCGTACTGCTCCTTGTTGGGAGCTACGCCGTGCCAGCCTACCTGGTTCTCCATGAAGGAAACGCCCTTGCCTTTTACGGTTTTGGCGAGGATCGCGGTGGGCATGCCCTTTACGGTCCTTGCTGTGTCCAGCGCGTCCTTGATTTGTTCAAAGTCATGGCCGTCGATCTTCAGTACCTTAAAGCCGAAGGCTTCAAATTTCTTGTCAAGCGGCTCGATGCCCGCTACCTCGGTAACGGGACCGTCGATCTGCAGTCCGTTTTGGTCTACGAATACCACAAGGTTGTCCAGCTTGTGGTGAGAAGCGAACATAGCCGCCTCCCAAACCTGTCCTTCCTCGACCTCGCCGTCGCCGAGGACAGTATATACACGATAGTCCTTGTTGTCAAGCTTTGCGGCAAGCGCCATTCCGCAGGCGGCGGAAACGCCCTGACCCAGCGAGCCGGTGCTCATATCGATGCCGGGGGTGCCTTTCATGTCGGGGTGACCCTGCAGCATAGCGCCCACATGGCGGAGCGACAGCAGCTCGTCCCAGTCAAAAAAGCCCTTCAGCGAAAGCACCGCGTAAAGGCTGGGGCAGCAGTGACCCTTAGACAGCACAAAGCGGTCGCGATCCTCCCAAGCCGGGTTTTCGGGGTCTACACGCATTTCCTTAAAGTAGAGGTAGGTGAAAATATCCGCCGCGGACAAAGAGCCGCCCGGATGACCCGATTTAGCGTGATAGGTACCGATAATAGCGCCGGTTCTGGCTTTGTTGGCAAGAAGCTTCAGCTGCTTGATTTCTGAACTATCCATAATCTAACCATTCCTTTCCTCAGCGCGCCTTATCCTTAAGGGCGCACTTCGCACCTATACATATTATACACGATCCTGCTTAAATTTCAACAATCTTTGCGCGATAAAATATTTTTCTTTGAAAATATCTAATAACGGTCTTGAAACAAAAAAGAATTGTGTTATAATGAATAAAGTAAATTTTTCCAAAGGAATTTTGGAGTGTGGATAAATATGTTGTTAACAGCCGACGTCGGCAACACCAATATAAAGCTCGGTATTTTTGACGGAGAGAAGCTCGCATACAAGCTGCGCTTCGCTACCGACGACAAGATGACCAGCGATGAATTCGCGGTGGAGCTGTATACATTTTTTCAGATATACCGCATCGACTTCAAGAAGATCGACGGCTCGATAATCAGCTCGGTCGTGCCCAAGGTGACCCAGCCTTTGCAGGAGGCTATCGAGATCGTTACCGGCGTGCGCTCCTTTGTTATCGGCCCCGGGCTTAAAACGGGGATGGACCTTAAGATCGACCGACCCGAGACCCTCGGAGGCGACATTGTCTGCGGCTGTGTGGGCGCCTATGAAAAATACGGCGGTCCGGTAATAATGGTGTTTATGGGCACCGCCACGGTAATAGCCTATGTCGACGAGCACTGCGCGTATCACGGCGGCGTCATCGTCCCGGGCGTGGGAATTTCGCTCGACGCGCTTACAAGCCGCGGCGCTTTGCTGCCCGCGGTGGATTTGCAGCCGCCCAAAAAGGCTATCTGCACCAACACCGTCGACTGTATCCGCTCGGGCGTGGTCAACGGCTCTGCGTGTATGCTTGACGGAATGATCGACCGCTTTGTGCGCGAGACCGGCAAGGACTGTAAGATCATCGCCACCGGCGGACTGGCGCCCAAGATAATCTGCTGCTGCACCCATCAAATTTCTTTTGAAGAAAATATAATTTTGGATGGGCTGAGGAGCATCTACTCCAAAAACCGTAAATGATTATCAGTTTGTATCAATCGCTTCGGCGTTTGAAATAAATATTGCGTTTCACCCGAAGAGTCGGGGAAACAGCAGGAGGTAATTTTATGACAAAATCTAAAAAGAACGCGACCCCACAATTCTTCAAGCCCGTATTTACGGCGCTGCTGGCGGCATTGATTATCTTGCTGACCTTTTTTGTTCGCATCCCCTTGGGGCCGCTGACGATCACGCTCAACTGTCTGCCCGTTGCGATCGGCTCGGTGCTGCTCGGACCGCTTTACGGCGCGGTTTTGGGTGCGGTGTTTGGTCTGTCCAGCTTTATTATGACCCTCACGGGCGGCGGCGGACCGCTTATGACCATGCTGTTGGGCGTTAATCCCTTCTTCACTTTTGTAATGTGCTTTGCGCCGCGTGTTATTTGCGGTTGGCTGCCCGGACTGCTGTTTAAGGCGCTTCCCAAGAACAGCAAAACCAAGTGGCTGGCAAGCTCCGCGATTTGCTGCGGTTTGACCACCTTGCTCAATACCGTAGGCTTTTTGGGGCTGATGTGGATCTTCTTCAGAGGTTCGCTGACTAACATGCCCACTGCTAATATTTTTGTTTTTATCTTCGCGTTAGCGGGTCTTAACGCATTGGTGGAATTTGCTATCAATCTGGTGTTCGGTACCGCCATTTGCCGTGCGATGTACGTGGTGACCAAAAACAAACTCTAAAAGATATTAGGTGACAGCTTGAACGATCAAATATTGAAAATTCTTTCACAACAGGCGGGCGACTACCTTTCGGGGCAGTCGCTTGCCGCGCAGTTAGGCGTGTCGCGTCAGGCGGTGTGGAAAGAGATTAAGGCGCTGCGCGACAGCGGATATGAGATAGAGTCGGTAACCAACCGCGGTTACCGGCTGGTGTCGCTGCCGCCGTTTCTCAACGCGCCCGCCGTCAACGCTCAGCTGCGCACGAACATCCTCGGCAAAGAGCTGGTTGTGCTGGACTCGATCGGTTCTACCAACGAATACCTCAAAAAGCTCGGCAGCGAGGGCTGCAAGAGCGGCACGGTCGTCGCCGCGCGCGAGCAGCTGAGTGGAAAAGGCAGGCTGGGCAGGGGATGGGTGAGTTCCCGCGACGAAAGCCTGATGTTCTCGCTGCTGCTGCGTCCCAAAATGGCGCCCTCGGAGGTCGCCTGCGTCACGCCGCTGACAGGTTTGGCGGTGTGCAAGGCGCTGCGGGAGGAAACGGGCTTGGACTGCCGCATCAAGTGGCCGAACGACATAATCGTCGGCAGCAAAAAGCTTGTCGGCATCCTAACGGAGATGAGCGCCGAGTTTGACGCGGTGGAGTTCATCGTTATCGGTGTCGGTATAAATGTCGATCGAGCGGAGTTTCCAGCTGAAATCGCCGCAAAGGCGACCTCGCTGTTTTTGGAAACAGGGGTGCGTTACGAAAAAAACCGTCTTCTTGCCCGCGTGCTGGGACAAATGGAAACGGAGTTTTTGGCGCATGATCTGGAGCTTTCGCCGCAGGCGCTGGCGGAGTATGCGGAGCTGTGCGCGACGCTGGGCAGAACCGTCGGATTTACGCGTAACGGCAGACCTGCTGAAGGACTGGCAACGGGGATCGATCCGAGCGGCGCGCTGCTGGTAAAGCAAGGCGACGGCACCGTGTGCAAGGTCAACGCAGGTGAAGTCACCGCACAAGGAATTTATTGAACCATAGTGAAAGGGCAGGCTCGCATATGAGTCTGCCCTTGTTGTTTACAGCTCCAAAAGGGAATCCAGCAGTCTGTCCGCCGCGTCCTCCTTAGAGAGCAGCGGCAGGTCGATGATGCTGTCTTTTTTTATCAAAACCAAGTGATTGGTGTCGGTTCCGAAGCCGGAGCCTGCGTCTTTCAGCGAATTTGCCGCGATCATGTCGGCGTTTTTCTTTTGCAGCTTTGCCCGTGAGTTTTCCAGCACATTTTCGGTTTCCATCGAGAATCCGCAGACAAGCTGTCCCTTCTGTTTGCGGGTGCCCAGCCATTGAAGAATATCGGTCGTTCGTTTCAGGGATAGGGACAAATCGGCGCCGTCGGCGGATTTTTTGATTTTTTCGGTTTTGGTCTCCGCCGGCGTATAGTCCGCCACGGCGGCGGTCATGATGATAATGTCCTGTTCGGCGTAAAGGGACTGCACCGTATTAAACAGCTCCTGCGCGCTTTGAATGTTGATATCTTTGACAAAAGGCGGCGGTGATATGCTGACGGGACCGCTGATAAGGGTGACGTCGGCGCCGCGCAGCATAGCTTGCCGCGCCACCGCGTAGCCCATCTTGCCTGTGGAGTGATTGGTGATGAAGCGGACAGGATCCAGACTTTCGCGCGTCGGACCTGCCGTTACCAACACTTTTTTGCCGGTCAGGTCCTTTTCCTTGGCGATTTCGCGGAGGATATAGTTTAATAGGGTTTGTTCTGAGGGCAGCTTTCCCGCGCCGTCGGCGCCGCACGCCAGATGACCTTCATCGGGCGGGATGACCGTTACGCCGCGACTTTTCAGTATGCTCAGATTATCCTGAACCGCAGGATGTCGGAACATCTGCGTGTTCATCGCCGGAGAAACCTGTACGGGACAGGTGGCGGCAAGCAGGGTCGTGCTAAGCATATCGTCAGCGATACCGTGCGCCATTTTGGCGATGAAATCGGCTGACGCGGGTGCGATGAGTATGACGTCGGCGCGCTGCGCCACGGCAATATGCTTGACCTCGCTGACGTCGCTGCGGTCAAAGGTATCGGTCAGACAGCGGTTTTTCGTCAGGGTCTCAAAGGTGACGGGGGTGATGAACTGCGTGGCGTTGCGCGTCATAATGACATCCACATTTGCGCGGAGCTTGACTAAAGCGCTTGCCACATTAGCGATCTTGTATGCCGCGATGCTGCCGGTGACGCCCAAAACGATGTTTTTTCCTGCTAACATAATTGCCACCTCGTTTGTAATCATGATAATTCATTATAGCATGTTTTGATTTGTATTGCAATAACGCAAAAAGCAGAGCCATCCTGTGAATAGCTCTGCTTTTATCCGTGTTTTGATCCGACTTTGCAGAAGATTTCGGAATATGAAAGCTCCTAAAAGACTGGCTCATGCAACAGCTCGTTGCTCAGTCGATTTCCACCATGACCTTTTCGTTGCTGCGGATGGCAGCGGTGCGGGCGATGGTGCGGATAGCCTTGGCAATCCTGCCTTGCTTTCCGATTATCCTGCCCATGTCCGGCTCGGCAACGTGGATGTGATATACCACGGTGCCGTCCTCGGCGGGCTCGTCCCTGTCAACGACGACCGCGTCGGGCTCGTCAACAAGACCTCTTGCGATGATCGCGAGTAATTCCTGCATATGTTTTTCCTCCGCGATCAGTCGATTACGCCGTTCTTCTTGAGCAGCGCCTTCACGGTGTCGGTGGGCTGAGCGCCGTTGGCGATCCACTTCTTGACCGCTTCCGCGTCAACCTTGAACTCGCTGGGGTTCTTAAGGATGTCGTAGGTACCTACTTCCTCGATGAAACGTCCGTTTCTGGGGTATCTGGAATCCGCTACGATAACTCTGTAGTAAGGAGCCTTCTTGGAGCCCATTCTTCTAAGTCTGATTTTTACTGCCATAATTACACCTCATATAAAATTTTTTGTTTTTATATTCACCAAAGTTTTTGGAGAATTAACAGGTTTTGAAAATTTCCGATTGGCTAAAACGGCATTCCGTTTCCGCCCATGCCGCCCATGCCGTTGCCGCCCATGCCGTCCATCGGCATGCCGCCCAGACCCGGGAGCATCATCTTTTTGCGCTTGCCTTTTTTGCCCTTTTTGCCGCCGCGGTTCATCTGCTTTATCATTTTCTGCATCTGTTCAAGCTGCTTGATAAGGCGGTTTACCTCCTCGACGGTCCTGCCGGAGCCTGCGGCTATCCTGCGCTTGCGCGAGGGGTTGAGGACCGAGGGGTTCTCGCGCTCCTCGGGAGTCATCGAGAGGATGATCGCCTGCAGCCAGTCGATCTGCCTGTCGTTGATGTCCACGTCGTCAAGCTGCTTGCCCACGCCGGGCAGCTTTGACAGGATGCCCTTTAGGGGACCCATCTTTTTTATTTGCTCAAACTGACCGAGAAGATCATTGAAGTCGAAGCGGTTTGCCATTATCTTTTCCGCCATTTTTTCGGCTTCCTTCTGGTCCAGCTTGTTCTGTGCGTCCTCAATCAGCGTCAGCACGTCGCCCATGCCCAAAATACGGCTTGCCATACGGTCGGGGTGGAACACCTCGAGGTCGTCGAGCTTTTCGCCGGTACCCGCAAACTTTATCGGCTTGCCGGTGACCGCCTTTACGCTCAGCGCGGCGCCGCCGCGGGTGTCGCCGTCGAGCTTGGTGAGGATGACGCCGGTTATCTCCAGCAGCTCGTTGAAGCTTTTGGCGACGTTTACCGCGTCCTGACCTGTCATGGAGTCAATGACCAGCAGGATCTCGTCGGGATCGACCTCCGCCTTGACTTCCTTCAGCTCGTCCATCAGCACCTCGTCTATGTGCAGACGGCCTGCGGTGTCGAGGATGACGATGTCGTTGCCGTAGTCCTTGGCGTGGCGCACCGCTTCTCGGGCGATCTTTACGGGGTTTTGGGTGCCCATTTCAAACACGGGCACGCCCGCTTTTTCGCCCACGACCTTCAACTGGTCGATAGCCGCGGGACGGTAGATGTCACAGGCTACCAGCAGAGGACGGCGGTTTTGCTGTTCCTTGAGCATTTTAGCCAGCTTGGCGGAGTGGGTGGTTTTACCCGAGCCCTGCAAGCCGCACATCATAATGACGGTCGGCGGCTTGGAGGCAAATTCCAAACGGGCATTTTCCCCGCCCATCAGGGCGGTCAGCTCCTCGTTTACTATTTTGATGACCATTTGCGCGGGAGTCAGGCTTTCCATAACGTCCTGACCAACTGCGCGCTCGGTCACAGTGTTGGTAAAGTCCTTGGCGACCTTGTAGTTTACGTCCGCCTCCAGAAGCGCCAGGCGCACCTCGCGCATCGCTTCCTTGACGTCCGCCTCGCTGAGCTTGCCCTTGTTTTTCAGCTTTTTAAAGGCGCGGCTGAGCTTTTCGGAAAGTCCTTCAAATGCCATAGCGTACCCTCTATTCTTTCAGCGCTCCCGCCCGCTGCGCTATCGCCAGGGCGAGGGCTTTGGTTGTGTCGTCGTCTGAGTGCGCGGCTATCTTCCGCGCGACCGACTCAATGTCGCTTAGCCCTTCTTCAAGCTCGCGGAACCGCTTCCACAGCCCGAGCTTTTCCTCAAAGGCATACAGCTGAGCTTCGCCGCGCTTTACGCTGTCACGCACCCCCTGACGGGTGATGCCGCACTGCGCCGCTACCTCGGCGAGCGACAAATCGTCGTTGTAGTAAAGGTCAATGGTTTCGCGCACGCCGGGCTTTAGCAGTTCGCCGTAGAAGTCCAGCAGCAGGGAAACCTCGATATTTTTTTCCATTGATACAGCTCCTTTGGTGTAAAGAAAAAAGCTGTACACCTCGGCTATTATAATACGGATGACAAAAAAAGTCAAGTGTTTTTCTTTGCGCAAACAGACCAAATTTGTTTGATGTATTGCTGTTTTTTGATTTTTACACACAAAATGCCAAAAGTGTGTATTTTTGGCTTTTTTCATTATTATTGCAAAATGCAACAAGCACAAAGAAACCTAAAATCTTAAGCTTTAGATTGTCAGATTTAACAAAAATGTAAAAATCTAACAGTTTTTAAATATTTCACGTGAAAATATGGTTGAAATATGCTATAATTATAACCGATAATAAATAATGGGAGATAAGCGTTACGGAACAAGTTATCAATATAGACAGAATGGAAAACGCTGTCGCGCTGTTCGGCAGCTTTGACAGCAATATCAAATTGATCGAGCGCGAGTTCGGCGTAAAGATCACCTGCCGCGGCAGCGAGCTTAAGGTGGAGGGCGACGCGGAGCAGACCTCCAAGGCGACCACCGTTATTGAGAGCCTGCTGCAGTTTTTGAGCCGCGGCGAGGTGCTGAGCGAGCAGAATGTGCGCTACTGCATCTCGCTGGTAGAAGCGGGCAGCGAGGAAAAGATCGAGGAGCTTGCGGGCGACTGCATCTGCATCACCTCAAAGGGCAAGCCCATCAAGCCAAAAACCATCGGTCAAAAGCGCTACTGCGATCTTATCGCCAAAAACACCATCACCATAGGTGTAGGCCCCGCAGGAACGGGCAAGACCTATCTGGCGGTGGCGATGGCTGTGACAGCCTTCCGCAGCAAGCAGGTCAATCGCATCATCCTCACGCGCCCCGCTGTTGAGGCGGGCGAAAAGCTGGGCTTCCTGCCGGGCGACCTGCAAAGCAAGGTCGACCCCTATCTGCGGCCGCTGTACGACGCGCTGTTTGATATGCTGGGCGCCGAGACCTACCAAAAGTACGTGGAGCGCGGTAACATAGAGGTGGCGCCGCTGGCGTATATGCGCGGACGCACCCTCGACGACAGCTTCATCATTTTGGACGAGGCACAAAACACTACCCGTGAGCAGATGAAAATGTTCCTCACCCGCTTAGGCTTCAATTCAAAAATGGTCATCACGGGCGACATCACACAAATCGACCTGCCCAACGGCGCGAAAAGCGGCTTAAAAGACTGCATGAGGATCTTGCGCAATATCGAGGGCATAGGTCAATGCACCTTTGACGAGAAGGATGTTGTGCGCCACAGGCTGGTGCAGGACATCATCAAGGCATACGCAAAACTGGATGCTAACCAAAACGGCAAGAGATAAATCAATAAATCAAAAAAGAAGGGTGGTACCATGGCAGACAAAATCAGAGTCGTCATCACAAACAAGCAGAAAACTGTAAAAATCCCAACGGGTATCCGCATGCTGGTGCGCCGCTGCTGCAACGCGGTGCTGCAGCTTGAAAAATTTGAGGGACCCGCCGAGATCAGCGTGACCTTCACCGACAATGAGGGCATTCGCGAGCTCAACAAGCAGTATCGCGACAAGGACATCGAGACCGACGTGCTCTCTTTCCCGATGGGAGAAAACGGCGTGTACGACGTCGACATGGAAACAGGCGCGAAGATCCTCGGCGACGTGGTTATCTCCGTGGAAAAGGCGCGCGACCAGGCGGAGCTGTACGGACACAGCTTCCAGCGCGAGATCGGCTATCTCACCGCGCACAGCGTGCTGCACCTGCTGGGCTACGACCATATGGAAAAGCTTGAAAAGGTCAGAATGAGAGAAAAAGAGGAGCTTGTAATGGAGCAGCTCGGATTGCCCGCATCCTCCAGTTACATCGTAGACAAAGTTTAGACGACACCGCACGACTCGATCACGCGGTATTGCATACAAGATATATCGAGATCCGAAATGATTTGAAAGGGGCGCGCAAACGTCCCTTTTTTATCGAATGACGCGCCGTCGGCGCGGACCCCTTGAACAGGAGAAACAGTATTTATGAATAAAAACGACAAATCCGCTTTTATCGCCATCGTGGGCAGACCCAACGTGGGCAAAAGCTCCATCCTCAACCGCCTGCTCGGGCAAAAAATCGCCATAGTGTCCTCAAAGCCCCAGACCACGCGCAACCGCATTACGGGCGTGCTGACCGAGGGTGAATACCAGCTTGTGTTCTTTGACACGCCCGGTATGCACAAGCCGAAAAATACCCTGGGCAAGTACATGGTGCGCTCCGTCAACGAGAGCGTCGGCGGCGTTGACTGCTGCCTGCTGGTAGTGGA
Organism: uncultured Ruminococcus sp.; assembly: GCA_902794395.1. Classification (GTDB taxonomy): domain Bacteria; phylum Bacillota; class Clostridia; order Oscillospirales; family Acutalibacteraceae; genus Ruminococcoides. The sequence goes on from CADBHB010000010.1 coordinate 24,678, forward strand.
GGCGGACCGAGAGCCGTCGCAGACCGAGCTTGACCTTATCGACAAGTTCAAGTCGCTGCAGATGCCCGCCATACTCGCCATCAACAAGATAGATACGCTAAAGGAAAAGGATGTGCTTATGAAGCAGATCCTCGCCTACACCAAGCTCTACGACTTCGAGGCCGTGGTGCCTGTCAGCGCTCAGGACGGCAGCGGACTGAGCGAGCTGCTTGAGGAATTGAAGGGGCAGGCGTCCGAGGGCGGTCACTTTTTTGACGACGACACCCTCACCGACCAGCCCGAGCGCGTTATCGTGGCGGAGATAATCCGCGAAAAGATACTTCGCCTTACCGACAAGGAGATACCCCACGGCACGGCGGTGCTTATCGAAAAGATGAAGACCCGCGACAACGGCATCCTCGACATCGACGCCACCATCTTTTGCGAGCGCGAGACCCACAAGCGCATCATCATAGGCAAAAACGGGGCGATGCTCAAAAAGATCAGCAGCTACGCCCGTCAGGATATAGAGCGCTTTTTCGACTGCAAGGTCTTTTTGCAAACCTGGGTCAAGGTAAAGGAGGACTGGCGCAACCGCGCCCAGCTCGTCCAAAACTTCGGCTACAACGAAAACGATTTTTAGGGCAGCACCGCACAGTTCACGGCGCGCCTCTGCCTGCCGATGACCTACTGCTAAAAACTACCTGTCATAATGCCGCCGCGTTCCGCGATAATATCCCGTGGAGGTGTTATGGATGGACGAACTCAACCACTGGCGGTTCTTTTTGAACTCGGGCAGTGTGCTCGACTATCTTGCCTACAAGCGGGCGAAGGAGATGGAGGACACGGGCGCCGACACCGTCACACGGGAGGAAACCGATGAAATTCCGGACAGAGGGCTTGATTATCAGGGAGCAGAATATTCGTGAGCAGGACAAGCTGATTTATGTGCTCACCAAATCCAACGGGGTGGTAAAGGCGTTTGCGCGCGGGGCAAAGAACCTCAAAAACGGCAAAAGCGCCGCCACCTCGTTACTTAGCTACGCGCAGCTCACCTTTCATCCCGGTAATGACAGCTACACGGTCAGCGACGCGCGCACGCTCCGCGTTTTTTCAGGGCTGCGCGGCGACGTAATAAAAATGTGTCTGGCGCAGTATTTTTGCGAGCTGGCGCTCACCGTCTGCCCGCGCGAGCGTTCGGCGGACAAGTATCTAAGCCTTATGCTCAACTCGCTTTGGCTGCTCGACGGGGACAGGCGCCCCGCAAAGCTGGTCAAGCCCTGTCTTGAGATGCGGCTTGCGGCTATGTCGGGCTATATGCCCGATCTTATCATGTGCAAAACCTGCGGCGTCTATGCCGCGCCCGCCATGTATTTCTATCCGCAGACAGGCACCCTGGAGTGCTGTGACTGCCGCAAAGTACCGCCTGCCGGCGCCGTTGCGCTCAGCGAGGCGGCGCTCACCGCCCTGCGCCATACGGTTTATGCCGACGACGACAAGCTGTTTGCCTTCTCCCTCTCGGACGAGGGGCTGAAACAGCTCAATCAGGCAAGCGAGGCATATCTGAAATACCGATTTGAAAAGGACTTCAAGACCCTCGGCTTCTATCACGCGATGACAGCCGAAAACTAATAACAGAAAACCAAAAACCAACAATCAACAACTAAAAACCACAACTATGAACAGACATTACAAAACACTGGAACTGGATAAAATACTGGAACGGCTGGCGCAAAAGACCTCGCTGCCGGACGCCGGAGAAGCGGCGCTGGCGCTGGAGCCGCAGACCGACATAAAAAAGGCGGAGCTGTTGCTGCGCCAAACCGACGACGCGGTCGCTTTAAGCGGTCGGTTCGGCGCGCCGTCCTTCGGGGGCGCCGTAAATTGCGCGGGCAACCTGCGCCGCGCCGAAGCGGGAGGCTGCCTGACAGCGGGCGAGCTGCTGCGCATAGCCGACACCCTGCGAATAATACGCACGGTCAAGGAGTGGCAGTCGCGCTGCGCCTCGGTGGAAACTACCCTAGACCCCTATTTCAGCGGGTTGATCTCAAATAAATACCTCGAGGAGCGCATAACCTCAGCCATCATCAGCGAGGAGGAAATATCGGACAAGGCGAGTCCCGCGCTCTCGGACATCCGCCGCAAAATGCGCACTGCCTCGTCCAAGGCGCGTGAGGTGCTGGACAAGATCATCCACAGCAGCAAGTATATCAAATATTTGCAGGACACCATAATCACCCAGCGCGACGGCAGATATGTGGTGCCGGTGCGCGCCGAGTGCCGCAACAATGTCCCCGGACTGGTGCACGACACCTCGTCCAGCGGACAGACGGTGTTTATCGAGCCGATGGGCGTGGTGCAGGCTAACAACGACATCCGCGTGCTGAAAAACAAAGAGGAGGAGGAGATAGAGCGCATCCTCTTCGAGCTATCCGCCAACGCGGGCGACTTTGCCGACGCTGTCATCCGCAGCTACAAAAACCTCGTGCAGCTAAACCTCATTTTCGCCAAGGCTGACCTGGCGTATGAGATGCGCGCGTCTAAGCCCAAGCTCAACGACAGGGGCATCATCGACCTCAAGCAGGCGCGCCACCCGCTTATCCCCAAGGAAAAGGCGGTGCCTATCGATATACACCTCGGTAAAGACTTCGACACCCTAGTCATCACAGGCCCCAACACGGGCGGCAAAACCGTTACGCTAAAAACTCTGGGACTGCTGACGCTTATGGCGATGTGCGGTCTGCTGACGCCCTGCGCCGACAACAGCGAGCTCAGCGTTTTCAGCCGCGTGCTGGTGGACATCGGCGACGAGCAGAGCATTGAGCAGAGCCTTTCGACCTTCTCGGCGCACATGACTAACATCATAAGGATATTAAAGCTCGCCAACTCAGGCTCGCTCTGTCTGATAGACGAGCTGGGCGCGGGCACCGACCCCGTGGAGGGCGCAGCGCTGGCTATGGCGATACTTGAAAAGCTGCGCGAAAAGCACGCTAAGATCGCCTCAACCACCCACTACGCGGAGCTCAAGGAATTTGCCCTGCGCACCGAGGGCGTGGAAAACGGCAGCTGTGAGTTTGATGTAGCTACGCTCAAGCCCACCTACCGCCTGCTCATCGGCGTGCCCGGCAAGAGCAACGCCTTCGCCATCTCCAAGCGGCTGGGTATGCAGCCCGAGGTGGTCGAGCGCGCGCAGGAGCTGGTGTCGGGCGAGTCGCGGCAGTTCGAGGACGTGGTAGAAAAGCTGGAAAAGCAGCGTCAGAGCCTTGAAAAGCAGGTTGAAAACGCCAACCGTCTGACCGCCAAGGCGAACACCGAAAAGCAGAAGGCGGAAAACGAGCTGCGCCGCGCCAAGGCGGACGCCGAGCGCGAGATAGAGCGCGCCAGACAGGAGGCTCAGCGCATAGTTTCGCGCACCCGCGCGCAGGCTGACGCGCTGATAGAGGAGCTTGACAAAGCCCGCCGCGAAAAGGAGATGTCCGCCGAGGATCGCGCCAAGCTGCGTCGTGACATCAATCAAATGGAGGCGCACGCCGACCCGATCAAGCTCAAAAATACTCCCGATGAGGAATACAAGCTGCCCCGTCCGCTCAAGGTAGGCGACGAGGTGCTGATTTACGACATAGACAAAAACGCCACCGTGCTGGCGCCGCCAAACAAGGACGGACAGGTGCTGGTGCAGGCTGGCATAATAAAGACGCGGGTCGACATCAAAAACCTGCGCCTGCTAAAATCCAAGCTCAAACCCAATGTGCCTAAGTTCGCTTCCTCGCGCAGCATGCCCGGCCGAATGGACGTGCGACCCGAAACCGAGGTCGACGTGCGCGGACAAACGGCTATTGAAGCCGTCGCCATAGTGGACAAGGCTATCGACAACGCGGTGCTCTCGGGCGTAAGCAAGCTGACCATAATCCACGGCAAGGGCACAGGCGTGCTGCGCCGCGAGATAAACCTGCACCTCCGTCACCACAAGGCGGTCAAATCGCAGCGCCTGGGCACCTTCGGCGAGGGCGAGGACGGAGTGACTATCGTGGAGCTGAAATGATAATACGGATTCTACGGAAGGGATGACCATATGAAAAAACAATACTTAGACAGCGGCAGGATCGTGGGCACCCACGGCATCAAGGGTGAGGTGCGCATCGAGCCGTGGGCGGACTCGCCCGCTTTTTTGGCGGCGTTTAAAACCCTCTACCTCGACGAGCGCGGCGAAACCAAGCTCAAGGTCAGGTCCCGCCCGCACAAGAACATCACTCTCTGCAAGATCGAGGGCGTCGATACCGTCGAGGACGCCGAGCGGCTGCGCGGCAGGATAGTCTACATCGACCGAAACGACGTCCGCCTTGAAGAGGGCGTGCATTTTGTGCAGGATCTTCTCGGGCTGGAGGCTCGCGACCTTGACACGGGAGAGGTCTACGGCAAGCTCACCGACGTGCTGCGCACCGGTGCTAACGATGTGTATGAGATCACCCGAGACGGCAAAAAATATCTGGTGCCCGTCATCGACGAGGTGGTGCGCGAGATCAACACCGAGGAGGGCTATGTACTGCTCACTCCGATGAAAGGAATATTTGACGATGCGGATTGACATTATAACCCTGTTTCCCGAAATGTTCGCGCCCGTGCTCAACGAGAGCATCATCGGCAGGGCGCAGAAAAGCGGTGTCGTGGAAATACATACCCACCAGCTGCGCGACTTCGCCTTTGACAAGCACCGCCGCGTGGACGACACGCCCTACGGCGGCGGGATGGGTATGCTGATGATGGCAGAGCCCATCGCCCTCTGCTTTGAGGCGATCTGCCGCGAGGTGGGCAAGCGCCCGCATTTTGTGTATATGTCGCCTCAGGGCAAGACCCTCAGCCAGGGGAGGCTGCGCGAGCTGGCGGATACGGAAAACATCTGCATCCTCTGCGGCCACTACGAGGGCGTAGACCAGCGCCTGCTCGACAGCTTTATCGACGAGGAAATATCCATCGGCGACTATGTGCTGACCGGCGGCGAAATCCCCGCCATGGTCTTTGCCGACGCGCTGTGCCGCATGGTGCCGGGGGTGCTTACCAACAACGAGTGCTTTACCGAGGAGAGCCACTACAACGGCTTGCTTGAGTACCCGCAGTACACCAAGCCCGCCGAATGGCGCGGCATGGCGGTGCCCGAGGTTTTGCTCAGCGGACACCACCTTAATATCGAAAAATGGCGCCGCGAGCAGGCGCTTGAGGCGACCCGCGCCAAGCGTCCCGATTTGCTTGAGTGAGTCATAGTGCAGTAAAATGTTGCTATATAGTGGATTTATTGCAGATAAAACGACAGATTTCTTTGTAAATTTGCACAATAAACCGCTCTGAAATTCTACGTCGGGTGAGTATTCAAACGAAATTTTTTTACTGTATTGACCTCGGCTGAAAAAATGATTATAATGTTATCGAGGTTAAGCCATAACAATTCATTGATGATTAGAGAAGAGGGTAATTCAAATGTATGTTAAGGAAGTATTAGTTCAAAACAAAGCAGGTTTGCACGCTCGTCCCGCTACATTCTTCATTCAGAAGGCGAACGAGTACAAGGCGACTATCTGGGTAGAAAAGGAAGAGCGCCGTGTAAACGCCAAGAGCCTGTTGGGTGTATTGTCCCTCGGCATCATCGGCGGCACCACCATCAAGATCATCGCTGACGGCGCTGACGAGACCGACGCGGTGGAGGGTCTTACCGAGCTGGTAGAATCCGGTTTCGCTGAATAATCTATTCATTTGCTGAAAAAAGGGCGGAGCGATCCGCCCGCTTTTTGCTTTATGGGGATCATCTTTGCCCTTGCGGGCAACAGGAGGTGAGCGCTTGAATCCCAAAATGAGCGAGCTTCGCAAAAAAGCGATGGCGCTGCCGCTGCTGCCGGGTGTCTATATCATGCACGGCAAGGACGGCGGCATAATATACATCGGCAAGGCGAAGGCGCTGAAAAACCGTGTCAGCCAGTACTTCGGCTCTCAGAATAATCATCCCGAAAAGGTGCGGCGCATGGTGGACAACGTCGATGATTTCGAGTATATCATCACCGACAGCGAGTTCGAGGCGCTCATCCTCGAGTGCAGCCTCATCAAGCAGCACTCCCCTAAATACAACATCCTGCTCAAGGACGACAAGGGCTACAGCTACATCCGCGTAGGCGCGGGCGACTGGGGCAAGCTCAGCTACGTGCTGCAAAAGGCGGACGACGGCGCCTTGTACATCGGTCCGTACAAAAGCAGCTACTACGTCAAAAGCGCGGTAGAGGAGGCTAACAGGATATTCATGCTTCCCACCTGCAGCCGGCAGTTCCCGCGCGATTTCCGCAAGGCGCGGCCTTGCCTCAACTACCACATCCACCGCTGCATGGCTCCCTGCACGGGCAGGGTAAAGCTTTCCGACTACCGCGAAAGCCTGGATCAGGCGCTCGATTTTCTCAAGGGCGGCTCGTCAAACTCCATCCGTCAGCTTACCGCGCAGATGGAGGAAGCGGCAGAAAACCTGGAGTTCGAGCGCGCGGCGCGCATCCGTGACAAGATCGCCGCGGTTAAGAAGATGGGCGACAGGCAAAAGGTGGTGGCTAACAAGGTGCTCGACGAGGACGTGATAGCCTCCTTTCAAAACGGCGGCAAAACCTGTTTTCAGGTGTTCCGCTTTGAGGGCGGACGGCTGTTTGACCGCGAGAGCTTCATCTTTGACAGCGGAGAGGGCGACACCGAGGAATTTTTGCTCAGATACTACACCCTGCGCGGCGACATCCCCAAAAACATCGCCCTCGACGGCAGCTTTGAGGGGCTGGAGGAGGTCGGGCGCTGGCTGAGTGAACGCCGCGGCAGCAAGGTGAATCTCACCGTGCCTCAGCGCGGCGAACAGGCGCAGCTTGTCGCCATGTGCCGCTCCAACGCGGCTGAGGCTCTCGCCCAGCAAAAGGGCGCCACCGTGCGCGAATACAGCGTGCTTGAGGAGCTGAAGGAAACCCTGGGACTGGAAAAGCTGCCCGAATATATCGAGTGTTACGACATCTCCAATTTGGCTGGCACCGAAAACGTGGCGGGAATGGTGGTCTGCAAAAACGGCAGACCGCTTAGGTCCGCCTACCGCAAATTCAAGATAAAGGGTTTTGAGGGGCAGGACGATTACGCCTCCATGGCTGAGGTGCTCACACGCCGCTTTGAGGAGTACAAAAAGGCGGAAAAAGCCGACGAGGGCTTTGGCAGGCTGCCCGACCTGATCTTGCTGGACGGCGGCAGGGGACAGGTGGCAGCGGTTAGCGCGGTGCTTGAAAAAATGGACATCCGCGTTCCGCTCTTCGGCTTGGTCAAGGACGACAGGCACCGCACCCGCGCCGTGACCGGAGAGGGCGGAGAGATCGCCGTCAGCTCAAGGCGCGCGCTGTTCGCCTTCCTCAGCAAGCTGCAGGACGAGGTGCACCGCTACGCCATCGGTTATCACCATACCCGCCGCAAAAACGCGACCCTCCGCAGCTCGCTGACCGACATAGAGGGCATAGGCGAGGTGAGGGCAAAGGCTCTGCTAAAGCATTTCCGCACGATAGACAATATTTCAAAAGCCGATCTGCAGGAGCTTCAGGAGGCGCCTAAAATGACCCGCGAAGCCGCGCTTGCGGTCTATCGCCGGTTCCATCCGCAGTAAATTTTATTGAAATTAACGAATAAATACACCTTGTAAAATAATGCGTTCTATGATATACTGATTCTAATAGTGAGGTTTTTTATGAGAGTCATCACAGGAACAGCGCGCGGCAGACGGCTGGAGACCCTTGAGGGAGAGGACGTTCGCCCCACTGCCGACAGAATTAAAGAAGCGGTTTTTTCCATCATCCAGTTCCGAGTCGAGGGCAGGGTCTTTCTCGACCTGTTCGCGGGCTCGGGTCAAATGGGCATTGAGGCGCTTAGCCGCGGCGCCAAACAGGCGATCTTTATCGACAGCGCCAAGCGCTCTGTTGAGGTCGTTCTGCGCAACCTCAAAACCACCCGCCTTGAGCAGAACGCCAAGGTGGTACGGGCGGACTTTCGCAGCTGGCTGCAAATGAACTCTGCGCCTGTCGACATCGCTTTTCTCGACCCGCCGTACCGCACGGGAGCTTTGCAGGAGGCTTTGCCCCTGACCGCGCGGGTAATGCGCGATACGGGTATAATTATCGTCGAAAACCCGCTTGACGAGGAAATTTTGTCGGAATACGGCGATTTTGTACTTGACAGACAGTATCGCTATGGTAAAATAAAAATAACAACATTCAGGCATAAGGACTTTGAGTCATGAAAAAAACGGTTATCTGTCCGGGCAGCTTCGACCCCGTGACGCTCGGACATCTCGATATTATCACCCGCGCGGCAAAAATGTTTGACCGCGTGGTGGTGGCGGTGCTGGTCAACTCCTCCAAAACCCCCACCTTTTCCACCGAGGAGCGCATCGAGCTGCTTCGCGAGGCGGTAAAAGGGCTGGACAATGTGGAGATAGTCAGCTTTGAGGGCTTGCTCGCCGAATACTGCAAAAACAGCGGCATACGCACCATCGTCAAGGGACTGCGCGCGGTGTCCGACTTTGAATACGAGTTTCAGATGGCGCTCGCCAACAAAAAGCTCAACCCCGAGCTTGAAACTATGTTCCTCACAGCCGACGCCGACTCCACCTTCCTCAGCTCGAGCATGGTGCGCGAGATCGGCTCTATGGGCGGCGATATAAGCAATTTTGTACCCGCCTGCGTGCACGACCGCATCGTTGCGAAACTAAGTAAATAACACCTCAAGCGAGGAAATATACATATCAAATTAAGGAAATGGAACAGGAGAATAACAATGAAAGTTGACGATTTGATTTTACAGCTTCAGGATCTGGTAAACGACGCTAAATCTATGCCTTTTTCGGGCGGCAAGGTGCTGGTGAACAGCGAGGAGGTCTATGACATCATCGACCAGATCCAGGACGCCATGCCCGCAGAGGTAAGACAGGCAAAAAATATAGTTGCCGACAGAAAGCAGATCATCACCGAGGCTAACCGCGAGAGCGAGAACATCATCCGCGCCGCCGAGGAGCGCAGAAAGGTCATGCTCAACCAGAGTGAGATCGTGCGCGAGGCGCAGGCTAAGGCGAGAGAGATCATCGAGGACGCCAAGCAGAAGTCGCTCGAGATCCGCAAGGCGGCCAACGTCTATGTCGACAGCATAATGAAGCGTACCGAGGAGAGCCTCACCGGACAGCTCAGCGAGGTCAAAAAGACCCGCGCAAACTTTGTCAGCTCCCAAAAGGGCAGCAAATAATCTGATCCAATATCGAAAGCAAAGCGCTTTGCCGTTACGACAGGGCGCTTTTTTGCGCGTTTGTATATGCGCACAAAATCCCTCTTGCAATATTTTTAAAATACTGTATAATAGAAATGTTATACAATCAATTATCCATAACGGAGGAGAGCTTATGGCAGAGAATAAAAAAATGGTCGAGGCTATTACCGGCCGCGACGAGGATTTTGCTAAATGGTATACCGACATAGTCAAAAAGGCTGAGCTGGTCGACTATTCGGGAGTAAAGGGCTGCATGGTCATCCGTCCCTACGGCTACGCTATCTGGGAGCTGATCCAGAAGGATATGGACAGGCGCTTCAAGGAGACGGGTCACGAAAACGTCTACATGCCCATGTTCATCCCCGAAAGCCTTTTGCAGAAGGAAAAAGACCACGTGGCGGGCTTTGCGCCCGAGTGCGCGTGGGTGACCATCGGCGGTCAGGAAAAGCTTACGGAGCGTCTGGCGGTGCGTCCCACCTCCGAGACCCTGTTCTGCGAGCACTACAAAAAGGTTATCAACACCTACCGCGACCTGCCCAAGCTCTACAATCAGTGGTGCAGCGTCGTGCGCTGGGAAAAGACCACACGTCCCTTCCTGCGCACCTCCGAGTTCCTCTGGCAGGAGGGCCACACCATGCACGCCACCGCCGAGGAGGCGCAGGAGGAGACCCTGCGTATGCTCCATGTTTACAATGATTTCTATAAAGAGACCCTGGCGATCCCCGCGGTCATCGGTCAAAAGACCGAAAAGGAAAAGTTCGCGGGAGCCGAGGCTACCTATACCATTGAACCTATGATGCACAACGGCGTTGCCCTGCAGGGAGGCACCTCCCACTACTTCGGCGACGGCTTCGCGAAGAGCTTCGGCATCACCTACGCGGGCAAGGACAACAAGCTCCACTTCCCGCACCAGACCTCATGGGGTACCTCTACCCGCATGATCGGCGCGCTTATCATGGTGCACAGCGACGACGACGGCCTTGTGCTGCCCCCGAAGATCGCGCCCATCCAGGTAGCCGTCATCCCCGTGGCACAGCATAAGGAGGGTGTGCTCGACAAGGCTTATGAGCTCAAGGCTGAGCTTGAAAAGAGCTTCCGCGTCAAGCTGGACGACTCCGACCACGCGCCCGGCTGGAAGTTCGCCGAGTATGAGATGAAGGGCGTGCCCGTGCGTGTCGAGATCGGACCCAAGGACATCGAAAAGGGTCAGTGCGTAGTTGTGCGCCGCGATACCCGCGAAAAGGCGTTCGTGCCGCTGGAGAACCTCGGTGCCTTCGTTGCGGAGCTTATGGTGAAGATCCACGACGATATGTATGACCGCGCGCTCGAGAACACCCGCAAAAAGACCTTCACCGCCACCACTCACGAGGAATTTCTCGACATCGCCGCCAACAAGCCCGGTTTCATCAAGGCGATGTGGTGCGGAGACTCCGCCTGCGAGGATCAGCTCAAGGACGAGACCGGCGGCGTAAAGAGCCGCTGCATCCCCTTTGAGGAGGAGAAGCTCAGCGACGTGTGCGTATGCTGCGGCAAGCCCGCCAAGCACATGGTATTCTGGGGCAAGCAGTATTAAAGCGTTCATCCAAACCCGAGGCAAGATAAATCGGGTGCGGGTGTCCCACCGTAAACTGTAGATAATTAATCAGAAATCGTATATAAAAAGAGGTGAGAAAATGCCTATCAAAGTCCAGAGCAATTTGCCCGCGATACAGGTGCTGGAGAGTGAGAATATCTTTGTCATGCCCGACGAGGTGGCGCTTAAGCAGGACATACGTCCGCTGAAAATACTGATACTCAATCTCATGCCCACCAAGATCACCACCGAAACGCAGCTGCTGCGTTTGCTGGGCAACAGTCCGCTTCAGGTGGACATCGAGCTGCTGCAGATGGCGACTCACACCTCAAAGAACACCTCGCCTCACCACCTCACCACCTTCTACAAGACCTTTGACCAGGTCAAAAACGACAACTTCGACGGCTTGATAATCACGGGCGCGCCCGTGGAGCAGATCCCCTTCGAGGAGGTCGACTACTGGGATGAGCTGTGCGAGATAATGGAGTGGGCCGACGAAAATGTGTATTCCACCTTCCATATCTGCTGGGGAGCGCAGGCAGGACTGTATTACCACTACGGCATAGAGAAATATCAGTTTGAGAAAAAGCTAAGCGGCATCTACACCCACAAGGTGCTCAAGCCCAACCATCCGCTTATGCGCGGCTTTGACGACACCTTCAAAATTCCTCATTCGCGCTACACCGGTGTGCGCAAGGAGGACATACGCAAGCATATGGGGCTTGAGATTCTCGCGGATTCCGACGAGGCGGGTCCTTCCGTCATCTGCAACCGCACGGGTCGGCACGTGTTCATCACGGGTCATGCCGAATATGACCGCGAGACCCTCGCTAACGAGTATTTCCGCGACATCAGCAGGGGACTGGAGATCGACGTGCCCTGCAACTATTTCCCCAACGATGACGCGTCGCTCACACCGCCTATGATCTGGCGCAGCAACGCCACGCTGCTCTACACCAACTGGCTCAACTACTTCGTCTATCAGGCGACCCCGTATGACCTGAGCACCCTCAAAAAGATGTACAGCAAGACCAACAGGATATTTCAGGATTGTTTGTAAAGCAGAGAGCTTCCTTCGGGGAGCTCTTTTTGCGTGTATAAAATCTCTCAATTGCGCCGTGGAAGAAAGATCCTGCCGCGTGATGTGCTTGTTGTTATCGGCAGTCAACTCAAATTCACACAAAATTCACACAATTTTCAGCTTGTTTTCCGTCTTTTCGACAAAAGTCTATTGACTTTTATGGCAAAATATTCTAATATAGAAAAAGACAAGTATCAGGAGGTCAAGCGATGAAAGCTCGATTTCTGAAAATCACATCCTTTATTATCACCGCCGCGCTGCTGCTGACAGCGACGGCGTTTTCAGCCTTGGTTTCGGGCGCCGAGCAAGCCGCGCCGAGCTTTACCGTTATCACCGTTTCCGCCAATGAGATTCAGACCCGCGGCGCGTTCAAGGCGATACAGGCGGCGCTCAATTCCGCGCGCTACTGCGCCACCAAGGATAATATTTACAAGGTAGTTGTAGAGCCGGGCAGCTATGATCTGCGCGCGGCGCTTCACGTTTACAGTAACACCACGCTGTCTCTGCAGAACGTCACCCTGGTGCGCAACAGCCTGGCGGTGTGCAACATCATCCGCACCGGCGATGACACAGCCTGCGACAAGGGCGGCACGGGCTACGGCACCAATACAAATATAACAATAGAGGGCGGAGCGCTCGACGGCGGCGGCACCTCCAACACCATGGTAAAGGTCACCCACGCTACTAATTTTTCAATGGTGGGTACAGAGCTGCGCAACACCAACAATGCGCACATCATGGAGGTAGCCGCGGTGGACGGCTTCAGCGTGCGCAGCTGCGTCTTTAAAGACCAGATGCTCGACGTGGACGGCATAGGCGCCGAGGCGATCCAATTCGACATCCCGAAGGAGGGCACCATAGTCGGCTGCCGCTCCGAGGCGCTCAGCGACCGCAACATAACCATCACGGGCTGCACCTTCTCAAACTGCCCCCGAGCCATAGGCAGCCACACGCTTATCCTCAACGTGCCCCACGAGAACATCGTCATCAGCGACAACACCTTCAGCGACATCAAAAGCGTTGCGATCCAGGCGGAGTACTGGAAAAATGTAAAGATCATAAACAACACCATCGAAAACACGCCCCGCGCCATCGCGTTTTATTCGGTGTACGGAAACGGCTCGGGCTGCTTCAGACCCAGCGTGCTCGCCAAGGAGGGAAAAACCGAAACCTCTGCGTCCGATAAATTCTACACGCCCTTCAACGCCAATATCCTTATAGAAAACAACACCATCAGCGGCTGCGGCACCTTTAAGGACGTTTACGGCAGCGACGAGCCGGCGGCTATCTCGATGTACGGCAACAAGTTTGACAAAACCGGCAAGGTATATCCCGAGGGAGGCGGCGGCATACCCAAGGGAGATTACTACATAACGGGAGTAACCATTAAAAACAACGGCATCAGCGCCGCCTGCAACGGCATCTACCTCAATAACGTGCGCAACATCCGCGTTTCAAAAAACAAGGTCGCCTGCAGCAACGGCGGCAACACCAAGCGTGCCGTAAATCCGCTCACCTCGCTGACGGTCAATTTCAACGCCATCAGCGACAACGATTTCAGCGCGTCGCCTTCGCACGGCATGGAGCTGGCGCTTTCCGCCATAGGTGAGATCAGCGGCAACAGCGTCACCGACGCGGCTCAGGACGGCATCCTGCTCGAGGCTAATTCCAAGGTCACGGGCAGCATAACCAAAAACTACATCGGCAAGGTCGGGCGCTACGGAGTCAACATCCGCCCCGGCAGCGCCGGCGGAACTATAACCGACAACATCATCAGCAATTGCGGCAAGGGCGCCGTGCAAAAGGAAAAGAACGCCTCGGGCAGCGTGGGCGAGAATTATTACGAGGTCGTCAAAATGACCTCTCTGTCGCTTAACATGAAGAGCGTCACCCTGGGCGACGGCGAAAAATGCACGCTCACGCCCTCATACGCACCGGTAAATGTGGTGGCTAAGTTCACCTGGAGCAGCGCGAATACGCTTGTTGCAAGCGTCAACGAAAACGGCGTCGTAACCGCCTGCGGCGTAGGCGAGACCGACATTACCGTTACCTCGGCGGACGGCAATACCGCGACCTGCCATGTCAAGGTGCTGCCTGAGCCCGAATCCATCCGCCTCAACGAGACCATGCTTACCATCGGGCGAGGCGAATCCGTAAAGCTTTCCGGTCAGCTCAGCGAGGGCACTATGTCGCGCCGCATCAGCTTTGTTTCAAATAATCCCAACGCGGTCACCGTCAGCGCCGACGGCACCGTTACGGGCATTTCGCTCGGCACGGCGACCGTTGTAGCCAAGACCTACAACGGCAAGCACGCCTGCTGCAACGTCATCGTCAAGGACGCGCCCTATGACATCTGGTTCGATAACAGCGAGATATGCACGGGCGTCGGAGAGTTCACCTCGCTCAGTCTTATCCTGCCCGACGGCGCGGCGTCTCACAGTGTGAAATACGCCGCCGAAAACGAAAACATAGTCAGCGTCGGGCAAAACGGCGAGCTGCAGGCAAAGACAGTGGGCGAAACTACGGTTACCGCCACCGCCTACAACGGCGCGACGGCTATCTGCCGCGTCACGGTCAAACACAAGCCCGACGAGGTCGGCTTCGCTCAAAGTGAATATGATGTTATTGTGGGCGAGGTCGCTCAACCCGAGGTCGTGTTCGGCGAAAACAGCGCCTCTCACGCGCTCAGCTTCCAGTCAAGTGATCCCGACATCTGTCACATAAACAGAACAACGGGAGAGATAACCGCGAAAAAGGCGGGCACAGTGACTCTGACAGTCAAAACCTATAATCATGTTTCCGGAACGTGCCGGGTAACCGTGCATGAAAATTAATCGGGAGATAAACTATGAACAGAAAAGAAAAAGAGCAAAGAGAGGGGATCGCAAAGGTTATCCAAATAATCTTGTATATTTGGTTTCCGGCAGTGTTGATACCGATTCATGTGGTAAAAAAGAGCCTCCTTCCGCCCCTCGGATGTGTATTGCTGTTTGTTATCTGGGCGGCAGGGATCCCGACTTTGATGTTTATTCATAACCGTATGATGGAATCCCCCGGCAAAAACAAACAACAAATGAATTTAAATAAAGTTTTGCACAAAACCATGGCAGGTCTGTTTTGCGGCAGTATCCTGGCGCTCATTATTGTCGTATTTCTGATAAAAGAGCTGCCGTGGTATATCATTTTGATCATTGTTGTTGCGGCTATCGCGGTGGGCGCTGTGTCTTTTATCGTCGGACTAAAGCTGCAGAATAAAATCGAAGCCGAAGAAAAAGATAAAACTAACAACGGTTGAGTGAAATGACTGCAAAAAAGAATATATCGGTATTAAAGGCTCCCTTCGGGGAGCTTTGTTTTTTGCAGCCTCCGCTTGCAGTGTTTTATGTGAAATCGGCATTATTGATGATTTGTTTATTATTTTTGAAAAAAATGTAGATTATTTTATGAAAATCTGTTTAAAAGCCTTGATTTTTTTGATTCTATGAGTTATAATAATTTCAAACGGTGTCATTTCGTGTCATTTTGTGTGTTTTATGAACGGAATGGCACCAACTTTACTAAATCAGTGACAAACGGAGGTGGGCAAATGTTCTCAGGCATGTCAGATCATTCGGTTGACAGCAAGGGCAGGATAGTTTTGCCCGCCAAATTTCGCGAGGAGCTGGGCGAGAGCTTCTATATCGCGCGCGGTTTCGGCAACGCCTGCATCCAGGCGATGTCCGCCGAGCAGTTCAACAACATCTCCGCCAAGATCCTCGAGCTGCCCGCCGACAAGGCTATGGCGCTTCAGTACACCTTTACCGCCACGGCGGTCGAGGTTTCGCCCAACGCCTCGGGCAGGGTCATGCTTCCGCAGACGCTCCGCGATTTTGCGGGCATCGAGGGCAGCGCCCGCGTCATTGGTATGAACAACCGCATCGAGATTTGGAGCGTTAAACGCTTTGAAGAGTTTATTGAGTCACAAAAGGACACTATTGCCGAGGCTTTGACGATGCTCAAGCTTTAAGGCATAGGGAGGACAAATGGATTTTTCGCACATTCCGGTCCTTCTTGAGGAAACCATAGAGGGACTCAACATAAAAGAAAACGGTATTTATGTAGACGGTACCGCGGGCGGCGGCGGACACAGCAGCGAGATCCTCAAGCGTCTTACAACAGGCAAGCTGATTTCCATAGATCAGGACCCCGACGCCATCCGAACGTTGACCAAAAGATTTGAAAATAACGAAAACGCCATAATCGTCAAGGGCAACTTCGGCGATATGAAGGATCTGCTGGAGCTGCGCGGAGTAGGCAGAGTGGACGGCGTTTTGCTTGACATCGGAGTTTCGTCCCATCAGCTCGACACCGCCTCGCGCGGGTTCTCCTTCCACGAGGACGCGCCTCTGGATATGCGCATGAGCCGCAGCGGCGTCACCGCCGAGGAGCTGGTCAACACCCTCCCCTTTGAGGAGCTGCGCAAGATCATCTTTGAATACGGCGAGGAAAAATACGCTTCTTCCATCGCCAAGGGCATCGTAGCCGCGCGCGAGCAGGCGCCGGTTACCACCACCATACAGCTTGCGGAGATAGTAAAGGCAAACGTCCCCCAAAAGGTGCGCCGCGACGGACACCCGGCGCGAAAGACCTTTCAGGCTATCCGCATAGCCGTCAACGACGAGCTAAACGTTCTCAGCCGCGGGCTGGACGACGCCTTTAAGCTACTCGCAAAGGGCGGCAGACTGGCGGTCATCACCTTCCATTCGCTTGAGGACAGGATCGTAAAGCAGAAAATGGCGGGCTGGTGTCAGGGCTGTACCTGCCCCAAAGATTTCCCCGTTTGTGTCTGCGGAAACAAGCCGAAAGCAAGATTAGTCAATAAAAAACCCGTTTGTGCAAATGAAACAGAATTGACTAAAAACCCCCGAGCGAGAAGTGCAAAGTTGAGAATTTGTGAAAAAATTTAAAAATATTCTTTTCAGGGGTGGACAAAGAGCGGGTTTTGTAGTAAAATTATAACAAAGTTGTAAAGAATATTACAACCACAAGCGATTGTGTTTACAGCGTTTATAATTACTAAATGTTCGATATATAGTGGTTTTCCCCGTAAAAAGCGATAGAATCTTCGCCCGACGGAGGAAACAAATTGTTAAAATTTTGAAACTTTTTTGCTTTATAGAAATATAAAGCCCCCCAATGTGTGTTTTATGAAAGTTTTTGATAAAAGAAAGGCGTAAGGTGCGTAGCATGGCATTTACAACCCAAAACGCTGCTTATGATTTGAGCCTTTTTGATGAAGAGCTCAATTTCTCGACCGCGGCTCCCAAGCGTCACGAGGACGACGAGCCGCAGCGACAGAGCAGAAAAAAACAGCATCGCCGCAGCAAGGTGGTCAAGCTCCCCCAAGAGGAGCTCAATAAAATAAGACGTCGTAAGCACAATCCCTTCAAGCTGGCGCTCGGAGGTTTGAGCGCGGCGATCGCCACCTTTGTCATAGGCGTCATCATCGTAGGACAGGTTCAGCTCACCGAACTGAATCAGCAGATCATAACGGCGAAAAAGGATCTCGCCAACTCGGAAAGTGTGTACATCCAAAATCAAATGAAGGTAGAAAGCAACCTCTCTAACGCGGAAATCGAAAAATACGCGAGCGAGGTGCTGGGAATGACCAAGGCTTCCAACGCGCAGAAGGAATTTGTGGCGCTGGAAAGCAGCGACAAAGCGGAGGTGTCCGCCGCCAAGGACGGCAACATTTTTACCAGATTCTTTGAATCTTTATTCAACCTTTGGTCATAACTTTCGTTGCAGTAAAATAAATATATAGTGAAAAATGAGAGTTAAGACAGCGTCTTGACTCTTTTTTTTACCGATAACGGGACGTCGGAAGCGGGACTTTTCATTTTCGGAAGGCTTTTTCCTTCCGCGCCGGTGCGGATTGCGCGAAAATGACCCTCAGCCGCCGCAAAAAACCTAAGGTTTTCTCGCAAAACGATTGAAAAACAGATACATTTCTGGTATAATAAATAGATTGAAACAAAATGTAACACGGGAAAGGAGCAGGTCGTTTGGAAGAAAAGAAAACGCCTCTTAAAAAACCGTTGCCAAAATCAAAAAAACACGCCCAAAAGGGTCCCAACCAACGTATGCGGCAGCGCTCGGCTATCCTTATCATACTGATATTGGTGGTCGGCTTTGGCGCGGCGTTGCTGCGGCTGGCGCTGCTTACCCTCGTTCAGGGCAGTCAGCTCCAGGAGCGCGCGGTCGACCAGCAGCTGGCGGACGTGACCCTCACCGCCAAGCGCGGCACTATCTATGACTCTAACGGCACGGTGCTGGCAGAAAGCGCCTCTGTGTGGCAGGTAGTCATGGCGCCCGTCAACTTCAAAAACGACGAGCAGCGCGAAGCTGCGGCGCGAGGACTGTCTGAGATACTGCAGCTCGATTACAATAACGTGCTCGAAAAAACCAAAAGCAAAAGCTTTTACAGCGTGGTCAAGCGCAAAATAGAAGTGGAGCAGCGCGACGCGGTGCTGGAGCTGATAAACAAGCTTTCGGATGAATACAAATGCGACGGCGTCATCACCCTGCTCGACGACTACAAGCGTTACTACCCTCAC
The DNA here is from genome assembly GCA_902794395.1 of uncultured Ruminococcus sp. Taxonomy (GTDB): domain Bacteria; phylum Bacillota; class Clostridia; order Oscillospirales; family Acutalibacteraceae; genus Ruminococcoides. The sequence goes on from CADBHB010000010.1 coordinate 43,207, forward strand.
AACGAGCTTGCCTCCTGCGTCATCGGCTTTGCCGGCGCGGACGAACAGGGCTTGGAGGGTGTTGAGTTCCAGTACGACAAGTACCTTGCCGGCACTCCGGGACGCATCGTCACCGCGCAGAACGCACGCGGCACGGATATGCCGTTTTCCTACGAGCAGAATATCGCCTCGAAGGACGGCAACAATATTTATCTGACTATAGACGAAAACATCCAGTCCATCTGTGAAAAGTACATGGCTCAGGGCGTAGTGGACAACAACGTTCTCAACAAGGGCGTATGCATAGCGATGGACGTCAAAACAGGCGCCGTAAAGGCGATGGTCGTTTCTCCGGGCTATGATCTTAACGATCCCTACACCCTCTCTGCCGAGGAGCAGCAAAGGATAGCGGCTCTGCCCGAAAACCAGCAGGAAAAGGAGCAGGGTCTGGCGCTGTCGGCGATGTGGCGTAACAAGGCGGTCGCCGATACCTACATGCCCGGTTCCGTTTTCAAGATGTGTACCGCTTCCATGGCGCTGGAGGAGGGCAAGGTCAACGACAACAGCACCTTTGTCTGCGGCGGCGTAATGGTGGTCAACGACCGCCCGCTGCACTGTCACGCGCTCGGCGGTCACGGCAACCAGACCTTTGTGCAGGCTATCTGCAACTCCTGCAACCCCGCCTTTATCCAGATTGGACAGCTTGTAGGCATGCAGAAGTTCCGCGACTACTACAAGGGCTTCGGCTTTGCAGACAAGTCGGGCATCGACCTGCCCGGTGAGTCAGACGATATGTTCTGGTCTGAGGGCGAGATGACCGACGTCGACCTCGCGGTCGCCTCCTTCGGTCAGAACTTCGGCATAACGCCTATCCAGATGATAACCGCCTGCGCGGCGGTCGCCAACGGCGGCTATGTGCTCCAGCCCTATGTGGTGTCCAAGGTGACCGACTCCAAGGGCAACGTGGTAAAAAGCGTAGAGCGCAAGGTAAAGCGTCAGGTTATCTCCAATGCTACCTCAAACAAGATGAACGAGATACTCGGCTACAACACCGAGACCGCCGGCGCCACCGCGGGCTACGTGGCGGGCTATAAGGTCGCGGGCAAAACGGGTACGTCTGAAAAGATAGGTGTAACCGAAAAGCAGAGTGTATTTGAGGAGGACTACATCGCCTCCTTCTGCGGCTACGCGCCTGCGGACGACCCGCAAATCGCTATGCTGGTATTCTTCGATACCCCCTCGGGCGGCGCCTACTACGGCTCGCAGGTCAGCTCGCCCGTATTCATAAACATAATGACCGAGGTGCTGCCTTACCTCCAAATCAAGACCAACTATTCCGAGGACGACCTCAAGTACCTCGACACCTCTGCCGGCGACTATACGGGACTTTCCGTCGCGGACGCTACGGCAAAGGCCGAGCAGGACGGCTTTACCTGCACCGTCAAGGGCGAGGGCGAAAAGGTTGTGATGCAGCTTCCCGCTGTATCGTCAAAGGTATCCGCCGGCGGCAATATCGTGCTGTTCACCGACGACGCCAGCAAGGCAGAAACCGTTACGGTGCCCGATTTCACGGGCTATACGGCGCTTGAGGCAAACAATGTCGCCGGTCAGTATGAGCTAAACGTCAGCTTCAAGGGCGCCATCAGCGCGGGCGGCACCTGCGTTGAGCAGAGCGTCAAGGAGGGCGAGAAGGTCGCGCCCGGCACGGTCATAACCCTTACCTACAGCGCCGCGTCAGGCTCAGGCTTCAACGACTAGCGTCAGAAAATGAGCGCCTTATGGTACGGCGCCCGCTTCAAAACCAACAATCTATCCCGCAGGGCGGGTGAAAGGACGATAAAAATGATAATTTACGGTGTATGGACTTTCTGCGCGGCGATACTCGCGTTTGTGATCTCTGCGGCGGTGGGAAAGGTTCTTATCCCCTTTCTGCACAAGCTGCACTTCGGACAGACGATACTTGAGGACGGTCCCGCTTGGCACAAAAGCAAGCAGGGCACTCCCATCATGGGCGGCATAATGTTCATTGTCGCCATCACGGCGGTCACGCTTATAAGCACGGTGGTCTACATTTTTGCAGGCAACGCGCTTTTCAGCCGCAGATTCCCCCTCAACGTCCAGCGTGAGGCTCTGTATATCTTTGCGGGACTCGGTCTGGCGCTCGTAAACGGCTTCATCGGCTTCATCGACGACTACACCAAGGTCGTCAAGAAGCGCAACCTCGGACTTACGGCGCTGCAAAAGCTGGTGCTCCAGTTTTTGGCGGCGGGCGCTTATCTGGCGGCGCTGGGCATCGCGGGCTGCGGCACCAAAACCATCATCCCCTTCGCGGGAGAGGTGGATCTGGGCTTCTTCTACTACATCATTTCCGCGGTAGTTATCGTCGGCATCGTTAACGCGGTCAATCTGACCGACGGCGTTGACGGCCTGGACGGTTCCATCACCTTCTTTGTTGCGGTGTTCTTCATGCTTATCTCAAGCTCGCTCTACCGCCTGGGCATCACCGCCTTCAGCGCGGCTGCCGCAGGTGCGTGCCTGGGCTTTTTGGTGTGGAACTTCCACCCCGCAAAGGTGTTTATGGGCGACACCGGTTCGCTCTTCCTCGGCGGACTGGTCTGCGCGCTGGCGTTTTCGGTGAGGATGCCGATACTCCTGCTGCCTATGGGCATCGTATATCTCTGCGAGATGTTCTCGGTCATCCTGCAGGTGGGCTACTTCAAGCTCACCCACGGCAAGCGCCTGTTTAAAATGAGCCCCATCCACCATCATTTTGAAATGTGCGGCTGGAGCGAAGTTAAGATCGTGGCGGTGTTCAGCGCTGTCACCGCTCTGTTCGGCGTTATTTCCTTTTTGCTCGTCAGCTTCGGCGCAAGGAATATAATCTACTGATCGCCGGGGCGCAGTTCGCTCCGCAAACCAAACCGACAACTGACCAAGGGGTGTTCAAATGGCTCCAAACAAAAAAATGCTGCTGCGCGGTGACGTCAACCGTATTTACGACGAGGACTACCGCAGACGGCAAAAGGCAAAAAAAGAAAAGCTCTTTGTGCGTCCGACAAGGCAGCGCAAGCTGAAAAACGCCAAGTGGTTTTCAATTGGCATGGGCATCGACCTGCCGTTTTGCCTTATCATTTTCATATTGCTTACGGTGGGCACCATAATGATGTTCTCGGCAAGCTACGCCTTTGCCTACTACACCGTCGGCGACAGCTACTTTTATTTGAAGCGACAGCTCATATTTATCGGACTGGGCGTCGCGGCGATGATCGTGATGTCATTCCTCAACTACAACAAGCTGCATAAGGTAGCGCCCTTTGTATTGGGCTTTGCCTATTTCTGTTTGCTGCTGGTACTGATTTTGCCCTCGGGCGAGGGCGGCGTAAAGCGCTGGATACCGCTGGGAATGTTCAACGTCCAGCCTTCGGAGATCGCGAAATTCGCCATCATCCTGTTTTTCTCGCACTGGGCGAGCAAGTATTACAATAAAATGCATCTGGCTAAGTACAGCGTGCTGCCCGGTGTTATAGTCTTCGGCTCCGTGGCGGGTCTGCTTATTTTGGAACCGCACTACTCGGGCATAGTTATCATCGGTGTACTTACGGTCATAATGCTTTACATCGGCGGCATGAAGACGCGCTATCTGGCCATCGGCGCCATAGCCCTGTTCGGCGTAATCCTGCTGCTGGCTATCACGGGCGGTCTGTCCTACGCCATGAGCCGTATGGACGGCTGGGGTCAGGCGCTCACCGCCTCCCGCGACAGCGAGCTGTGGGACTCCACCTGGCAGACTCGCAACTCGCTCTACGCCATCGGCTCGGGCGGTCTGTGGGGACTGGGACTGGGCCAGTCGCGTCAAAAGTTCCTCTATTTGCCTGAGCCGCAAAACGACTTCATCTTCGCCATTGTGGTGGAGGAGATGGGACTCATCGGCGCGGCGATCATCCTTCTCATATTCGCGCTGCTGGTGTGGCGCGGAATCACGCTCTCTCTGCGCGCTAAGGATAAGTTCGGCAAGCTGCTGGGCATAGGTCTGACCTCGCAGATCGGCGTTCAGGTGGTGCTAAATATCCTGGTAATCACCGACTGGCTTCCCAATACGGGTATTTCGCTGCCGTTTTTCAGCTACGGCGGCTCCTCGCTGATAATGCTGCTGGCGCAGATGGGCATAGTGCTTTCCGTTTCCCGCACGGCGAATATCGAGAAGCAGTAAGCGGCGCAAGGGGTATTTTCGGCTATCATTTTTCAACTCTCAAAAAAGGGTGTTACTATGAAAATTCTATTGGCAGGCGGCGGTACCGCCGGACATATCAATCCCGCCCTGGCTATCGCGGGATATATTCGGGAAAAACGACCCGACACACAATTTCTCTTTATCGGTAACAAGGACGGTATGGAGCAGCGGCTGGTGCCTCAGGCGGGCTTTGAGATAAAGTCCATCACCATCAGCGGCTTTCAGCGCAGTCTGTCGCCCAAGAGCGTCGCGGCAAATGTAAGGACCATGCGGCGCACCTTCACCTCCTCGGTTGAGGCAAAGAAGATCATCAAAAACTTCGCGCCCGACCTGTGCATCGGCACCGGAGGCTATGTTTCGGGCCCTGTGGTGCGCGAGGCGGCAAAGCTGGGTGTCCCCTGCATCATCCACGAGCAAAATGCATATCCGGGCATTACCAATAAAATGCTGGCAAAGCGCGTCAAAAAGGTTATGCTGGCTGTAGAGGCGGCAAAGCCGTACTTCAAGGACGCCGACATCGCCGTAACGGGCAATCCGGTGCGCGGCGAGATACTCACCGCCGACAAGGAGGAGTCCCGCAGAGAGCTGGAGCTGGACCAACGTCCCGTGATCCTCTCGTTCGGCGGCAGTCTGGGTGCGCAGAAAATCAACGAATCGGTAGCCGACCTTATCGCGCGCAGCGGCAGGGACGGCAGGTATCAGCACATCCACGCCTACGGCAAATACGGCGGCTGGTTCCCCGATCTGCTCAGGGAAAAGGGCGTCGATCCCGACGCCTGCAAAAACCTCGACATCCGCCCGTATATTGACAATATGCCCACCTGCATGGCGGCGGCAGACCTGGTTATCTGCCGTGCCGGAGCTATCACGCTCAGCGAGATCCAGGCTATGGGCAAGCCCGCTATCCTTATTCCCTCGCCGAACGTCGCTGAGAACCACCAGTTCCACAACGCGATGGCGCTGGTAAACGCGGGCGCGGCTGAGATTATCGAGGAATCGGATCTCAGCGGCGAGGCGGTTATCGAAAAGGCGGACGAAATGCTTAAAAACGAGGAGACCCTCGCAAAATTCAGCGAAAATTCCCGCAAAATGGCTATCACCAATGCTAACGAGCGCATCTGGTCGATCATCAAGCAGGTTTTGCAGATCGTCTGATAGAATAATACGCAAGCGGGGCGTGCGCCGCGGATCGCGGTGTTGCCCTGATAACGGCGCCTCACATTCTCGGGCAGCGGTCATAGAATAAACTATGACTGAAAAGAGGGTGTTTGTGTGTCAAAACTGTTCATCACGGGACAAAAGCGACTCAGCGGGTGCGTGGAGGTCCAGGGGGCGAAAAACAGCGCGCTGCCGATATTGGCGGCAACGGTACTTACCAGGGGCGAAAGCGTTATCTACCGCTGCCCCGACATTTCCGATGTTGAGGCTTCCCAGCGAATGTTGCGCTGGCTGGGCTTGAAGGCGAGCCGCAGCGGCGAGGCGGTGCTGGTGCAGTCCGACGGGCTGTGCCGCCACGACATCCCAGACGAGCTTATGCGCCAAACCCGCGGCTCCATCGTGTTTTTGGGAGCAGTGCTGGCGGCGGCAGGCAGGGCGAGGCTCAGCCTGCCCGGAGGATGCGAGATAGGTCTGCGTCCCATCGACCTGCACCTCAAGGCGCTGCGCAGGATGGGCGCGGTTATAAAGGAGCGCCACGGCTGGCTTGACTGCCGAGCGCCGCACGGGCTGAAGGGCGCTGAAATAGCTTTGCCATTCCCCAGTGTGGGCGCCACCGAAAACATCATGCTCGCCGCCTGTACCGCCTGCGGTACCACGGTGATAGGCAACGCCGCGCGAGAGCCCGAGATAACCGATCTCGCGGAATATCTCAACCGCTGCGGCGCCTGTATCGAGGGCGCCGGCGAGAGCGAGATCGTAATAGACGGGGTAAAGGAGCTTCACGGCTGCGACCACGCGCTGATACCCGACCGCATAGCGGCGGCTACGCTGCTGTGCTGCGCCGCGGCTACCGGCTCCGAAATAACCCTGCGCGGAGTCATCCATCCCCACCTCGGCGCGGTGCTTCCTCTGCTGGAGGACGCCGGATGTCAGTTTTCGGCGTCGGGCAACGAGCTGCGCGTGCGCTGTCCCGAGCGGCTCCGCTCAATGAAAATGATACGTACCATGCCGTATCCCGGCTTTCCGACCGACGCGCAGGCGCCTTTGCTTGCCGCCGCGGCGACAGCCGACGGGACCACGGTGTTTGTTGAAAATATTTTTGAAAACCGCTACCGTCACACAGCCGAGCTGGCGCGGATGGGAGCGGACATAAAAACCGAAGGAAAATTCGCGGTGGTGGAAGGCGTGCGCAGCTTGTACGGCGCGGCTGTTGAAGCCACCGACCTGCGCGGCGGCGCGGCGCTGATGGTTGCCGCGTTGGGCGCCGAGGGAAAGACCGAGCTTAGCGGCGTACACTATCTTGAGCGCGGCTACGATCATCCCGAGCTTACCCTGAGCGCGCTGGGCGCGGAAATACTAAGGACTTGAAAAACGACGACCAAATGGAGGCACATCTGTGAATTCCGACGACAAAAAACAAATAGCGAGGCAGCGCAAGGAAAGAGCGCGGCAGGCGCAAAAGTTCCACAGAGAACAGGGAAAACAGAAGAAGCAGTCCTCTGAAAAGCCCCGCAAGCGGAGCTCCGACAGCAAGATCAAGGAGGCTGTCAACTCGGGCAAAGCGGCGAATTACCGCAACATCAGCCGCGAGGAAAAGTATCTGCGCGAGAGCGAGGAAAAGCTACGCAATTTGCAGCCTCACGACTTTGAGGACGGATATTACATCGATGAATACAGCGTAAAGCAGCGCCAAAAAAAGCGCGCCAAGGAGATACGCAAGCAGGAAAACGAGGTCATTCGCCGCAACAAGAAGCCCATGACCTCAAAGCAGATACGCAACAAACACATACTGATCTCCGCGGGCATAATCGCGGTGGTCATTGTCATCGGCGTCATCCTCAGCCTGACGGTGCTGTTCAAGACCGAAAAAATAGAGATCGTGGGCGACAGTTACTACACCCGCGAGCAGATCGAGGCGTTTTCCAACGTAAATTTGCAGCAGAATATCTTTATAGGCACCATGAACAGCACCCCCGAGGAGATAGTCAAAAACCTGCCCTATGTAGAGGGCGCCAGCATCAGCTTTTCGGTGCCCGACACCATAACCATCAGCATCACCAATGCGGTGCCCGCCTATGCCGTCAAAGACGGCAACGGCTGGCTGATAGTGAGCTCCAGAGGGCGTATTTTGGATACCGCCGCCGAAAAACCCGACGGGCTTGTTGAGCTGACCTGCGGCGAGATCAAGGATACCTCCAAGGGCAAGTACATCGACTTCGGCGACGACAGCGTGCCGCAGATACTCGACAGCGTGTCCGCGAGCTTTGCCGCCAACGGTGTGGACAAAATCACGGGCTTTGATATTAGCAACCTGACTCAGATCACCATAAACTACGACAACCGCATAGATATAAATATCGGACTTCCCGAGGACATCGATTACAAAATAAAGACCGCCTTTACCATCATCGACGAAAAGCTGGATCCCAACGGTATGGGCACTATCACGGGAACGCTGGACGTTTCCACCTGCAACAAGAACAAGATATCACACTATAAGCCCGCGCCGACCACCGAGGCGCCTTCGGTGCCTGCTACTTCGCCCACCGACGCGCAGACCTATGACAGCGGCGGTTACGACTGGAACACATACGACAGCGGCGGCTATGACTGGAATACGTATGACAGCGGCGGCTATGACTGGAACACGTATGACAACGGCGGCTATGACTGGAATACGTATGACAACGGCGGCTACGACTGGAATACGTACGATAACGGCGGCTACAGCGAGTGGTAGGGTGAGCTGTCGGTAGGCAGCAGGGAACTGCCTGTGCGGCGCTGTTTTGAGATGTAAAAAAAATTGTCAAAACCGTTGCTATTTTTAAAAAAGTGTGGTACTATATTAGCAAAGTATGTTTTAATGCAGAATAACGCGCTTTCTATACAGGAATCTCGTAACAACAAGGAGGAAGTTAAAATGGCTTTTGAACTGGAACTGGAAAATGAATATATGCCGAAGATCAAGGTGATCGGCGTCGGCGGCGGCGGCGGCAACGCGGTCAACCGCATGGTGGCAATGGAAGTAAAGAATGTGGAGTTTATCGCCATCAACACCGATGAGCACGTATTGAGACTTTCCAAGGCTTCTCAGAAGATTCAGATAGGCGAAAAGCTGACCCGCGGCAAGGGCGCAGGCTCTATGCCCTCTATCGGTCAGAGCGCCGCAGAGGAGAGCCGTGATGAGATCGCGGCGCTGCTCAAGGACACCGACATGGTATTCGTGACTGCCGGCATGGGCGGCGGCACCGGTACCGGCGCGGCTCCTGTTGTGGCAAAGATCGCCAAGGACATGGGTATCCTCACCGTCGGCGTAGTTACCAAGCCCTTTGCTTTTGAAGGCAAGAGAAGAATGACTCAGGCAGAGCAGGGCATCGCTGAGCTGTCCGCTTGCGTAGATTCGCTTATCATCGTTCCCAACGAGCGTTTGAAATATGTTTCCGACACCTCTATCACCCTCCAGAACGCCTTCGCTATCGCGGACGACGTGCTCCGTCAGGGTGTGCAGAGCATCTCCGACCTCATCCTTCTGCCCGGTCTGGTAAACCTCGACTTCGCGGACGTCACCTCTGTTATGAAGGACGCCGGCTACGCGCATATGGGCATGGGCTCGGCTTCCGGTAAGGACAAGGCTACCGTAGCTGCGGACAAGGCTGTTTCCAGCCCCCTGCTCGAGACCTCTATCGACGGCGCCAAGGGTCTGATTATCAATATCACCGCTTCCTCTGACGTTTCCCTCGATGACATCGACGCGGCTTCCACCATGATCAAGGACAAGGTCAGCGAGGACGCCAACATCATCTGGGGTGCGGTAATCGACGATAAGATGGAAGACACCATGAATGTCACCGTTATCGCCACAGGCTTCGGCACTGCGGACACTCTGCCGCTCGTGCAGCAGTCTCCCATCGACAACGTTATCGTTGACACGCCCGAGCCCGTTGCTCCCAAAAAGCCTTCCCGCGCGGTTAAGGACACCACAGACGATGATGACGATACCTTCTACGACATCATGTCCATCTTCAATAAGTAAGATAATCAAGCTAATGATTCAGCGCTCTGCCAATTCGGCAGAGCGCTTTTTTTGAGAGGTTATACTATTGTCAAAAGAGCAGCCTATTCCATCTGTTTTCCGAGGAACGCCGCCGCGGACTGCGCCAGCTTGGTTTCCGCAACAGAGGGCAGCTTTACGTTTTCGCCGCTGAGCAGCACCACAGCGCCCATCACATCACCCGAGGCGATGATGGGGAAGATGACGCCGGCGTTGTGCTCCATCCCCTCGATAGGCTGGACATTCTCGAGCGTTTGCTCGGTCGCGGTGTAGCTTCGGCGGTTTTCCATCAGATTTTCCAGCACCGGACTGTTGCGCCGCTCCAAAAATTCGCGCTTTGACACCCCTGCCGCCGCGATAACATGGTCGGTGTCGCATATCAGCGTCGGCATGCCGCTTATGCGCGCAATAACATCCGCGTACTGAGCCGCAAATGCGCTCAGTTCGCCCACAGGCGAATACTTCTTAAAAATGACCTCGCCGTCCGTAGCGGTGTATATCTCCAGCGGGTCGCCCTCGCGTATACGCAGGGTTCTTCTGATCTCTTTGGGAATCACGACCCTGCCCAGGTCGTCTATCCTCCTGACTATGCCTGTCGCTTTCATATCCAAATCTCCCTTGTATTTCATTTTTTAGCAAATGCTTGCAAGGATATTGTTTGATACATTATCGCGGTTATTCGCAGATTATGGTATTTGCAGAATTTGGAACAGAGCAGAGGTTAGCTCAGTTTTGTTCAGCGGGCAAATAGGATCATTTATTGAATCATAGTTTCAATGCCATTCCTTTGATAATGTTTTACAATAGAGCCGAAAAACCAAAGGAGAGACAGATATGGATTTAGCGCAATACCGCATAATTCAGGTATGTGGATTACATAGTAAGCTTTTTCTTCAGAGCGTACAAACAAATCGAGATAAGGCTGACGCCTCTCCCCGTGTCGTCTATCCTACCGACAATAAAAAGTCTATAAAAAATTCGGTATTTTACTTGTTTTTTTGTCGTAAAATATGGTATGATGAAGTACACTGTAAAAAAGGCAGGAGGCGTATCAATGGATACCGTATTGAAATTCTTTGAAAACGTCGACAATGCGATGTACTTTCCTTGTTTGGTCATCGTATTGGCGGCGGCAGGCATATTCTTTACCCTTCGTACCCGGGGTGTGCAGGTCAGGCTGTTTGGCACTGCCTGCAAGCTCATTATGGAAAAGCCCGCCTCGGCGCAGAAGGTCTCGTCCTTCCAAGCGCTGATGGTCTCTACCGCCTCGCGTGTAGGCACCGGCAACATCGTCGGCGTGTCCACCGCTATCTGTCTGGGAGGCCCGGGCGCGTGCTTCTGGATGTGGCTGATGTGTATTATCGGCGCGTCCTCGGCATTCATCGAAAGTACGCTTGCGCAGATCTACAAGCAAAGGGACAGTGAGGGACACAGTTTCGGCGGCCCCGCATACTACATCGAAAAGGCGCTCAAGCTGCCTGTGCTCTCGGGTATTTTCTGCATTTGCCTCATACTCACTTACGCCGTGGGCTTTAATCTGCTGGCGTCCTTTAACGTGCAGGATACCTTTAAAACCTACGAATTCTATGACAGCACCTGGACTCCGCTTATCGTCGGCGCGGTGCTGGCGGCGGCTGTCGGCTTCTGTCTGCTGGGCGGAGGCAAGCGCATAGTCAAGCTGACCGAAAAGGTTGTGCCCGTAATGGGCGTCGCCTATGTTCTGGTTTCCCTGATAATCATTTTCGCGAATGTCACAAACATCCCGAATACCTTTGTGGTGATCTTCCGTGACGCCTTTGATTTCCGCGCTATCTTCGGCGGCATCACGGGTTCATGCATGGTTTACGGCATCAAGCGCGGCCTGTTCTCCAACGAGGCGGGCGTAGGCTCAGCGCCGAACGCTTCGGCATCTGCGGACGTCACCCATCCCGTAAAGCAGGGACTGGTGCAGACGATCTCCGTCTACATCGACACCATGCTGCTGTGCACCGCTACGGCTCTGATGTGCCTGACCTCGGGCGTGGCGCGCGGCGCCGACGTCTCAGGTGCCGCCTATGTGCAAAGCGCGGTTTCGTCTGTGTTCGGCAGCTTCGGCCCCGCCTTTATCACGGTGGCTATGGTGCTGTTTGCCTTCACCACCCTGATAGGCAACCTCTATTACGTCGACAACGCGCTGGCGTACCTCAACAAGAAGAAAAAGCCCTCTAAGCGGTTCATGTCCTTCTTTTATCTCGGCTGCGTCGCGGTGATATTTGTCGGCGCGCTTATCGAGATGGATCTGGCGTGGGCGCTGGCGGACATCACTATGGGCTGTCTGACGCTGATAAACATCCCCTGCTGTGTGATTTTGTCCGGCACCGCGATAAAGGCGCTGCGCGACTTTGAGGCGCAGAAGAAGAAAAGGCTCAACCCGACCTTCCGCGCCGGGGACATCGGTTTGGATGAATCCAAGCTGCACTTCTGGAAATAGAAACATTTTCGACCCAAAAAACCTTGTGTTCTCAAAAAGATACAAGGTTTTTTGTTTTTCCTCTTGCTATATTCTGCATTTAGGTATAATATATAAGGTAGTATATTGCGAAAAGGGTTATTTATGAAATACTTTATTGACTTTGAGGCTACGCAGTTTTCGGGAGAGATAATATCTATCGGCTGTGTGGATGAAACGGGACGGCAGTTTTACACCCTGCTAAAGCCCGCCAAAATGAGAAATATCACCGAATTCATCCTTGAGCTGACGCACATCGGCGAGGAGGAGATAGCGGCGGCGCCGACAGCCGACGAGGCGTTCTGCGCTTTTTTGGATTGGCTTGATGATACCAAGACCGCGGACTTCTACTGCTACGGCGACAGCGACGCGCTGTTTTTGTCGCGCACGCGCCGTCATTTGAAAAGCTTCCGCGCGCAGCTGGGGCTGAGCATGATCTACGGCGGTCTGCACGACTACTCGGTGGATGTAAAAAAACACTTTTTGCTCAAGACTTCCATCGCGCTGAAAAAGGTCGTCGCCTACTACCGCGGCGCGCCCGTGGATCAGACGCACAATTCGCTGGACGACGCTCTTTTCCTCAAGGAGGTCTACGACAGATCCCACGGCAAAGAGCCCGAGGAATGTCCCTTCCCGGAATACCAAACGGGCGCGAACCTGCCCAAGATCAAAAAGCTCATCAAGGCGGTCAAGGGCAACGTGAGGCTGGAATTCACCTCGTACGGCAAGGCTGCCGACTGGGTAATGAGCGAGCAGTTCAGCGTGGGCGACACGGTCAACGACAAAACCAAGTCAAAGGTGTGCAGCCGCATCGTCAACGCGGCGGAAAAGGAGCGCCCCTACTGCGGCTTTGAGTGGAGCGTGGAAAACCCGCCTAATACTATTCTCAGATAAAAAGTGGACAAAGATTTGCGAGGATAATTTTCTCAAGACGAGGCGAAGGACGCCGCAAGGCTGGCGCCTTGCAAGGACGACAACGAAGTATTGCGGAAAATAGACCGCAAAGATTGTCTATTTTTTATTTGAGAAAATAGACCGCAAAGATTGTCTATTTTTTATTTGAGTTTAGTATAAGGAAGCAGAAAAATAATTATCCCCGATAAGCGCTTTTTGCAGCTTATCGGGGCTTTGTTTTTTGGGTTTTATGCACGAAGCTTAAGCGCTTTCAGAGCCTCTTTTTGCTCGGGGGCTACGCGGCGGCTTTCCACCGCCTTTTGTATCGCCTTGTTGTGTGTCCACGGGTCGAGTACGCGGCGCTCCATAAGCGGCAGCACCGTGTCGTACTGCTTGGCGAGCGCGGTGGCGAAGTACCAGGCGATCATCATGTTCACATAGTATTCATCCGAGCGCAGGCGGCTGACCGTCATAGGGTACTCGGGGCTGTAGTCGTCGTCGAGAAAATGCTGCATCAGCATACCTATGCCGAAGCGGACTGTGTAGGTCCTGCCGCTGCGCAGCCAGCCGTCGATCTCCGAAAGCAGCTGCTGCCTGTGTTTTTTGAAAACCTTAGGGGAGAGCTGGTCACAGGTCGCCCAGTTGTCTATATAGGGCAAAAACGTGTTTGTTCTCTCGATACAAAGGTCATAGTCCTTTATCAATGAGATCAAAAAGGCGTGAAGCTGGTTCTCGTCAAAGAAGCGGTGCGGCAGAGTATCTAGGAATCCTCCGATGTCGCCGCATCGTGACAGCTCCTTTGCCAGCGCGCGCAGATCGGGTGTGCGTACTCCTATAAAAGCCGACCTGTCTATCGTGGGTATCAGCTTGCTCTGGAAATCTCCGTAGCTTTCGTCCTTGAGCGCCGTAAGACGCGCGATTATCTCGTCGCGGATCATAAGTCCACCTCCGCCTAAGTTTATTATGCCTTTATCATAGCACAGCGCGCGTCAAAATGCAATCCGCCCATTTATCGGAATGGCAAAAGCCTTTTGCGTGAGAGAACTGCCGACTTTTTTCGGCGGTGAAAAAATCTTTTCGGATTGTTGTTCTTTTGTTGCAGTCTGTCTGATATAATACAGTCAACACCTCGGGAGTTAAAGAGATCACCGATAATGACCTTTTCGGACAATTGAAGTTTCCGAGGCTCGATAAAGATAAACAAACTATAAGATAATTGTAAAAGGAGCAATCATTATGAACAAGAAAGTTAAAAATCTTATCGCGGCTATCCTTGCGGTGGCTACAGTGACAACTGCCGGAGTATTGATGACAGGCTGCAGCAAGAGCAGCAAGAGCACCGGCGGCAGCAGCTCTTCCGTTTCTTCAAAGACCACGACCACAGCTCCCGCATCCGCGACCGAAAAGAACGGCAAAACAACTTCTCAAAGCAGCAACACTCAGGCATCGGCTGATCCGCAGACTCAGAACAGCGTTGCCGATACTCAGGCTCAGCAGAGCGACACCACGACGCAGACAAACACTGTCGATCAAAGTGCTGCTTTATCCGACGGCTATCTCAGCGAGAACGAGGCGATGATTATTCTTCGCGGTCAGCTTGGAACTGCCGCACAGGTAACTAATTACTACAAGGGATATGCGCCCGATGGTCTCCCCGCATGGGTTTGCACGGTACTTCCCGTGACCAACGGCACAAGCGCCGACACTGTTACATACTATGTCGGTTATGGCTTCTGCTATCCCGAAACTACCAATGACGTGGAGTCCTATGACGACGACGCGACCTACGCCGGCGTTACCGAAAGCTACGCCAAGACTACCGCGCTGAACACCATGGGCAACCCCTACACCTTTGACAGCATATGGCAGGGTCAGGACCCCACCGGTCAGGCCGCATGGGTCGTCGTTCTTCGCAAGGATGTAGGACCCGCTCAAGACACCATCAATTTTTATGTCAGCGACAGCTTTGCCTACGCGGGCTGATACACTGTTGACGCCGTGATCTGTCACGATACCACGCACAAAAACCGCCTCGTAAAGCGCCGAGCTTTGCGGGGCGTTTTGCAGCGTAACGCCGCACCGACCCGCGAGAGCGCGTCCGTCGGCGCTTTATTTGTTTTTGGGGAATGACAAACGCGGCAAAGTGTGATATAATCGTATCAACGAAAACGGGAGACGCGGGGTGAAAAGATGAAAAAAGTGCTTAGGAGCAAAACATGGACGGCGATTGCGCTGGCGCTTGTGTTCGCCATGCTTGCCGGACTGGTGGCACTGTGCGTGCCGTTTTGCTTCAGATTTGACTTTCTGGATAAAAAAACCGTGTTTTTGGAGGGCGAGTACTCCGTTGACGGCGGCGAATGGAAAACGATAAACAACAATAAGCCCATCACTCAGCAGTTTCGCAGGGCGGTGTTCAAGGGGACGCTTGTGCCCGAGACGTTTGATTACCTGGAGGATATAAACATTTCCTCCAAAAACGTATGGTATACTCTGAAAACTGCCGACGGCAAGCTTATCGGACGATACGCAGCACCCTCGGGGCAGGAGGGGTCCGATACGTCAAACAGTTCCGCGAAGACAAACGGCGAAAGAGAGTATTTTGATGAGCGCTCCCGTCCGGACTATTCCTTTGAGAGCAGCCTGCCTAACACCCCGGGCTACGCAAACAACATCATCCACCGTGAAAAACTGCAGGATGCGGGCGTAACAAAGGACACCGTGTTGGTTTTGGAGGTGGAAAACCCCTACCGCTTTGCCGAAACGGCGTTTTCTGACGCCTTTGAGGTGACGCTGAGCAGAGAAAACGGCGCTTACCTGCAATTCTTCTTTGAGGCGCTGCCTACCGTTTTGTTCTTCGTTTTGGTCTGCTTCTTCGGGCTTTTCCTTTTCCCTGTGGCGGGCTTCATCCTCGGCAGGGTCAACTACAAATGTTTCGCCTTCGGCGCGCTCTGTTTCTTCTGGGGTCTGTCGATGATTTCGCAGAAGGTCAGCGGGTATCTCAATTTGTGGATCATCGACTCAACGGTCTGCATGGCGGTAAACATCCTGCTCGGCTACTTCTTCGTCATCACCACGCTGTTTTATCTCAAGTCAAATCTTGAGCGCAGCGTCACGCGCGCGGTCGCCAACGCCACAGCGTCGGTGTATATCCTCATGGTCATAGCCGCGATTGTGTTACACTTCACCGGTATCATCGACCTCTACGCCAGCACGCCGAATATATTTATCTACACGGCGCTGTGCAATATCATTCTGACCGTCCTGCTGGTCGTTGAGGCCTTGCACGACACCCGAACGGCAATTCTGCTGGTGTCGTGGACGCCGCTGACTATCTCGATCATCATCGACGCCGTCAACCACTACCTGCGCTTTACCGACGTCCACTTCTATTACTTCGGTTTGGGAGTAACTATGCTGTATCAGGTCGCGCGCCTGGTGATGGATCTGAAAAAGCAGTATAAAGAAGCCATACGCTACCAGCAGATGCAGAGAGAGCTGTATGAGGCTAAGGTCAGCGTAATGGTGTCGCAAATACAACCGCACTTTATGTACAACGCCCTGACGTCTATCGCCATGATGTGCACCATCGACCCCGAAACTGCTCAGGAGGCTACCGTCACCTTTGCGAAGTATCTGCGCGGCAACATGGATTCGCTCAAGCAGACAAAGCCCATACCCTTTGAGCAGGAGCTGGAGCATCTTAAAAAGTACCTTTACATTGAAAAGCTCCGCTTTGGCAAAAAACTCAACATAGAGTATGACATCAATGCGACGGACTTCGTGCTGCCCCAGCTCAGCATACAGCCTATTGTGGAGAACGCGGTAAAGCACGGCGTCGGCATGAAAAAGCAGGGCGGCACAGTGACTATAGCCACCCGCGAAACCGACGACGCCTTTGAGGTGGTCATCTCGGACGACGGCGTGGGCTTTGACACCTCAGCCGAAAGGAAGGACGACGGGCGCTCGCACGTCGGCATGGAGAACACGCAGCGCCGCCTCAGAGATATGTGCGGCGGTGAGGTCAGAATAGAAAGTACAGTCGGCGAGGGCACCGTGGCAACGGTAATCCTGCCGAAGAAAGGACAACAAAATGAGAATACTTTGCCTTGATGATGAACAGCTTGCGCTGCAAATGCTGCAAATGTGCGTTGAGAAGGTGAAGCCCGACGCGGACGTCGCCGCCTTTGACGACCAGGACGAGCTGCTGGAGGACGCCGCGCAAAACGGCTGTGACGTCGCCTTTTTGGACATCCATATGCGCGGCATGAACGGCGTTGAGGTGGCAAAGCGCCTAAAGGACATCAACCCCAAAATGAATATAATCTTCGTAACGGGCTTTTCCGAGTACAAGGCGGACGCCATGGATATGCGCGCCAGCGGCTACATAATGAAGCCCGTCACCAAGGAGGAGGTCGCCCGCGAGCTGGAGGAGCTGCGCTTTCCTATAGTGCCGAAAAACGACGCGCTGCTAAAGGTGCAGTGCTTTGGCAACTTCGACGTGTTCACACCTGACGGCACCCCGGTGCACTTTGAACGCAGCCGCGCCAAGGAGATCTTTGCCTATCTGGTGCACCGCCACGGCAGCTCCTGCTCGATCAGAGAGATAGCGGCGGCGCTGTTTGAGGACGAGCCATACGACAAAAAGCAGCAGAGCTATCTGCAAACGCTGATGTCGGCTATGATGAAAAGCCTGAAAAAGGTCGGCGCCGAAAAAACGGTAAACAAAAGCTACAACGCTCTGTCGGTAAATCCCGCCCTTCTCGACTGCGACTACTACCGCTTTAAGGAGCTGGACGCGGGCGCCGTGAACGCCTACGAGTGCGAGTACATGAATCAGTACTACTGGGCGGATTTCTTATACAATGATTTTTGATATAAAGCTATACCGCATCATCCTTGTGCGGCTCGGCTTTTGAAACGCAAAGAAGAACCACCGCGGTGTACAAACGCGGTGGTTCTCTTTAAGAGGTATTTATCAGCCGGTATAGCGGTCGTTGGTAATGTACTCTCTGCCGGTCATCTTTCCGGTGACGTTGAGTCTGCTGTCTGTGGTGAAGCGGATGGGAACATTGTGCCACTTGCCGTCGGGGGTAGCGTATTTCAGCACCGTGTCGGTGACGCCCGCGAAGCGGCCGGTCGCCTTGAAGGTGTATTTGCGGGTGGTAAAGTTGTAGGTGCAGCTTATCTTAGCCGCGGTGTTGTTGGCTCTGTAATCCCAGTCGTAGCCGTATGAGGTGCCGCCGCTGAAGCTCGCCACGCACGCTCTGCCTGTATTTGCCGCTGTGGAAGCGGTGGTTATCTGAGCCGCTGAGGCGCTGACCGCCGAAATAGCTGCTCCGGCGGAGAATACGCAGAGCGCCGCCATTACCGAACCGATGACCTTTGTTTTGATGTTGTTTCTTCTCATGTTGATTATCTCCTTTTTGTTATAAGCTATATTTATCTTTGGGTTGTTTCCCTTGACTGTGACACAAGTATAGCAGACCGAGTATGACAAGACTATGACAGAATCCGAATTCTTTTAAAAAATTTTTGTATCTTTGTGATTCGGGCTAACCGTGCGCCTCGCCGTTGCACGAGGTCATATACAGAAAAAACTGATTTGTTGCGCTGTTTTGGTCAATGCATGTCTGCAAGCTTGCGAAAAAAAGCAAGCCAACATCAATTGCGCGAATTGTATTGACACAGAAAACAACAGGTTGTAAAATAGAATAGAAATTGTAAAGTGAGCTTTGCGCATATCGCGGAGCAGCGGAGGAAAACTATGTCATCATTCAACGGAGCAACATTAATGATAACCGGCGGTACGGGATCGTTCGGAAATACCGTACTTAAGCATTTTTTGACCGGCGATATTGGAGAGATACGCATATTCTCGCGTGACGAGAAGAAGCAGGACGATATGCGTCATGATCTGCAGGCGCGGTTCCCCGATTACGCCAATAAGGTGAAATTCCACATCGGCGATGTGCGCAACGCGCAGTCTATAAAGGACGCCATGTGGGGCGTTGACTACGTTTTCCACGCGGCGGCGCTCAAGCAGGTTCCAAGCTGTGAATTTTTCCCGATGGAGGCGGTGCGAACCAACGTAGAGGGTACCGACAATATGCTTCACGCGGCGATAGACTGCGATGTAAAGCGCGTTGTCTGCCTCTCGACCGACAAGGCGGCGTATCCTATCAATGCTATGGGCATTTCCAAAGCTATGATGGAGCACGTCATCTACGCCAACGCCCGAATTGCCGCTGAGCGCGGCGGCACGGTTATTTCGTGCACACGCTACGGCAACGTGATGTGCAGCCGTGGCTCGGTCATCCCGCTTTTCATAGAACAAATCAAGTCAGGAAACCCTATCACGATCACCAATCCCGAAATGACCCGCTTTTTGATGAATCTCGATGAGGCGGTCGACCTTGTGAAATTTGCCTTTGAACACGCGGATCCCGGTGATCTGTTCATCCAGAAGGCAGACGCTTCCACAATCGGTGTTTTGGCAAAGGCTGTTCAGCGGCTTTTCGGCGATACCGGCACAAAGATTATCGGTACACGCCACGGTGAAAAGCTTTGCGAAACCCTGATGACCCGCGAGGAACGCCTGCGCAGCGAGGATATGGGAGATTATTACCGCGTTGTCGCCGATAACCGCGATCTGAATTACGATAAATTCTTCGTCAAGGGCGAGGTGCATACCGAGGCAGATGAGTCCTATACCAGCCACAACACTAATTTACTTGACGTTGAAGGCACGGTCAAGAAGATTATGACGACTGATTATGTGCGGGAGCAGTTAGAATCATGGAACAGGTAAAATTCAAAAATAACGGAAAATTAAAGCTTTTGATAATCGTCGGCACGCGCCCTGAAATCATCAGACTGGCGGCGGTTATCAATAAGGCGCGAAAATATTTTGATACGATATTAGCGCATACCGGACAGAACTACGACTATAACCTAAACGGTGTGTTCTTTAAGGATTTGCAGCTCGATGACCCGGATGTGTACATGAACGCGGTCGGCGCGGATCTTGGCGAAACGATGGGCAATATCATCGCCGCAAGTTACAAGCTGATGGTCGAGATACAGCCCGACGCGGTGCTTGTTTTGGGCGATACCAACTCTTGCCTTAGCGTTATCGGCGCAAAGCGCTTGCACATTCCGATTTTCCATATGGAAGCCGGCAACCGCTGTAAGGACGAGTGTTTGCCCGAGGAAACGAACAGAAGGATAGTCGACATCATTTCCGATGTCAATATGGCTTACTCCGAGCACGCGCGCAGATACCTCGCCGACACGGGGCTGCCGAAGGAGCGCACCTATGTCACCGGCTCGCCGATGGCGGAGGTTTTACACGCGAATCTTGAAAAAATCGAAGCTTCCGACATTCATCGGAAAATAGGCTTGGAAAAGGGCAGATACATCCTGCTTTCCGCTCATAGAGAAGAGAATATCGACACTGAGCGCAACTTCACCTCGCTGTTCACAGCGATAAACAAAATGGCGGAGAAGTATGATATGTCTATTTTGTACTCCTGTCATCCGCGCTCAAAAAAGCGCTTGGAACAGAGCGGATTTGCCCTCGACAAGCGCGTTATTCAGCACGAACCGCTGGGATTTCACGACTATAACTGTTTGCAGATGAACGCCTTCGCGGTGGTGTCCGACAGCGGCACTCTGCCTGAGGAGAGCAGCTTCTTTACAAGTATAGGTAAGCCGTTCCCTGCTGTTTGCATACGCACTTCGACCGAACGCCCCGAGGCGCTTGATAAAGCGTGCTTCATCCTCGCAGGCATCGACGAAAAGAGCCTCCTGCAAGCCGTTGATACAGCCGTAGAAATGAACAAAAACGGCGACTTGGGAATACCTGTGCCCGATTACATGGACGAGAACGTGAGCGACAAGGTCATCAAGATCATCCAGTCCTACACGGGCGTGGTGAACAAGATGGTATGGAGAAAAGAAGTATGAACATATTAGTCACCGGCGCGAAGGGCATGGTTGGACAGGCATTGTGCGCTAATCTGAAAAACATCCGCGACGGCAAGAACCGCACGCGCCCTAATATTTCCATTGAAGAAATATACGAATATGATATAGATAATTCCGAAAAAGAATTAAATGAATACTGCCAAAAGGCGGATTTCGTTTTTAACCTTGCGGGGATAAACCGACCCAAGACCAATGATGAATTCATGCAGGGGAATTTCGGCTTTGGCGAAAAGCTGCTTAATATTCTAAAAACGAACAATAGCAAGGCGACTGTAATGCTCTCGAGTTCGATACAAGCTACGCTTATCGGTCGCTACGGTCAGTCCGATTACGGCAAGAGCAAGCTGGCGGGGGAGGAGCTGCTGTTCAAATACGGCGAGGAAACCGGCGCAAAGGTCGCGGTTTACCGCTTCCCGAACCTGATGGGGCACAGCCGCCCAAACTACAACTCCGCGGTTTCCACCTTCTGCAACGCGGTTGCGAACGACCTGCCCTACACCGTCAACGACAGAAGCTCCGAGGTCGAGCTCCTTTACATCGACGATTTGGTTGAGGGCATGTTTGACCTGCTCGAAGGCAAGGAAAAGCACTGTGATTACGACGGTATGATTCCAATAGAGAATAAAAACGGCAGATACTGCTATGTGCCGCTTACATATAAGGTCACGCTCGGTGAGATCGTCGATTTGCTAAACCAATTCAAACAACAGCCCGAAACGCTGGTTGTTCCCAATATCCCCGACGGCAGCTTTGCGAAAAAGCTCTACAGCCTATATCTGAGCTATCTCCCGACCGATAAATTCAAGTTTGAATTGAAGATGAACTGCGACGACCGCGGCTCCTTCACCGAGCTGTTAAAGACCGCTGACTGCGGTCAGTTCAGTGTGAATATCTCAAAACCCGGCATCACAAAAGGTCAGCACTGGCACAACTCAAAATGGGAGTTTTTCATAGTCGTCAGCGGACGCGCTCGGATAGAGGAGCGCAATATCCACACGAATGAAAAGGTATCTTTTGAGGTAAGCGGCGACAAAATAGAGGCTGTGCATATGATCCCCGGCTGGACGCACAACATCATCAACCTCTCCGACACCGAGAACCTTGTCACCCTGATGTGGGCGAACGAGCAGTTTGACTCGAATCATCCCGATACGTTTTTTGAGCCGGTAAACCTATAGTCCTTGAAAAACAAGTTGAAAAATCAAAGGAATACAGAACATGGATGAGATCAAAAGCTCCCTATTAAGAATAGTCGGATTCCAGCTTTTCGGCGGAGATCGCCCAAAGGCTGTTGCCTATATGCCTGCTGTTTTGAAAGAAGCGAAGGCTCAGACCGTGTTTACGGTCGTATTTCCGTTTTTGCAGAGCGAAATGAGGCACAAGCTGCCGAAAGAGTTCGCCGCGTTTCAGGGGGATTTTTTCGGGAATATCATCCTAAATACCAACAATTTTCAGGAGCATAACGAGCTGCATGATCTTATGGAGTCGCGCAATATCCCTTATACAGCTATAAAGGGCTTGTCGTCAGCGTATTATTATCCCGACCCGTCGCTCAGGGAAATGGGCGATGTGGATTTTCTTGTAAATGAGAAGGATTATGAGAATGCGAAACAGGCTGTGCTGAGCGCGGGATTTGAGATAGATCACGGCGATGAAGCGGATGCTATCCACATAGCCTTCAAGCGCGCCCCCGCAAGCATCTGGGAGCAGCACAGGAGCGTTAACGGTATTCCCGGCGGAAAAGCGGGCGAGAGGATAAAAGCGGAGCTTGATAACACCATAGCTTCTTCCGAAGTCATCACCTCCGACGATGTGGTATGCAGGATCCCCGACGCCTTTCATCATGGGCTTATCATGCTGCTCCACGTCGTTTCACATATGACGAGCGAAGGGATAGGCCTGCGGCATCTTTGCGACTGGGCGGTGTTTGTTGAAAAGCTCGGTAATGACAGTTTTGTAGAGCTGTTCGAGGAAAAGCTCAAAGGCTTCGGCTTGTGGAAGTTCGCTCAGATACTTACGCTTGTTTCCGAGAAGTATCTCGGCGCCGGCCATAAGGACTGGGCACAGGATCCCGAGATAACAGACAAACAGCTTGAAGCGCTTATAGATGATATACTGGCAGGCGGCAACTTCGGCAAGAAGGATATGAACCGTTACCGCGAAATAAAATACATCTCCAACCGAGGTGAGCGGACGGTTGATAATAAAAATGTATTCTTGCAGGTTTTCGCAACGCTCAATCAAAAAGCTTACGCCGATTTTCCGTTTATTGATAAGCACAGATTCCTTGTGCCGGTCGGTTGGGCAGCCGAAGGCGGAAAGTATCTCGGCTTGCTTGTCACCGGAAAGCGAAAAAACAAAGGCACCTCCGCCATGCTGAAAGAAGCGGCAAAGCGGAAGGATATATACAGTAAGATGGAATTGTTTATGATCGATGGGTAGATTAAGTCACGATTTTTATGTTCAGCCGATGAATAAGGTTTACAACGAAGCGATAGCGATGTACCTTATATGGACCGTATTGATGATCCTGCTGCGCGGCAGGGCGAGAAAAGCGGTTGGTATTATCGGAGCGGTGTTGTCGGTCGTGCTGGTAGTTTCGTTTACGATACACGGACGAAACAGCAAAGCCGAAACAAACATATCCCTTGCTCCGTTTATCAGCTTTGTCAAAGCGAAAACGCAGCCGGAATTTTACCGTTCCATGTTTATGAACATGCTGTTGTTTTTGCCGTTGGGATTAAGTCTGCCGTTCGCGCTGTCAAAAACTGAAAAGCATTGCGTTTTGATTTCTATCGCTTCGGGCTTTTTGCTATCCGCGGGTGTGGAGGTCGTTCAGTATTTCTTTAGTCTGGGGTGTTGTGAGACCGATGATGTGATAATGAATACATTAGGCGTCATCATAGGTTCAACATCCTTTTTGTTATGCGTCATGGCGGATATGCTCTTTGAAGCCGTTAATACTAAAATAAAAAAATAAAAAACCCGAAAAGAACAAAGTGAGCCTCAAAAGAGACTCACTCAGTTTGTCGAAAAAGATCAGCGAAAGCTGGGCTTTTTGCTTTAGATATGGTATAATAGACTTGGTGATAGAAATGTTGGAAAAGAACGTACAAAAC